>NZ_JBFBIP010000001.1:0-687959 GCF_040685655.1 Microbispora sp. NPDC088329
GCCCCCCAGCACACCGCACCGGTCTTCCTCGTCGACGCCAACACCGGCGTCCAGGTCACGAACAACCTGCTCGTCGGCGGCACCTACACCATCAGGGTCAGAGCCGCCCGCGGCGCCGTCGTCCGCGGCAACGCCGTCGTCGACAAATCCTGGGACTACGGCCCCTCCGACTCCGACTGCCCCACAACGAACTGGACGGGCAACCGGCTGGTCACCATCGACGACGACTACAACGTGACCTCCGTCGTGAAGGACCTCTCCTGCCAGGGTTAGGAACGCACGAGGCCGGGGCCACCACAGGGGTCAGGAGCCGGCGACGGTCAGGAGCTGATCTGGACCCTGCTGTGGTCCCCCAGCACCAGGCGGTGCGCCCTCGGGGTCTCGGGCGCCGGGGTGACCTCGACGTCATGCCCGATCAGTGAGGCCTCGATCCGGCGCACCCCTTGGATGGACGCGCGGGACAGCACGATCGAATACTCGATCTCACTCCCGCTCACCACGCAGTCCGCGCCGATGGAGGTGAACGGGCCGACGTACGAGCCGGTGATGACGGTCCCCGCGCCGATCACCACCGGTCCGACGACGCGCGAGCGGCGCACGGACGCGCCGGCCTCCACCACGACCCGGCCGATGATTTCACAGTCCTCGACGTCCCCGTCGATCCGGGGCTCCGACGACTCCAGCACGAGGCGGTTCACCTCGAGCATGTCGGCGACGTTCCCGGTGTCCTTCCAGTAGCCCGAGATGACCGACGGCTCGACATCGTGGCCGGAGTCGATGAGCCACTGGATGGCGTCGGTGATCTCCAGCTCACCCCGCCAGGACGGTTTGAGCTCCGCCACCGCGTCGTGGATCGCCGGGGTGAACAGATAGACGCCGACCAGGGCGAGGTCGCTCTTCGGTTCACGCGGCTTCTCCTCCAGACCGACGACCCGGCCGTTCGCGTCGAGTTCCGCGACGCCGAACTGCCGGGGGTCGGACACCCGGGTCAGCATGATCTGCGCACTGGGCCGCCGCGCCCGGAAGCGCTCGGCCAGACCCTCGATCCCGCCCACGATGAAGTTGTCGCCCAGATACATGACGAAGTCGTCGTCGCCGAGGTAGTCGCGGGCGATCAGCACGGCGTGCGCGAGCCCGAGCGGCGCCTCCTGGCGGAGATAGGTGGCCTGCAGGCCGAACCGGGAGCCGTCGCCAACCGCCGCTTCGATCTCGGCGTGCGTGTCGCCGACGACGATGCCGACCTCGCGGATGCCGGCCTCGGCGATCGACTCCAGGCCGTAGAACAGCACCGGCTTGTTGGCCACCGGCACCAGTTGTTTGGCCTGCGTGTGCGTGATGGGGCGCAGACGGGTTCCGGAGCCGCCTGCGAGGACGAGGGCCTTCATGTCAGTACGCCCCGTCGCCGCGGGTGACAGCCGACCACGTCTTCCACAGCACCTGCAGGTCGAGCATGAGCGACCAGTTCTCCACATAGCGCAGGTCGAGCCGGACCGACTCGTCCCAGGACAGGTCGGACCTGCCGCTGACCTGCCACAGGCCGGTCATGCCCGGCTTGACGACCAGGCGGCGGCGCACGTCCACGCCGTACCGCTCGACCTCGGCCGGCAGCGGCGGACGCGGGCCGACGAGGGACATCTCACCCCGCAGCACGTTGATGAGCTGGGGAAACTCGTCGAGCGAGTAGCGGCGAAGGACGGCCCCCACCCGGGTGATCCTTGGATCGTTCCGAATTTTGAACAACACCCCGTCCGATTCGTTCTCCTCAAGGAGAACCTGCCGCAGCTTCTCCGCGTCCACCACCATCGTCCTGAACTTGAGCACCTCGAACTCGCGGCCGTGCCGGCCGACCCGGGTCTGGCGGAAGAGCGCGGGCCCGGGGCTGGTCAGGCGGATCGCGGCCGCGATCGCGAGCATCGGCACCGCCGCGATCGCCAGCGCGACCGCCGCGACCACCCTGTCGAACACGCTTTTCACGAGCTGGCCCGTACCGTCGAGGTCGGGGTGCTGCACGTGGAGCAGGGGCATCCCGGCGACCGGCCGCACGCTCACCCGGGGGCCCGCGACGTCCATGAGCGCCGGAGCGACGAACAGCTCGGCGCCCCTCGACTCGATGCCCCACGCGAGGCGGCGCAGCGCCGCGCCGTCCAGCTCGGGGCAGGCCAGTACGGCCACCGCGTCGGCGGACACCTCGTCGACGACCCCCGGCACCTCGCCGAAGTTCCCGAGCACGGGGATGTCGTCGACGTCGAGCCGCTGGCTGCGGTCCTGCGCGTTCGGCAGGCACGCCGCGACGACCCGCATCCCGTGGTACGGCTGCCGCCGCAACTGCATGACCAGGTCGAGAACGGCCGCGCCGTGCCCGACCGCGACGACCCTGCGCATGTACTCGCCCCGGGACCGGGACCGGTGCAGGCGCTTGCGCATCCGGTGGCGGAACACCAGCGTGACGAACGTCGCGAGCGGCACCATGGCCATGACGTAGCTTCTGGCCACGGTGGTCTGCGTGACGTACGCCCCGATCGCGACCGTCGCCACGAGTCCGAAGCCGCCCTGCGCGACGGCCCGGAACTCCTCCGTCCCCTCGCCGTGCGCACTCCTGCGGTAGCTGCCGACCAGGCTCATGACGCCGGGCCACAGGACGGTCAGGGTGACGCCGAAGATCAGATCAACCACGGGAATGAACGCACCCAGCGCGAGCCGAGTCCCCTCGACCGCGCCGAACGCGAGAACGGAGCACGCCAGATCACCGGCCACGAGCAGCCTGAAGTAGACCGCCGTCGCCATGCTGGTGTATTTCCGCTGCCCAACACCCGCGGGGACAGTTCGCGTCTGGGTCGGCCCCAACCGCGTCTCCATCAATCACGCCCCTAGGTCGCGTCTGACAAACCAAGCCCTGCCGCGCGGGGCCCGGGCGGCGCCTCGCTGCGTTCTCGTCACCGGACGGAGGCTCCGCTCCGCCCTCCTCCTCGGCCTTACGATGCGTCCACCCGGATCCGCGCTCGCGACGGGAAGCATTTGTCAGACACTCCTCAGTCGCCGGACTTTGCAGAATTGACGCCCGTTCCGTCACACAGGTTGACGCGGAGCACACGGTTTCATGGCCTGGCACCCGACTCTGATATTAAAGAGCGCCTCTTCCGTTAGGAACGACGATCGTCTGTCCACATTCGGCCGCATTGGAACTATCCAAATGACTTGACGGGAACGGTCCAATGATGCCATCTTTAGCGACTTTCCGAATATTGACGCCATAGATAGGGCGGTTCCCGCCCGGCCGAAATCGCCGATTCACGGTGGGTGGTTGGATTTGGGGTGTTTCGCCCATTATGTCCTCGTATAGGCGGTGCCGCTGTCCACTGAGCGTGGATGCCGTTCGGCACAGGCCGGAATACAGTCGGCGTCATGTCCGTACGCGTGGACCGGGACGGCCCGGTCACGATCGTGATCCTGTCCCGCCCCGACGTCCGCAACGCCGTCGACGGGGCCACCGCCGCCGCCCTGGCCGGGGCGTTCCGCGCGTTCGACGCCGACGAGAGCGCGTCCGTCGCCGTGCTGTGGGGCGAGGGCGGCACGTTCTGCTCCGGCGCGGACCTGCACGCGGTCGGCACCGACAGGGGCAACCGGGTGGAGCCCGACGGCGACGGCCCCATGGGGCCCACCCGCATGCGCCTGTCGAAGCCGGTGATCGCGGCCGTGGAGGGCCACGCCGTCGCCGGCGGGCTCGAACTGGCCGTGTGGTGCGACCTGCGGGTGGCCGCCGAGGACGCGGTCTTCGGCGTCTTCTGCCGGCGGTGGGGCGTGCCGCTGATCGACGGCGGCACGGTGCGCCTGCCGCGCCTGATCGGCACCGGCCGCGCGCTGGACCTCATCCTGACCGGGCGGCCGGTGCCGGCGCGGGAGGCGCTGGAGATGGGCCTGGTGACCCGGGTGGTGCCGCCGGGCACGGCGCTGGAGGCGGCGAGGGAGCTGGCGCACCGGCTGGCGGCGCTGCCGCAGGCGTGCCTGCGCGGCGACCGGATGTCCGTGCTGGAGCAGGAGGGTACGGCGGAGGGGGAGGCGATGGCCGCCGAGTTCCGGCACGGCCTGGCCACACTGGAGGCGGGACGTCTCGCCGGCGTGGAGCGCTTCCGTGCCGGCCATGGCCGGCACGGCATCCAGGAATAGGGCCCGACACGGCACGGGAAGAGGACCCAGGAGTAGGGCCCGGCGCTCAGTCGTATTCGAGGTCGGGTAACGGGGACGGCGGCTCCGGGCTGCGCCACACCACGACGTAGTCCGCACGCGCGCTCGCGACCGCCGTGCTCAACCGGTCGAGGTCGAAGTCCGGCAGGTAGCGCAGCCGGGCCAGGAAACTCGCGTCGGTCGCCGAGTGCGGGACCACACAGCCCTCGCCCTCCCGGTCGAGCAGGACGATGAAGACGTCCTCCTGCTGGGCGGACGGATCCCGGTGGCTCTGGCCGCCGACCCGGACCTCGACCACGTCCTCCCAAGCGAGGGCCTCGACGCTGCCGTCGGCGTAGTGACGCGTCACGCCTTCTTCGGTGACGTACACGTAGGTGTCCGGCACTGGGTTGCCGTGCATGGGCGCGATTGTGACGACTTGAAGCGGCAGCGTGCAAGAGAACCCGCGTGGGAGACCGCCTGCGGGAGGCCATGTGCGGGGTGATCGGCGTCCCCCCGGCCGCACGGCGGCCGTCGCGGGCTCAGGCGTGCCGCCACCGCAGGTGCTCGCGCACCGCGTGGACCGCCGCGTCCGCCGGTCCCTCGGCGATGACGCGCAGCAGCGCGGCGTGCTCCGTCGCGAGCTCGTGGGGATCGGCGTACGCGTGCCTGAGCCGGACCAGCCCGAGCCGCGTCTCGGCCGCGAGCGTGGCGTACAGGCGCTCCAGTCGCGGGCTGCCGGCGGCGGCGACGAGCGCCTCGTGCAGTGCCATGTGCTCGGCCACCACGGCCGCCCAGGGCGCCCCCGGAGGCAGGCCGGCCAGCCGGTTCAGCGCCTCCTCCGCCGCCGTGACCCGGCGCCCCGCGACGGCCTGCGCCATCAGTTCCTCCAGCGGCCCGCGCACGTACATCAGGTCGGCCAGGTCGGCGGAGGTGATCACCGGGACGTACGCGCTGCGGTTGCGCTCACGCCGCAGCAGTCCCTCGTGGACGAGCAGGGCCAGCGCCTCCCGCACGGTGGGGCGGGCCACGCCGTACCGGGCCGACAGCTCCTGCTCGGGAAGCGCGGCCCCCGGCTCGATGTCCCCGGACAGCACCCGCTCGCGCAGCGCGGCGGCGAGCGCCTCGACGGTGGAGACGGGCCTCAGGGTGGTCACGGGGCCGAGCCTAGTGCGGCGACCGGCGGGGTGGAGCTCCGCCGCGGTGCCGTTCCGGGCCGGGGAGCGGGACACGACCTACGATTCATGCCCTGCCGCGCGTGGCCCGGGCTCGCGACGAGCCGCGATCGGCAGACGTTCCCCGGCGCCGGCCGTCCGGTCCACGGCGGGTACGACGGGTTCCCGCATGATCGGCCTGGCGGGCAGCGCCACCACGACCAGTCCCAGGGCGAGCAGCACCAGACCTGCTAAGGAGACGGGGGACAGGTGCTCGCGCAGCGCCACGACGCCCAGCAGGGCCGCGACGGCGGGCTCGGCCAGCGCGAGCGTGGCCGCCGCGGCGACCGGGGTCGTGCGCAGGCCCCGGCCGTACAGGAGATAGGCCAGACCGGTCGTGGCGCAGCCGAGGTAGAGCGCGGCCAGCAGACCGCCCGGACGTGCGAGCCAGGCCGGTCCGGTCAGTGCGAGGACCGGCAGCATGAGCAGGGCCGCGCCGCCGAAGAGAGCGCCCATGACGATCCCCGATCCCATGCCCCCGCCGATGGCGCGGGCCGCCACGACCGCGTAGAAGGCGTACAGGAGCCCGCCGAGGAGGGCGAGCGCGACGCCGCCCGCCTCCGCGCCGCCGGCTCCCCCTCCCCCGCCGGTCACGAGCACGGTGCACCCGGCGACGGCGGCGGCCGTGGCGAGCGCCCAGCGCCCGCTCGGCCGCTCGTGCCCGACGATCCAGGACAGGAGCCCGGTGAAGACCGGGCCGCTGCCGATGGCCACCACGGTGCCGATCGCCACGCCCGTCCTGCCGACCGCGGCGAAGAAGCACAGCTGGTAGGCCGCGACGGCGGCGGCGCCCAGGACCAGTGCCCAGCGCGTGGCATTGCCGGGCGCGGGACCGTTCCCGCGGGCGGTGCGGCGGCCCCGGCGATGCGCGACCAGCGCCAGCGCGCCCAGCAAGGCCCCGCCGAGCACGAGGCGGGCCGCCGCCAGCGAGACGGAACTCGCGGTGGCCAGGGCGCCCACGGTGCCCGCGGTCCCCCACAGGACGGCCGCCCCGACCACCGCGAGAGGGCCCGATCTGGAGTTCATGGTCGATTGTCTGACAACCAGACACAGGACAGCAAGCACTTTATTCCGGGAACGTCGAGACTGTCCCGATATGGGGCTGTAGCCCAAGTCGTTAGGAACGATCCCTGGTGGCGCAGCTCACGGATTGCTATGGTTTCGCCACTGTTAACACATGTGTAACCGACGGGCAGGTCTGATGGCTGGTCGGAAACGATCCATCCGCTTCAAGATTTTCGCGATCCTGCTGGTGCCTGTGACCGCCCTGGTGGTGATCTGGGGGTTCGCCGCCAAGCTGACCATCGAGCAGGGGCAGCAGCTCCTGCGTATCCAGAAGGTCTACGACAACATCGTCTATCCCGTCAGTGAGGCCATCAACGCGCTGCAGAGCGAGCGGTTCGTGTCGGTGAGCTACCTCGCCTGGCGCACCAGCTCATTGCGTACGGACCTGCAGGCGCAGCGCCGCAAGACGGACGCCACCGCGGTCCTGCTGGCCCGCCTGTCGGAGGAGGCCCGGGACGAGACGCCCCCGGCCATGTGGGACCGGGTGCAGGACCTGCGCCGGCAGTTGGACCGGCTCGACGTCCTGCGCGGCCAGATCGACGACCAGCGGCTCACCCGGCTCGACGCCATCGAGGAGTACAGCACGGCCGTCGAGGCCGCCCACCAGGTCTACGACCGGCTGATGATCTCCCCGGACATCGACATCATCGAGCAGACCAAGGCGCTCATCCTCATCACCCGCAGCCGCGAACTGGTGAGCCAGCAGTCCGCCCTCGTGCTGGGCGCGCAGGCGTCCGGGCGGATGACGCAGGACGAGCGGGACGCCTTCTCCGGCATGGTCGGCAAGCGGCGCCTGCTCTACCAGCTCGGCACCAGCCAGCTCGACGCCGGCCTGCTCAAGCAGTACGGCACGCTGAACTCCTCCGCCGTCTACACGTCGTTCGTCTCCCTGGAGGACGACGTGATCGCCAGAGTGCGGCCGGGCCAGCCGCTCCCGCCGGAGGCGATCGCCTGGCCGACGACCGCCCAGGCCCTGACCCGTCAGCTCACCGAGACGACCGACGCGGCCGCCGACGCCACCGCCGCCCGCGCCGTGCCGCTGGCCCAGGACGTGCTCTGGGACATCGGCATCGTCGGCGCGCTCGGCCTGGCGGCCCTGCTCGCGACCGCGTTCATCTCCGTCAGGTTCGCCCGGACCGTGGCCGGCGAGCTGAGCATCCTGCACCGGGCCGCCGCCGACCTGGCCGGGCGGCGCCTGCCCGACCTCGTACGGCGGCTGCGGCGCGGCGAGGACGTCGACGTGGCGGCCGAGACTTCGCCGATGGCCCAGGCGAGCGGCACCGTCGAGATCGAGAACGTCGGCCGCGCCTTCACCTCCGTGCAGCAGACCGCGATCGAGGCGGCCGTCGGCCAGGCCGAGCTGCGCAAGGGCGTCAACAAGGTCTTCCTCAACCTGGCCCGGCGAAGCCAGTCGCTGCTGCAACGCCAGCTCGGCATGCTGGACGGCCTGGAGAAGGAGATCAGCGACCCCGATCTGCTCGAGCGGCTGTTCGGCGTCGACCATCTCACCACCCGCATGCGCCGCCACGCCGAGGGCCTGATCATCCTGTCCGGCGCCGTGCCCGGCCGGGGCTGGCGCAATCCCGTCCGGCTGTACGACGTGGCCCGCGCCGCCATCGAAGAGGTGGAGGACTACCTGCGGGTGGACGTCAACCTGCCGCACGGGTTCTCGCTCGCGGGCAGCAGCGTCACCGACGTCGTCCACCTGCTCGCCGAGCTGATCGAGAACGCCACGGTCTTCTCCCCGCCCCACACTCGTGTGCAGGTCAGGGGGGAGATGGTCGCCCGCGGCTTCGCGATCGAGGTCGAGGACCGCGGGCTCGGCATTCCCCCGGAAGAGCTGTCGCACCTCAACGCGCGGCTCGCCGATCCGCCCGAGTTCGACCTGGCCGACAGCGACCGGCTGGGACTGTTCGTCGTCGGGCTGCTGGCACGGCGGCACAACATCCGCGTCTCCCTGCGCACCTCGCCGTACGGCGGGACGAGCGCCGTGCTCCTGCTCCCGCAGGAGATCGTGGTGGAGAACGAGACCCGGGAACCGGTGGTCGAGCGCCTCGCCCAGCCGGAGGTCCCACCCCCAGCCCTGGCCCTCACCCCGCCGATCGGCGGCCAGGCCCAGGATTCCCTCCCCCGCCGGGTGCGGCAGGCCAACCTGGCCCCGCAGCTCAAGGAGGAACGGAGCGATGTATTCTCCTCCTTCCAGGCCGGCTGGCAACGCGCTCAGGAGGACTCGTGACCGAGCACGAGGACGGGCCGCTGCTGCGTCCCTACACGCTCACCCGTGGCCGTACCCGCCCGACCGGTCCGGAATTCGACCTGATGACCATCATCAGGACGGCTCCCTCGGCGTACAGCGGGGTCACCGGGCTGGCTCCCGAGCACTGGCGGATCCTGCAGCTGTGCCGGGTTCCCTCCTCCGTGGCCGACCTGGCCTCGGAGCTCGGCCTGTCGCTGAACGTCGTGCGCATCCTGCTGGGCGACCTGCGCGACCAGGGACTGATCACGGCGCGGCCGCCGGCCACGGTCGCCCAGCTGCCGGAAGAGCGCCTTCTCCGCGAGGTGATCCAGGGGCTTCAGGCACTGTGATCCCGCGAGAGGCACTGACCCCGCGGGAGGCACTGTGATCCCGCGAGAGGCACTGCCCCCGCGAGAGGCACTGGGATCCCGCGGGAGTCCTCCTCGCGGGGCGCCGCTCTCCTCCCCGGGCGTCCGCCGGCGCGCGACGCCTAGGAGTCGGCTTCGCACGACTCCATGAGCCGCTGGACGTGCCAGCGAGCTGGGGTCAGCAGCTCGTCGGCGTACCGGTCCAGCAGGGCCGCGCACGCGAGCGGATCGGCGGTCTCGACGGGCGGCAGGACGAGGAGCTCCTCCTCGCCGTCCAGCACGAGGTCGCCCCGCACGCCGAACGTCCCGTCGCCGACCGCGACCGCGGTCTCGAACACGAGGTCGTGCCCGGGCAGCGCGAGCGCGGCACCGAGCCGTACGGCGGGTCCGGCCAGGTCGCAGACGGGCTCCACGCGGACATGGGGGAAGAAGTCGCGGGAAACGGACCGCCCCATCTCGCTGAACCGCGCAGCGGTGCGCATCAACGCGCTCAGGAGTTCGGCGGCACCCTGACTGTTGGCGTCCACCCACGCAGGGTAGATCACCGAAAGTTGCGGTTTAGCCAAAATATTGCGTTCAGCCGGAAATTCCGCCGAAAACGGCTCAGCGGAAGGCGTAACACTCCACCTCGGCCCGCCGCCGGGTCAGTCCGCCGCCCACCGACTCTTCGACGCAGGAGCGCTGAGCGGCGGTGAGTTCGAGCACTCCGCAGACGCTGACTCCGGAGTACGTGCGGCAGTCGAGGTTCGGATTGAAGGCGCCCACCGTGTACTGCTCGCGCACCTGCGCGCGGCAGCGATGCCGCGCCTCGGACGTCTTCCGGTAGCGGCACTGGCCGACGAGGATGTCGTACTGTTTCCGGCTCACCTCCTGCCGCTCCACGCCCCCTTCGGGCGCGGACGCCTGCGCGATCCCCGCCCTCGGACCGATTCCCGGGCGGCCGCCGGCCCCTGCGGCCACCGAGGCGACCGTCCCGAGCATGGTCATCGCAGCGAACATGGCGACAGCGACGATCTTTCTCATGGCGATCCTCCCGAGCAGGAACGTACCCACGGGCGAACGGCAGCCCTCCTGCGCCGCGCGGGGCCCGCATGGACGGTCGTGACCTTGTGTCATGCCGAAGTCGACGTATTCACTACGAGGCGTAAATACCCCATTGCGAAGTGTGACGACAGACGATCAAGGGTAGGTGAGGCCACGGAACCGACGGGGACGGCGTTGACGCCATCCACACCCGATTCTCGGTTCGAAATCCGGTCATTTTCAACACAACGGAGCTTTTACGTGCGATTTGTTCACGCAATCACGACGGGCGCGCTGGTCCTCACCGGGCTCACGGTCACCGGCGCGGGCGCGGCCGCGCTGGCCGACGCGGGCCCGCAGGCCACATCCCGCGCCGTCGTGGACGGCTACCAGGTCGTGACGCTGCCCAACGCGAACGTGCCGAACTTCACCCGGCGCACGGTGTACTGCCCCCAGGGCAAGCGCGCCGTGGGCGGCGGCGGCGAGGCGCAGGGCAACGACGCGGTCCTCGTAGGCAGCTTCCCCACGCCGGACGGCACCGGATGGATCGCGCTCGGCCGGCAGAACAGCTACAGCACCGTCGGCATCAGCGTCTACGCCATCTGCGCCAACGTCTGATCGGATCACACGCGGCCGTTTCGCGGCCGTCACGCGGAGGGAGCGGGCATGGCCCGCGCCCTCCGCGTGCGCGTCCGCTCCAGTACGACGGCGCGTACGGCGACGAACAGAACCACCGCGCAGAGCAGGACCGCGAGCAGCACCGCGACGCCGTAATCGTCGGGCAGTCCCATGCTCCAGCCCAGGAACGGCAGGAAGACCGCGGCGAACGCGGCCGGCGCGGCGAGCAGGAGACGGGTCCCCCTCGGCGGCCACCGCAGCCAGACGGTGAGCACGCCGACCGCGCCGATCACGAACAAGGGCACGGAGTACACCAGGGAGAAGAGGGCGGCCATACCCTGCGCGGTCGCGAACAGCAGAACGCTCACCCACATGATCGCGGCGAAGACGCAGAAGCGGACCGGCCACCTGCGCGCGCCCGTCGTCGTGCCGAGGGCCGCGAGCAGCGCCACGAGCGCCACGAGGACGGCGACCCCCAGCTCTGTGCCGATCCGCTCGCCGGGGGACGCGAGGGGGGCGGCGGCGTCCTCCGACAGCGGGGCCCTCTCCGCGCCGTGCAGGGGGAAGCCCAGCCGCCGCCACCGTCCCGACACATCACGCAGCGCGACCCCGTCGGTCCCGTTCGCCACGGCCACCACGTGCCCGCCCGGCACCGCCTGCACGGCGACGGCCACGGAGGCGGCCCGGTCGCTGCGCTCGCCCAGGGGATCGGGATTCCCGTAGGCCCGGTCGAGCCAGCCCTGCCTGCCACTGGAGATCTCCCAGGCGACCGTCCAGGTCGCTCCCCCGTCGGCGGTCTCCTCGACCCTGAGCCTGCCCGATGTGACCCGGTAACAGTGCTTCGGGTCGGCGGGCACGCATGCCCGGGTCGCCGGAGACAAGGAGGGAGACGAAGATGGCGAGGGGGACAACGAGGGGGACGCGGAGCCCTTCCACTCGTGCCACGACCTCCCGGCGTCGGCGGTGGCGATCGCGGGGCCGTAAGGGGCGACGGCGATCACGATCTCCCCCTGACGCACCTCGACGGCCCGGGCGGACGACGAGGCGGGCACCGCGCTGGTCGCGGTCACGGCGAAGACCGCGGCGGGGAGCACCACCAGCGTGCGGGCCCGCAGGAGGTCCCGGTCCGTACGCCGGGCCGCGCGCCGCCACACGAGCCACGCGACGGCCAGGACCGGAAGGGCGATCAGGTCGGTGGGGTCGGCCGCCACCCGCGAGGACGGCACGAACACCGCCCACGCCCGGGTCGCCGCCTCCGCACCCGCCGCACTCGTCTTCATCCACGCGAACAGCGCCCCGGTCAGCACGATCGCCCCGGCGGCCGTGCGGTCATCCAGCGGGACGCGTCCCGCGGCCCGGAGCGCGTACGCGGCGAGCAGGGCCAGCAGCGGGGGCGCGACGAGCATGCCGGCGATATCGCTGAGCTTGCCGGTGACCACACCCGGCCACAGGAGTTTCAGCACCCGGTCGTTGACGATCAGCACGGTGACCGCCGCGGCGGTCAACGGATGGCCGAGCCAGGCCGCCTGCGCGCCGATCCGAGCGCCCCGCACGACGCCCGGGGCCGTCTTGATACGTGAGCGGTCGTTCCAGAGACGATCACGCATTCGCCGATCGTAGATCGGTCTCCTCCGGGGCTGCAGTCCCTTCCCCGGCGGTCGGTCCGATCGTTGCGCGAATGGCATGAAGCGAGCCGGCCGTGCCCGAAAGCCATCCCGCTTGTCCTGCGTGACGGCTTTTCCTGCGTGACGGGCCCTGCGTAACGGCTCGGGGGGCGCCCGCGCCGTGTCGTCCCGCGCTACGGGGTGCTGACGGGCGACGGCGCCGGGGTCGGCTCCTTGGAGATGAAGGGCGAGGAGGTCCCGCCCAACGACAGGCGGGCAGGCAACCCGGCCGTCCAGCTCTGGCGCTCCGCACGGACCAGCCCGGTCACGGTGAGCGTCCCGTCGCACGGCCACTCGTCGGCCGGCTCGCCCGACCGGTCCCACACCGCGAGCGGGCCGTCCAGGCGGGCGGTGAGCAGATGCTGCAGCGGGGTGCGGGGCAGGAACAGGTCGGCGTCGGGCGTCTCGCGCCGTACGGCCCGGGGAAGCATCGGCTCGCGCAGCCGCACCAGCGTGGCGGGCTCGGCCCGCTCGACCAGCGCACGGATTTCGGGAGCGGTCAGATTCGCCACCTCCCTGGCCATCGAGACGTTCCGGACCAGCACGCGGACCCGTCCGGACGCACCGTCCACGCGGGCCAGCGCCTGCTCGGATCTGGCGTCGCAGACGACCTGGTCGGCGAACAGGTCGCGCACGCCGGCCACTCCCCCGGTTCCGATCGCCGCGACGGCCGCGGCCAGGGCGTCCGCGCCCGTGATCCCCTGCCAGCGAAGGCCGGGACCGCAGGCCGTGCAGCCCGTCGCGGCGGACGCGGACCGGCGGGCGTCCGGCCCGCGGCACTCTCGTCCGCAGTCCGCGCACAGGACGGCGGAGGGCGCCGCCGCGGCGCGCGGCCGGCAGTCGTCGCAGCAGACGAGCGGATACATATACCTGCGGCCGGCCCGGTCGAACAGCTCTCGCACGCAGGCCGGACAGAGCCCGTGCTCGCTTCGCCGAGCGCCGGGGGAAGCCGAGATGACCATGAAAGCCGCACTGCCCCCGGCCGACGCCTCTAATCACATACGTCCCACCAATCTCAGCGGCGTGGTCACGCCTGCTCCACACCGAGGTGAACGCGCCGATGACGGGGCCGCTCCGCCTCGTCGAGCACGGCCACCGCGAGGTCGGGGTAGGAGATCCGGCTCCCGGCGTCGCCCGGCGCCGGGCGGTACCGCCCGGTGCGCCCCCCTTCGTGATCGAAGTCGCCGGACGGGCTGATCACCAGCCAGTCCACCGGAGTGGCCGCCTCGCGCAGGACGGCGGTCCCCGCCTCGTGGCCGAGGTAGAACTCGAGGTAGTCCTGGGGGTAGCCCGGTGTGTCCCGCAGCAGCGTCCCCGAGGCGGTCCGCAGGCCCGTGGCCAGGCCGACCGCGATCAGGCGCCGGACACCGGCCCGTTCCAGACCCCCGAGCAGCGCACGGGCCGCCGCGGGGAAGAACTCCATCGGCGGGGCGGTCAGATCGGCGGCGGCGTTGACCGCCACGTCGTGGCCCACGGCGATCCGCGCGATCGCGTCCGCGTGTGTGACGTCGCCCGCGACGACGTCGTCCGCCTCCGGACCGCCGTACGCGGCGGGATCGCGGACCACCGCCGTCACCGTGTGCCCGCGCTCGCGCGCCTCCCGTACCACCGCGCGGCCCGCCCTGCCGCCCGCCCCGAACACCACGATCGCGCTCACGCGCACCCCTCTCCGCCCGGACCGGTCACAGTGGCCGGCCGTCTTGGAGCGGACGCTATCCGGGTGGGCGGTTACCTCCGGGTCACCGGCCAGGGAGTGATCTTCCCCCGCACGGAGGATCGGCGACGTGGGCGGGCCGCTCGAGGCGCCGTCGCGCGGCAGGCTGGATAGATCACTCGACACGACCTAGCGTTGTCGCCGTGACCGAACCACTCGACCCGGACATGTTCGATCCGCTCTGTCCGTCCGGCCTGATGCCCATCAGGCTCGGAGACAAGTGGTCCGGGATGATCGTTCGCTGCCTGGAACAGGGGCCGCGGCGCTTCTCCGAACTGCGCGTCCCCCTGCGCGGCATCTCGGCCAAGGTGCTCACCCAGTCGCTGCGCACGCTCGAACGCGACGGGTTCGTCCTGCGCACGGCCCACCCCGGGCCGGTTCAGCGGGTCGAGTACGCGCTGACGCCGCTCGGCCGGAGCCTGCTCGAACCGCTGGACGCCATGTGCGCGTGGGCCGAGGAGCACTGGGAGGAGCTTCTCGACGCCCGCGAGGCGTAGCCGTACGGGCCTGCTCAGCCGTCGGCGAGGGCGCGCAGGGACGGGCGCAGGGCCTCGGCGATCCGTTCGGGCGACGCGTCGCGCAGGGCCGTGAGGCCGAGCAGCTGGTGGGCGATCGTCACGCCCAGCATCGTGCTGACCATCAGGGCCGCCCGTAGTTCGGCCTCGTCGGAGCCGATCGCGTCCGCCAGCTGCGCCACCTGACCGTCGAGCTTGCCGCGCACCTCCTCGGCCGCGTCGGGGTGGGTGAGCATGGAGCGCATCATCGCCAGCGTCGCCTGCGGCAGCGGTCCCATCTTCATGCCGATCCTGCCCAGCAGTTCCTCGACCGGCTCGAGCTCGCCGTCCAACGGCGGGATCGACGGGATTCGCACGGCCCGCTCGAACAGGTCCTGCTTCGACCCGAAGTACTGCATGACCAGGGCCGGGTCGACCTCCGCCGCCGCCGCCACGGCCCGGATCGTCGTGCGCTGGAAGCCGCGCTCGGCGAAGATCGCCCGCGCGGCGGACAGGATGCGCTCCTCGGTGCGGCGCCGGCGCTCGGCCCGGCTCGTCGGCGTCCCCTCCACGCGACGACTCTACCGGCGTTGACCGTGCAGGGTCGTTCGCTCTACAGTCGTTGAGTCAACGAATGTTGAGCGAAATGCTCGCCGAATGATCGGAGTGAACGGATGACACTCACCCCGCGCGAGGTCCTGGCCCGCTTTCACCGGGCGATGGTCGACAGGTCGGCCGACGACCTCGCCGGTCTCTACGCCGCCGACGCCGTCCACACGTTCCCGTTCCGGGCACCGCTGTTCCCCGCCCGCCTTCAGGGCCGGGAGGAGATCCGCGCCCTCTACCGTGCTTCGTGGGGCGCGAGCCCCGTACGGCTCGCCGAGATCCACGACGTCGTCGTCCACGAGGCGGCCGACCCCGAGGTCGTCACCGGTGAATGGGAGGGCACCGGCAGCGTCGGCCCGGACGGCCGGCCCTTCCGGGCCACCGGCCTGCTGACTCTGCGCGTACGGAACGGCGAAATCGTGGAGACGCGGGACTACATGGACGTGTTCGGCACCTACCACGCCATGGGCCGGCTGCGGGACGTCGTTGCCGCCGCGGAGAACGAACCTGCCACGGCCTGATCCGGGCCGCGCAGGCGCGCGGGCACGGCCACAATGGCGACCATGACGATCTCGCCGATCACTGTCCGCCGGTCGGGAACGGCGGACGCCGCGGCCCTCGTCCGCCTGCGCGCCCTGATGCTGGAGGACATGGGGGCGGACGTCGGGGACGAGAACGCGCCCTGGCGGGCGGCGGCCGAGGCGTGGTTCACCCGGCGGCTGGGCGATCCGAGCAACTTCGCCGTGTTCGTGGTGGATGACCCGGAGCTTGGCGTGGTGAGCTGCGCGGCGGGCACCTGTGACTCCCGCGCGCCAGGGCCGACGAACCCGGGCGGCCTGCACGGCCACGTCTTCAACATCTGCACCGACCGGCGCCGACGCCGGCTCGGCCTCGCACGCGCCTGTCTCGACGCGCTGCTCGCCTGGTATCGCACCGAGACCGAGGTCCGGACGATCGACCTCAACGCCACGTCGAACGGGATCGAGCTGTATCAGTCCTTCGGGTTCGACGCGCCCCGCTACCCGGCTCTCCAGCTGCGGCTGGGCCCGCCGCTCGGGCGTGGTTTCGGCAGTGATTAGAGGTCGAGCCGGTAGCGCACGGTCCGGTGCGTCGGCACGTAGCCGAGGGCGTCGTTGATGCCGCGCATGTACGTGTTGCCGTCGGCGGTGTCGGCGAGCAGCCCCGCGAGGTCCGGGTGGCGTTCCCGCACCAGCCGGATCATCTCGGCCTTCATCCAGCGGCCGAGACCCCGCCCGCGGTGTTCGGGAAGGACGCCGGTGCCGTAGTGCTGGCCGTCGCCGGTGCCGTCACCGGGGACCACCAGCTCGGTGAAGCCCGCGATCGTCCCGCCGGCCTCCTCGACCGCCGCGACGGTGTGCAGGAGCTCGCCGCGCCGCACCACCGCCTCGGCGACGGCCCTGACCCGGGCGACGTCCCAGGGAGCCGGCCTGTGGTCGAGGCCGTCCATCGGCATGTCGTCCATGGCGCGGCGGGACGCGGCGAACGTCTCGGCCAGTTCGTCCGGGACGACGCCCTCCCAAGCGACCAGCCGGTATCCCGGATGCGGCTCCGCGAGGGCCGCGGCGAGGACGGCGGGGTCCACCTCGGCCAGTGCCAGGCGGGTGAACGTCAGGCCAAGCGCCGGGCGGAACCCCCGCGCGGCCAGGAACGCCTCTGCGGGGCCGCCGGCCTTCGCCTCCGCGGTGACACATCGCCGGCCCTCCTCGCGCGCCGCCGCCAGGGCCGCGGCGAGCAGGCGCGACCCCACCCCGGCGCGGCACTCGGCAGGGTGGACGTGCAGCTCGAGCTCGGCGAGATGCTCGTCGCCCGCGGCGGTGAACAGGCGCAGGTACGCCGATCCCACGGGGACGCCGTCGGGCCGGGAGGCCAGCCAGGCCAGACGGTGACTCGAAGCACCGGTGTGCGGGTCGACCAGACGGGTCAGCTGAAGAGACATGGGCGCACACCATACGGATCGGTGCGCTCATCGATCAACGGGATTTACCGGAACTCCTGCGCGGGCAGGGCCGACAGGGCCCGCAGCGCCCGCAGGAACGTATCCCTTTCGTCATCGGGCAGCCGGGCGAGCAGCCGTTCCTCCATCCGGCGGATGCCCGCCTGGGCCGCGTCCCGTACGCGGCGACCCTCGGGGGTGATGGACAGGAGCCGGGCGCGGCGGTCGGCCGGGTCAGGGCTCCGCTCGATCAGGCCCCTGTGCTGAAGGTCGTCCAGGACGCGGATGATGCGCGTCTTGTCCGCGCCGATCGCCTCCGCCCGCGCGGCGTGCGTGCGCACCGGCCGGTCGTCCAGACCGAGGAGCACGACGTACGCCCACATCGACAGGCCGTGCTCCCGCAGGATCGGCGTCTCGGCGGCCATCAACGCCCTGGTCAGGGGAGCCGCCATCGCGGCGAGATCGGGGCGGTCGGACATGCCCCACAGCTTAGGCTTCGACAAACAATAAGCATGCACATATCGTCCGCGCAGACTTACTAATTGAGGAGACATATGGACATCCGGGACCTGGACCGGCGGGCCGTGCAGGCGAGCGTCGGCGTGGTGGCGGAGGTGCGCCCGGGCGACCTGGAGCGCCCGACGCCATGCGTGGGCTGGACCCTTGCCGACCTGCTCGCGCACATGACCGCCCAGCACCTCGGTTTCGCCGCCGCGGCGGAGGGCCGCGGGGCCGACCTCGACGCGTGGCGGGAGCGGCGCGCCCCCGACCCCGTCCGGGCCTACGCCGTGGCGGCCGAACGCCTCATCGACGCGTTCGCGGCCGAGGGGGTGCTCGACCGCGCGTTCGTCCTGCCCGAGATAGGGGTGGACGCGCCGTTCCCGGCCGTGCAGGCCATCGGCTTCCATTTCATCGACTATCTGGTCCACGGGTGGGACGTCGCCCGCACGCTGGGGATCTCCTATGATCCCGGCCCGAACTGGCCGAGGCCGCCTGGCCGATCGCCCTGGCGGTGCCGGACGGCGACTACCGCGACAGGCCCGGCGCCGCGTTCGCGCCGATCCTGCCCGCCGGGCCGGAGGCCTCCCGCTTCGACCAGGTCCTCGCCCGCCTCGGCCGGGCCCCCGCTCACGAGATGGCGGCCCTCCCCGCCGACGAGTCCTGAGTGCCCGCGTGCTCACACGGCCCGGCTTGCGAGCTGGGCTATCGTGAAAATGCCGCCGATGTCCGGCTTCGTCACACCGGCCGCGGCGCAGGCGCACCGTACGGCCGCTCTCGTCGGGGGAAGGGAACGTCCGATGTCCGAAGTGCTCCGTGCCGTGGACAAGCTGAGACAGGCCATCAACCGCCATGACCTCGACGCCCTGGCGCAGTGCTTCGACGAGCGGGCCGTTCTCGTGGCCCCGGACGGCATCGCCGAGAGCAGGGAGGAGATCGCCTCCTACTACAGCCAATGGCTGGAGGCGTACCCCAACATGGTGATCACGCCGCAGTCGGTGACCATGTTCGGGGACACGGTGGCGGCGGAGTTCACGATCAGCGGCACGCACAAGGGGCCGCTGCTCTTCCCCGGCGGGGACGTTCTCGAGGCGACCGGGCGGCCCATCCTCCTGCGGTCATGCAGTTTCTCCACGGTGGAGGACGGGCTGATCCTCAGTCACCGGCTCTTCTACGACCAATTGGAGGTGGCAGCCCAGATCGGCGGCTGCCTCTGTTTCGGCGACCACCCGTAGCCGTCCGGGCGCGTCCGTCGCCGACGACGTCGTCTCCGGCACGTTCCTGACGGCCTTCCGCACGCGCGAGCGCTATAGCCCGACGTCGTCGGTCGCCCGGCCCCGGGGCGCGCTGAATATTTCACCGAATTCGGCGGCGACCGGCAGATCTTGTACGGCGTTTCCCAAGGTGCCTTACGGTTCCCGCGCGTTTGTTTTGGAAAGGTCTATTTTCACTTCGGGCGAATCGTGTACATGAGCCGAGCGATTGCCGAATCTGGGGGGCGTCGGCGCCGTGTGCGAAGCCGGAACGGGCGCCGGATGCCAGAACTGGTCAAGTCACCCTGGAGACGATCGCTTATGCCCTTCGGCCATCATCGGTTCGCCCGCAGGATCCTGACGGCCGTCGCGGCGGTCGCCCCCGCCGTGGCGCTGGCCGCGGCGGGATCGGTCCTGGGCACGGCGTCCGCCGACGCCGCGGTCACCTGCCAGGTGACCTACTCGAGCGCCCAGTGGGGCACGGGTTCCGGCGGCTTCACGGCCGGGCTCACCGTCAAGAACAGCGGCGACCCGCTGTCGGGTTGGAAGCTGACGTTCACCTTCCCCGGCTCCCAGAAGCTCACGCAGGGCTGGTCGGCCCGGTGGACCCAGCTCGCCGATCGCGTCACCGCCGAGAACGAGTCCTGGGGCGGCACGGTGGCGTCCGGCGGATCCCTTCATCTCGGGTTCAACGGCACCTGGACCGGGAGCAACCCGGCGCCCAGGGACTTCGCCGTCAACGGCGTGCCCTGCCAGGGCACCCTGCCGAACATGTCGCCGAGCCCGGTCGTCAGCCCCAGCGCGAGCCCGTCACCTGGCCCGCTGCGGATCCTCATCGAGCCCAAGCAGGTCACCGTGCCCGAGGGGGGCACCGCGAGCGTCCAGGTGTCGCTCAGCCGCAGGCCCGAGGGCACGGTGTCCATCGGCACCGCCCACATGACCGGCGACGAGGACCTGACGATCGTCCACAGCCCGTCCTTCACCCCGGACAACTGGAACATCCCGCAGCCCCTCACCGTGGCCGCCGCCGAGGACGACGACGCGGTGAACGGCAGCGCCACCTTCGACACGCGCAGCAGCCAGGCCACCGCGCCCAGCGCCGTGCTGTGGACCGCCACCGAGCAGGACAACGACACCGCCGATCCCTCGCCGAGCCCGAGCCCGAGCGTCAGTCCCAGCCCGGACGTGCCGGTGGACAACCCGTTCGCCGGCGCCACGGGGTACGTCGACCCCGGCTGGGCGGCCGATGTGGAGTCCTCCGCCGCGAAGGTGGACGACGCGACCGCGCAGAAGATGCGGAGCCTGAAGACGACGCCCACCGCGGTCTGGCTGAACCGCATCGCCGACGTCACCGGCGGCTCCGGGGTCACCCGTACGCTCAAGGACCACCTCGACACCGCCCTGACGCAGGGCGCCGGGTACGTCACGCTCGTGCTCCACAACCTGCCCGACCGCGACTGCCGGTCGCGCGTCTCCGACGCCGAGCTGCACATCCAGGGGAACGGACTCAACCGCTACAAGGCGGAGTTCGTGGACCCCGTCGCCGCCCTCCTGGCCAAGCCGGAGTATCGGAACCTGCGCGTCGTGACCGTCATCGAACCGCGTGCCCTGATCGACCTCATCGTGGGGGCCTCCCAGGGCATCTATCCGTGCGAGCAGGCGGCAGGGTCGGGCGCCTACCTGACGGGAATCCGGTACGCCCTCGACAAGCTGTCGTCCCTGCCGAACGTCTACACGTACCTGGACGCGGGCAGCGCGGGATGGGCCGGCTGGGAGACCAACTTCACGCCGCTCGCGGCCATCATCACCGAGACCGCTCGCGGCACGACGGGGGGCCTGAACAGCCTCGACGGCATCGCCACGAACGTCGGCGACTACGTCCCCCTCCAGGAGCCGTTCCTGACCGGCCCCAACCAGACCGTGAGCGGCCAGCCGATCCTCCAGAGCAGGTTCATCGACTGGAACCCCTACCTGAACGAACGGGACTACGCCGTCGCGATGCGCAGCGCCCTGATCGCCAAGGGCTTCCCCGGCTCGCTCGGCGTGGTCGTCGACACCTCCCGCAACGGCTGGGGCGGGCCGGCCCGGCCCACGGCCGCGAGCACTTCGAGCGACCTCAACAGGTTCGTGGACGAGAGCCGCGTCGACAGGCGTCCGTCGCGCGCCGCCGAGTGCAACCAGGACGGTGCGGGGCTGGGGGCCCGGCCGGTCGCGGCGCCCGCGCCCGGTGTCGACGCCTACCTGTGGATCAAGCGGCCCGGCGAGTCGGACGGCGTCGGCGGACCGCTCCTGCCCGAGGGCTCCGACCGGCTGATCGACTACAGGTGCGATCCCAAGGGCACCCTCACGCCCGGGACGGACGGCTGGCGGCCGACCGGCGCTCTCCCCAACGCGCCGCTGATCGGCGACTGGCACCACGAGCAGTTCGTGATGCTGGTGAAGAACGCCTACCCCGCGCTCTGAGGCCGGGTGCGGCTCCGGCCCGAGCGCCGGAGCCGCACCCGATCTTCTCGCCGGCCGGGCCCTGACGACGAGCCGGGACGTCTACGTGCCCGCGCGTCCCTGGAGCAACTGCGCGTCGGCGGGGAGCGACGCCTGGGTGGAGGTGTCCACCTGTGAGGTGATGTCGATGCCGTTCCTCAGCTGACTCCACAGGCCAAGGACGGCCGCCGCCTGCGCGACGATGAGCGCGATCCCGCTGCCCGCGGTACCGAGCCGGTAGACGACGGCCACGGGGGTGAGCCGCGACGCGAGGCCACCCGGGCGGGTCTGGAGGGTCCGCGCGTCCATGAGGACGGCGACGACGGTGAGCACCAGGAACAGCAGCAGCACCCGCACCAGCGAGCCGCGCACGGGGGCCTGATCGATGACGTTGTTCAGCACGGCGTGCGCCCCCGTCGCCGCGGCGTACGCGAGGACCGGCACGACACCCTTGAGATAGCCGCGTCTGCCGGGCAGGCGACGCCACAGCGCGCCCAGCACGAAGCCCGCCACCGGCCAGATCAGCAGCCCGCCGATCAGGTCACCGGCCAGGCCGTAGAACCCGTTCGGGTCGCCGAGCCGGTCGAGCCAGCCGTCGCGCCCCCGGCTGTCGGTGCTCCAGGTGGCCCAGATGAGGAACACGGCGGCGGGCGCGCCCACGTAGGACGCGTACCGCGCGGCGAGCCGGGCGTTCGCCCACCACGACACGCCCGGCCCGCGCGACAGCGCCAGGTCGAGCGGGCTGACCCCGTCCTCCCTGTCCGGGTCGAGGCCGATCTCCATCCGGAGCGTGCGGATGCGGCCGGCGACCGGCTCGTTCTCCTTGTGGAAGGCGTCGTCGTCCATGTCGCCCGCGGCCCAGCGCCGCCGCAGGCCCTTCTCCCGCGCCTCCAGGTCCCGGTACTCCTCGACGATCACGGCCAGCCGTCGCCGCGACACGCCCGGGTCCGCGGCCTCGGCCCGCCGCGTCAGCCGCAGCAGCAGGGGCAGCGCCGCGAGGCCGACGAGCGCGGCGAGCGGGACGGGCATCCCCGCGTACGTGCCGGGCCATCTGATCGTGCCCACGACGAACAGGAAGACGACGAGCCACGTGGTGTGCGGCCCGACGGACTCCGTACGCCGCCCGTGCAGGCGCAGCAGCAGGAGAAGCAGGAGCACCACCAGCGGCCACATCAGGTACGCGACGCTCCGCAGCAGGAAGAAGGGCGATTCGACGACGTTCCACAGGCCTCCTGTGCGCACGACGACCGCGTGGATCACGAACGCCAGGGTCAGCAGCGCGAGCCCCGGGACGCTCCAGCGCAGCAGCACGCGGACGGCCCGGGGCGTCCGCCCGCCCGGGATCCGGGCGGCCCGGACCGCGATCGCCCACGCCGCCCCGGTGAGCAGCAGCGCCGCCGCGACGGCCGATGCGATCCATGCGGAGTTTTCCGGGTCGTGGAAGTACCGCATGGACAGGGGCCCGAAGCCGCAGACGGCGACGAGCACCGCGCCCGCGAGCACCACCGCGGCGAACGCCGGACCGCTGAGCCCCGAACCGGTGGATGCCGGGCCGGTGGGGGCGGGGCCGGTGGATGCCGGACCGGTGGATGCGGGGTCGGTGGATGCCGGACCGGTGGATGCGGGGCCGGCCCGCCGGATCCGCGTACGCGCCGACCGCCATGCGGCCGCGCAGAGCGGCGCCGCCAGGAGGGCGATCGCCACCCCGTCCGTCAGGCCGATCATGTGGGCCAGGAAGCCCGCCTCGGTGAGCACGAGGACGACCGTGATCGCCTCCACCGTGGTGATCATCGCCAGGGCGCCGAGGGCGGTCCTGACGAGGGCGCGCTCGTCCCGGTCGCCCGAGCGCCGGCCGAGCAGCACGAGCAGCCAGGCCAGCAGCAGGTACGGCAGCGCGAAGCCCAGGCAGGTCGCGACCGCGAGCACATTCTGCCCGCGCAGGGCGACCCAGCGCTGGAACATCGCCCGCGCGGACAACGGCACCGCGACCTCGACGCGCGGCGGGGTGGCGCCGTCCCGCCAGACGTAGGTGCCGCCGGGGAGCGCCTGCGACGGCAGAGGCGTCACGGTGCGCACCCGGGACTCCGGCGTCTTGACGACCACGGTCCGCCAGCGCGCCCCGGCCAGCCCGGACGGAACGTCCCCGGGCGAGGGCAGCAGTGCGACGAACCAGGTCCCGCCGGACTCGCGGCTCGCCCACAGCCCGGCGGACTCCTCGCCCCACTGCGAGCCGTAGTCCTCCAGACGGATCTCCTGCGTGCTCTGGGCCACCACTTCGGCGCCGTCGGCCGACGTCGTGACGGTCGGTGTGCCGCCGTCCGGCAGCAGGCAGCCGACCGCGCTCCCGTCGCCGAGCAGAGCGGCGGACCCCGCCCAGTCACGGGGGACGCCGACCCGCGTCGTGCTCGTCATCACGGGGGTGTCGTGGCCGCGCTCCGTGATGGTCACGGAGGTCTCCACCCAGGGCGAGCGGGGAGGCCCGAACCCGCAGGGCGCCACGCCGGCGAGCGCCGGGCCCGAGCCCCAGATCATCAGGCCCCAGATCATCAGGCCCCAGATCGTCAGGCCGAGCGCCACCACGGCGAGCGGCACCACAGTGAGGATCCCGATGGGCTTCATCCCCGCACCACTCGTCAGGCGTCGCACAGCCGACCTCCCGTACGCGATCGATCCCCAAGGATGAGTCGCGCGGAAAGCGGCTTTGGTTACGAACCCTCCCGCCACCGCCCCTCCCGGGCGCCGCGCCGAGCCTCGGCGTCGCCGCCGTCAGGGGCCGGTCAGGCGGCGCTCGCCCTTCGTGGTGATCACGTAGACCTGCCAGGTGTAGTAGGCGTAGTAGTTCCTGATGTCCCGCTTCATCTGGCGTGCGTGCGACAGGACCGCGTCGACGTAGGCCTGCGAATGGTTGTAGGCGTACAGCGCGCGCCGGTAGTCGCGGGGCGCTCCCGACGCGTGGAGGTAGTTGGCCGCGGCGAGCAGGGCGTCGCGGGTGTCGTCGATGTCACCGCCCATGCCGTACGCCTTCCAGGTGCCCGGCATGAACTGCATCGGCCCTCTGGCGCCCACGTAGCTCGGCGACCGCACCCGTCCGAACTTGGTCTCGACGAGCATGACCGCCGCCAGCACCTCCCACTCGACGCCGAACCGGCGCTCGGCGCGCCGGAAGGCGGCGAGCAGGACGTCGGCCGGCTCCGCCCGCTCGACCTTGATCTTGATCGGTCCGCTGACGGGGTGGGCGAGGGAGAGCAGGTCGCGGATGGCCGTCACGTTGTCCCGGGCCCGCGCGGCCTCCTCTTTCGGCAGCTTCCCGTACGTCCGGGACGCGACCTTCGCGTTGCGGGCGAGGTAGCGGTACACACGCTGCTCGTACAGGGACAGCAGGACCACGGGCTCGGGCGCCTCCCCCTTCGCGGGGTCACCCGTACGCCTCCAGTCGTCGATCGCGTCGCGCAGGTGCCCGGCCGTACGGGTGAGGGCGTCGGCCAGCCGGGCGGGGTCCTTGGGGATCGCCTCGTCCGGCGCGGGCAGGTCGCGTGCGGACGGCTCCGGCGCCGGACTCGCGGAGGACGCCGACGTGGACGGGGACAGGCGCTCACGCGGAGCGACGGAGGCGGCCTCCCCCGCCGCGCCGCCGCAGCCCGAGAGCGGAACGGCCACGGCGGCGAGCACGGCGGCCAGCACCCTGCGGAGCGGCATCGGCGGTGGGATCACGGCAGGCTGATCGTTCATCGTCCCCAACGTATGCCCAGCGGTGCCGTTCCATGTCCTCGTCCGCGCGGCGGGACGCCGGAAGTCGGGAACGTTACGGCCCACCCCTTTTTCCTCCGATTGAAATTCGCTGTTGACTCGCCCAGTTATCGCACAGTAATCGTCGTCACGTGCAACTGCCTCGGGTGAAATTCGAGCACCGGCCCCACCGGTACGAGGACGGCACCGTTCGCATCGGCGGCGAGATTTACGGGATCGCCGCCGAAATCGCCGACCCGTACGGCTGGGTGTGGACGACCCTCACCCTGATGGACGGCACCCGCTCCCGCGACGAGATCGCCGAGCGGCTGCGGCTGGCCCATCCGGAGGTGCCGGACGCCGTGGCGATCGTCGAGCAGCTGGTCGCCACCCGATACGTGGAGGACGCCGCGGCCGTGCCGCCGGCCGGGCTGAGCGAACGCGAGCTCGACCGCTACAGCAGGAACCAGGCCTTCTTCCGCACGGTCGACGCCGTGCCGCGCGCGCACGGCTGGGAGACCCAGCTCCGGTTGAAGTCCGCCCGGGTCGTGGTGCTCGGCCTCGGCGGCACGGGCAGCCACGCGGCCTGGGCACTCGCCGCCAGCGGTGTCGGCACGATCCACTGCGTGGATCCGGATCTGGTCGAGCTGTCCAATCTGAGCCGCCAGGTGCTCTACGGCGAGGACGACGTGGGGCGCCCCAAAGCGGAGGTGGCGGTCGAACGACTCCGCACCGTCAACTCCGACATCTCCGTCACGGGCGAACGCCGCCACATCGGCGGCAGGCGGGAGCTGGACGACCTGGTCGCGGGCTGCGACGCGCTCGCCCTCTGCGCGGACCGGCCCACCGGCCACGAGATCAGGGTGTGGGCCAACCGCGCCTGCGCCGCCGCGGGCATCCCCTGGGCCGGCGGCGGGTACAACGGGCCGCTGGTCACCGTGGGGTGCTTCGCGCCGGAAGCGGGCGCCTGCTACGAGTGCCTGAGCAGCGGCGAGGAGGAGAGACGCCGCCCCGGCACGCCGGTGGACCTCGGCGGGTCCGGCGTCATCGCCACCTCCGCGGGTGTGTCCGGGCAGCTCGTCGCTCACGCGCTGCTGGGATTGCTGACCGGGGTGCCCGTGCCCCCGGTCGGCACCATCCAGGGCGTCAACCTGATCGCCGCGGACCATCACGTGTGGGTCCGCCATCCGCCGCGTCCCGGCTGCCCGGTGTGCGGGACACGGGCACGCGCACGGGATACGAACACAGTCCATTTCGGTTGACGACCGAAATCGACGGCGGCGGAATGCCCATCGAATGTCCTGACTGCCTGTGTCAACCGGCAAATCGTGAACCGGTTTTCATGTCCCCGCCGGAGGCGACGGGAAAGGGCCGGTCATCGTCATCGGCGGGTCGTGGGGGTCCCCCGCCGACCACCACCGGACCCGGCCGAGGCCCGCCGGGCGCGTCGCGGAGACGCCGCTCTCCGAGTACGCCGTACGAGGGGATGCGCGGGCCGTCCGGCCGGCCGCCGCCGATCAGGACTGTGCGTAGGAGCCGGTGGTCAGGTCCTCGATCAGCCCGGGTCGCTCCGGGGCCCACCCGAACAGCCGCCGGGCCCGCGAGGCGTCCATCGGCGACGACCGGGTGAGCACGCCGGCGGACTGCCCCATCGCGGCGGCCGCCTGCTCCGGCGTGATCGACACGGCCCGGGCGCCGGTCAGCTCGGCGACGGCCTCGGCGATCCGCCGCATCGTTGTCCGCTCGGCCGAGGCGGCGTTGACGACGGCCCCGGGCGTACGGCGCTCGACCGCGGCCACGTACAACGCGGCGAGGTCGTCGACGTGCACCGACGTCCACGCGTTGGTGCCCTCGCCGACGTAGGGCACCGTCCCGCTCCGCCTGCCGCCGGCGATGAGCCCCTGCAGCAGCCCCGACCCGCCGCGCCCGTAGACCAGCGCCGCCCGGATCACCGTGGCCGCCACGTGGCCCGCCGACAGGACCCGCCGCTCGCCGAGGACCTTGTACGGCATCGGCGAGGTCTCCGCGGTGACGGGGTGATCCTCGTCCACGGTGGCGCCCCGCGTGTCCGGGTAGACCAGCCCGGTGCTGGTGTAGACGAACGCGCCTCCGTCGTTCAGGCCGCCGAGCAGCGCCGCGAGGGCATCGCGCTCGATCTCGCCCATCTCGGGATCGGTGTAGTCCACGGCGGTGTGGACCACGGCCTCGGCCGCCGCGGCCGCGTCGCGCAGCACGTCGAGGTCCCGCAGGCCGCCGGGCACCGCCTTCGCGCCCAGCCCCTCGACCCGCTCGCGCGCCCGGTCCGACCTGGCCAGGGCGGCCACCTCGTGACCGGCCCGGACGAGGTGCTCGGCCACGACTCCGCCGACGTAACCGCTCGCACCGGTGATGAGAATCCGCATGATCATGTTGCCTTTCGCTGGGATCGGTTGACCTGCGGCGGGTCCGTGTCCGCCGTCGCAGGCCGGTGCAACCCCACGGTCGCGCCCGTCCATCCCGGACAGCCAGGGACCGAAAGTCCGTGGCTGCGCGGGCCGGCGCTCCCGCTTGCGGGCGTACGGTCATCGACATGGACAAGCACGGCCTGGCGAAGTTCCTGCGCGGCAAGCGGGAGCAGGTCGGCCCCGCCGACGTCGGCCTGCCCGAGGGACGCCGCCGCACCCCCGGGCTGCGTCGCGAGGAGGTCGCCCAGCTCGCGTACATCTCCGTGGACCACTACACCCGCCTGGAGCAGGCGCGGGGCCGGCACCCGTCACGGCGCGTGCTCGACGGGATCGCCCGCGCCCTGCGCCTGTCGGACCAGGAACGGGCCCACCTGTTCCATCTGGCCGGGGAGCGGGAGGAGAGCCGGTCCGCCGAACCCGTACGCGAGGTGCGGCCGAGCACGCTGAACCTGGTCAACCGGCTGACCGACGCCGCCGCGATCGTCGTGGACGACACCTGCGCCGTGCTGGCCTGGAACCCGCTGGCCGCGGCCCTGTTCGAGGACTTCTCCGCTCTGGCGGGCCGGGAGCGCAACGTCATCCGGCGTTACTTCCTGCACCCCGACCCCGAGCGGCGGTACTACGGCATGGGCAGCCCGGAGCGCTTCGTCGTCACGGCGGTCAGCTACCTGCGCGTCGCCGTCACCCGTTATCCCGGCAGCCGTGAGCTGAGGAGCCTGGTCGAGGAGCTGCTGGCCGGGAGCGAGGAGTTCGCCCGCCTCTGGAACTCCCAGCGGTTCCACATCGAGCGGCATCTGCGCCAGACCGTGCGGCACCCGCGCGTCGGGCCGATCGAGCTGGACTTCGACGTGCTGACCGTGCCCGACCAGGAGCAGCAGGTGGTCATCTTCACCGCCGAGCCCGGGTCCCCGGCCTACGAGTCCCTCCAGTTCCTCAAGGTCATCGGCGCCGAGCAGGCGCCCGCCGGCGCCTGACATCCCTCCGGTTCCTGCCGGGCGGGGGTGCCGCCCGGCGTGCAATGTAAAAAAATCTGTACATGAGGTCAAAGATTGGCTACCTTGGAAGTGTCAAAGATTTCATACATCAGGAGGTTCCGATCATGACTCACGAGGAGAAGCGCGCCTGGATCAGGCTCGTCGTCGCCGTGATCGCCTACGCGGCGTACGTCGTCGCCGTCCTCAGACGGGCGGACGGCGGCCCGTTACCCGACGTGCCGTACGCCGCCGCCCTGCTGTGGACGGTGGGCGGGGCGATCGCGGCGTCGATCCTGGCGGAGATCGGGATGGCGATCGTCAACCCGCGGGCCTCGCGCGTCGTCGACGCCCGCGACAGGGAGATCGGACGGCTCGGCGACCACACCGGTCAGGCGTTCGTGGTCATCGGGGCGCTCGCGGCGATGCTCATGGCCGTGGCGGAGTGGGACAGGTTCTGGATCGCCAACGTGGTCTACCTCTGCTTCGTGCTCTCGGCGATCCTCGGCGGCATCACCAAGATCGTCGTCTATCGCAGGAGCGTTCCGGAGTGGTGAAGCCCACACGCGTGACGAACCGCATCCGCGCGCTGCGGTTCGCCCACGACGAGATGACCCAGGCCGAGCTCGCCGACCGCATCGGCGTGACCCGGCAGACCGTCATCGCCATCGAGCAGGGCCGATACTCACCGACCCTGGAGATGGCCTTCCGGATCGCCCGGGTGTTCGGCGTTCCGCTCGACGACGTGTTCCAGTATCCCGACCTCCCCGAGGAGACGACGTGAAAGCCATCGTCCAGGACGCGTACGGCACGGCCGACGTGCTCGAACTGCGTGACGTCGACCGCCCCTCGATCGGCGAAGAGGAGGTGCTCGTCGAGGTCCGCGCGGCCGCCGTGGATCCCGGCGTCTGGGTCCTGATGACCGGCCGGCCGTACCTCGCGCGTGTCGGGGGATTCGGGCTGCGCCGACCCAAGGTCCCCGTGCGGGGCCGCGACGTCGCGGGGGTGGTGGCGGCCGTCGGCGCCGGCGTCACCCGCTTCCGGCCCGGTCAGGAGGTGTACGGCACCTGCCCGAGCGGCTCGCTCGCCGAGTACGCGAGGGCGCCGCAGGACCGCCTCGCGCCGAAGCCGGCCGGTCTCACGTTCGAGCAGGCCGCCGCGGTGCCGGTCTCCGGCATGACGGCGCTGCAGGCCGTCCGCGACGTCGGCGGCGTACGGCCGGGACAGCGGGTGATGGTCATCGGCGCGGCGGGGGGCGTGGGGTCGTTCGCCGTGCAGATCGCCAAGGCGCTCGGCGCGAGCGTCACCGGCGTGTGCGCGGCGGCGAAGGCGGACTTCGTGCGGTCGCTCGGGGCCGACGACGTCATCGACTACGCCCACGAGGAGATCGACCGCGACGGCGCGCGTTACGACGTCGTCGTCGACACGGCGGGCAACCGGCCGCTGTCGCTGCTGCGGCGCGCCCTGACGCCGCGCGGGACGCTGGTGATCGTCGGCGGCGGGCACGTCGCGTACCGCTTCGCCGGGGGCATGGGACGCACGTTCCGGGCGCCGCTGCTGTCGATGGTCACGGGGTCGATGTTCCGGGGGCGGCGGCTGCGCCCGATGTTCTCCCGCGAGCGCGCCGAGCACCTGGAGGAGCTGACCCGGCTCATCGAGTCCGGAGCCGTCGTCCCGGCGATCGACCGCGTCTTCCCCCTCGGCGACGCCCCCGGCGCGCTGCGCCACCTGATGGGCGGGCATCCGGCCGGCAAGGTCGTCGTCACCGTGGCGGAAACGGCCTGACTCACCTGCGGTCCGGCAGCTCGGTCTTCCAAGGGCCTGGAACTCCTCCTCGGTCAGCACAACACCCTCGTCGCGGAGCACGCGCGACGCTTCACCGCAGCCGTCGTCGACGCGATGCCGGTCGCCGAGTCCGTGCCCGGCTACCCGTCCCACCGCAAGGGCCGGCGGCCCGTACGATCTCGGCTCTGGCGAAAAGTGATATCACTTTGCTAGTGTCGTGCTAGACACCGAGGAGAAGACATGACAGATGTGAGCATCGCGGTCGACATGCCCACCCCCCAGACCCACGAGCGCGCGGCCCGCGCCTCCGCGGGATGGCCGATGCTGATCCTGGCCCTGCTGTGCCTGCTGAGCCCGGCCGCGCTGATCCCGATCGGAGCCGGCCTCGCGGCCGACGGCGACGGCGGCGCGGGAGCCGTCCTGATCGCCGCCGGGGCGCTGCTCTTCCTGGCGGCCCTCGTCGTCCTGACCGGCCTCACCGCGGTCGCCCCCGGTGAGGCGCGGGTGATCCAGTTGCTCGGCCGTTACGTGGGCACGGTCCGCACCCCCGGCCTCAGGTTCGTGCTTCCCTTCACGCAGAAGCGCAAGGTGTCGACCCGGATCCGCAACCACGAGACCGACATCACGAAGGTCAACGACGCCGACGGCAACCCGATCGAGATGGCCGCCGTGGTCGTCTGGCAGGTCGAGGACACGGCGAAGGCGGTCTTCGAAGTCGACGACTTCGTGGAGTTCGTCGCCTTCCAGACCGAGACCGCGGTCCGGCACATCGCCGGCAGCTACCCGTACGACGGGCACGACGACATGCTGTCCCTGCGCCAGAACGCGGACGAGATCACCGGCCGCCTGTCCGCCGAGATCCAGGCACGGGTGGCCTCGGCCGGGGTCAAGGTCATCGAGTCGCGCGTCACCCGCCTGGCGTACGCTCCCGAGATCGCACAGGCGATGCTGCGCCGCCAGCAGGCCGGAGCGGTCGTCGCGGCCCGTCAGCGGATCGTGGACGGCGCCGTCGGCATGGTCGAGGCCGCCCTGGCCCGCCTGGACGAGCACGACGTGATCGAGCTCGACGAGGAGCGCAAGGCCACCATGGTCAGCAACCTGCTCGTCGTCCTGTGCGGCGACCGCGACGTGCAGCCCGTGGTGAACACCGGTTCCCTGTACCACTAGACCGTGGCGACCGAAAGGAAGAGCATCCTGCTGCGGCTGGATCCCGCGGTGCACGACGCGCTGGCCCGCTGGGCCGCTGACGAACTACGCAGCACCAACGCGCAGATCGAGTTCCTGCTGCGCCGGGCGTTGTCGGAGGCGAGCCGGCTCCCGGGCGACGCCGGTCGCATCCCCCGGCGCGGCCGGCCGGCCAAGAAGAAGACCTCGCCCGAAGAAACGCCGCCCGGACGGACCCCGCCTCCGGAGGCTCCCACCGCCGGCCCACCCGACGACGACTGAGAGGAAGGCAGTCCCGTGGACGTCCCCGCCTCCTTGACGGCTCAGCTCTATCTGCTCGCCTACGACCCCCGCAAGGAGCGGGTGGTGACGAACCACCGCTTTCCCTACCTGCTGCGTGCGGCCGCGCTCACGGACCTGCTGCTCATCGGCCGGATCGCCGACGACGGCGGCAAGGTGCGCGTGGTGTCGGAGGACCGGGTCGCCGACCCGGTCCTCGACGGCCTGCTGCACCAGCTCGCCCAGTCGGGGCCCCGGCCGTGGCGACACTGGATCGGCAAGGACGGCCGCGCGACGGTCCGTGCGGTGCGGGACGAGCTGGAGAAGGGACGCTGGATCAGGGTGGAGCCGCACCGGCCGTTGCTGATCTTCGCCATGAATCACGTCCGCGTACGCGACACGCGTGTGGTGAAACGACTGGCGACGCGGGTCTCCGGCGCGCTCACCGGCCCGGTGTCCCGGGTCGGGGACCGGGAGGCGGCCCTCGTCGGCCTGGCCGCCGCGGGAGAGCTCGGGACGGTCCTCCCGCGAGCGAGACGACGGGCGCACAAGCAGCGCATCGCCCAACTGGCCGAGCGCGGCGGCCCGGTGGCGCCGGCCCTCCGCAAGATCATCCAGCAGGCCCGCGCGGCGAGCGGAGGCTGAGGCTGTCCACCGTCAGCAGGTGCGGAGCATGTTGAGCAGGGCGACCTTCTCCGACCGGGTCACGAAGAGACGGTAGTGATGCTTCACCGTGATCCACGAGGTCGCGTAGCGGCACCAGTAGCCGCGGCGCGGCGGACGCCAGCTCTGCGGACCCCTGCCTCCCTTGGCCATGTTGACCGAGTGGCTCACCACGACCAGCTCCGGACGCGTGAGGTCGTTGGCGAACGCGCGCCGCTTGGCCTGGCTCCACCTCTTGGCCCCGGAGCGCCAGGCGTAGGCCAGGGGAACGATGTGGTCGACGTCGGTCTGCTTCACGCTCTTCAGCACCTTGCCGTCGTACGGGCTGTGCCAGACGCCCTTCACGGCCTGGCACGCCGCGTTCCTGCGTACGCGCCGCCCGTCGCGGGCGAGAACCACCTCCCGCGCGTCGCACTCCCCCTTGTGGTGCGCCCATCGGGGCTGGAAACGCCGATGGCTGTACCCGCGGATCGACAGCGGCTTGGCGACCTTCAGATGAGCCAGCATGCGGCGGGCCGTCGCCCCGGCGCCGGTTTGCTGGCGGGCGTCGGCCGCGGCCTGCGGGGCGAGCGCGACAGCGGTGATCGGGAGGACCAGAAAGGACAGTACGGCGACTCGGAGCGTGCGACTCATGAAGATCATGGTTCCAGCCATACCAGTCTCTCCCCACCGGCCGTGACGATATGCGACGGATCAGATGCGGAATCGTCTCACCCGCCGGATGTCCGGGGCCGCGGAGACGCCGAGGGAATGTCCGGCGATCACCGGTGGTTCCAAGACAACGAAAGTTGAAGTTTCAATCAGAAAGGGCGGCCATGCCCGCTGTCACCGCAGACACCCTGACGCTGCCACGAGTCGCCGTACCGGATCCGGCCGTTGCAGCACCGCGCCCCGTTCTCTCGGTGACGACCGCGCCCAGCGGCTTCGAGGGCGAGGGCTTCCCCGTACGGCGCGCGTTCGCCGGGGTGCCGCAGGCCATGCTGGACCCGTTCATCCACATGGACCAGATGGGCGAGGTCGAGTACGCCCCGGGCGAGCCGAAGGGCACGCCGTGGCACCCGCACCGCGGCTTCGAGACGGTCACCTACATCATCGACGGGGTCTTCGAACACCAGGACTCCAACGGAGGCGGCGGCACCATCACCAACGGCGACACCCAGTGGATGACCGCCGGGTCAGGCCTGCTGCACATCGAGAAGCCGCCGGAGCACCTGGTGGTCTCGGGCGGGCTCTTCCACGGCATCCAGCTGTGGGTGAACCTTCCTCGCGCGCACAAGTTCCACCTGCCCCGCTACCAGGACATCCGGGGGCGTGAGGCGGCACTGCTCGCCTCGGCCGACGGCGGCGCGCTGCTGCGGGTGATCGCCGGCGAGCTGGACGGGAACGCCGGCCCCGGCGTCACGTTCACCCCGATCACGATGGTGCACGCGACCGTCAGCCCCGGCGCCCGGCTGGACCTGCCGTGGAACCCGGAGTTCAACGCCCTCGCCTACGTGCTGGCCGGTCAGGGCTCCGTGGGCGCCGAGCGGCGGCCGATCCGCAAGGGGCAGCTCGCCGTCCTCGGCTCCGGCGGGTCGCTGACCCTCGCCGGGGACACCGCTCAGCCCCAGGCCGAGCCCAATCTGGAGGTGCTACTGCTCGGCGGGCGGCCGATCCGCGAGCCGGTCGTGCACTACGGGCCGTTCGTGATGAACACCCGCGCCGAGATCATTAAGGCGATGGAGGACTACCAGGCGGGCCGTCTGGGCGTCGTCCCCGCCGAGCGGGTCCCGCACGCCGACGGACCCCTGACCGCGACGGACTGACCCGCCCGCCGGAAGGCCGGCCGGCAGGCGCGCACACCCGCCGCCCGGCCGGCCTTCGACAGCGGAGCCGCGGTTCCCTACGCGGGCCCGACGTGGACCGCGACTCCGGTACGACCCTCCGGGCCCCGCCGGTCACTGCGGCCCAAGACGCGCGCCGACCGTACGCAGCGCTTCGAGAAGATCGCGCGCCGACGGGGCGTGATCGGGATCGACGAGCCACTGGGTCGCCATCCCCCCGAGCAGCGCCTGGTAGAACGAGCCGACGGCCATCGCCTTCCGCTCGTCCGCGCCCGGATCCAGGTTCTCGAAGATGGCCGCGAGTCCCAGCCTCGCCTGCCGGTTGGCGGCCCCGAACGCCTCGCGCAACTCGGGCAGACGGTCCATCTGCGCGATGAGCTCGAACTGAATGGCCCAGAGCGGCCGCAACCTGACGAAGGACTCGATGATCCGCGTCCAGGTCGCCTCGAATCGCTGTGCGGGGGCGCCGCTGAGCGACGCGTCGGCGGCGAGAGTCTGCTCGATCTCCTTTCCCCATTCCTCCATCGCCTCGATGAGAGCCGCGTTGAGCAGCGCCTTGGTCGATCTGAAGTGATAGCCGATGGCGGCGAGGCTCGTGCCGGCGGCCGCCGCGATGTCCCGCGCGGTGGTGCCGGAATATCCCTTCTCCATCAGGCAGCGCTTGGCTCCCGCGAGCAGATCTTCCCGGTTTCCCATGGTCGGAGCTTAGCCGACGTCCGAACAAACGTCTTGCACATTTGTCCTAGACATTTGATTGAGACGTTTGTACAGTCTCAGTCATGAAGCACATCCTGATCTCCGGCGGGAGCGTCGCCGGCCTGACGCTGGCTTTCTGGCTCCGTGAGCACGGCTTCGCGGTGACCGTCGTGGAACGCGCGCCCTCGCCGCGGGACGGCGGCTACAAGATCGACATTCGGGGAGCGGCACTCGACGTCGTCGCCCGCATGGGGCTGCTGGAGGAGGTGCGGCGGCACAGCACGGACATGCGGGTCGCACGCTTCGTCGACGCGCGGGGCAGGCAGACCGGCACGATGAGCGCCGACCTGTTCGGCGGTCGCGAGGGAGACGACGTCGAGATCATGCGCGGTGACCTCACCCGGCTCCTGCACGCGGCGATCGGAGACACCGTCGAGTACGTCTTCGACGACTCCGTCACGGCCCTGCGGGAGACCGCGGACGGCGTGCGCGTCACCTTCGCGAACAGCTCCCCGCGTACGTTCGACCTGGTGGTGGGCGCCGACGGCCTGCACTCGAACGTCCGCGCGCTGGCCTTCGGTGAGGAGTCCCGGTACGTCCACGACCTCGGGCACCACATCTCGATCTTCACGGTGCCGAACCATCTCCACCTGGACCGCACGGAGATGATGCACCCGGCCCCCGGCAGAAGCACCGGCATGTACAGCACCGGGCGCGGCGACGACGCCAAGGCGATGTTCCTCTTCTCCTCGCCGCCGCTGGAGTACGACCGGCGGGACACCGGCCGGCAGAAGAAGCTGCTCGCCGAAATCTTCGCCGGTCAGGGCTGGGAGGTCCCTCGTCTCCTCGACGCGATGTGGGACGCGCCGGACTTCTACTTCGACTCCATCAGCCAGGTGCGCATGGACCGCTGGTCGTCGGGCCGGGTGGCCCTGGTCGGTGACGCCGCCTACGCCGCGTCACCCGCGTCCGGTCAGGGCACCAGCCTGGCCCTGGTCGGCGCCTACGTTCTCGCCGGCTGCCTCGCCGAGACGGCAGCAGACCACGCCGCAGGAGACCACGCCGGGGGGTTCGCCGCGTACGAGCGGGAGATGCGGCACTTCGTGGAGGAGAACCAGAAGCTCGCCGCGAACAACCTCAAGGGCATGGTGCTGAAGTCCAAGGCACAGATCCGGTTCCAGATGCTGATGTTGCGGCTGATGCCGCACCTGCCGGGCAAAGACCGCATGATCGAGCGGGTCACCGAGCCCATCCGCAGGGCCGCGACCGCGATCACGATCAGGGATTACCGAACGCCGGCCGCGTAGCCGCGGACACCGTCATCCGCGTGACCAGCCAACGCCGATCGCTGGGGATCCAGCCCGAATCCGGAACATTCCGAGGTTCTCCGGCATCTCACCCGGCATGAGATTGCGCATGGCTCTCGCGGCACTTCTCCTGGCCACCGTTCCGCTGAGCGGACAGCCCGCGGCGGCCGCCACGCCGGCCACGATCGCGTACGCGCGGCTGACCCAGGCGTGGGAACTGGTCCTGACCGACGGAAACGTGGTGAAGGTGCCGGAAGCGCTCGCCGCGGCACCCGACGACGCGGTCAACGCCGGCTGGCGGGCGCCGTTCCTGATCAGCGGGGACGGACGGCACTTCTTCTACTTCCGCGAGTCGGACGGCCTGTTCGTCGAGCGGACCCCCAACGGCAGGGAAAGGGTGGTGTCACGGGAGATCAAGGCGTACGACATCGGCGAGGAGTGGCCGTGGGTGTCGTATGACGGGAGTTTCGTGATCGTCGGGAACTCCGCACCGGCGCTGGGGGCCTTCGTGGACCTGCGGAAAGGCACGACGATGTCGAATCCCGGGGGAAGGGACGACTGGAGCTTCGACGGATTCAGCCCGGACGGCGAGCGGCTGCTGTTGAGAAGGGTGGGCGGGAGCCGGGTGACGGTGTTCGATCGGCGACTGCGTGCCCGGTTGCGGCTGAAGGCGAAACTGTCGCCGGACGCGCTGGCGAACGACCACCACACGGCAGTGGAGCTCGTCGGCACGTCACCCACGTTGCGCAGGCTGCGCCCGGTCGACCTGCGCACCGGCCGCGCGGGCCGCACCGTGACCGTGCGGTTGCCTCGCGGGCAGTACATCGACGACCTCGAATTCGACCAGAAGGGACGCCTGATCGTCCGGTCGAAGACCAAGACGGGCGTGGCGATCTACCGGGTCTCGAAGACGACCGGCAAGGCGTCGCTGCTGCGCAGCCTCGCCAGGCCCGACGCGAAGGCCTGGGTGCTCCCGGGCGACAGCGCCTACGAGCCGTGGACGGAGAAGAAATGAGCCCGGCCGTCACCCGTGTGAACGGATGCCCTCTCCCAGACGTCGTACTGGCGAGTGGAGGGGAAGCACCATGCGTACCGTACTCGTCTCGGCCGTGACGGCGCTCGGGCTGGCGTGCATGCCGGCCGTGGCGGCCTCCGGCGTGACCCACCAGGGCCCGCAGGCCGGGCAGACCGCGTCGGCGTGGCGGCTGACCAGGGTGAACACACTGCCGGGGGACGACGTACTCAACGACCTGACGGTCCTGGGCAACGGGTCGGTGTGGGCGGCCGGTCACCGGGTCGTGAACGGCAGGCAGCGGGGACTGGTCCAGCGGTTCGACGGCGGCTCGTGGACGGTGATCCCCGGCAGCCCGCCGTACGAGCTGAAGGCCGTGACGGCGACCTCGAACAGGGACGTATGGGTCTTCGGCCCGAAGAAGGCCGCCCGGTGGAACGGCCGCGCGTGGACCACCCTCTCGCTCGGCGGCTTCTCGGCGACGGACGCCGACGCGGCGGGCGCGAAGGACGTCTGGGCGGTCGCCGAGTCCTCGGCCTCGGCCAGGCACTGGAACGGGTCCTCCTGGAAGAGCGTCCGGCTGCCGGCCCGCGCCGCCGCCGTCGACGCCTTCACCGCCGGTGACGTCTGGGCGGCGGGAACCACGGGCGACCGTCCCGCGATCATGCGGTGGAACGGAAGGTCCTGGGCACTGGCGCCCACGCCCGCGATCAAGCTGCCCGCTCCCGACGCGGCCGCGGTCCTCAACGACATCGCCGTCGTGAGCCCGGCGAACGTGTGGGCCGTCGGCGGCGTCACCTGGGAGGGCGCCGACGACGAGGGCGACGACGTGACCTACGGCCGCACCCTGGTCATGCACTGGAACGGCAGGTCATGGGACACCTCGATCGGTGCCGCCAACGCGCAGCCGTACACGGAGGTGGAGCCCGACGGTCAGGGCGGCGTGTGGGTCGTGCAGGGCAGCTGGAACCCCACCCTCTGGCATGTCACGGGTTCCGCGTGGCGCGGCGCCCCGCTTCCCCATAAGGCCGGCACCGACGCCGTCCTGTTCTCGATCGCGCGCAGGCCCGGGACGGCGACGGTGTGGGGCGCGGGATTCACCGTGCCGCAGGGCGACCCCGACGACCCCTCGGCCAACGGCGCGTTCTGGCGCACGCGCTGACCGGCTCGTCCGCGGGCACGGCCGACTCTCAGCGCGGGCACGGCCGGCTCTCGGCCCGGCGCATGGCCGAACGCCGTGAAGGTCGCCCTCTCGGGATGTGATGAGCGTCACAAAAAGCAGCCTCACCTGCGTACTGACCTGCGGTTTTTCCTTTTGATCCTTTAACGCCTTTTTGCCCCCTTTGCAGCGATATGGGGCTGCTTGGTAGTTTCCTTGCCCTACGGCGGCGCCCCTGTGGCGCCGCCGCGGCGAACCCGGCCCGGCCGTGTTCGGAAGAAACCATCCACAGTCACCGCCGCCATGTCCTCTCCGCCCCCCTGGGCGCCGGTGATGCCGAATCCGAGCAGCAAGGAGGCCCGGAGCCGGGGAACCAGTCGACCTTCGCCGAAGGTCTGGGGTGAATCGGCGCGCATGCGCCGTAGGGCGACTTCCCTGCCCGAATCCGTCAGCTAACCCGGTAGGCGCAAGCGGAAGACCGTAGGGAGAGATCCCCTGTCCACCAACCCCACCACTCTGCTCCGCATCGCCATCGTCACTGTGGGTAGCGCCACGCTCACCGCCTCCGTAGCGGGCTTCGGCGCACTGCCCGCGGCCGCCGCTTCGGAGACGATGGCAGCTCCGCCCCCGGCCCCCGGGGTCATCGCACCCGAGCCCGCCGTCACGGGGGTCACCCCGGACACCAGCGCGGCTCCCGCGGCGGAGGACGCCGCGGACAAGAAGCTCACCAAGGCCGCCCTCCAGCAGAAGAAGGCCGAGCGGGCCATCAAGGTGGTGAGAAAGCACCTCGGTGACCCCTATGTGTGGGGCGCCACAGGCCCGCACGCGTTCGACTGCTCCGGGCTCGTCCAGTTCGCCTGGCGCAAGGCCGGCGTCAAACTCCCGCGTACGACGTGGTCGATGCTCAACGCCGCCAAGAGAAAGGTCTCCCTGGCGCATATCAAGCCCGGCGACCTCATCTTCACCAGCGGCGGCGGTCACGTGGGCATGTACGTGGGACACAAGAAGGTGATCAGCGCGCCGCACAGCGGCGCGGTGGTCAGCGTCGACAGGCTCAACGGCTATTGGAGGAACGGCTTCCTGACCGCCGTACGCCCCGGCGTCTGACCCGGGACGTCGTAGAGGCGTCCGGCGGAGCTGCCCTGCCGGGGCACCGTCAGGGCAGCTCCGCCTCTGCTCACCCCTGCCGCAGGTGGGCCAGCAGTCCGTCCAGCGGCCGTGGCACGCGGTCGGGCTCCAGTGCCGCGACGAGCCTGCCCGAGTAGCGGATCTTGCGTCCGCCGCCTGATCCCATGAACCGGCGCAGCTGGTCGTGAGTGCTCCGCCCGCGCCATCCGGATTGCTTCTGGAGTGTGCGGAATGAGCGGAGCTCGCCCTCGGCATCGAGGACGCGTTCCACCGTGGCGGTGCCGAGGGCGCGGATCAGCTCGTCTTCCAGGTCGGCCACGCACACGAAGAACCCGAGCGTCTCCAGATCGCTCCTGTCGAGGTCGGATCCCAGGCCGGCACGCTCGAGGCCCCTCCGGAAGGCGCCCTCTTCACCGGCGTCGTACAGACCGGCCAGCCGGAGGTCGCGACCGGCGGGGCCGAACCTGCAGGCATATGTCCCGATGTTCGTGGCGCCGCCCATCGCCACGACGGAGATGCCTTCGGCCGCGAGGTCCCGGCCGCGGCGCTCGGCCAACGTCTCGACGGCCGACTTGTCACTGGTCCCCTCGACCAGGACCACAGTGCGCGTACGGTTCACGCGCTCAGCCTCGCACCCCATCCGGTGGAGTCCGTACCGGTTTTTCCTCCTCATGGGAGCGGCAGCGTGGCCGGCTACGTCGAGCCCGCGTTCGCCTCTGTGCCCGCGATGATTCCGGGCTCCGCCGTGGCGGTGCCGGTGGTGCCGTCGATGGTGACGACGGTGCCGTCGCGGAGCCTGCTCGTCACGTTCGGGATGCCGAGGACGGCGGGGATGGCGCGTTCCCGAGCGACGATCGCGGCGTGGGAGAGCACGCCTCCGGTTTCGGTGACGACGCCGGCGGCGATGCGCAGCAGCGGTGTCCAGGCGGGGTCGGTGAAGGGGCAGACGAGGATGTCGCCCGGACGCACGCGCGCGAAGTCGCCGCGCCCACGGACGATTCTCACGGTGCCGGTCACGGTGCCGCGGCTGCCCGGCGTCCCGGTGAGTGTGACGGCCGGCATGTCCGAGGCGTCGGAGGGCGATGCCGGTGGTGGCGGTGCGGCGGTGACCGGCCGTGCCTGCAGAACCCAGACGCGGCCGTCGGCGATCGCCCACTCGATGTCCTGCGGTCCACCGAGCACGGCGGCGATCTGTCCGCCCAGCTCGGCCAGCCGCGTGGCGGTCACGTCGCCGAGCGCCGGCCGGTTCCGGGAGCCGGTGGGCACGTCGCGGATGACGAGCCGCGTGCCGCGCCGGTCAAGGCGCTGCTGTTTGTCCGCCACGGTGCGGGTGACCGACCCGTCTGCCGTGACCCGGTAGGAGTCGGGGGTGACCCTGCCCTCGACGACGCTGGGGCCGAGGCCCCAGGACGCCTCGATCCGGGTCGCGTCGCCGGAGTCCGCGGGGGTGAACATGACCCCGGACACCTCGGCGTCCAGGTGGCGTTGGACGATGACGGCCATCACAGGGTCGCCGGACGGTCGGCCGTCGCGGCCGGAGGCGGCCCGGTATTCGACGGCACGCGGGGAGAACAGCGAGGCCCAGCAGGCACGTACGGCCTCGGCGACCTCACCGGCTCCCTGCACGGCGAGGAAGCTCTCGTGCTGACCGGCCGCCGACGCCTGAGCGGTGTCCTCCCGCGCTGCCGATGATCTCACCGCCACGGGCGGATCGCCGAGCTCGCCGAGCGCGCGTTCCAGCGCGTCGATCACGGCGGCGTGGACCGGCCGGGCCTCGATCGTCCGTGCCGCCGCATGGACGTCGTCCGGCTCGCCGGCGAACCGCCCGAGGTCCAGGTCGCGGACAGCGGCCAGATAGGCGGCGAACGAGACGACAAAGCCGTCGGGCACGGGCAGACCCGCGCGGAGCAATGCGCCGAGGGCACCGGCCTTGCCCCCGCAGGTGCCGGCGACAGCCTCCATGAGGGGTACGATCATCCGCCCCGCTCCTCAACAAATTGTTGACAATAGTTTATTGATTGTCCATCCTGGGACGCATGCGACGCAAGCACGACAGCGCGTACGGCGTGGGTTCCGACCACGTGCAGGCCCAGCGTGAGCAGGACGCGCGTGCACGTCTTCTGGACCTGGGCGCTGACGAGCTCGACGCCCGCCCATGGCGCCCCTCACCCGCCCCGCCGTCGGCGGTCGACCTCGTGCAGTTCGCCGTCTGGCGCAACGCCGGCCTGGACCCGGAGGACATCCTGAGCGCGCTCGCCCTCCTGCCCGCCGCACGAGCCGAGGTCGAAGGGCTCGAATCCGCCCTGCTGTTCATCGCCAGGAGCGCGGGTCTCACCTGGGCGCAGATGGCGCACGCGATGGGGTTCAACTCCCCTCAGGCGTGCCAGCAGCACTACATGCGCCTGACAGCGCGACAGGACGCCGACTCATGACGCGAGAGTCTCCGCTCGACCTTTTGGTCCTGCACGCCGTGCGTATCACCGGCTTCGCGGACACTCCGGTGATCGCCCGCCGGTACGGGCTCGACGAGGCCACGACGAAAGAGGCGCTGCGCGACGCCGAGGCGCGTGGCTGGGTCGAGCACACCGCCTTCGCCGGCACCGGAGGCTGGTCGTTGACCGACCCCGGCCGGGCCGAGAACGAGCGCCTGCTCGCGGCCGAACTCACCCGCGCCGGCGGTGCCGACGAGGTCCGCGACGTCTACCGCGGGTTCCTCCCGCTGAACGCCCTTCTGCTACACGCCTGCACCGACTGGCAGATCCGCCCCACCGCCGGCGATCGGCTCGCCGTCAACGACCACTCCGATCCGGTCTGGGACGCCGGGGTGCTCCATGAGCTCGCCTGCATCGACCGGGCACTCACGCCACTCGCGGACCGGCTCTGCCGCGTTCTCACGCGGTTCCGCGGATATGACACACGGTTCTCCACAGCCCTGGCCCGCGCCCGAGCCGGGGACGGCGCCTGGGTCGACCGCACCGACGTGGACTCCTGCCATCGGGTCTGGTTCGAGCTCCACGAAGACCTCATCGCCACGCTCGGCATCGACCGGCACGCGGAATCCTGACCTCGATCTCCGGACGACTCCGCGCCACGGCCACGGAGGGACAGACGCCGAAGCGGTCAGGCCCTGGTCGACGTCGTCCTCCCGCCGTGGCCCCGTTCTGGGATGGATTGCCGGACCAGAAGACGAACGAGACCTCCGGGCAGGCCTGACCGCCGCCCGGAGGTCTCAGTGATTCCGATCACTCCTCCGTCGAGGTCGTCACCCCGGCGAGGCACCGGGCAGAAGGGTCTCCGGCGTCGACACCGGTCGACGAGCCCGTATTCATGCGACCCACCGGTCCTCCGGAAGGTCGGGACGGCTCAGCGTTCGTAGAGGTACCACCCGCTGGGCGTCCCCTCGCAGTAGTACCAGTCCCCGGAGTGCCCTTCGGCCTCGGCTTTCTTCTGCTCGAAGTAGCCTTCCACGGCATTGCAGATGTATTTTCCGGCCTCGCTGGGCGCGAAGCTGCTGATCAGCGTGGCCGCCTGTGCCGGGCCGGCGAGCAGACCGGCGCTGGAGGCGGCGGCGGCCGCGACGACGGCGATGCGCGTTCCGAGTTTCACGCTTCGACTCCCATCGATCGGGTGCTGGGGGCGGATCCGGAGCCCACGGCGAGTTGATCTCGTACCGCCGACGGTAGGGTCCGCGACGGACGGCTCCCTGGATCTTCTGAACCGGGGTTTGGCATGCCTACCGAGATCCCGCGGTTCTGCGCTATGGCGGCAGGCTGAAGGCTTCGCGGCCATTGGGGAAACCCGCAGGTAGTCCATGCCGGCGAGGCTCCTGCCCGCGTCCCCGCGCCGCCGACCGGCAGTGCGCTCGACGGCTTGCCGTACGGCGCGGGCCGAGTGATGTTTCAGCGGTATCGCAGAAGATCGTTGTGGCGGGTGCGGCGGCTCCGTACTTCATGGGCGCGTCGTGGCCGCACTCGGCACAAGGTCGTCGGAGTCCGGCGGACGCCGGCCGGCCGAGCACGTCCACCAAAAGGAGGAGGACACCCGGCGGTGCGCGTTCGGTGAATCTTGGGCCGGGTGAAGCCGCCATCGCCGCGCGGTGGTAATGCAAACTTCAATCATGGGCAACGAGCGGGCAGCGGCCCGGGAGCTCGGGATATTCCTGCGCTCTCGGCGCGAGAGGACGACTCCGCAGGACCTCGGGCTGGAGCCCGGCCCGAGGCGAAAGGTCGAGGGACTCCGGCGCGAAGAGGTCGCCGCTCTGGCCGGGCTGAGCACCGACTACTACCAACGCCTGGAGCAGGGCAGAAACGTGCGCCCCTCCGACGCGCTACTGGACTCGATCGCCGACGCGCTCGGCATGGACGAGGTGGAACGGCGTCACCTGATGAGGCTGGCGCAGTTGGCGCGCAGACCGCGGCTTCCGGCCCTCCGTGCGGCGGACCGGGTGCCGAGGAACACCCGACTGCTGCTGGCGGCGATAGACCTGCCGGCGTTCGTGGCCACCAGGCACCTCGACATGCTCGCATGGAACAACCTGGCCGCGGCGCTGCTGGGCGATCCCCGCGAGCTTCCACCAGACCGGCGCAACGTGCTCCTCATGCTGTTTCACGAGGCCTTCCGGCTGCGGTGCCCGGGCTGGGAAGCCATGGCGTTGGACTACATCGGCATCCTGCGTGCCGCCGTCGCCACCGATCCGGATCATCCACGGGCGGTCGCGGTCGTGAACGAACTGAGCGTCGGCAGCCCGGAGTTCCGTCGGCTGTGGGCACGGCACGACGTCAGGGAAATCGTCCACGGCACCAAGACCATCCGGCACCCGCGCGTCGGCGACATCGCCGTCGAGTGGGACGCCTATCCGCTGCAGCCCCCACCCGGACCGCTGATGATCGTGTTCACCCCCAAGGCCGGGCACGAGGAGCGGCTACGCCTCCTGAAAGTCATCGCGGACGCCGGCGAGGACCGTGAGCCTCACGCCGCACCCTCACCTGCCACGCACCTCGCCGACGACGGCAGGCGACCGGCGCCGCCGCGTCCGCGGTAGCCGTCGCGCAAACGGCTCGAACACCATCAAACGCGCGCCTCGTCGCCGCAGCCGAAATCCGTCGACGATGAAAATTTCATCGCGACGTCAGAGGCGGCCGCGGTTTCTGTCCTGGTCAAACCCGAAGGAATGGACGGCCGAAGGCGAGGATCCTTTCCAAGGAGAAGGCTATTCCTTGACAGATCTCATGACTTCATATTTGCTCCCCACCACCACCACCTCCAGTCGCCCGGCAGAGAGGAGCACTTGACCGCCCCCGTCACTGTTAGCGCTAACATCTGTTGGTTCGACAGACGCAACCGATTGAGATGGGCAGAGCCCGGAACAGGCCGCCTTCATCCGGCATTCACCGGATGAGAAGCCACATTCCGTAGCTCCGCCACATTGTCATCGGAATCGCCGAGGAGAGAACACGGCAAGCACCATGCTAACGCTAACGGATATCTGAACTCGCCTTGCTCTTTCTGCGGCGGGAAAAAGGGGCGAGCACGCGCAGGCCGACGACGGTCGGTCGCCGCGCCGCTCCGGGTCGACTGACGGTGGGCTCACTTAGCGTTCGAGTCCGTCCGGGGAGGCCGCTCGACCGGCATGCGTGCACATGCCGGCTGCGGACGCTCCACCGGATGAGAGAAAACCAACGGCTTCCCTATCGACGCATGTCGATTTTCGAACGGCAAAGGGAGTTGCGTGAAGTTGAGACAGAGATCCATCTTCGCCACTGTCGCGGCCGCCGCGCTTCTCGTCCTGGGTACGGGACGCATGGCACTGAGCGACAGCCTCGGCGCGACCACGTCGTCCTCGACCAGCGCCGTCGCAGCGGCGACCGCCGGATGCGGCAAGACCCCGACACTGAGAAGCGGCTCACAGACGATCACGACCAGCGGCAAGAATCGCAGCTGGATCCTGAGAATTCCGGACAACTACGACAACAACCGCCCCTACCGGTTGATCTTCGCGTACCACTGGTTGAACGGCACCGCCCAAATCGTCGACACGGGCGGATCGGACGGAGCCGTCTGGTCCTACTACGGACTCAAACAACTGTCGAACAACAGCACGATCTTCATCGCGCCCCAGGGCATCAACAACGGCTGGGGCAATACCAACGGTGAAGACCTGACCTTCACCGACGACGTGCTGAGGCTCGTCGAGAGCAACCTGTGTGTCGACACCACGCAGCGCTTCGCCATGGGGTGGAGCTACGGCGGCGCCATGAGCTTCGCGGTCGCGTGTGCCCGGCCGACGATCTTCCGTGCGGTCGCGGTCTACTCCGGCGCGCAGCTCAGCGGGTGCAGCGGCGGCACGCAGCCGGTCGCGTACATGGGGATTCACGGCATCCATGACTCGGTGCTCAACATCTCCAACGGACGGTCGCTGCGCGACAGGTTCGTCACGAACAACGGCTGCACCCCCATGAACCCGCGGGAGCCCGCGCAGGGCAGCCTGACGCACATCATCACCGCCTACTCGGGGTGCCGGGACGGGTACCCGGTCGTGTGGGCCGCGTTCGACGGAGACCACACCCCCTCTCCGAACGACGGATCCACCTCCACCAGCGGTGCCAGGACCTGGACCTCGGCTGAGGTGTGGAAGTTCTTCACACAGTTCCAGTCCGGTCCGTCGACGTCTCCTTCTCCCTCCCCGTCTCCGTCCTCGCCGACGTCACCCTCGCCCTCGCCCTCCCCGTCGGCGTCCCCCAGCAGCGGTGGATCGGGCGCCTGCCGCGTCAGCGCCACCGTCAATGCCTGGGGCAACGGGCTGACCGAGGACATCACCATCACCAACACCGGCTCCTCCGCCCTCAACGGCTGGTCGCTGGCCTTCACCCTGCCCGGCGGACAGACCATCACCAACGGCTGGAACGCCACCTACTCGCCGAACAGCGGACAGGTCACGGCGAAGAACGTCAGTTACAACGGCTCGCTGCCCTCCGGGACCTCCGTCCAGATCGGCTTCCAGGCCACCCACACCGGCAACGCCGCCAAACCCACCGCGTTCACCCTCAACGGAAGCCCCTGCACCATCGCCTGATCGGCAATGAACACCCCGGGGGTGGCGCCCGACCGGACTCCACCCCCGGGCCCTTCCGCGCGTACGAAGCTCGTTCCCTTCAGATGCCGCAGATCAAGCCGATCGTCATGACCGGCGGATCAGCGCGGCTGCGCCGGCCCGGGGCAGCCCGGGCTCGGCTGGTTGCTGCACCACCAAGCGTCACCCGCGGTCAGGCCGACGGGGCAGGAGGCGCCGTAACCGTTCGGCGGCACCGTGAAGAGGTATTGCTGGTGGTAGCGATTCGCTTCAGGCAATAGATCCACAAGCAACGGATCACGCTTCTGTGTCTTTCGGATGGCGAGGCGAAGCGTAGATCAACCACACGGTGCGCGTTCCGTCGTCGATGACGTACCGCATACGGCCTCCATTTGTGACCTCGAACTCCCACTGTTCGAGATCCTTGCCGTTGTGACGGTGAACTGCCAGGTCGCCGCGGAGACGATGCTGGCGCTCGTGATCTGCTCGCGAGCGTGGATCCGCGCGCAAAGCTTCAAGACAGCGCCGCGCGTTGGCCAGGGCGTGCCTGCACAGTTCCTCCCACCCCTTTACCGCATCACTGGTGGCGAAGCGAACGTCCCACTCATCGTCAGGAGGGGGAACGGTGACACGATCCCCGCGTTTGGGACTCATACAGAGACCTCAACCGGTCCGAAGTCTCCGCTCGTAGGCTTACGCGCGTTCGCGTCCTCCGCCGGGTCCGCCTTGATCCGAGCCGTCGCCCGCCAGCCCACGATCACTTCTTCAGCCCTGCTGTCCAAGTCCAGCTCTGCAGCGTCGGACAGAGCCTCGACCAGTTCGAACGTGAAATTCCGCAGTTCGTCCGTGGTGAGGTGGCGGACCCAGGGGAAGACCTCGGGCATCGCGATAGCCAAGGTCCTAGCTGTTGGATCATGTTTGAGGAGCGCAAGGAACAATCGAGACGCCGTCGCGAGTGTCCGGTCTCGCTGCTCCTCGCGGTCCGCAGCCGTCAGATAGAAGTCCGGTGCGTCCCGATGAGTGACACGTACGCGCCCCAGACGTGTCGCACGCTCCGCGACCGCTCGCGGGTTCCTCGACAAGTCTGAGAAGGTCACCGACTCTGCGTGGCTCGCGCTCATATCCCCATCATAGTCAGAACGTGTTCTGACATACATGCGGCTGGCTGGGGCGACTCTGGCCCTGGTCCATACCGGGCCTGCCGGGCGGCCAAGGGCCAGGATCAGCTGGTTACCACAGGTCAGACCTCGTCGGCGGTCAGGCCGACGGGACAGCTCACACCGGTGCCAACCCGAGCGTGTATCTATGTGACCCATGCGCAGAGCTGCGATCTACTGCCGGATCAGCCAGGACCGCGCGGGCGCCGGACTCGGCGTCGGAAGACGGCCTCATCGTCACCACCCCGGGCATGGGCTCCTTCGTGGCCCAGGACAAGAACGAGACCTCCGAGCAGGCCTGAACCGCCACCCGGAGGTCTCAGCCAATCCCGGCTACTCCTCCGCAGAGGCCGTCAGCCCAGTCGGGCACCAGGCCGAAGGGTCACCTGCGTTGACACCGGTGCCGCCAAGGCCGCGGTAGCCGTTCGGCAGGTGATTGGCGCTTCGCTTCAGGCAACACCCGCGCCTGGGGCGGGCGGGACCCTGCGGGCGGAGGCCACCAGCCGCTCCGCGAGCGAGGCGACACGGTCGCGGAGTTCATCCGGTCGCTCGATCATGAACGGCCGGTCGAGCGACGCGAGCACCGGAGGCAACCAGTCGAGCCGCTCGGCCCGCAACTGGACACGGAGCCAGCCCTCGGTCTCGGGGTCCGCGCCGCCGGCGGATGTGGGCTCCTCCACGGTCGCGACGCCGGCGGGAAGCCGGGCGCGGATCTGCTCGACCGTCCCCTGGATGCGCAGGACCACTTCGTGCCGGTACGGAGCCTTGGCGAACCCGGACAGAACGCGCTGCGCCGGATCGAACCCGGCGGGCGGCTCGAACGACCCGGGCAGGGTCCTCGCGTCCGCGATGCGATCCAGCCGGAAGGTCCGATCCTCGCCGATATCCGGCTCCACGCCCGTGACGTACCACCGGCCCGAATGGGCGACGAGCCCGTACGGATGCAGCGTGCGTTCGCTGCGCCGGCCGTCGGCGGCGGTGTACCTGATCGAGACCGGCCGATGGTGGCGCACCGCATCGGCGACGCAGAGCAGGACCGCGGTCTCCGGGGCGGCGAAGTCGCCGGGCGGAGCCGTGAAGGCGAGGGTTTCGAGCACGGTGCCGAGCCTGCGGGCGAGCCGCTCGGGCAGGACCCGCCGGATCTTGGCCGCCGCCGTCTCGCTCGCCGTGCCCATCGTCGTCATCAACCCTGTCCGGCGACCGGCGACCAGGCCGAGCAGCACGGCGAGCGCTTCGTCGTCACTCAGCATGAGCGGAGGCATGCGATATCCGGGAGCGAGCCGATACCCCCCGTAGCGGCCGCGCACCGACTCGACGGGGATGTCGAGGTCGACCAGGTGGTCCACGTACCGCCGTACGGTGCGCTCGTCGACGCCGAGCCGATCGGCGATCTCGGTCATCGTCCGGATGCCGCCCGACTGGAGGAGCTCCAACAGCGTGAGGACGCGGTGAGTAGGTCGAGGCACGTCTCACAACGTAGTGCGAATACTGGGCGGTTTCTGTCCGGTATTCGTCCTAGCCTGCGGTGGGAGAACCGCCCCACAACCAGGGAGACCACCATGGACTTCGTATCGATCCGCGTCATCACGGACGATGTCGCACGTCTCGCCGACTTCTACGAGCGGGCCACGGGAGTGCGCGCCAGTCGGTACAGCGAGGACTTCGCCGAGCTCAGAACCGCCTCCGGCACCCTCGCCATCGGCAGCACCCGCACCGTCGCGCTCACCGCGCCCGGCGCTGCCCGCCCTGCCGACAACCGCTCCGTGATCATCGAGTTCCTCGTCGACGACGTGGACGGCGTGCATCGGAATCTCACCGGCTTCGTCGAGGACTTCGTCAACGAGCCCACCACCATGCCCTGGGGCAACCGGTCGCTCCTCCTGCGTGACCCCGACGGCAACCTCGTCAACTTCTTCACCCCCGTCACGCCGGCCGCCCGCGAGAAGTTCGCCCGCTGACGTCGGCAAGCCGGACGATCCGAGAGACACCTTCCCGGTCTTGCCTACCGGTCCGAGTCGTGGATGACGGCCCACTTGTCGCCGCGCTTGAAGTAGAGCATCTCCGTATCGATGTAGAGGGTGGGGGATGCCTTGCGGTCGTTGCGGATCCACAGCCTGCCGGCCCGCGCCGTGGCGAGATCGAAGATCACTTCGGCCTTCCGTCCCTGCTCGTCGACCTGACTCATGGTGACGAAGCGGTCGGCCACGAGTGACCGGGGGCTGTTTCCCGGCAGGTCCAGAACCCGGCTGCCGTCGCGGCGGGTCGCCTGGTCGCCGATGAGGCACCAGGTCACGTCGCACCGCGCCCACGCCGGATCTTCGAGCCGCTCTCCGGTGCTCAGGTTGAGCAGATTCGTCATGGCACCCGGGCCATCGGCGGGGCGCCCCGCCCAGGGCCAGGAGGAGAGACGCAACCCCTTCGTGCCCGCGACGATCGACGGTTCGCCGCCTGCCACCGGGACCTGGTTGACGCCCCCCGACTTGGTCGACGACCAGAAGATTCTGCCGTCTCCGACGGCCAGGTCCACACCGTGGACGGTGTCCCCGTTCACCTTGTCCGCATCCAGCTCGGCCGGGAACGAGGCCACCGTGCGGGGAGTGCCCCCGGTCACGGGACTCGTCATGATGTGGATGTCTCGGTCCACATACTTGAACCAGACGATCACGCCTTCGCCCACCGCCAGCGAGTCCACCGGCGCGATGGGATGGTCGATGACGGCCAGGCGCCGAAAGGTCCGCGATTCCAGGTGATAAGCCCACAGTTCAGGCGCGGGATCGTAGCCCTTCTTCGACACGTACCCGAGCATGGTGCGTGCATCGATGAACAGCTTCGGCGTGAATGCCTCCCCGTTGGGGACCTTCCGGGGGACCTCCGCGATCACCGAAGGCAGCACCTGTTCCAGCGGCGGCGCGATCTCCCGCACGGTCCGTGGCTCGTGAATGTGCGGCGCGGGCTCGGCCGTGACGGCGGGTGGCGACTCTGGAGCCCGCCATGTCACGGCTGACGCCGCCCACATCACCAGACAGGTGGCGATCGCGGTCGCCGACACCAGGCCACGGCGTCCGCGCCGGGTCCGCCCCACTGTCACCTGGCGCAGCAAATCCGGCGGCGTGGCCGGGATCCGCGCCTCCGCGCCGGCGAACGTACGGCGCAGCGCCTCTTCGACGTCGTTCATCGCAGTCTCCTTAGCGGGGTGACGGTGTCGCGCAGTTTGCCGAGGGCGCGGGATGCCTGACTCCGTACGGTTCCGGGAGAAATGCCGAGGATCTCGGCGATCTCGGCATCCGATCGGTCCTCGTAGTAGCGCAGGACCAGTACGGCACGCTGCCTCTTGGGCAGTTTGGCCAGTTCGTCCCAGAGGTCCAGCGGCGGCTCCGCCACCGATTTCGGCTGTTCGGGCACCTCCCATGCCAGGTGTTCGCGCCTGCGCCGTCTCCAGACGGAGATGTGGAGCCGGGTGATGGTGGTTCTCACATAGCTCTCCGGGTTGTGCTTGCGCTGTACGCACGGCCATGAGCTGCGCAGCCGCACCATCGCCTCCTGAACGAGGTCGGCGGCGTCGTGAGGGTTGCCGGTGAGCATGTAGGCGTAGCGGAACAACGCATCGATCCGATCGGCGGCGAAGTCCGCGAGAGAGCGGGGCACCGTCCCCACGCCCCAGGCCGTCACGGGGGTTGCCGTGTTCGAGCGAGCGAGCCATCAGGTCCACGTTCTGAGACGGCCTGATTCGAAGCTGACGGGCTTTCGCCTGAACGGTGCGACGGAAACGTTCCGCTCATTCGGCGCACGGAATTGTCGGTCGGCGTGGCTAGTCTCTGCTCGTCCTTGTCGTCATCGACAGATGGGAAAACTGTGGGATTACCCAGTAGGGCTGGGCGTCGAATCGGAGGGCTGGCGGGCGTCGCGATCCTGGCGTCCGGTGCTTTCGTTCCCGCCGCGCAAGCCGCACCCCAGCGATTCATTTCGGGTACGGCTTCCGCCTCACTCGCATCGGCCGACAATCGGGTGCAGAAACTCACCCTCGCATTCGAGCGAACCACTGCGACGAAGTGCCCGGTGACCTTCAAGGTCTACGGGACCTTCGAAGGACTTCCCCCGGGGCTGCAACTCATCCAATACCGCATCGTCGGCACCGAGCAATGGAAGAGCATCAAAGCTCACGTCCCCTACAACGGCAGCTTCACCGCCCTGCTCGCGACGCTCGACTGGGAATGGGACCCCGAGACGTCGACATCAGGACAGACGTCAGTCCAGATCGAGCTCAAGCAGCCCGACGGTCTCACGTCCAACAAGCTCTATTACTTCGAGTGCGGCATGGCCGACGCGGAAGACACCTTCGGTGAGACCTCCGAGCCCATCGTTCGGACATCCAGCGGCGGCCCCTTGGCCGAACTGGTCGCCGACGCCAACCTCGACGCGGTTCAGGCCCGGTCGGGCGCCCAGGCCGCCCTGGTCAGCAGGTACGGGTTCCACCTGGACCTCGACGCGGGCCCGGTCACCTACGAGGAGGTGTTCGCGACGCTTCCGGCCGGGTTCGCGGTGGACGTGTGGGAGATCACCGGCGCCGCGCTGAAGTCCGTCCTCGCCTACCCGAATGCGCAGGGCTGGGTGCTCACGCCGTCCTCCTCGCTCCGCTACACGTTGGAGGGCGGCGCTGTCACCGAGATGACGTTGAACGGCGTTCCGGTGACCGACGACCAGGTCATCAGAATCGCGGCCAACTACATCCTGGTGGGCGGCTACGAAGGTTTCCCCCGATGGCCCGGAGTCACCAACGTCTATCGCGGCGGCCCGGACGACAGAGGGGCCCTGGCCACCTACCTGGTGAAGAACTCGCCGGTCAGCGCACCAGCCGGCGACCGGGTCACGGTCCGGTGAGCATCACGTGAACGAGCTGATCGCCGGGTGGAATCCGTTCCGCCCGGCGATGAGCCGCGGCTAGCGTCGCTTGAGACGGAAGTCGGCCCAAAGATCGACCGCCTGCTGCACGTCGAGGCGACACAGGACCTCTCTGACCTGCTGGGCGAACGACTCGCGACTCATCGCAGGATGACTCGAAGGTGATCCCTGACATCCTGCCAGGTGGAGAACGTGCCGACACCGTCGACCGTCAGGGGAGGAGTCGCCGGGACGTTGGTGATGTCCACCGCGAACTGGGAGATCCGGCCCCACGCCCCACGCAGCGCCCGCAGCTTGGGGCCCGTGATGGCGTAGTAGCCACCACCGGTACGTCCGGCGATCACGGGGTCCCACGTGTCGCGGAAATCGGTGAACCGGGCAGCCTCGGAGAAGGCGCCGATCAGCTTGATCATGGCGGCGGCGATGCCCGCCCGCTGGGATCCGTTGGCGGTGGCCAGGTCCTTCGTCTGGCCGAGGACGCGAGCGTCATCGATAAGGCCGTCGAGGCTTTCGAGCTGGGGTTCGCCACCGGCGACGTCGATGAGGGAACCGTAATTTCCACCGAAGTTCAGGATGTTGACTTTGCCGCCGCGGCCCATCTCGGTGCGCACGTTCTCCGAGGCGTCGTTGAAGGCGAACAGTTGCCCGTTCTGCGAACGGAAGCCCCCGATGTAGAGATTCGCCGGGTTGAGGTACATGCTCGTGAGCTCGTTATCGCCGCCGTCATGGATCCGCAGCGCGATGAGCCCTGGGGGTGTCGCCTGCGTGATGTACACGTCATCGTCGCGGAAGGGACGGCCCGCGGCCTGGCGAAGGTGGATGAGTGCCGTGTGGTACGGCCCGACATTGCCTCCGGCATAATCCCGGGCAAGCTTGACGACGACTGCTTTCGTCGTGCCGTCAGGCGTGTCCGCCCGAGCGTGCGGAGCGCCGAACCCGGAGACCGCCACCAAGGCGGACATCGAAAGCGCCAGCAAGCCACGCCTGCCAATGCGCCTGAGAGAGCTCAGTGTCATCGTTCTTCCCATCCCTGATCGTTGTGCCGGCCTGAGGGGTCGGCGTCGGCGCGAACTCGATTCACCGGAATCCCAGTCCAGTTGATACGCGGTCACGTCACCGCCGGTGCCGAACGCGCCTATCTGAAAAGGCGTGTCAGGCCGGGCGCCTGTCTCCTCCACCCCGGTAAGACCAGGCGGGCCTCCGGTTTGTGACAGCGGTCAGAGATTCGCACCGCGACCGCCGGCTGCCCCCATCCACAGCCGAGGACTTCATGGGTTGTCACAAGGGCGGAAGTCGCTCGGTCTAAGTGGTGAACCGGCGTTGAGACAGGCCGGCCGATCAGACCGTCACAACGATCAGAACAGGAAAAGGGATGTCAGTGAACTGTATCGGGCGCCGTGGTGCGCGTAGGTTACCGGCGCTTTCCTTGGCCGCATTGGTAGTGATTTCGGGGCTCGGCACTCCGCACGCTCGGGCGGACACGCCCGACGGTACGACGAAAGCCATCGAGCTGCAGATCAACTGGGATTTCACCGGGGGGAATGTCGGGCCGTACCACACGGCCCTCATCCACCTTCGCCAGGCCGCGGGCCGTCCCTTCCGCGATGACGACGTGTACATCACGCAGGCGACACCCCCGGGGCTCATCGCGCTGCGGATCGGAGACGGCGACACGCAAGAACTCGTGAGCCTGTACTTCAACCCCGCGAACCTCTACATCGGCGGCTTCCGCCCGCAGAACGGGCAACTGTTCGCCTTCAACGACGCATCGGAGAACGTACGCACCGAGATGGCCCGCGGCGGCCCGGTGCACATCCTGAACTTCGGCGGCAGTTACGACTCCCTCATCGCCACTGCCGGCGGAGAACCGCAGATCGAGAACCTCGACGGCCTACGCGGCGCCGTCAAGGACCTCGGAGCAGCCACCTTGTCCACAGATCGGGCGCGCGTCGCCGCGGATCTGATCGAGATGGTCGGCGCCTTTTCCGAGGCTGCCCGGTTCACCGATTTCCGCGACACGTGGGACCCCGTGTTCGCCGGGCGTAGCGGCGGCGACTTCTACCCGATCTCAACCCCTTACCTCAGGTCGCTGCGGGGTGCGTGGGGCCGGATTTCCAAATTCGCGCTGGACATCACCAGTGTCCCGACCACTCCTCCCCTGCTGATCGAGGGCCTCTGGCCGTTCCTCAGCTGGCAAGACGTCCGAAATCACCTTCGAGTCATCCGGCGTTGAGCCCGGAAAGCGGCTCCGCGGATGCCTCGACCCGAATACGAACGCCACACGACGCGGAGACAAGGTCACGTGAGATTTCTTCGATCAGCGGCCGTGCTTCTGTCCGGCCTGCTGCCCTCACTCCCATCGCCGGCGCTCGCCGCAACGGCACCGGCACACGTATCGGCGCACGTATCGGCGGCGACGGCGGCCGGGCCGGAGGCTGACGGGCCGGATCTGAGTTACGCCAACCGTACGAGCCCGCCCGCCGGCCTGCCGGACTGGTCGCGCGTGGGATATCGGGGTGGTCTGGAGCCTCCCGGCGGCGAAGACCTGACCGACGACGCCTCCTGCCGGATCACCCCCGAACGCCTCGCCTCCGCGTACAAGGTGATGGCGGACGACGGGATCGACGACACCGCCGGGCTGCAGAAGGCGATCGACGACATCAAGAGCCGGTGCTCGCCGCAGGCCAACTTCCACCGGCTCTCGCTGATCGAGTTGCCGTCCGGGCGGATCGACGTCTCCCGGCAGATCTACGTCGACGCCAACTTTTTGATCATGCGCGGGCAGGGCTCCGGCGACGGCGGCACGCGGCTGGTGTTCCGGCCGGATCTCAGCACCCGCTACGACACGCTGATCAACGGCCGCTGGGACCAGGACAGCATGGTGGCCGGCACCGGCAGCGACGTCGGTAGGGGCGGTTGGCTGTGGCCGGGGCGCGGCATGTTCCGCGTGCAGACCCGGGAAGTCGCGGACCGATACAAGGACGACTGGGAGGCGGCCACGACCCTCCCCCTGCGCAAGGACATCTTCGAGGGCAGCGTCAACCAGCACTGGGTCTCCGGCATCAAGCTGGCCGCCCCGGCCGGCGACCCCGGGTTCTCGGCCCGGCAGGGGGACAACCTCGTACGGCTGAACGCGAAAGCCGACATGAAGAAGTTCAGGCTGGGCGGCTACGTCTGGGTGGGCGCGGCCAACAGCCGCAAGTTCTACGCCCAGCAGGGCGTCACCGACCGGAGCATGATGGAGGCCCTCCACATGCGCCAGCAGATGTTCCGGGTCACCCGAGTGGACGCCACCGCCAAGACGATCACACTGGACCGCCCGCTGGAGTGGGACCTGCCGGTCGACTCCGAATCGGACGGCTCCGAACCGCTGAACGACGGTGGCAGCCCGTACGTCAGCAAGGTCACGCCGCTCAAGGTGGTCGAGGGTGTCGGGTTCGAGGACTTCGCCTTCACCCAGGACATGAACGGGCTGCCGAAGCTGGGCGGCGGCACGTACGCGCTGACCCCTGACCAGGCCGTGCACAACTACGGCAACATGGCGCCCGAGTACGCCATGCACGGCATCGTCTTCAAGTGGGCCGCCAACAGCTGGGCACGCGGCCTGAAGGCCACGATGACCGGCTCACATCCGATCGTCACCGAGGTGGCGCGCAACCTGCAGATCGAGCGCAACAGCTTCGACGGCGCCTGGAACAAGGGCAAGGGCGGCAACGGCTATCTGCGCGGCAGCCGGGTGTGGGACTCGCTGTGGGCCTACAACCTCAGCCGCAACCTGCGTCACTTCACCTTCCAGTGGTCGGCCGGCGGCAACGTCGCCTTCCGCAACGACCTCGACTCCGACCTGAACCTGCACGGCGGCTGGGAGCACCACAACCTGTTCGAGCAGAACACGGTGCGCATCCCTTACGAGCACCGCTCGGCCAACTGCGCGTCCAACTGCGGCGGGGAAGGCGGCGAGATAGACGAAGGAACCTGGTATCCGATCTGGTGGGCCGCCGGGCCCAAGGCGGTCAAGTGGTCCGGCTCCTCGGGACCGCAGAACGTCTTCTACGGCAACACGCTGATCAAGCAGACCACGCCGGGCGGGCCGTTCGAGCCGTACACGCCGTACGGCTCCCAGCCCGGCACCGTCTTCCAGTTCGGCTCCGACAACGACGACCCGGCCCTGTTCCGGCCGCTGAGCCAGAGCGGGCAGGCGATCCCCGACTGGACCGGCCAGGAGACCCTGGACTACAGGGGGCAGGGCGTGGCCACCCTCGACGTCGGCAGACGGCCCTCGCTGTTCCTGCGCGACACCGGTGGCGGCCTGGACCCCCGCGCCCAGAACGGCCGCAGGGTGATCACCTGGAACATGCAGGGCGCCGGCACCAACGGATCGGGCGACGGGTCAACCGCGTACGAGAGCAAGTACCGCTTGGGAGTGCTCCAGATGGCGCAGCAGACCGGGGCCGACATCCTGCTCCTGCAAGAGGCCGGCCCCCCGCCCGGAGGCGCCGTACACCTGCGAGACATCACCCGCTCGCAATTCCAGTGGTGGGACGACCTGGGCAGGATCATCCCGGTCCAGGAGTACCGAATCGCCGGGACGCAGAGTCGGGGACAGGGATATCTGTACTGGCTGCGGACGGACAACACCGTCCCCGACGGCCAGCCCGGCCGGGTCAACCTGGCCATCGCGACCCGTACCCAGGTTCAGCCGGACGACATCCACGTCGTGGCACCGGGGCTCTACGGTGCCCGGCCCGCGCTGGGCGTCAACATCGGCGGCGTCGTCTACTTCACGGTGCACGGGTTGTCCGGAAGCGGCAACGACGACGCCGGCCTGCTGCGCAACATCCGGGCCCGGATGGCCGTCGCGGGGCCCGGTGGGACGCCGCTGCCCTGGATCGCCCTTGGCGACTACAACCGCACCCCGCTCGGCACGCCCTCGTCTCTTCAGGTCAGGCTCGAATCGGATTCCGCCGGGCAGTTCCGCGTGATCGCCCCATCGGAGCCGACCCATCCGACTCGGCCGGACGACACGACCCCGATGACGCTGAGAATCCTCGACTACGCGGTCACGCACACCGACGCCAGCGCGCCCCAGGTCAGAGCCGTAGGCCGGATCGACGACATGCAGATGTCGGACCACTATCCCGTCATCTACGAGCTCGGCAACCTGCCGGACCCGCCGGCGCCCGCGCAGCAGGCGGTGCCGAGCCCGCCGGTTCAGGCTGTGCTGCGCAACGCCGGCACCACCAACGTGGCCGGCCCCTCCGGCAGCGGTGGCCAGGTGGTCGGCGACATGCCTGTCGACCAGGCCAACCTGCCGGCGCAGACGTTCAACCTGTCTCACGAGCCTGAGTTTCCCGGCCACTACCGCCTGATCCAGCGCACGAGCGGCCGCCATCTGGGCCTGGAGGACGGCGCGCGCGACGCGCGGGCGGTGCTGCGGGAGAACGAGGCGGCCGACCAGCTATGGCGGCCGGTCTACCAGGGCGACGGCACCTGGACACTGCAGAACATGGTCACCGGCCAGTTGCTCACGGCCGTCAGCAGCGGCGGGGCTCTGGCGGGTCGCGACGACGACGGCTCGGCGGCCCAGCGCTGGTTCCTGCAGAACCCCGCCGACGCGGCGAGCGTCGACGAGATCGCGCTGCGGGAGGCCACACCGGTGCCTCTGGTGGTCAACGTCGCGGGCGACGCCACCGCGGAGGGCATCCCGCTGAACCTGCGCCACGACGCCGATACGCCCGGCGAGCGGTTCACCAGGATCTACGCGGACCGAACCGGCGACGACGACTGTTACTACCTGGCCCACGGCGGGAGGTACGTCAATTCGACCGCGGCCAACCCCGGTCAACCGCAGGACGGCAACCAGGTCACGCTCAACGCGTTCCGCCCCAACGACGACGGCTACCTGTGGTGTTCGACACCCGACGGGTCGAGCGGGGAGTTCCTGAGCAACCACACTGCCCCCGACCAGCGCCTGTACCTCACGGCGCACGGGGAGGACGTCCCGTTGACCATCAGCTCGCGCGGGCCCGGTCTCCCCGCGAGCCTCTGGACGTACGTACAGGTCACCCGGTGACCGACGCACCACCCTGGGCCCCCACCCTCTGATCGGCGTCGCGGACGAACGACGGCGGAGCTGGAGGCCCGTGCAGGCCCGCCCCGGGGAGCCGGGGCGGGCCTCTGCTTCAAGCGCTCCGGCGGACACCGGTGAACGGCTCCCAGACTTCGCCGGCTGAGGCCGACGGGGCGGCATGACCACGGGACGGGGTCCCGCTCGATCTGCCGCTCCACAGCGGCATCCACATAGGCCGAGAACCCGCGCGCGCCCCGGATACCGCAGAACTTTCGGCCGCTGCCCGTCAGGCTGAATGCGATCCCGTCGTTGCGGGCTCCGGCTCAGACTGCGCGGAGACGACGACCGTCGTTGCCACGGAAGCCTCGCGTGCGACGGCGTACTCGGTGAACCGGCCGCAGGCATCGAACCCGAGACGGCGGTAGACGGGCTCACCGTCCGACGATGCCTGCAGGACCGCGGTGCGGTAGCCCTCGTCGTACGCGGTGTGCAGGGTAGCCAGGGTGATGGCGCCGCCGTAGCCGCGCCGGCGGTCTGTCGCGAGGGTCGCGATGTTGTAGATCCCGGCGACTCCCCCGTAGAGGAAGACCTCGGCCGAGCAGACCGGGCGGCCGCTCGCGTAGCCGACCAGGTACCGGGCGGCGCAGTCGGGAGCGAGGGCCCACTCAGCGGCGTCGGCGAAGAACCGGCGTACCGTGGCGGCCGGCGGGTCCCAATTCGCGGCCAGGACCATCGCATAGTCGGCGAGCTGCTCTGCGGTAGTCACGAGGCGGATGTCCAGGCCATCGGCATGCGGCTTCGGCAGGGCGGCATGCAGGTCCTTCCGCATGCCCGTCTCAGTCTCGGCTGCCTCCAGACCCGCGCCCTCCAGGAGCGAGGCGAGGTTCGGTGGCGTGGAGGCGGGACCGACCCACCAGGAGAAGGAGCGACCGGTCGCAGCGAGTGCACGGACAGTCTCCTCCACCCGCTCGGGGGCGGTGTCCGCGGTGAAACGCGCCGCCGCGACGATGTTGAAAGTGTCGTCGTCAAGCCCGCTGTCTGCGATCAGAAGATCATCTGTCTCCGTGACAGCTGCGCGCTCCATGCGGCGGTGCAAGTGGCAGGCGTGCTCGGCGAGGTTCTGCTCCATCCTGACCAGCAGATCGAGTTCGCCGGCACCCTGGTGTGTCGCCCCAATCATGTAGGCCATCACATCATGCCGTCCATGCTCGCCCCGACCTTCGCGCGGCGATCGGATGACGGGTGTCCGGACCTCCCCTGCACGCGACCATCGCAGCCCCACCGCACATACGCGCACAACCTGCGGTAGTCCGCGCTGCCTGGTATTCCGTACGCCACGGTGGCGTTCATCAGGCGATGCGACGAGTCCGAGCCTGGCCGACCTCGACGGGCAGGAGACGCCCGTGCCGCCGAGGCCGCAGTAGCCGTTCGGCGCCCTGCTGGTGGTGGCGGTTCACTTCCGGCACCAATCTCGGTTCGCGCCGGTGCCGCTTGAACCTCGATCATAGGAATCGCCGCACGATGTCTCACGGCCGAGAACCAAACCATTCCCGCCGGCATCCAACTCATCGTGATCAGCGTGACACTCTCCCTGCTGCTGGCGTTGTCCCCGGCGACCGCGATCGAGATACCGAAGAACTTCCTGATCAGTGAGCGCGACGCGCGCAGGCACCTGAGCCCCGCCGACGCAGAAGAACAGGGCCACGAGATCAGCGACAAACTCAGCAAGCCGTTGGAGCTGAACCCGTGCGGGCACCGGCGTGCCGTCGATCGCGATCGGGCGGCAGCCCGCACGATCACGCAGTGGACCAGCGCGCCTGGTGGCTCCTCCGAACAGCTCGTCATCTACAAGAGCCCCCGGGCCGCCCATTCCGCGTTCACCCGCCTGCGCGCCGAGGCCAAGCGGTGCGCGCGCAAGAGCGACCCGTCGGCACCCGAACTCGAGATCCGTTGGCGGACGAGTAAGGCCAAGGCGGGCGACGAGTCCATAGGCATGGGTTATCAGACCTGGCAGGACGGCAGCGTGAACGAGACGATCACGGGCATCGTCGCACGCAGAGGCAGCGCCTTGATGATCTACACGACCACCGAGGGAATGTACGACCCCGGGCGGCTGACCAAAAACGCCAGGAAGATGGCCACCAAGGTGTGTGAGTTGCCCGGCGTCTGCTGAAATCCGCTGGGCGAGGAGCCGGGTCGTTCCGCGAAACGATCCGGCCGGCGATTCCGGTGTGACACGGTCACGGCAACAGGCGATCGACGGTGGCGTGGCGCCTCCTCACACCTCGGCGACTCCTGCTTCGGTCATCGACGCGGTCTTGGGGTGCACTCGTAGTACGTATAGGCCCGGCCTTGCGCGGCGACGGAGCCCGCGAAGTGATGGGTGGGCTCGCTACGAGGAGGCGCTACTGATGGTCACCAGCCCGGTGGTAGATCGTTCGGTCTACGAGTCCACCACCATCGGGTCTCGGTCCTCTCAGAAAGAGGCCTCCAGTACTGCCCCAGCTCTGCACCGCCGTCTTCGTACGTCACCGCTCGGTAGCGTTCGTCGAGCCGATCCAGGGCACAGCGCAACTTGGCCCGTAGCTTCCCACTCGATACCTCGCAGTACTCTTCCAGCCCATCCCGCACGGTGAGGTCGTTGAGGTACTCGTAGACCATGTAGAAGTCCTGCTCAGGCCACTCCTGTTCCATGTCGTAGACGGCCCAGGCAGCGTATTCAGGAGCCATCCCCTCCTTCTCCTCCACCAGCCGTTGAAGATCGAGGACGGCGAGTTCCTGACGCTCTTCGGGAGTGAGACCTGCGGCCAGCGCCTCCATCTCACTCCCGCGCCGGGTTCGTCGAGCCACTGGTACCCATTTCCGGAAGTCAGACCGACAGAACAGGACACCCGGTTCCTCCCGACCCGCAGTAGCCGTTGCTCGCGAGGGTGTCCTGACAGCGTCCAGAAAGGCGCGTTGTTGCAGGCCACGCACTTCGTGAAGCATTCAACACCTACACGCGCACGAGACGAACGGCCTTGCCGCAGAGCTTGCTCATGTCGTCCTCGTCCGAGGTGAGGATGACGACGGGCCGGGTGGCGCGAAGAGCCGTGGCGGCGACGATCGCATCGATCGCGTACTTGTGGCCGTGAAGCCCGCTCCCCCGGAGCAGATCCAGCGCGTGGACGGAGACGTCCTCGGTCACCGGCTCGACACGCAGCCGGGACAGGTGCCAGCGCAACCGATCGTTCGTCACCCGGCCGTCGAAGGCCTCGACGGGCGTCACGGCACTGATGGCAACGCGAAAGTCGTTGTTCTGTGCCTCTCGGACAATCGCCGTGACGCGCTGGTCGGCCGCACACCACTTCGAAAGTCCGTCGGAGTCCAGGATGACCGTCCCCGCACTCAGCTTGCTTCGTGCGCGTGCCATCCACGCTCCTCCTGTAGCTCCGGAGCGGACTTCACGCTGCGGAACAACTGCTCGGCCTCGTCTCGCAGATGCCGTGGGACGGGACCGCACTCGTTCTCGTTCGCCTGAAGAGCCTCCTCCAACAGGTCCCGCTCGATCTGCCGCTCCACAGCGGCATCCACATAGGCCGAGAACCCGCGCGCGCCGACACGCTCCCTGATGGCGCGGATGTTGCCGGCCCGCAAGGAGACGCTCACCTTGGCCGCAGGCCCTTCCCCTGGAGGGAAGGCGTGTTCAGGCGTACTCATGACGCCAGTTTACTACTTCGAGTAGCAAATCCTCGGCACCGGAACACGAAACCCTCCGGGTAACGCGACGCCGCTCGGAGGTCTCACGATCCGCTACTCCCCGCTGGAGGTCGTGAGGCCGACGGGGCAGCTCACGCCGGTGCCGCCGATGCCGCAGTAGCCGTTCGGCACCTGGTATTGCTGGTGGTGGCGCTCCACTTCAAGCAGTAAATCATCGCGGATGTGAGCCAGCCAGATACGCGAGAGCTCACCCTGGCAGCCTCTACGTGAGGGTGCTATCGGCTGATCTTGTCGACGTGAACGACCTGTATCCGCTCGTGACCTGCGGTGAGGGCAGCCATGTGCGGCACGTCGGATGTGACGATCACGATTGGACCCTCTTGAGCCAATGCCGTAGCCGCGACCATGGAGTCGACAGCTTGATCAGTGGACATTCCCGCCGCCCCGATCAGCTTGCCGGCCTGTTCCCCAATCTCGCGAGTGACCGTTTCGACCACCACACCACCGAGAACGCGATATACCCCGGCGTCACGCGAAGTGCCTCTCAACGCTTCGGCCAAAATGGCGGCGGACGTGAGGACACGCCGTCCATCCAGGTGCGCGGCATGAAGCCGGACATACATCGCCCTGTCGGTCGCCGCCCGCGAAAGACCTTCGTTGTCAAGGACGAGAGCGCCGTGCTCGCGCGGGCGTATCCGCTTCCGCTGCTTCACGCGCTCGGCCACTCTGCCCGCGCCGCCGCCAGCTCCTCCTCGGTCACAGGACCATGGATCTCTCGAAGATCTGCCACCAGGTCACCCAATCGATCATGCTCTAGCTGACGGACCAGCGCATGGGTGACGTACGCAGAGACGTTGCCCTGTCCGGCCCGGGCCCGCAGTTCCGCGGCGACGTCCGCAGGCACGGTGATGCTCACCTTGTCAGTCCTCAACGGCTCACCCATACGCCAATCCTACCAATGGGAGGATCGCAGTGCCCAGGAGTCGCCAGGTCTCACTACCCGCGTAAACGAGGTCGGTCATCACGGACGACCCCTTGCGGCAGACCAAGCTGGCAAGGGCTGAGAACCGGTAGGAGAACGTCAGCAGGCGCAGTCGGCGGATCACAAGGTGGCCGACAGCGCACCTGACCTCAGATCGAAGACGCTGCCGGATGAGACCGCCCGGCGGCATGGTCTACGTTCCTCGCGCCCGCTGATGAGCATCCAGGGGAGTGACGTTCTCCGGTAGTTGATCGAAAGGGCTCTGGCCCTTGATGGGCACCGGGCTAACCGGGCAGCCAAGGGCCAGGATCAGTCAGTTACCGCAGGTCATGCCTCACCAGTGGTCAGGCCGATCGGACACGCGACGCCTGTGCCGCCGATGCCGCAGTAGCCGTTCGGCATCTTGAGGAGGTATTGCTGGTGGTAGCGGTTCGCTTCAGGCAAGCTCACGCCGCTGGAGCACGCGGAGTGACACGCACCTGAAGACCGGCGTTCAGCGCCCTGGCCAGGCGCCCATCGGCGACGTCTCAAGCCGATGAGCGGGCGTGGCGGACTCCGCTGCCACGACCGCCGACTATCGGATTTCGATGATGACCTTTCCGAACGGGCTGGTCGACTCGTAGTACCGGAACGCCGCGCCGGCTTCCTCGAACGGGAACACTCGGTCGATGACGGGCCGAAGCCGCCGTGCGGCGATGATCTCGTTCATCTGGGTGAACTGCGCGTGGCTTCCGACGGCCAACGCCCGGACCGTCGCGGCGACACCGAACAACAGGCGAGGGTCGAGTGGCCGCCAGTCACCCGAAACGGACCCGACGAACGCGACGTGTCCGTTGATGGCAAGCGACTTCAGTGACTGCTCCAGAGGTCCGGCGGTGTGGACGACCCGGTCCACCCCGCGCCCGCCGGTGATGTCGCGGACCGCGGTGTGCCAGTCGGGAACGGCGCGGTAGTTGACGACCTCGTCAGCGCCCAGGTCACGGAGGCGCTGGTCTCTTTCCGCCCGGCCGGTCGTAGCGATCACTCTCGCGCCGAGAAGTTTGGCCAGTTGTACCGCGAACAGTGATACGCCGCCCGAGCCGGTGGTCAGCACTGTGTGCCCAGGCTGGATCCCAGGACCGTCCCCGGTCAGCGCGTTCCACGCGGTCACCGCGGCGCACGGCAGCGTCGCGGCCTCGGCGTAGGAGAGGTGGCCGGGAATCGGGACGAGGGCTTGCTCCGGGAGGACGGCGAGTTCGGTGAGCATGCCGTCGAGTGAACCTCCCAGTTGTGGCAGGTACGACGGTTGCAGGGGGCCGTCCAGCCACTGCGGGAACAGCGTGGCGGTGACCCGGTCGCCCGGTCGTATCCGCTGGACACCCGGTCCCACGGCGATGACCTGCCCGGCACCGTCGGAGACCGGGATGACGTCCGGCTTGACGGGCAACACGTACTGCCCGCGCAGCACCAGCAGCTCGCGGAAGCTGAGCGAGACGGCGTGGACCATGACCGCGACTTCGCCGAGGCCTGGCATGCGCGGTTCGCGGGTCCGCAGCGACAGCCCCTCGATGCCGTCGCCGCTGTTGACGTGGTAGCTCCGTACGGACGATGGCAGCGCAGCCGTCATCGCGGTCATCCCTCGATGAACTGGTAATCGCTGACGATGCGACCGTCCGCGCCCAGCATGAGGATTTCCAGCCCGATACCGGCCGCATCGCCACCGCCGCGAGCCACCATCTCCCAGCGGAACTTGACCACGTCGTGGAGCCGTTCGGCATCGCCGCGGGACCGGAAAACGTAGGTGCCCGGAGCGACGAACTCCTCGTACGCGCGCGTCACCCGCAGTTCCAGTGCGTCATAGCCGCGAGCCTCCAGCACGAGACGATCGAACCCCAGCCCTTCAGCGGCCTGTCGCATCTCCTGAGGCGGCTGCAGGACATGGACCGCGTCGGGAGACCACAGCTCGCGAACGGCGGCGCGGCGACGCTCCGGGTCGGGTTCACTCCACACCGCGACATAGCGGTCGGTGAGATTCTTCAGGTCGATGTCGGCCATGACGATCCTCAGGTCGTGGTTTATCGTTTGCGACCACGAATATGCTGCGCCGGGCGCACCGCGACAATTCCTTGAAGGGAATCGCCGACCGGCGCCACACCCGGTAAACAGAAAGAATGATCATCGAATCGGCAAGTGGCGGACTCGCTGGTGCGCTGCGCGAGTGGCGCACCCGCCGACGCGTCAGCCAACTCGAACTGGCGGTGCGCGCCGGCACCACTCAACGGCACGTCAGCTTCATCGAGAGCGGACGCTCGGTCCCTGGCCGGTCGATGATCATACGGCTGGCCGAGTCACTCGAGGTGCCGATCCGCGAACGCAACGAGCTGCTCCTCGCCGCGGGGTTCGCGCCCGCGTACCCACAGACCGACCTGGACGATCCCCAGTTGGCAGCGGTCCGAACCGCCCTCGACCGCGTCCTGCACGGGCACCTGCCGTACCCGGCCGTGATCGTCGACCGGCACGGCGACCTCGTCTCGGCCAACGCCGGCTTCCAGGTGATCACCCGCGGAGTGGACCCGGACCTGCTCGCCCCACCGGTGAGCGTCCCCCGAGTCCTGCTGCACCCTCGCGGACTCGCGCCGCGCATCGTCAACCTCGACGAGTGGGCATGGCACATCATCGAACGCATCCGCGCCGAGAGCACGCGGAACCCGAGCGATCGGCTCCGGCTGCTCGCCGCGGAACTCGTCGGCCTGGCGCCGCCGCGTCCACGCCGACTGCCGCCGCATCATCTCGGCTTCGCGGTACCGCTCCACCTCCGCATGAGCGAGCCGGAGAACCGGGAACTGCGACTCATCACCACACTCACTCACTTCGGTACCGCCACCGACGTCACCATCGCAGAACTGCGATTGGAAGCGTTCCTACCGGCCGACGAAACGACCAGCACCGCGCTGACCGAGCTCGTCACGTGGTGAACGCCATCTCCTAAGGCCGCGTATCGGATGTTGTCGGCGCAATCTCGTCTGCTCGCACGGCTCTGGCCCGCAATCGACACCGGGCTTGCCGGGCGGCCAAGGGCCAGGATCGGTCAGTTACCGCAGGTCAGGCTTCACCGGCGGTCAGACCGACGGGGCAGCTGACTCCGGTGCCGCCGAGGCCGCAGTAGCCGTTTGGCACCTTAAAAAGGTATTGCTGGTGGTAGCGGTTCTCTTCGGGCAATACTTCGCCGCTAGCGTGGCTTGGACCGGAAGTCAGCCCAAAGGTCGACCGCCTGCTGCAAGTCGAGGGCGGCGACATCCTCACGAGACATGCCGGCGGTGTGAATCAAGCGATCCGCGAGCCAATCCGGCACCGGCTCCCGAGGAGGCGGTTGATCGACGCTGATGTGGTCGGCCAGCGCGCCCAGGCGTTCGATGATCTGGCCTAGCTGCACTACCTCGGGACGCCCCTTGCCGGCGGCACGAACCCTGGCTGTGGCCTCGGCGTAGACCTCACCATCGGCCCTCTCGCCCACAGCCCACACTTCGCAGATCTCGATCGACTTGTCGTCCGTGATCCGATAGACGACCCGCCAGATGTTGCGCCCGACCACGAGCTTGCGAAAGCCGGTCAGCTCCCCGCCCAGCGGATAGCCCGCCTCGGGATTGTCGAGCAGAAGAAGGATCTTCTTGAGCACCTTGGGCGCGGCGTCCGGACCGATTCGCCGCAGGTCATCGACCGCCGAAGCCGTGAAGACGACGTCAGACACGGGCTACTCGTCGTCCGGCAGCGCGGCCAGCGACTCCCGCGTGTGCCCGAAAGCGGAGAGCACGTCATCGAGCGAGACACGCTCCCCGGAGTCGGTTACCGAGCGTGCGAGCACGAGCGCCAAGTCCCGGAGATCGGCGGCGGCCTCCTCCAGCTCATTCAGGCGACGGATGCTGACAACCGCCGCCACCGGCTGATGCCGACGGGTCACCACCAAATCGGTCCCGCGTTCAGCATCGGCGACCAGACGGGCCACCCCACGCTGAGCCGCTTCTGTGACGCTCAACTCGGCAGCTTCATGCAGCACGGTCATGCGAACTACTGTACAGCAACCTGTACAGAACAGGCGGGAGATGCCCCATCGTATGGCGATGGCGATCACGGACGCCGGACCGCGTCATATGGGCGGCTAGCGCGCCTGCCGGATGTGCACTGCTACGGTAACTGCCCTTGCTGAACTATGGCGCAAGGCCATGCCATTATCGCTTCTCGTGCACGAGGACCGATTCTGGGAACTGATTGAGCGTTCCGGCAGAGAGACACGCAGCAGGAAGGAGCGCCTGGCCTGGCTGAACACCTGGCTCTGCCAACTCTCCGCCGACGAGATCATTGATTACCACATGTGGTGGGAACGCAATGCGAACCGCGGCTGCACATGTGACATGTACGCGCTGAGCTGTCACCTGTTACGACGCGAATCGACTGACGGCTTCGAATATTTCGTCTATTGGCTCATGAGCTTGGGCCGAGAGGCGTACGGCCAAGTCGCCGATTGCCCGGATCGCGTCATGGAACTGCCGCAGGTCGTACACCTCCTCGACCTGAAGCGACGCTGGTTCGCCGAACGACGTCGCGGCTTCCCGTGGTCCGACGAGGACTACCCGGCCTTCGAACTCCTTGCCTATGTAGCGCATGACGCCTATGAGCAGGTCACCGGCAAGGCTGTGGACGATCTCTATGCCGCCGCCGAAGCCAGAGGAGTCCAACGTGGCTTTCCGCTTCTGGCGGCCGAATTCGGCGAGGCAAACTGGGATATCGCCGATGATGCGGAGATCACCCGTAGGCTTCCCCGGCTGGCCCGCTACCTGACCGGCCCGAACCGACCTCATGCGTTCCGCAACTACTGATCACAGACGTGCTCGCTGAAGCACGGGCGCGGCAATGCGGGCGCGGTTAGCGCTGCCCCTCTCCGCACCCACTGATACCGCGGAACCTCCGGCCGATGCGCGTCAGCTTGAATTCGATCCCGTCATTGCCCCTCGTCATCTCCCCGAGGGGCAACGACTGAACAATCCTGCCCGGCGACTGCTCAGCTCTCTCCGGTGGTCAGGCCGACGGGGCAGCTGACTCCGGTGCCGCCGAGGCCGCAGTAGCCGTTGGGCACCTTGAAGAGGTATTGCTGGTGGTAGCGGTTCACTTCAGGCGATAAATGCCTGCTCACCTCACGCTGCGACATCTCACTGACTACCGGCAGGGTCGACGCATGCACTTGGGACCATGGACTTCGACGACGAAGGCTGGGCCGACATCGAGAGACCCCTCGATGCCCCCGCGCTTCCACGGCATCTCTCCGCGCTCGTCGGCGCGCTACAAGGGCCGGCAGACCTCAACGTCCACCATGACCGGTACCTCACCTATCCCCACCACGAGGAGTCCGACAGAGCGATCACACTACTGGCGGAAGAAGTCCTTGAGCCACCCGAGATGCCGCCACCCGTGCCCGCATCTCGTCATTTACGAACCCCGACCGGCGCCCGTGCTCGCCGCCACCACACGGCGCCGGGTGTGCCACAGGCCGACGGTGTAGGCGAAGCCGGGCCCCAGATCGCCCTCCGGAATCATCGTCACGCTCCAGCCGCGACTCCGGACATGCTCGACGGTGTGCCGATCCATGGCACCCCACTCATCGCGGTCCCCGTAGTCATGGCAGACGATGCAGCGACAACCCGAACCAACAGTAGACATGAGCCGTAGCGTACGGACTCCGCGATCAGCGAAGCAGCCGGCCTCGGCTACCGACGCTGCCCGCCCCCCCACAAGATCGAAAGCTACGCCACGCTGCCCACGTCGACGATGGCGTCGGCCTCTCTCATAAGCTCGGCGGCGAAGTGCTGGGCGCGTCTCATAGTGGCGCGGTTGTCGGTAAATCTATAGGTCAAGTAGGACCTCCTTGGGAGGCGGCCGCGGTACGACCGCAGGCTCCGGGGTGGGCCTCACGATCAACGCTAGAGGCAATGGCCCGCCGGTTTGTAATCATGCCGCGCCTGGAACCGCCGAATCTGGAAAGCCAGGTCACGGCCAAGATCACCGCAGACGAAGGGCGTGGCGTTGAGTCCTGAACTCTGATTCGACCTTCGCGTAGCTCGTCACTCTGGTAGCCCGGTCTCTCGCTGCCTGACATCCGATCTTGTCGGACCCATCTGCGAAGATCTTGCGATCCCAGCACCCGGAGTGACGGAGTTTCATGACATGAGCGATGGCCGGCCTGCGAGCCCTGAGGTTTATCGCTACTACCAGCAGCTACTCAAGGATCATTGGCTGGAGAACGGCATCTGCTGGACCGTTGTCGTACCCGACGACGGAAAGCCGCTCGCTCTCACCGAGATCGGCGAACGGGTGAGCGGCGGCGCGAGTCACACGATCCACGAGGCGGCGCGCTTCGAGGACGACTACTCCGACGAAGGCGCCTGGGCGGTGCTGGTGGGCCAGTCCGGTTCAGTGACCGAATTGTTCGAGTACAACGGGTTCCGCGGCGTCCATCCTCAGGTGCTTCCGCGTCTCAGCGCCGGTGCTCGCGCTTACAGCGTCTACTGGAACGTGAACGCCAACAACCGCGTCAGCTTCGCGGCTGATGGAGAGACGCTGCTCATGGTCGATGCCATGTATCCCGAGAGATGGGTGCACGAGCCGAATCTGGCACGTTGGCCAGAGCTGATGGACATGGCACCAAACTTCAGATGGAGGAGGGGCAAGAGCTGGCGAGCGGCAGCGCTGGCGACGATCGAGCTGACTACGGGGGCCAGGCTGAGCCTTGAGTGGCTTGATCAGGAGCGTCCGTATCTCACTTGTCAGGACCCTGTGGTGGACTGAGAAGCGGCGAGTGCGGGACATGCACGGGATAATCTCCCTGATGGCGCAGGCCCCCCAAGAGGTTCGCGCAGCTCACGCCGTATATGCCAGCCGTACGGCCACCACTCTCCTAAAGCGGGTGCTCGAAGGCGGGGTGCCGCGCGGCTTCCGGTCCTCGGCCTGGCGGTCCTTCGGTCCGGGTCCGCTTGGCACCGGATCACGAGGGTGCGCCCCTCGGAGAACACTTCTCGTCAGCAGAAGTCAGGCGTAAGCGGGCTGAGCCCATCAGAATTCGCATGCACTAATAGCGGGCTTCGTCACCTCTCCAGCCGCCGCTACTATGCCTCTTCTGGAGCTACTACCTACAGTTGCCGAGTGATCGACTACGACCCGACGCGACCCAAGTGGGTGCAGATCTACGAGGTCGTACGCGCACGCATCGAGTCGGGCGAGTACCCGCCCCGCTACCTCATCTCCGAGGTCCAGATGGAAGGCGAATTCGGCGTCGCCCGCGTGACCGTCCGCAAGGTGACCGCCAAGCTCCGCGAAGACGGCCTCATCGTCACCACCCCGGGCATGGCTCCTTCGTGGCCCAGGACAAGAACGAGACCTCCGAGCAGGCCTGAACCGCCACCCGGAGGTCTCAGCAATCCCGGCTACTCCTCCGAAGAGTTTGTCAGCCCAGTCGGGCACCAGGCGGAAGGGTCACCTGCGTTGACACCGGTGCCGCCGAGGCCGCAGTAGCCGTTGGGCACCTTGAACAGATATTGCCGGTGATAGCGCTCCGCTTCAGGCAACAAATCGCAAGCTCTGCCGGTGCCGCCTCGGCCGCGGAATCACACCGCTCAGGGCCACGGCAAGACAGCGCTCAGAGCCGCTCCGGCAGGAGCATGAATGCACCGGTGTGCTGGGGACGGACAACAGTGAAGTGGCGGCGGTCAAGTGTTGCCACTTCCGTGACGCCGAGTCGCTCAGCAATGGCAATCACAGAGGCGTCAACCGCCCCGAGTGGGAGACTTGCGTACGTCTCCACCAGGTCGCTCATACGCTGCAGATCACGTTCTGTGAGATCTACCAAGGTCAGGCCTGCTCCAAAGGAGCGCAGAAACGCTGCCTCCGCTTTGCTCCCCTGCCGCTTCTCGACGAGTTGGCATACCTCGGTGACCACGCTCGCAGGGACGAGCAAGGGCCCTGGGTGGGTCCGCAGAAGTCGGGCACAGGCCTGATGATGGCGGTCCCGGACGTTCACGGCCGCAACCAAGGACCCGAGTCGATGACGATCACAAAGAGTGATTGTCCTCCGCGCGGAGAATCTCCTCCGAGCGTTCCGCGAAATCCGGCTCCGCTTCGAGCATGCCGATGAACGGCAGGTCGCGTACCACAGGCGGCTCTTCGAGCTGATCGCGGACGAGCCTGAGCAGAGGAGCCACCTTCTCCTCTGGCAGCCGATCAACCAGGTGGTGGAGTTCCTCGCGCATCACGCTCATGTATCGAGTGTAATCAGCGGGACCGCCCCGGACAGCCGCGCGCCGCGGCGACTGATCGCAACCCGCTGAGAGCGGCTGTGCCGGCCCGGGGCAGCCCGGGCTCCGGGCCGACTGGTTCCTGCGAGATCAAGCGTCACCCGCAGTCAGGCCGACGGGGCAGCTGACTCCGGTGCCGCCGAGGCCGCAGTAGCCGTTCGGCACCTTGAAAAGGTATTGCTGGTGGTAGCGATTCACCTCAGGCAATAAGTTCTCCCTCACCGCGCTCTGTGACTTCTCACTGGCTGCGGGCAGGTCGGCGCCTACACTTGGCAGCATGGACTTGGACAACGAAGGCTGGGCCGACATCGAGGAGCCCCTCGACGCGCCCGCGCTTCCACGGCATCTCTCCGCGCTCATCGGCGCGCTACAAGGGCCGGCAGACCTCGGCGTCCACCATGACCGGTACCTCACCTATCCTCACCACGAGGAGTCCGACGGAGCGATCACCGCGTGATCCTCTGCGACACGGGACCCCTCGTCGCGGCCTTCAACAGGGCCGACAAGGACCACGCTCGCTGCGTCCGGTTTCTCGCGCAGAACTGGACCAAACTCGTCGTACCGTCCCTCGCGGTGACAGAGATCTGTCACCTGCTCTCCGATCCGGTGCGTCGCGGCAGCCCCACTCTTGCAGCCGAATTCTGCGCCGCCATCGCCGACGACGAGCTTCGCGTTATCGAGGTGACGCCTCACGACTACCGGCGGATGTCCGAACTGCTCTCGGCCTACGCCTCGCTCCGGCTTCAAGCCGTCGACGCCTGCGTGATAGCCCTGGCCGAACGCTTCGACCTTCGCGAAGTCGCCACGCTGGATCAGCGGGACTATCTCGTCGTTGCCCCTCGTCACCTCCCCAAGGGGCAACGACTCACCATCCTGCCCGGCGACTGATCAGCTTTCGCTCGTCGGCAGGCCGACGGGGCAGGAGACGCCGGTGCCGCCGATGCCGCAGTAGCCGTTTGGCACCTTAAAAAGGTATTGCTGGTGATAATCCTCGGCGAAGTAGAACTCGCCGGCGGGGGCGATCTCGGTGGTGATCTCGCCGTACCCGGCCTTGGTGAGCACCTCCTGGTACGCGTCCTGGGACGTCACGGCCGCCGCCAGTTGCTCCGGGCCGTGGGTGTAGACGGCCGACCGGTACTGCGTGCCGACGTCGTTGCCCTGGCGCATGCCCTGCGTGGGGTCGTGGGCCTCCCAGAACACCTTGAGGAGCTCCTCATACGACACCTGGGCGGGGTCGAAGACCACCCGGACGACCTCGGTGTGCCCGGTGAGCCCGGTGCAGACCTCCTCGTACGTAGGGTTCGGCGTGTAGCCGCCCGCATAGCCCACGGCGGTCGAGACGACCCCGGGGGTCTGCCAGAACTTGCGCTCGGCGCCCCAGAAGCAGCCCAGCCCGAAATCGGCGATCTCGGTGCCTTCCGGATACGGCGGAGCCAGCGGCCCGCCGAGGACCTGGTGCCGGGTGGCCACAGGCATGACCTCGGCCCGGCCCGGCAGCGCCTCCGCGGGATCCACCATCGTCGTCTTGTCTGTGCCGAACAGCCAGCCCATCACGCGCCCTTCCTTCCGCTCTGCCATCCCCAACCCAACGTCCGCCGGGCTTGTTCCTGACGTAAGCGTCTCTAAACCTGGGGCATAGAGACCCTTATTTGTGCTGAATCTAGGTAAGCAGCGAAGATGGGGTTCATGCCTGATACGCGGCGTGGTGTCCTATATGGCGTCACCGCATACACGATGTGGGGTTTGTTCCCCCTCTATTGGCCCCTGCTCAAGCCGTCCGGCGCTGTGGAGATCCTCGCCCACCGGATGGTCTGGTCGCTCGTCGTGGTGATCACGGTCCTCGCCGTGCGCCGTCACTGGTCGTGGATCCGCACGATCACGCGCCGCCAGTTGATCCTCCTCGCCCTCGCGGCCGTCACGGTCTCGGTCAACTGGGGCGTCTACATCTACGCCGTCAACGCCGGTCACGTGGTGGAAAGCGCGCTCGGCTACTTCATCAACCCCCTGGTCAGCGTGCTGTTCGGCGTGCTGGTCTTCCGCGAGCGACTGCGCCGGTGGCAGTGGATCGCCGTCGGGCTGGGCGCCCTCGCGGTCCTCATCCTCACGCTCGACTACGGGCGCCTCCCCTGGATCGCCCTCGTGCTCGCCTTCAGCTTCGGCACGTACGGCCTGATCAAGAAGGCGGCGGGGGTGGGCAGCGCGGAGAGCCTGACCATCGAGACGCTCGTGCTGCTGGTGCCGGCCCTGGGCTACCTGCTCGTCCTGCAGGCGAACGGCACGGGGACCTTCGGCGACCACGGCCTCGGACACGCCCTGCTGCTGGTGACGGCCGGCGTCATCACCGCGGTGCCGCTGATGCTCTTCACGGCCGCCGCGCTGCGGGTTCCGCTCACCGTCATCGGCCTGCTCCAGTACATCGCCCCGGTGCTGCAGTTCCTGTGCGGCGTGCTGATCGCCCACGAGACGATGCCGGCCAGCCGCTGGGCCGGATTCGTCGTCGTCTGGCTCGCGCTGTGCGTCTTCACCTGGGACAGCATCCGCTCCGCCCACACCATTCGCCAGGAACGCACGGCCGCGCTCGAGACCGTCTGATACGTCACGGGGAGTACGGCTGTCGCCTCCGGCGGGCGGACGACGGCGCCGGCCGAACCGGTGACGATCGTCACATGAGCAAGGAATTCCGCTTCGGGATCGTCGCCGGCCTGGCTCCCGACGCCGCCGCCTGGAGGGCGACGGCCCGCAGGGCCGAGGACCTCGGCTATTCGACCCTGCTCGTCCCCGACACGTTGCGGACGCTTCCGCCGCTGCTCGCGATGACCGCGGCGGCCACCGCCACGAGCGTGCTGCGCGTGGGCACGTTCGTGCTGGCCGCGCCCTACCGCAACCCCCGGCTGCTCGCCCACGAGCTCGCCGGGCTCTACTTCCTGTCCGGCGGACGGCTGGAGGTCGGCGTGGGTGGTGGCCGTGCCGACGCCCGTCAGGACGCGGCGGCGCTCGGGGTGCCGTACGGCACGGCGGGCGAACGCGTCGCACAGGTCCGATCGGTGATCGGCGAGGTGCGGGCGGCCTTCGCCGACAGCAGGACCGCAGTGCGGCGTCCGGGGCCGCCCGTCCTGGTCGCCGGGGCCGGTCCCCGCATGCTGGCTCTGGCCGCCGAGGAGGCGGACATCGTCGCGCTCGCCGTGCCGCCCGACACGCCTGAGGAGGGCCTGCGCGCGCCCGTCGGCATCCTCCGCGACGAAGCCGGCGCGCGGTTCGACGACATCGAGCTGAGCATGAACCTGCTCCAGGTGGGCGACGGGCCGCCTCCGTGGGTGCCCGAAGGGCTCAGGACCACGTCGGCGGACGCCGCGGCCGTGCTTCGCGGCTCGCCCCGCGAGATGGCCGACACGCTGCTGCGCCGCCGCGACGAGCTGGGCATCTCCTACGTCACCGTCAACGGTTTCTTCGCCGACGCCCTCGCTCCCGTCGTGGACCTCCTCGCCGGCCGCTGAGCCGTGTCTCGCCGGGTTTTTCCGCCGACGCTGCCGATCAGCCCTATCCCGACATGAGCCGCGGTCAGCGGGTGGCCGCGATACGTGAACGGGTGCGAGCAGGCGCCCACTCAGGCAGCTCGGTGAGGATGTCGGCGAGGGTGACTCCGGCGAGGCTGCTCCGCCACGCGCGGTGCGCCTCGGCCATCTTCTCGGCGATGACGCAGATGCGCCGGCAGTCCTCGGGAGGTAACGCCCCCCGCCCCTGCTGGCGGATCTCGCGGCACTCGTAGGGCGAGGACGAGCCGTCCACCGCCTCGACGATCTGCAGCAACGTGATGTCGGAAACGGCCCGCGCGAGACGGAACCCGCCGCGCGGGCCCGTCATCGCGGTCAGCACACCGGCTCTGACGAGCGCCTGGAGCTGCTTGGCCAGGTAGGGGGCCGGAACGTCGTAATACTCCGCGAGCTGGGCCGCCGACGCGGTCGCTCCCGGCTCGAGCTGCGCCAGCGTGGTGGCGCAGTGCAACACCCACTCGGTGCTCGCAGGCAGCTTCATGCCCTCCAGTGTATTGGAGAGATTGCAGATCTATTTTATCCGAGATAGCATCCGGGGCGTCTAGCGAAGGAGAAACCATGCGCATCGCAGTCGCCGGCGCCACCGGGAACATCGGGAAGCTCACCGTCGCCGCCCTCGAACGGGACGGGCACGACGTCGTACGCGTCAGCCGCTCCCTCGGCGTGGACCTGATGACGGGCGAGGGGCTCGACGACGCCCTGACCGGCGTCGAGGCCGTGGTCGACGCGATCAGCTCGGAGGCGACCGACCGGGACGAGGCCGTGTCGTATTTCGGCACGACCACCAGGAACCTGCTGGCCGCGGAGGAACGGGCGGGCGTCCGCCATCACGTGCTGCTCTCGATCATCGGCATCCACCGCGTCGAGGGCAACGCCCACTACGCCGGCAAGCGGGAGCAGGAGCGCCTGGTGTCCGCCGGTCCGGTGCCGTGGACGATCGTCCCGGTCGCGCAGTTCCACGACTTCGCCGAGACGGTGGCGGGCTGGACCGAGCAGGACGGCGTCGCCACGATCGCGCCGCTGCTGGTGCAGCCGATCGCGCCCGCCGACGTGGCCGACGTCCTCGCGGAGGTCGCGGTGGGCGAGCCTCAGGGGCGCTACGCCGACGTGGCCGGTCCCGAGCCGCAGGACCTCGTCGACATGGCCCGGCGCACCCTCGAGGCACGCGGCCGCTCGGTCAAGCTCGTGCCGACCTGGTCGGGCCTGTTCAGCCCGGAAATGGCGGGTGAGGTGCTGCTGCCCGGCGAGGGCGCCCGCATCGCGCCGACCACCTTCGACGAGTGGCTCGCCGACCAGAAGTAGACACCGGCGCAGCGAGCGCCGCACGACCTGACGCCCGTCCGCCGGCAGGTCGCGGCGGCCAGTGGCGCAGGTGTCATGCCGGCGCCGCCTCGGCCCTGGCATACGCCGCCTCGGCGATGCGCGGCAGCAGCACGGCGGGGTCGGTGCGCGGCTCGGGGAACTGGTTCGGAATCCGGATCTCCAGCACGTAGCGAGATGTCTGCACCACCTCGACCCATTGCCAGACGGGGACGTCTCCGCTGCCCGTGATGCGGAAGGCGAACGACCGGACGCCCAGCGGCGGCACGGGGAACGGCTCCACCGCTCCGGTGCCGACCCCGGCGCCCCTCAACTTCCGGCAGGACTCCACGCCGCTGGTGTCCGCCAGGTGGTCCAGCATCGCGGCAGGCCCTGTGACGATCGACTCGCCGAACACGAGCGGGTCGGCGCTCCGGGACGACTGCAACTCCGTCGCCGCGATCCACACGCCCCGCTGGTCGAAGTCGCGCAGCACGACCGTCCACATCCCCGAGGTCCATTTCCCACATGGAGAGGGCGCGTGAAAGGGGCTGCTCATCATCCGGAGCGCGACGAACCGCGACCCCTCGAGGACCGGGGCCGGGAGGCCGAGCACCGCCCCCGGAGTCACGTCCGACTCGTAGGCAGAGCCGAATTCCGTGAGCAGCGCCGACAACAGGCGCGGGTTCGCACCCCCCGTGCCCGGGTTGCGCACCGGGATCGGCTCGCCCTTCGGCAACACCCAGGAGAGAAACGTCTGCGACACCGAGGGGGTGGGGGCCGGTCGTTCCCCGTGCGGGCCAGGCGAGCCCGCCTTGAACGAACCCCGCTTGGGCGAAGTCGGCTCACGCGAGCCCGGTTCAGGCGAAGTCGGCTCGGGCGAGCCCGCCGCGGCGATGGCGTCGAACAGGGCTTGCGCCGAGCTCTCTCCCTCTCCCGCACCACGCGTGAGGACCTGGTCCTTGTCCACGGTGACCATGCCGGCGGGCGTCGAAGCCGGCGTCGGAGCGGCGGCGGATGTGCCTGCGCCCCGTGTGCCGCAGGCGGCCCCGGCCAGGGAAAGGGACACGACCGCCGACAGCGCGACCGCACACCGGGAGATCTTCACCCGGCCAATGATCCCCTATGGGATGGTCAGCCCGTGCGCTCGACGACGTAGTCGCACAGGGCGATGAGGGCCGTACGCGCCGGGATGTCGGGCAGGCCGGCCAGGGCGTCCTTGGCCCGGTCGATCCAGCGGGTGAGCTCCTCGCGGGCCTGCTCCATGGCCCGGTGGGCCCGCAGCAGGGTCAGTGCCTCCTCGACGTCCTCCTCCGCCACCGGCCCCGACAGCAGAGCACGCATCCGGGCGTCGGCGGGGTCGTCGGAGGTCAGGGCGTACAGCACGGGGAGCGTGCGGACGCCCTCGCGCAGGTCGGTCCCCGGGGTCTTGCCCGAGTCGGTCGTGGGCGCGGCCACGTCGATGAGGTCGTCGCCGAGCTGCCAGGCCACGCCGATCGCCTCACAGGCGTCGGTGAGGCGATCGACCACGTCGGCGGGAGCGCCGGAGAGCATGGCGCCGAAGCGGCCCGAGGTGGCGATGAGAGAGCCGGTCTTGTCGGCCAGCACGCTGATGTAGTGGGCGATCGCGTCGCGGCCCTCGGCGGGCCCGATCGTCTCGCGGATCTGGCCGCGGACCAGGCGGGAGAACGTACGCGCCTGGATCCGGATCAGCTCGCTGCCGAGGTCGGCGAGGATCTCCGACGCCTGGGCGAACAGGTAGTCGCCGGTGAGGATGGCCACGGTGTTGTCCCACCGGGCGTTGGCGGACGGGGAGCCCCGGCGCACCGGGGCCTCGTCCATCACGTCGTCGTGATAGAGCGTGGCCAGGTGGGTCAGCTCGATGACGACGGCCCCGGGCACCACGCCCGGGGCGTCCGGGTTGCCGAACTGGGCGGCCAGCAGCACGAGCATCGCCCGGAACCGCTTGCCGCCCGCCTCGATCAGGTGCCTGGACGTCTGGGTGACGAAGGCGTCCTCGCTCTCGACCGACGAGCGCAGCAGCTTCTCCACCGCCGCGAGCCCGCCTGCGAGGTCGTCGGCCAGCCGCTCGTCGACGAGAGGGATGTCCACAACGGGCGGCGCGGCCATACGGAAATCTCCTATCGGACGAACAGGGTCTTGGCAGCCGAGTGCGCGAGATCCAGCACCGGCGAGGGGTACACCCCGAGAACTACCGTAGCCAACGCCGCTATACCGACCACAGCCGCGGTGCCCCGCGACGGCAGCACGACGGACGGGCCGTCGGCGGCCGGGTCGCTGAAGAACATCAGCACGATCACCCGGACGTAGAAGAACGCGGCGATGGCCGAGGCCACCACACCGATGATGACCAGCGGCGTGGCGCCGTTCGCGACGGCCGCCTGGAAGACGGCGTACTTCCCGAAGAACCCGCTGGTCAGCGGGATGCCGGCGAAGGCGAGCAGGAAGAAGGCGAAGACCCCGGCCAGCAGCGGCGAGCGCTTGCCCAGCCCGGCCCAGCGGGACAGGTGCCACGCCTCGCCGCCCGCGTCGCGGACCATCGTGACGACCGCGAACGCACCGACCGTGGTGAAGCCGTACGCCACCAGGTAGAACAGCAGGCCGGACAGGGCCGAGGTGTTCTCGGCCTGCGTGTGGCCCGTGGCGATGACGCCGATGAGCAGGAAACCGCCGTGCGCGATCGAGGAGTAGGCGAGCATCCGCTTGATGTCGGTCTGCGTGATCGCGAGGACCGCGCCGACCACCATCGTGAGGATCGCCACGCCGTACAGCACCGGGCGCCAGTCCCAGTCGAGACCGCCGAGGCCGACCCAGAACACCCGCAGCAGCGCGCCGACGGCGGCCACCAGGGTGCCGGAGGCCATCAGCGCGGTGATGGGCGTGGGCGAGCCCTGGTAGACGTCCGGCTTCCACGCCTGGAACGGCGCGGCGCCGATCTTGAACAGCAGGCCGACGCCGAGCATGGCCGCGCCGATGTAGAGCAGCGTGTCCTCGCCGCCGACCGTCCCCAGCGCCTGGTTGATCTTCAGGAGGTCGACCGAGCCGGCGTAGCCGTAGATCAGGGCCGTGCCGTACAGGAAGAAGGCCGAGGAGAACGCGCCGAGCAGGAAGTACTTGACCGCGGCCTCCTGCGACAGCAGGCGGCGCCGCCGGGCCAGGCCGCACAGCAGGTACAGCGGCAGCGACATGACCTCGAGGGCGACGAACGCCACGAGCAGGTCGTTGGCCGCGGGGAACAGCAGCATGCCGCCGACCGCGAACAGCAGCAGCGGGTAGACCTCGGTGTGCGAGGCGCGCTCGACCAGCGACTGCTCCTCCTCGGCCGAGCCCGGCACGGCCGCGGCGGAGCCGACGAAGTGCTCCTCGTCCTTGATGAGCAGCACGCTCACGAAGGCGAGGATGAGGATCGTGCCCCAGATGAACAGGGCCGGGCCGTCCACGGCGACCGCGCCCATCGCGGCGGGCTTGGTGGGCACGCCCTTGACCGCCTGCCAGACGGCCAGCGCGAACGCGCCGGCCAGCGAGAGCAGCGTGAGCGGCAGGTGGATGGCCGAGCGCAGGTAGCGCGGGGCGAACGCTTCCACCAGCACGCCGACGATCGCCGCGCCGAAGACGACGAGTATCGGCGCCAGCAGGGCGTACTCGATGGTGGGCGCCTCAATGGTGCCGTTCACTACTGGCCCTCCTGAGCAACGGGTACGGCCGGCTGCGGGTCCGTGACCGACACGCTGGACAGCGTGTCCTTCACGGCGGGATTGATCACGTCGAGCAGTGGCTTGGGATAGAAGCCGAACACGAGCAGCAGCGCGACGAGCGGCGCCACCACCCACTTCTCCCGGGCGTTGAGGTCCGGCAGCGACTTGACCGACTCGGCCGTCGGGCCGTTCATCGTCCGCTGGTACATCCACAGGATGTAGATCGCGGCGAGGATGACACCGACGGTCGCGATCACGGCCGGGACGACGTACCGCTGGTAGGTGCCGGTCAGCACCATGAACTCGCTGACGAACGTGCTGAGACCGGGCAGCGAGAGGCTGGACAGACCGGCCACCAGGAACGTCCCGGCGAGGACCGGGGCGACCTTCTGCACGCCGCCGTAGTCGGCGATGTACTGCGAGCCCCTGCGGTGGATGAGGAAGCCCGCGATGAGGAACAGCGCGCCGGTCGAGAAGCCGTGGTTGACCATGTAGAGCGTGGCGCCCGAGCCCGCGCTGGTGGTCATGGCGAACACGCCCAGCGCGATGAAGCCGAAGTGCGACACCGAGGTGTACGCGATGAGCCGCTTCATGTCGGTCTGCCCGATGGCCACGATCGCGCCGTAGATGATGCCGATCACCGACAGCGCGATGACCAGCGGCGTGAAGAACTTGGCCGCGTCCGGGAAGAGCTGCAGGCAGAAGCGGAGCATGCCGTACGTGCCGACCTTGTCGAGCACGCCCACGAGCAGCACGGCCGCGCCGGCCGGGGCCTGCGCGGCGGCGTCCGGCAGCCAGGTGTGGAACGGCCACAGCGGCGCCTTGATCGCGAAGGCGATGAAGAAGCCGAGGAACAGCCACTTCTGCGTGTTCACGTCCTGGATGGTGCCGACCAGGTCGGCGTGCTGGAACGAGCCCTTGCCGGCGATCGAGTAGAGCGCGATCACCGCCACCAGCATCAGAAGCCCGCCGAACAGCGAGTAGAGCAGGAACTTCACGGCCGCGTACGACCGCTGCGCCCCGCCGTACGACCCGATCATGAAGTACATCGGGATCAGCATGGCTTCGAAGAAGACGTAGAAGAGGAAGACGTCGGTCGCCGCGAAGACGCCGATCATCATGGCCTCGAGCACGAGGATCAGCGAGAAGTACGTCCGGACCGACCGCTTGCCCGCCTCGGCGTCATGCCACGAGGCCAGCACGACGATCGGCACGAGGATCGCCGACAGCAGGATCAGCACCAGCGCGATCCCGTCGACGCCCAGTGCGTAGTGGATGCCGAACTGCTTGATCCAGACGTGGTCTTCGACGAACTGCGGCGTGTCGCCGTTCGGGCTGAACTGCACCGCCATGGCGACGGTCAGTGCCAGCACGATGAGCGAGATCACCAGCGTGAACTGCTTGGCGAGCTTGTCGTTCCGGACGAGGGTCACGCCCAGCGCGCCGAGTACGGACACGCCCATAAGGGTTGAAAGCCAGGGCATCACAGGTTCCCTACGACGAGCCAGGCACCGGCCAGGACGGCGGCACCCAGGAATATCGACAGCGCGTACGAGCGGACGAACCCGGTCTGAACCCTGCGCAGGCGCCCGGACGTGCCGCCGATGCCCGCGGCGAGGCCGTTGACGAGGCCGTCGACGCCGCGGTTGTCGAAGAACACGGCCAGGCGGGTCAGCCACTGCCCGGGACGCATGAACAGCGCCTCGTTCAGGGCGTCGCCGTACAGGTCACGACGGGCGAAGGTGGTGAGGAAGGAGCCGCGCGGGGCGACCGCGGGCACCTCGGCCCTGCCGTACTTCATCCAGGCGAAGGCCGCGCCGATCGCCACGAGCGCGAGCGTGGCCAGACCGGGGACGCTGAACGGGTGGAAGGACGGCATCTCCTCCGGCGCGCCGACGGCCGGGGCCAGGAAGGTCATGAAGCGGTTGCTCAGGACCAGGTAACCGCCCAGGACGATCGAACCGATCGACAGGATGATCAGCGGCACGGTCATGACGGCGGGCGACTCGTGCGGGTGGGCCGTGGGCTCCCAGCGCTTGGCGCCGAAGAACGTCATGAACACCAGGCGCGACATGTAGAAACCGGTGATGCCCGCACCGAGCACGGCCAGCCAGCCGAGGACCTCGTTGTGCTCCATGACGGCCTCGATGATGCCGTCCTTGGTGAAGTAGCCGGACAGCAGCGGGAAGCCGATGATCGCCAGATAGCCGACGAGGAACGTCACGAACGTGAGCGGCATGACCTTCCGCAGCGCGCCGTACTTCCTCATGTCGACCTCGTCGTTCATGGCGTGCATGACCGAGCCCGCGCCGAGGAACATGTCGGCCTTGAAGAAGCCGTGCGTGATCAGGTGCGCGATCGCGAAGGCGTAGCCCGCCGGGCCGACGCCCGCGGCGAGCACCATGTAGCCGATCTGCGACATCGTCGAACCGGCCAGCGCCTTCTTGATGTCGTCCTTGGCGGTACCGATGATCGCACCGGCGAGCAGGGTCGCGACGCCGACGATCGTCACCACGAGCTGCGCGGTCCCGGTGCCCTGGTAGATCGGGCCGGACCGGACGATGAGGTAGACGCCGGCGGTGACCATGGTCGCGGCGTGGATGAGGGCCGAGACCGGGGTCGGGCCCTCCATCGCGTCGAGGAGCCAGGACTGCAGCGGGAGCTGGGCCGACTTGCCGCACGCGCCGACCAGCAGCAGCAGGCCGATCGCGGTGAGCGTGCCCGAGGACGCCTTCGACGCGTTCGCGAGGACGTCGCTGAAGGCCAGCGTGTGGAACGTCGCGAAGATCGTGAAGATGCCGATCAGCAGGCCGAAGTCGCCGACGCGGTTGACGATGAACGCCTTCTTGGCCGCGGTCGCCGCCGAGGGCTTGTGCTGCCAGAACCCGATCAGCAGGTACGACGCGAGACCGACGCCCTCCCAGCCGACGAACAGCGCCACGTAGTTGTCGGCCAGCACCAGCAGCAGCATCGCCGCGACGAACAGGTTGAGGTAGGCGAAGAACCGCCGCCTGTTCGGGTCGTGCGCCATGTAGCCGATCGAGTAGATGTGGATCAGCGAGCCCACGAAGGTGATCAGCAGGCAGAACGAGATCGACAGCGGGTCGACCAGCAGCCCGACCTTCGCGAGGCCGGGGATGAAGTCGTACAGCTCGATCCCGCGACGGCGCTCGCCGGGGGCGAGGCCGAGCAGCTGCACGAACGACAGCGCCGCCACCACGAACGACGCGACGGCCATGAGCACGCCCAGCAGGTGGCCGAACTTGTCGGTCCTCCGGCCGCCAAGCAGGAGGACCGCCGCTCCCACCAGGGGCAGAGCGATCATGAGCCAGGCTGCTCCGATCGCTCCGCCGGAGTGCTGGATGATCTCAGCGGGTTCCACGGCCACCTCTTAGTACTTCAGCAGGCTGGCGTCGTCCACCGACGCGCTCCTGCGGGTTCGGAAGATCGTCACGATGATGGCCAGGCCGATGACCACCTCGGCGGCGGCCACGATCATCACGAAGAACGCGATGAGCTGGCCGTCGAGGTTGCCGTTCTGCCGGGCGAAGGTGACGAACGCCAGGTTGCAGGCGTTGAGCATGAGCTCGACGCACATGAACACCACGATGGCGTTGCGCCGTACGAGCACGCCGACGCCGCCGATGGCGAACAGCAGCGCGGAGAGCACCAGGTAGTGCGTGGTCACTTGCCGTCCTCCTCGCTCCGGGACTCCCTCACGGACTCACCGCGGGGGCCGACGACCCGGCCGGCGACGACGCCCTCCTCGGGCATCGGCTCGGTGTCGGGGCCGCCGTCCCTGGCCTCCTCGGCCACGGTGGGCGTGCTGTGCCCGCTCGGGTGCCCGTTCGAGCGCTGGGTGGCCTCCTCCTGCTCCAGCACGCGGGCGACCTCCGGGGGCAGAGTCCCCTGGGCCTCCTCGTACCGGGCGATGTACCGGTTGACCGACAGCGGCGAGACGGACCCGTCGGGCAGCAGCGCCGGCATGTCGATGGCGTTGTGCCGGGCGTAGGTGCCGGGGCCGGGCAGCGGCGCCGGGTTCTTGCCCGTCTTGCCGAAGGCGACGAAGCGCTGCCGGGACAGGTCCTTCTGGGTCGGCTTCGCCTCGGTGCGCTCCCGGTGAGCGAGCACCATCGCGCCGAGCGCGGCGGTGATCAGCAGCGCCGAGGTCACCTCGAAGGCGAACACGTGGCGCGTGAAGATCAGCTCGGCCAGGGAGGGCACGTTGCCCGCCTGAGTGGCGGCCGCCAGGCCCTTCGGCGAGCCGACGACGGCGTTGCCGATGCCAAAAGCGAGCAGGGCGGCGAAGCCGAGCCCGCCCACGATGGCCCAGAACCGCTGGCCCCTGATCGTCTCCACGAGGGAGTCGGACGAGTCCACGCCCACGAGCATGAGCACGAACAGGAACAGCATCATGACCGCGCCGGTGTAGACGATGATCTGCACCGCCGCCAGGAACGGAGCGTCCTGAACCGCGTACAGCACCGCCAGCGAGAGCATGACGACGCCGAGCATGAGGGCCGAGTAGACGGCCCTGCGGCTGAAGACGAGTCCGAGCGCGGCGATCACCGAGATGACCGCGAGCACCCAGAACGTGATGGACTCACCCATTGCTTCGACCCAACCGGTAGTAGTCCTCTTCGGTCTCGCCGAGGCGCATCGGGTGGGGCGGCTGCTCCATGCCCGGTCCGAGCGGCGCGAGGAGCATCTCCTTGGTGTAGATCAGCGACTCGCGGCTGGAGTCGGCGAGCTCGTACTCGTTGGTCATCGTGAGCGCCCGGGTGGGGCACGCCTCGATGCACAGCCCGCAGAGGATGCAGCGCAGGTAGTTGATCTGGTAGACGCGGCCGTACCGCTCACCCGGCGAGAAACGCTCCTCGTCGGTGTTGTCGCCGCCTTCGACGTAGATGGCGTCCGCCGGACAGGCCCAGGCGCACAGCTCGCAGCCGACGCACTTCTCCAGCCCGTCGGGCCACCGGTTCAGCTGGTGCCGCCCGTGGAAGCGCGGCGCGGTGGGCCGCTTCTCCTCGGGATAGTTGACGGTCACCGGCTTCTTGAACATGTGGTGGAAGGTGACGCCGAATCCCTTGATCGGGTTCAGCCAATCAGTTGCTCCCACTGGTCACCTCCTTGGCGGCGTCGGGGTTGAGGCGCGCGGCGGGCACGACTCCGTGGTAGTGCGGCGCGTCGAGCGGCGGCACGGGGAACCCGCCCGCGACCGGCTCCTCGCGCAGTTGCTCGAACTCCTCCTCGATCGCGGCCGCCTTGGCCTCCTTGCGGCGCTGGTTGACCGTGTCGAAGCGCAACCAGATCGCGAGGGCGCCGATGATGACGACAGCACCGATGGTCATGATGATCGCCCGGTTGCTGTCCGGCATCCGCAGCGCCTTGAACGTGGCGGCGATCAGGATCCAGGCCAGGTTGACCGGGATCAGCACCTTCCAACCGAAGGCCATGAGCTGGTCGTACCGGACACGTGGCAGTGAGGCGCGGACCCAGACGAAGAACCCGAACGCGATGACCAGCTTGGTGAAGAACCACAGCAACGGCCACCAGCCGGAGTTCGCGCCGTCCCACAGGGAGATCGGCCACGGGGCCCGCCAGCCGCCGAAGAACAGCGTGATCGCCATCGCCGAGACCGTGAAGACGTTCACGTACTCGGCGAGCATGAACATCGCGAACTTCAGCGAGGAGGAGTACTCGGTGTGGAAGCCGCCGACCAGCTCGCCCTCGCCCTCGGGCAGGTCGAAGGGCACGCGGTTCGTCTCGCCCAGCATCGTGATCGCGTAGATCAGGAAGGACGGCACCAGCGAGACCACGTACCACGACGGCATCGGGATCGACAGCCCGCCGATGTCCCAGGTGCCGGCGCTGGCCTGCTTCGCCACGATCTCCGAGGTGGACAGCGTGCCCGCCTGGAGGAACACCGCGACGAAGGACAGGCCCATCGCGATCTCGTACGACACGACCTGGGCGGCCGAGCGCAGGCCGCCCAGCACGGCGTACGGCGAGCGGGACCCCCACCCGGCGAGCACGACGCCGTAGACGCCGATCGAGGCGGTGGCCAGGACCAGCAGGACCGCGACCGGCAGGTCGGTGAGCTGCAGCGGGGTCTTGTGGCCGAACATCGAGACCATCGGCCCGAACGGCACGACGGAGAAGGCCAGGAAGGCCGGGACGGCGATGACGACCGGGGCCAGGAAGTAGATCACCTTGTCCACGGTGCGTGGCATGATGTCTTCCTTCAGGCCCATCTTCAGGCCGTCGGCCACCGTCTGCAGCAGGCCGAACTTGCCCGCCCGGTTGGGGCCGTAGCGGTGCTGCATGCGCGAGATGAGCTTGCGCTCGGTCCACACGCCCATCAGCACGCCCAGCATCAGGAACACGAAGATCGCGACGGCCTTGATGATGCTGATCCACAGGGGATCGTGGCCGAAGTCGCTCAGCGTGGGTCCGGGGTTGTTCACGAGACGCTCCCGATCTTTACGACGTCTCCGGCGACCGCGCGCAGGTCGCGCGTGACCGACAGGCCGGCGGAGTTGGACGGCACCCACACGACACGGTCGGGCAGGTCCGCGACGCGCACCGGAACGACCACGTCGTCACCGATGGTGATCTTTCCGCCGTCGACCGCGCCGATCTCGGCGGCCGTCGCCTCCGACAGCAGCGCCGCGGCCGCGCGGGCGGTCCCCGCCAGGTACGGCTCGCCGTCCTGCAACCGGCCGTCGTCGAGCAGCAGGTGCCAGGTGGCCAGCACGGCCTCGCCCGCCTGCGGCGCCCCGGCCGGACGACCGGTGACCGCGGGCGCGGCCGGGCGGGTGCCCTTCCAGGACCCGAGCGTGGCCATCTCGCGCCGGGCCGCGGCGGGGTCGGGCAGGCCGAGGTGGACGTCCATCTGGTCGGCGATCGCGGCGATGGCGCGCAGGTCGCTCATCAGGCCGGGGACGGCCGTGGCCACGCCGAACGAGCGGCCCCTGCCCTCCCAGTCGACGAACGTGCCGGACTTCTCCGCCACGGCGGCGACCGGCAGGACCACGTCGGCCCGGTCGGTGACCGCGCTGGCGCGGATCTCCAGGCTGACGATGAACGGCGTGTTCTCCAGCGCCGCCAGGGCCCGGGCCGGGTCGGGCAGGTCGTAGGGGTCGACGCCCGCCACGACCAGCGCGTCGACCTCGTCGTTCAGCGCGGCCTCGATGATGCCCGCCGTGTCGCGGCCGGGCGCCTCGGGCAGCGAGGCGACGCCCCACACCCTGGCGACCTCCGCGCGGGCGGCCTCGTCGGCGGCGGGGCGGCCGATCGGCAGCAGGCCCGGCAGGGCACCGGCCTCCAGCGCTCCGCGCTCACCGGCGCGGCGCGGCACCCAGGCGAGCCGTGCGCCGGTCGCCTGCGTGAGCCGTACGAGCGCCGACAGGGCGCCGGGGGCGGCGGCGAGCCGCTCACCGGCGAGGACGATCGCGCCCTCGGGCAGCACCTCGCCGGTGACGAGGTCGCCGAGCGCCTCGGCCTCGGCGCCGGGCAGGGTGCGGATGAGCGTGCCGTTCATCTTGGCCAGGCCCGGCGTGGCGAACGGCGCGAGCGCGTAGACCTTCAGGCCCCGCTTGCGCGCCGCCTTGCGCAGGCGCAGGAAGACGATCGGCGACTCCTCCTCGGGCTCGAACCCGGCCAGGAGCACGGCCGGGGCCGTCTCCAGGTCGGCGTAGGAGACCTCGATGCCCTTGCCCGCCACGGCGTGGGCGAGGAAGCGCGCCTCCTCCTCCGAGTGCGGGCGGGACCGGAAGTCGATGTCGTTGGTGCCGAGGGCGATCCGGGCGAACTTGCTGTAGGCGTAGGCGTCCTCGACCGTGAGCCGCCCGCCGACCAGCACACCGGCCTTGCCGCGGGCCCGCAGCAGGCCCTCGGCCGCGACGGCCAGCGCGTCCGGCCAGGAGGTGGGGACGAGCTTGCCGCTCTCGTCGCGCACCAGCGGCGACCGCAGCCGGTCGGGCGCGGTGGCGTAGGTGAAGGCCCAGCGGCCCTTGTCGCAGTTCCACTCCTCGTTGACCTGCGGGTCGTCCCCGGCCAGGCGACGGGTGACCTTGCCCCGCCGGTGGTCGGTGCGCAGCGAGCAGCCCGACGCGCAGTGCTCGCACGCGCTCGGCGTGGAGACCAGGTCGAACGGGCGGGAGCGGAACCGGTAGGCCGCGCCGGTCAGCGCGCCCACCGGGCAGATCTGGATGGTGTTGCCCGAGAAGTAGGACTGGAACGGCTCGCCGCCGGCGACGCCCACCTGCTCCTTGGCCCCGCGCTCGAAGAAGTCGATGAGCGGGTCACCGGCGATCTGGTCGGAGAACCGGATGCAGCGCGCGCACTGGACGCAGCGCTCGCGGTCGAGCAGCACCTCGCTCGACAGCGGGACGGGCTTGTCGAACGTCCGCTTCTGCTCGACGAACCGGCTCTCGCCCTGGCCGTTCGACATGGCCTGGTTCTGCAGGGGGCACTCGCCGCCCTTGTCGCAGACCGGGCAGTCGAGCGGGTGGTTCAGCAGCAGCATCTCCATCACGCCGCGCTGGGCCTTCTCGGCCACCGGCGAGGTGAGCTGCGTCTGGACCACCATGCCCTCGGCGACCTCGATCGCGCACGACGGCTGCGGCTTGGGGAAGCCGCGGCCGTTGCCCGCGTCGGTGATCTCGACCAGGCACTGGCGGCAGTTGGCCGCCGGCGAGAGCAGCGGGTGGTCGCAGAACCGGGGGATCTGGATCCCCAGCAGTTCCGCGGCCCGGATGATCAGCGTGCCCTTGGGAACGCTGACCTGGAAGCCGTCGATGGTCAGGGTGACCATGTCCACGACCGGCTGCTCCGGCTGCGTCGTCTGAACTGTCACTTGGACCCCCACACCGTGGAAGCGGCGGGATCGAACGGGCAGCCGCCGATCTCGAAGTGCTTGAGGTATTCGTCGCGGAAGTACTTCACCGACGAGTGGATCGGGCTCGTCGCGCCGTCACCGAGGGCGCAGAACGAGCGCCCCAGGATGTTGTCGGCGATGTCGGTGATGGTGGCCAGGTCCTCCTCGGAGCCCTGACCCTTCTCCAGCCGCTTGAGCACCTGCTTCAGCCAGTAGGTGCCCTCACGGCAGGGCGTGCACTTGCCGCAGGACTCGTGCGCGTAGAACTCGGTCCAGCGCATGACGGCCCGGACCACGCAGGTCGTCTCGTCGAAGATCTGCAGGGCGCGGGTGCCCAGCATCGAGCCCTTGGCCCCGACCGACTCGAAGTCGAGCGGCACGTCCAGGTGCTCGGCCGTGAAGATCGGCGTCGAGGAGCCCCCCGGCGTCCAGAACTTCAGCTCGTGGCCCTCGCGGATGCCGCCCGCCATGTCGAGCAGCTCGCGCAGCGTGATGCCCAGCGGGGCCTCGTACTGACCCGGCCGCGTCACGTGGCCGGACAGCGAGAAGATGCCGAAGCCCTTGGACTTCTCGGTGCCCATCCCGGCGAACCAGTCGGCGCCGTTGGCGATGATGCTCGGCACGCTCGCGATCGACTCGACGTTGTTGACCACTGTCGGGGAGGCGTACAGGCCGGCGACCGCCGGGAACGGCGGCTTGAGCCGGGGCTGGCCGCGGTGGCCCTCCAGCGAGTCGAGCAGCGCGGTCTCCTCGCCGCAGATGTACGCCCCGGCGCCGCTGTGCACGACGAGTTCGAGGTCGTACCCCGAGCCGAAGATGTCGGCGCCGAGGTAACCCTTCTCGTACGCCTCCCGGACCGCGGCCTGCACCCGGCGGATGACGTGGAGCACCTCGCCGCGGATGTAGATGAACGCGTGGTTGGCCCGGATGGCGTAGGACGCGATGATCACACCCTCGACCAGCGCGTGCGGGTTGGCCATCATGAGCGGGATGTCCTTGCAGGTCCCCGGCTCGGACTCGTCGGCGTTGACCACGAGGTAGTGGGCCTTGCCGTCGCCCTGCGGGATGAAGCCCCACTTCATGCCGGTGGGGAAGCCCGCGCCGCCGCGGCCGCGCAGACCGGAGTCCTTCACCGTCTGGATGACGGCGTCGGGGTCCATGCCCAGGGCCTTCTTGGCGGCCGCGTACTCGCCATACCCGTCGAGGGTGAACGAGTTGTCCTGGTCCCAGTTCCTCGTCAGAACGGGCGTGAGGGCTGTCACTTCTCGCTCCCCTCGGCCTTGGGGGCCTCCCAGCCGTTGGCCTTGGCGACCTTCAGGCCCTCGAGCGAAGGGCCGGCGGCCGACGGGCCGTCACCGGCCTGGCCGTCGGGGAACCCGGCGAGGACCCGGGACGCCTCCTTGAACGTGCACAGCCGGCCCGGGCCGCGCGTGGGCGCGACCTCCTTGCCGGCGCGCAGGTCGTCGACGAGCTGCCTGGCCGACTCCGGCGTCTGGTTGTCGAAGAACTCCCAGTTGACCATCATGACCGGCGCGAAGTCGCAGGCGGCGTTGCACTCCAGCCGCTCCAGCGTGATCTTGCCGTCCGCGGTGGTCTCGTCGTGGCCGACGCCCACGTGCTCGCTGAGTTCTTCCCAGATCTGGTCGCCGCCCATGACCGCGCACAGCGTGTTGATGCAGACGCCGACGTTGTACTCGCCGGCCGGCTTGCGCTTGTACATGGTGTAGAAGGTCGCGACGCCGACGACCTCGGCCTTGGACAGGCCCAGCATCTCGGCGCAGAACTCCTGGCCGGCGTCGGAGATGTAGCCGTCCTCCGACTGCACCAGGTGCAGCAGCGGCAGCAGCGCCGAACGCGGCCGGGGGTAGCGGCCGATGATCTCCTTGGCGTCCGTCTCCAGACGCTCGCGGACCTCGGGCGCGTAACCCGTGCTCATGGTCGCGCTCCCCTCCTCATTCGCTACGCGGGCGGCCTGGACCGTCGGCTTGCCGCTCATCGGTCCACACCTCCCATGACCGGGTCGATCGAGGCGACCGCGGAGATGACGTCGGCGACCATGCCGCCCTCGCACGTCGCGGGCACCGCCTGCAGGTTCGTGAACGACGGGTCGCGGAAGTGGACCCGGTAGGGCCGGGTGCCGCCGTCGCTGACCACGTGCGCGCCGAGCTCGCCGCGCGGCGACTCGACCGAGGCGTACGCCTGTCCGGCGGGCACCCGGAAGCCCTCGGTCACCAGCTTGAAGTGGTGGATCAGGGCCTCCATGGAGCTGCCCATGATGTGCGCGATGTGGTCGGGCGAGTTGCCGAGGCCGTCGGGGCCGAGCGCGAGCTGCGACGGCCAGCCGATCTTCTTGTCCTCGATCATCACCGGACCGCCCTTGAGCGGGCCGGACAGGCGGTCGAGCGCCTGCTCAATGATCTTGAGGGACTCCTCCATCTCGTCCATGCGGACGAGGTAGCGGCCGTACACGTCGCAGGTGTTCTGCGTCGCGACCTCGAACTCGTACGTCTCGTAGCCGCAGTAGGGCTGCGACTTGCGCAGGTCCCACGGCAGGCCGGCGGCGCGCAGCATGGGCCCGGTGATCCCGAGGGCCATGCAGCCGGTCAGGTCGAGGTAGGCCACGTCCTTGGTGCGCCGGGTGTAGACGGGGTTCGCGTCGAGGAGCTTGCGCATCTCCTTGATCCGCCCCGGCATGATCTTGAGGAACTCGCCGATCTTGTCGACCGCGCCGGCCGGCAGGTCGACGCTGACGCCGCCCGGCCGGACGTACGCCATGTTCATCCGCAGACCGGTGATGTACTCCATCAGGTCGAGCACCATCTCGCGCTCGCGGAAGCCGAACAGCATCGGCGTGGTCGCGCCCAGCTCCATGCCGAACGTCGCGATCGCGACGAGGTGCGAGGAGATCCGGGTGAGCTCCATTGTCAGGACCCGGATGGCCTGCGCCCGATCCGGGATCCTGTCGGTGATCCCGAGGAGCTTCTCGACGCCCATGCAGTAGGCGGTCTCGTTGAAGATCGGCGCGAGGTAGTCCATGCGGGTGACGAACGTGACCCCCTGGGTCCACGTCCGGAACTCCATGTTCTTCTCGATGCCGGTGTGCAGATAGCCGATCACCGTGCGGGCCTCGGTCACGGTCTCGCCGTCGAGGGTCAGCACGAGCCGCAGCACGCCGTGCGTCGACGGGTGCTGCGGGCCCATGTTGATGACCAGGCGCTCGTCGGCCGACTCGCTGACGGTCTTGACCAGCTCGTCCCAGTCCTGACCGGCGACGTCGTAGATCCGGCCCTGGGTTTCGGTGGTCTCGGTGGTGCTCACGACGCTCTCCTCGCTGCCCTCGTCCACTCGTGCAGGTCGCCGCGGATGCTCACGAGTACGACCTCCTCCGGTCCGGCGCGGGGACCTCGGCGCCGCGGTATTCCACCGGAATGCCGCCGAGCGGGTAGTCCTTGCGCTGCGGGTGCCCCTCCCAGTCGTCCGGCATCTCGATCCGGGTCAGCGCCGGGTGGCCGTCGAAGACGATTCCGAAGAAGTCGTACGTCTCGCGCTCATGCCAGTCGTGCGTGGGGTAGACCTGAACCGTGGAGGGGATGTGCGGGTCGGCGTCGGGGCAGGAGACCTCCACCCGGACGCGCCGGTTGTGCGTGATGGAGCACAGGTGGTAGACGGCGTGCAGCTCCGCGCCGGTCTCCTCGGGGTAGTGGACGCCCGAGACGCCGAGCGACAGCTCGAACCGCAGCGCGGCGTCGTCGCGCAGGTGCTTCATCACCTCGGGCAGCCGCTCGCGCCGCACGTGGAAGGTGATCTCGCCGCGGTCGACGACCACGCGCTCGACGGCGTCGGCGAAGGCCGGCTCCAGCGCGTCGGCCACCTCGTCGAAGTACGACCCGTACGGCCGGCTGCTGGACAGCTTGGGCGGGCGGCGGACGACCAGGCGGTTGTAGCCGGAGGTGTCGCCGCTGTCCTTGACGCCGAACATGCCCTTGCGGGCGACGGGCTCCTCGGGCAGCCCGGGCAGGTTCTCGGTGGTCACTTCCCGGCTCCCTGGTCGATCAGCGGCAACGTGCGCAGTGCCTGGAGCTCCAGCTCCTCGATCTGCCTCTCGCGGTGCGCGCCGAACTTCATGTTCTGGATCTTGTCGTGCAGCTTCACGATGGCGTCGATCAGCATCTCCGGGCGCGGCGGGCAGCCGGGCAGGTAGATGTCGACCGGCACCACGTGGTCCACGCCCTGAACGATGGCGTAGTTGTTGAACATGCCGCCACTTGACGCGCAGACGCCCATCGCGATGACCCACTTGGGCTCGGCCATCTGGTCGTAGATCTGGCGGAGGACGGGCGCCATCTTCTGCGACAGCCGGCCGGCCACGATCATCAGGTCGGCCTGGCGCGGAGACGCGGAGGCGCGCTCCATGCCGAACCGGGCCAGGTCGTGGTTCGGGCCGCCGGTGGCCATCAGCTCGATGGCGCAGCAGGCGAGACCGAAGGTCGCGGGCCAGACGGAGTTCTTCCGGGCCCAGCCGGCCACCTGCTCGACGGTGGTGAGGACGAACCCGCTCGGGAGTTTCTCTTCAAGACCCATGGCTAATCCCAATCGAGGCCGCGGCGACGCCACACGTAGGCGTACGCCACGAGAACGGTGACGATGAACAGCACCATCTCGACGAGCCCGAACACGCCGAGTCTGTCGAAGGCCACCGCCCACGGATAGAGGAAGATGATCTCGATGTCGAACACGATGAACAGCATCGCGGTGATCATGTACTTCAGCGGGAAGCGGCCGCCGCCGACCGGCTGCGGAGTCGGCTCGATGCCGCACTCGTAGGCGTCCAGCTTCGCGCGGTTCCAGCGCTTCGGCCCGGTGAAGGGCGCGATGCTCACGGAGAACACGGCGAATCCCGCCGCGAGGACCGCGAGCACCACGATCGGCACATACAGCTCCATGGCTACATGTCCTCGCTTACTCGGTGAATTTGGGCGATCACGAGAATGCCGGAGAACGCGGCCGGCCGGGCGGCCACCTGCGGGGCCGGCGGCGACACGCGCGTCGTCTCGGTCATGCGGGCTTCGGTCATGCGGGTTTCGATCATGATGGCGGAGCCACCTTGGACAAGGCGTTGATTATGCGGTCGGAGACGTCGCCCCGCCGGTCTGTGAGATTAGCGAGCAGCTTGAAGGCGAATCTCATCAGGGTGGGATGGGGCATCCCGTGCCGGGTGGCGAAGCTCATCACTCCCGGTCTTCCGATCGCCTCCACGAACAGGCGACCGAGGGTGAAGTATCCGCCATGGGCGTCTTTGAGCATACGAGGATACGCGAGTAATACACGCTCACGCTGGGCGGGCGTCGGCCGGGCCAGCGCCTGCGCGATCACCTCGGCCGCGACCCTGCCGGTTTCCATGGCGTACGCGATGCCCTCGCCGTTGAACGGATTGATCGACCCGCCGGCGTCGCCCACGAGAACCAGCCCGCGGGTGTAGTGCGGCTGCCTGTTGAAGCCCATCGGCAGCGCGGCGCCCCGGATCGGGCCCGTCATGTTCTCTTCGGTGAAGCCCCACTCCTGCGGCGTGTTCTTCATCCAGCGCCGCAGCAGGTCCCGGTAGTCGATGTTCTTGAAGGCCTCGCTGGTGTTCAGCAGGCCGAGGCCGACGTTCGCGGTGCCGTCGCCCATGGGGAAGATCCAGCCGTAGCCGGGCAGCAGCCGGTCGCCGTCCCAGAGTTCGAGCCACGTCTCCAGGTAGTCGTCGTCGTGGCGGGGGCTCGTGTAGTAGGTGCGCACCGCCACGCCCATCGGGCGGTCCTCGCGCTTGTGCAGGCCCAGCGCCAGCGACAGCCGGGTCGAGTTGCCGTCGGCCGCCACCACGAGCCGCGAGCGGTAGGACACCTCCTCGCCGTCCGCCTTGGCGGTCACGCCCACGACGTGGCCGCTGCGCTCGTCGAGCACCGGCCCTGTAACGTTCACGCCCTCGCGCAGCCGGACGCCCGCGCTCTCGGCGTGCCTGGCGAGGATCTGGTCGAAGTCGGCCCGGGTGCGCACCAGCCCGAAGCTCGGGTAGCTCGTCAGCTCCGGCCAGTCGAGCTCCAGGCTCATGCCGCCCCCGTAGGCGCGCAAGCCCTTGTTCCTGACCCAGCCGGGGGCGTCGATGTCGACGCCCATCGCGACGAGTTCCTTGACGGCGCGTGGGGTCAGCCCGTCGCCGCAGACCTTCTCCCGCGGGAAGCGCGCCTTCTCCAGCAGCAGCACGTCGAGGCCGGAACGGGCGAGATAGAACGCGGCCGTCGAACCCGCGGGACCCGCACCGACGACGATGACGTCGGCGTCGACATCTCTCCGCGTCACGCGGGCTTGCTCGCTCACGGGGGACCTGTCCGTTCCAGGGAAGGAAGGCCTCGAATCGGTTTAGACCTTCGTGCCTTTGTGAACAACTTCACAAACTGTCGCGCCGCAGTCTAACCCCTATCCGCCGCACAGTGTCAGAGGGGTATGGCCAAGCACGTCTCATCACGCTTTGACCCCGCGATGCAGGGCCACGATGCCGAGCGTGAGGTTGCGCCAGGCCACCTTCCGCCAGCCGGCCTCCTGGATGATCCTCGCCAGCGCCTCCTGGTCCGGCCACGCCCGGATCGACTCGGCGAGGTACTCGTAGGAGTCGGGGTTCGAGCTGACCATCCGGGCCACCGGCGGCAGCAGCTTCATCAGGTACTGCGTGTAGACGAGGTCGAACGACTTGGGCGTCGGCCGGGAGAACTCGCAGATCACCAGCCGCCCGCCCGGCCGGGTCACCCGCAGCATCTCGCGCAGCGCCTCCCCGGTGTCGGCCACGTTGCGCAGGCCGAAGGAGATCGTCACCGCGTCGAACGTCTCGTCGCGGAACGGCAGCCGCAGCGCGTCGCCCGCGACGAACGTGACCCCGCGCACGCCCCCGCCGTACAGGCCGGAGCCGCCGCGCCGCTCGACTCCGGTGCGGAGCATGCCGAGCGAGAAGTCACACGCGATCGCCCGCGCCCCGAGCGCGGTGAACGCGTCGGTCGAGGTGCCGGTGCCCGCGGCGAGGTCGAGGACCAGCTCGCCGGGCCCGGCGTCGATCGCCTCCGCGGTGGCCTTCCGCCACAGGCGGTCCTGACCGAGCGAGAGGACGTCGTTGACCAGGTCGTAGCGCCGGGCCGTGCGATCGAACATCGCGGCGACCTCGTGCGGCTGCTTGTCCAGCGATGCGCGCGTCATGCAGGCAAGCCTAGGCCGCGGCGGACGCGCCTCCTCATCACCGTCGCCGGATGAGCGGAACGTAGTTCTCCGATTACGCTGCGTCTGCTAGAAATTGGGGAATGCGCGTCACCACCGCCCTGCTCCCGGTCGCATCGCTCGTCACATGCGCCGCAGTCATCCCCGCCGCACCGGCGTCCGCCGGCCTCGGCCAGCCCCGCGTGGTGTCGGAGAATCCGGTGAACACCACACCGCATGTGCTGGACGGCATCGTCACCGCGTTCGCGCTGGTCGGCCGCACCGTCGTCGTGGGCGGCGACTTCAGCGCGGTGCGCGAGGCCCGGGGCGGGGAGGACCTGCCGCGGGCGAACGTCTTCGCCTTCGACCTCTACACCGGGCGCGTCCTGCGCGACTTCGCGCCGGACCTCGACGGGCCGGTGGCCGCGCTCGCGGCCGGCTCCGGCGGCACGGTCTACGTGGGCGGGGCGTTCGCCGCCCCCTCCCGGGGCCTGGTCCGGCTCCGGGTGTCCGACGGCGCTCCCGTCGACGGTTTCTCCGCCCCCGTCTACGGCGGGGAGGTCACCAGCCTGGTGCGGCTGGGCGGCGCGCTCTACGTCGGCGGCGACTTCAGCAGGATCGGGCGCAGCCCGCGGACCGCGCTGGCCCGGGTGGACGCCGAGACCGGCGCTGTGGACCCCGGGTTCACCGTCACGCCGGGCGACGGTCGCCACGGCGATCCCCGGATCTACGCGATGGCCGCCGTCCGCGACCGCTTAGTCGTGGACGGCTCGTTCACCACGCTCGACGGCCTGCGCCGCCCGCAGCTCGGGGTGATCGACCTGACGACCGGGAGAGTGGCCGACTGGGGTACCGAGGCGTACGCCCCGGCGTGCAAGCCGAACTTCCCGTCGTACGTGCGGGGGCTCGACCTGTCTCCGGACGGGCGCTACTTCGTGGTCGTCACGACGGGCGGGCCGGCGCGCGGCACCTCGAAGCTGTGCGACTCCGCCGCCAGGTTCGAGACGTACGCGAAGGGCGAGGCGGTCCGTCCGACCTGGGTGAACCTGACCGGAGGGGACTCCCTGTACGCGGTCGCGGTCACGGGATCCGCCGTCTACGTGGGCGGACACCAGCGCTGGCTCGACAACCCGGGCGGCGCCGACACAGCCGGCCCGGGAGCGGTCCATCGGCCCGGCATCGGGGCGATCGACCCGGTCACGGGCAGGGCGCTGCGCTGGAACCCGACGCGGGAAAGGGGAATCGGGGTAAAGGCCTTCCTGACCGTAAAGACAGGTCTTTTGGTGGGAAGCGACACGACGGAGCTCGGGCATGAGTACCATGCCCGCGTCGGCATGTTCCCGGCGACCTAGTTCTTCCCCGTCTCCCGCCGTTTCCCGGCGACCCGCTCGCTCACCGCGTCGCGCTGTTTGGACAACAGCACGTAGCTGGCCAGACCACTGACCAGGACCGCGAGCAGGAGCAGTGGGAACGATCGAAGGCCGACGAGATACAGGACGCCGAGGGCGACGGCGAACAGGCCGAGGCGTGAAAGGGTGTAAACGACAACCGGATGCACAGCGTCGAGGTTACGTCACCCTCCCGGCGCGCCGGTCTCTCTTCGCATCTGCTGCGGGCACTGCTAGTGTTCACAACAAGGCGCTTTTGTAAAGAAACACCCATGAGCGCCCCAAAGAGGCTCTATCATATAACAATCGGGCACTGAGCCGGTAACATCCCGTGATCTTCTCCGAAAACCACGGATAAATCAGGCTTCGCTCGGCACACTGGTTACCTGTCCGCCCGCTGCAGGACGCGGGACGCGAGGGGGAGAGATTGTGGAGAGTAGCAGCGAGCGACTGCTGACTCCTGGAGAGGTTGCCGCTCTCTTCAGGGTCGACCCGAAGACCGTGACCCGTTGGGCCGCGGCCGGGCGTATCAGCAGCATCCGTACCCCCGGGGGGCACCGGCGCTTCCGTGAATCGGAAGTCCACGCCCTCCTTCGCGGTGAGGACGTCCTCACGGCCGAACGGCCGAACGGCGACTCCCCGCGAGTCTGACGCAGTACCAGCACCGTGTGATCCTGCGCGCTACCCGGACGCCGCAGGGTCACCGGAGTCAGCCCCATGTCATGTCTGCGTCCCGGCCTGTCCTGCTCCCTTGCCGGGGTCGTCAGTCTTGCTCCGCCTTGAAGGCCAGGAACGCCTGTTCCAGCGCGTCGTCGCCCTCACGCCAGCGGCGCCGTCGTTCGGCGTCCTCCTCCTCGGTGATCGACTCGGCCAGCCACTGTTCGTAGCCGGGCTCGCCCGGAGCGACCTCCACGTACGCGTTGCCGATGAGGCGCCCGTCATCCGTGGTGAGTGACCGAGGCACGCGCAGCGTCCCGTCGCCGAGCCGGATCACGTACATCGAATCACCTAGATTCCGTAACGCCGGTTGAAGAAGAGCATGACGTTGAGGGCCGCCCGCGTGTCGCCGCCCAGCATGTCGACCAGGGCGGGACGCTGCCGGGACGCGATCGCCGCGAACGCGTCGGCGAAGAACTCCTTGCGCCCCAGGCCGCCGGTCTGCCGGTGGAACGACGACGCGAACAGCGGCAGGCACTCCTCGTAGAGCGCCGCGAACTCGGGAGAGTCCGACACCCACTCTCCCGGACTCGCGTCCACGTCGTCCAGCGCATGGCCGACTTCGTGCATCATCACGTCGGGCGTGGGCGACGGCCGGTCCCCCACCACGATCTTGCGGTCGCCGTACGCGCCGGCGCAGATGTCCCAGGTGGCCCGTCCCGACGGCAGCGGCGCGCCACGCAGGTAACCCATGTCGTCGAGGTCGGGCACTCCGCCGCGTCCGACGTAGATGCCTTCGAGCCCGATGGCGAGCTTGGTCTTGAGCTGCTCGGGCAGCCTCGCCAGGCTGTCCACGGCCCGTACGGCGTCGGCGGAGGGCGGCCCTTCCGCGGCGTCCCACTCGCGGTGCAGGACGCGCTCCAGCGGTCCGCAGTGCCGTCTGCCGTCCCGCAGATCGGGCGCGTCGGGCGGGTGCGGCGAGGCCCGCGTCGGAAGGTCGTCGAGCTCGAAGTCGTGCCAGGTGTACTGCGGCCGGTCGTCCACCACGGGTGCGGTGACCGCGTGGGCGCGGTCCACGGGCCGCTCCGGCGGCCATCCGGCCCAGTCGCCGCCCCACTGCCCGTCCCAGGGGGAATTCCTCGCGGGACGGGCGATGGACTCCCACCGCGAGGGGCGCCCCTGCGGCCGTTCGGGAGGCCGGTCCCGGTCCTGGTCCCGCTCCCCCGTCCGGTCGGGGGCCCAGTCGGGGGCACGGTCGGGGGCCCGGTCGGGGGCACGGTCGACAGGTCGTTCGGGACCATCCGTACGGCGGTGGGAGGACAGATAGGGTCCTCGCTGCCACCACCGTGACCCCCGCCGGTGGCGGCCCCTGTCGCCCGGCTCCGCCATCGCCCCCCCAGTCCGTCGCACCCCTCTGTCAGGCTCCGCGTTCCGGCGCCCTTCCCGTGGGTCTTCGCCCCGTCGCGCCGCCCGGAGCGGCACTCGCCGGTCGCCCCGCCGGGGAGGTTCCTCGCACGCTCGGAATCTCCGGGGGGCCGGAGTCGTCGCCGACGCTGTCGCCGGTCACTTCTCCGCCTCGCGATGCGCCACTTCGGGCACCGCTCCGTCCGGGCGGACCCCGGCGGTCGCGGCACTCGGCATGCCGTGTACCGGTCCACCGTACGATGCCGGGCTGCCCGCGTCACCCCGAAGCCCGACCCGATCAGTCGCCGGAATGGCTTACCGTGTGGGCATGCCTAGCGTGATTATCGGCCTGGCGCTGCTTGCCCTCTGGCTCTACTGCCTGTTCGACGTGATCACGACCCCCGAGCAGGACGTGCGCAATCTCCCCAAGTTCATGTGGGTCCTCATCGTGATCCTCCTGGTCGACGTGGGCGCGCTGACCTGGCTCCTCGTGGGTCGTCCCCGCCACCGGCACGCCGTGTACGCGGCGGGGAACGGCCAGTGGTACCAGAGCGGCGACGTGCCTCGCGGACCCGACGACGACCCCGAGTTCCTGCGCAGCCTGGACCGTCGCCTGCGCGACGAGGACTGAACCCCCCGTAACCGCGCGCACCCCCCGCGCGCCCGACCCGCACCGAACCCCGCGCGGACTCCCCACCGAACCCCCCGCGCAGAACCCCGCGCGAACCCTCCCGCCCGAACCCCCCGCGCAGAACCCCGCGCGAACCCTCCCGCCCGAACCCCTCGCGGGCTCCCGCCCGGAGCCCTCGCCGAGCCCTCACCGTGGACCGCCCGTCGGCCGGGCACGTCTTTACTTGGGCACGTCTTACTTGGGCACGTCGGCGTAGGAGTGCAGTCCCGAGAAGAAGATGTTGACGCCGACCAGGTTGAACAGCAGGCAGCCGAAGGCGACCAGCGAAATGATCATCGCGGCCTTGCCTCGCCACCCGGCCGTCGCCCGGGCGTGGAGATAGGCGGCATAGACGACCCACGTGACGAACGCCCACACCTCCTTCGGGTCCCAGCCCCAGTAGCGGCCCCACGCCCGGTCCGCCCACAGAGCGCCGGCGATGACGGCGAAGGTCCAGATCGGGAAGGAGATGACGATCGCCCGGTGCGCGACGCGCTCCAGGCCCTCCCTGCTCGGCAGCACCGACGGGCGCCCGTCCTTGCGGATCAGGTAGAGGATCGCGCAGACGCCGGCCAGGATGAACAGCCCGCTGGCCACGATCGCCGCCGTGACGTGGATCGCGATCCAGTACGAGTGCAGCGCGGGCATCACCGGGCCCGCCTGGACGTGCAGGAACAGCACGGCGAAGCCCAGCCCGAGCGCCGCGGTCACGGTCACGAACGCGCCGAGGAAGCGGATCGGCTGACGGATGAGCAGCGCGAGGAACGCGGTGACGGCGGCGAAGCAGATCGCCACCACGAACTCGTACATGTTGGCCCACGGCCACCGGTCGACGGCGATGCCCCGGGTGAGGATGCCGCCGAGGTTGCCGGCCCATCCGATCCAGGTGAGGACCACGCCGACGGTCCCCGCCCGGACCGCCCACGCGGCCGGCTGCGGGCCCGAGTCCGGCGTCGCGTCGGTCACGTCACCGGCGGGCGCGTCACCGGGCACCGCCGGGCCGCCCGCGCCGACGAGCTCCCGCCGGCGTGCGGCCACGACCGTGCGAGCCCTGCCGAACGCGAGATCCAGCGCGTAGCAGATCATCGCGGCGAGATACAGCAGGACGGTGATCAGGATGAGCTGGTCACTCAGTGTGGCGAGACTGTCGTTGACGGCTTGGCTTACCGGGGCGGGCATCACTCACTCCTCGTCCGGGCGGCCGCCCGGGGCAGCGTTTCCGGTGGGCGGGTCGCCGGTGGGTGGGCCACCGCGCAGGGCGGTGACGATCTGGGCGAACTCCTCGGCGAAGGCCGCGCCGCCGCCTTCTGTGCGGGTCAATCCTCCCACTGTGACCGTCCCGTCCTTCACCCGCACCCAGACGCGGCGGCGGCGGATCGTGAGAGACAGCACGAGCCCGATCACCGCTGCGGCCGCCGCCAGCAGGGCGGGTTCCCGGCCCGGGTCGTAGGTGATCTGGAGGCTGATCCACTCCTTCACACCGGTGAACTGGATCTTCCCGGCGCCGTCGGCGAGCTCCTTGGTCTCACCCAGGTTGAGCGGGGTCGGCTGGGCCGACATCGTGCCGAGCGGCTTCAGGTTCGTGGTGTCGAGCTGGTACACCGACTGCGGCTGCCCCGACTTCAGGCCGAGGTCACCGCCGAACGGGAAGACCTGCACGGTCGGGTTCGCGGCGCCGGGAAAGACCGACACCCAGGCGTTCCCGGCCGGCACGGTCGTGGGCAGGAAGCGCGCCAGGAACCCGAGCTGGGTCGGCTGGGCGTCCGGCACCTTGATCACACACTCGGACGTGTACGTGGCCTGGTCGTCGGCCAGGCACGGCACCGGGCCGTCGTAGGCCACCTGGCCCTTGCCGTCGGTCACCCGGAACGTGGGGGCGTAGCCGTGCCCGATCAGGTAGGTCAGCGTGCCGTTCACGTCCAGCGGGTCGTTGACCTTGAGGTCCACCTCGCGCGGGGTTGCCGTCGGCGAGTCCTGGACGGCCAGCTTGGCGAGATAGTCGAGCGGCTGGCCCTGCTTGTCCCCCGCTGCGACATAGCTGGCCTGGAAGTCCTTCAGCGTGAAGGAGAACGGCTCCAGCGACTCGGCGGTGACCCGGTTGCCCGGCATGAAGCGGTCGTAGGCCGCCACGGCGTTGGAGAAGCCGTCGCCCTCCACCACCAGCACGTTGCCGCGGTAGCCGTACAGGCCTCCGGCGCCGACGGCGAACAGCAGCACGAGCAGCGCGACGTGGAACAGCAGGTTGCCGGTCTCGCGGAGGTAGCCCTTCTCCGCCGCCACCCAGCCGTCGCCGACGGCGACGCGAAACCGCCTGCGCCTGAGCGCGGCGGCGGCCTGCTCCAGGGTGAGGCGGCCCTCGAACGTCTCGCCGTGCGGCAGGCGCAGGAGGTTGCGCGGCGCGGCGGGCGGGCGGCGCCGCATCTCCTTGATGTGGACCAGCGCGCGCGGGAACACGCACCCGGCCAGCGAGACGAACAGCAGCAGGTAGATCGCGGCGAACCAGGGCGAACTGAAGACGTCGAACAGCCAGAACCGGTCGAGCCACTTCGCCTGGGCCGGGTTGTCCTTGAAATACTGCGCGACCCTGGCGGGATCGACGCCTCGCTGCGGATAGACGGATCCGGGGACCGAGCCGAGCGCGAACAGGAACAGCAGGATCAGGGCCGTCCGCATCGAGGTGAGCGTGCGCCAGAACCAGCGCAGCCAGCCGACCGGGCCCAGCCCGACGGGCTTCGTCCGCTCCTTTTCCTGGAGCGCCGACTCCTCCTGTACGGCGGACGCGAGGTCGTCGGGGGCGCTCATCAGATCACCGGCCTGAAGCCGCCGACCCACACCTGCAGGTGGGCGATGATCTCCGACCACTGCCCGGTCACGAGCAGCACGCCGACCGCCACGAGCATCGCGCCGCCGACCTTGGTGATCAGCGGGGTGTGGCGGCGCACCGCCTTGAAGGTGTGCAGCGCCTTACGGTAGGCGAGACCCGCCAGCACGAACGGCAGCCCGAGGCCCAGCGCGTACGCGAAGGCGAGGGCGGCGCCGCGCAGCGCGCTGCCCTGGTCGACCGAGAGCGTCATCACCACCGCCAGCGTGGGGCCGATGCACGGCGTCCAGCCGAGGCCGAAGACGATCCCCAGCAGCGGCGCCGTCGCCATCCCGGCGGCCGGGAGCCGATGGATCCGCACATCACGCTGGAGGCCGGGGATCACGCCCACGAAGGCCAGCCCGAGGACGATCGTGACCACCCCGAGGACCCTGGTGATCACGTCGGCGTTGCCGTGCAGCGCCGCGCCGAGGCTGCCGAACAGCGCGCCCCCCAGCACGAACACGACGGCGAACCCGAGCACGAAAAGCGCGCTGCCGAGCACCATCCGGCCCCGCTTCGGGTCGCCGCTCATGCCCGTGACGTACGACAGGTAGCCGGGGACCAGCGGCAGCACGCACGGCGAGACGAACGACACGAGCCCGGCGACCGCGGCGATCGGCGCGGCCAGCAGCAGCGACCCGGTCGCGACGGTGCTGCCGAGGTCACTCATCGGTCACCTTCGTGACGGCCGAGAGCAGGTCGTTGTACTTGACCGCGCCGAGCGCGCGGGCGGCGATGCGGCCCTGGGCGTCGATGATCAGTGTGGAGGGGATCGCGGCGGGCGGCACCGTGCCCTGGAACTGCAGCAGCACCTTGCCGCTCTGGTCGTAGATGCTGGGATAGCCGGGCTCGACCGAGCGGTCGTACGCCTGCGCGGACGCCTTGAGGTCCTTGAAGTTGACCCCGAGGAACTCCACGCCCTTGGACTTGGTCGTCGCCGCGATGTCCTTGAGCACCGGAGCCTCGGCCCGGCAGGGCGCGCACCAGGAGGCCCAGAAGTTCAACACGTGGACCTTCCCCGCGGTCAGCGTGGCGGTGCCGCCGTCGAGGGTCTGCCCCTCGACCACGGGCGCCTTGTGGCGCTGGGCGGCGTCGAAGAACTCGACGCGGCCGTCCCCAGGGACGAAGCGCGTGTCGCCGGAGCGGGGCTGGGCCGCCTGGCCGCCCGCGCAGCCCGCGAGGACCGTCGCGGCCGCGGCCGCGACGGCGAGCGCGGTCAGACGCTTGACGGTCAGACGCTTGGCAGTCACGTGCTTGACGGTCACGCGCTCGGCGGACATGCGCTCGGACACGGGAGGAGGATCTCCTTGTACTACAACCGGTAGAGCTGTAAGCCTACCGAGCGATGCGGGTGCCCCGTTCGCCGGGTCACGCACCGGGGACGGAGCGCGGGCCGGGCGTCTCCTCGTCCTCCGAACTCGCCTGCAGTGCCTCGGGAAGCGCCTCGTCGGCCTTGTCGAACAGCGCGGCCTCCCCCTGCGGCGACGCGCCGACGACCCTGAGCAGCGCTCCGGCGGGCTCGCTGTAGCCGACGCTGATGAGCCGGTCACCCTCGAAGGTCAGGCTGGTGAGGCTGGCGAGCGCGCACTGACGGCGGCGCGGGTCGTGCCACAGCCGCCTGCCCTCGGCGGCCAGCCGGATGATCCAGATGGGCAGCTGATGGCTGACCAGCAGCGCCTCGTGGCCGCGCGCGGCCGTCCGGGCGTCGTCCACGACCGCCTTCATGCGCGCCACCACCTGCGTGTACGGCTCGCCCCATGACGGACGGAACGGATTCCTGAAGTGGCGGTAGGAGCGGGGGTCGCGGAAGACGTTGTCGCTGCCGGTCATCCGCAGACCCTCGAAGACGTTGCCCGCCTCGGTCAGCCGCTCGTCGGTCGCCACCTCCAGGCTCAGGGCGCGGGCGGACGGCGCCGCGGTCTCCTGGGCGCGCTCCATGGGAGAGCTCCACAGGACGACGATGTCCCTGCCCTCGACGGCCTTGGCGACCACCTCGGCCATCCGGCGGCCGGTCTCGGACAGGTGGTAGCCCGGCAGCCTGCCGTACAGGACCCCACGGGGATTGTGAACCTCTCCGTGCCGGAGCAGGTGAACGATGGTCATCTCTGTCATGACCTGGACAGCCTACCCGCCGGGCGGCTTGGAGCACGCAGGACGCAACACGTCATTGGCAAGGCCCTACACGTCGTCGGCGGAGCTCTACGCGTCGGAGGCAGGACGCAGCGCGTCACAAGCAGAGCGCAGCGCGTCGACGGCGGCGCGGATCGCGGGCCGGCGTGCGGCGTCGGTCCGCCAGACCGCGTAGATCCGCCGCACCGGCGGCGGCTGGACGGCCAGGACGGCGACGCCCTCGGGCAGCGGTCCCCGGCCCAGCCGGGGGATGAGCGCGCATCCGTGGCCCTCGGCGACCAGCGCGAGCTGGGTGGGGTACTCGTCGGCCATGCAGACGATCCGCGGTTCCCGCTCCTCCGAACGCAGCAGGAACACCAGGAAGTCGTGACACACCGTGCCGGGGGTCGAGCTGATCCAGCTGTCGCCCGCGAGGTCGCTCAGCCGCACCCGGTCGGCCTTCACCAGCGGATGGCCGGCCGGCACGAAGACGTCGGCCACGTCGTCGAGCAGCGTCGTGCGCGACAGGCCCTCGGGCAGCGCCATCGGCCGGTTGAGCCAGTCCTGCAGGACGGCGAGGTCGAGGTCGCCGCGCACCAGCTCGCGGGTCTGCCGCTCCGGCTCCCTTTCGTAGACCAGCAGGTCGAGATCGGGGTGCTGCCTCTTGAGCGTGGTGAGGGCGCGCGGGACGATGCCCCGGGCCGCGGTGGGGAAGGCGGCCATGCTCAGCCTGCCGACCACCTCTCCGCGCAGCGCCTCGAAGTCGGCCTCCGCCGTCTCCACGAGCGCGAGGATGCGCTCGGCGTGCTCGGCGAGCAGTCCGGCGGCGTCGGTTAGCTTCACGCCGCGCCCGTTGCGCTCGATCAGGACGGCGCCGGTCTCCCGTTCGAGCTTGGCGAGCTGCTGGGAGATCGCCGAAGGGGTGACCATCAGCGCCTCGGCCGCGGCGCCCACCGAGCCGTAGACCGCCACGGCGTGCAGAGCCTTCAACCGGTTCAGGTCCAACATGTAGCCAGCCTAAACCGTTCTAGTTAGAAAAACTCGTTTGCGCTCAACTGTTTAGCGATGCGACGATGTAGCCATGCGAATCTTCAACAAGCTCTTCACCAAGCCGACCCGTTCCGAGCAGACCTCCTATCTGGAGACCCTGGCCAGGCAGGCCAGGCAGAGCCGCGACCGGCGCCTCTCCTCCTCGCGCTGAGTTTCTCGCGTCCGTTCTCCTCCGGCTGACTGATCCATGCGTCCCCGCCATCTGCTCTCGCCGTCGCGCTCGCGTCGCCGGGACGGCGGTGGCCTTCGGCGGCCTCGGCCTGATCGCGGCCGACGTGGTGGCGAGGTCGGGGGCGATCCCCTTCGGCGCGTTCCCGCTGTGCGTCGGCGCGGCGTACGGACCCCGCGCGCGGGGCACCCCGTCCCCGCCTCACGCTGATCCACGCCCGGAAACTCTCAGGCGCCGGCCGGCGGGATGACGTGGCCACCCCCGAAGACGTTGCCGGGGTCGTAGACGGCCTTCACCTTCCGCAGACGCCCGAAGTCCTCTGGGGTGTACGCGGTGGCGGTGCGGGAGCAGTCGTGCAGGAAGTTCAGGAAGGAACCCCCCGTGGCATGCGGGCGCAGCGCGGCGGCCAGCGCGGGCGCCTCGTCGTCCACGATGACCGAAAGTGACGTGTTCCGGTGGCCGGCGGGGCCGGCGCCGGGCTCCGGCCGGCTCATCGCGCCACCCCAGTGCCGGACCTCCACGGCCACCGAGGGCGTGGCCGTGACCGCCTCCACCACCTCGTCGGGCAGGCCGGTGAACAGATGGACCTGCCCGGGGGCCGTGCCGCCCATCGAGGCCGCGGCGTACGGCATCGTGCGGAAGTCCTCGGCCAGGACCCGCCCGGCCGCCCGCCACAGGGGGCGCAGCAGGGACCGGGCGCGGTCCGCGGCCCCCGCGTACACGGCCTTGATCATCACGACCCGCCTCCCGCGAAGGGACGCGGGGACCCAGGCCTCTTCGGGCGCCGGGGTGAGCACGATCGCCGTGCTCAGCTCGTCGGGGATGTGCCCGATCCAGTCGCGGTAGCGGGCCAGCACCTCACCGGCCGTCTCGGCGGGGAAGCAGGCGCTGCCGGCGTAGACCTCGCGCACGGGGTGGAGGCGGAACTCCAGCTGGGTCACCACGCCGAAGTTCCCGCCGCCGCCCCGCAGGGCCCAGAACAGATCGGGCTCGTTGTCCGCGCTCGCCGTCACCAGCCGGCCGTCGGCGGTGACCACTCTCGCGCGCAGCAGACTGTCCGCGGCGAAGCCGTACCGGCGCGACAGCCAGCCCAGGCCGCCGCCGAGCGTGTAGCCGGTGACGCCCACGTCGCGCGACGATCCCGACAGCGGCGCGAGCCCGAACGGAGCGGCGGCGTCGAGCACCCGGCCCCAGCGGGCGCCGCACCCGGTCCTCGCGGTTCCGCGCCGTGCGTCGACGGCGACGCCCGTCAGGCTCGAGGTCCTGAGCAACAGAGCACCGTCGCAGGGGACGTGCGTGCCGTGTCCGGTGCCCTGCACGACCAGCGGCAGGCCGCTCTCGTGAGCCGCGATCACAGCCGCTTGCACGTCCTCGGCCCCGGCGGCCTCCACGACCAGTGCGGGGCGTGGGTCGAACGCGTAGAGCGGCCGGCGGGCCCGGTCGTATCCATCCTGTCCCGGCAGGTGCACGTCCCCGGCGAAACGGTCGCCCAGCAGGCGCGCGGCGAGGGACGCGGCCGGGAGCGCCCGAGCGAGCATGGTCATGGCGGCGGTCCTTCCGATCGGTCCTCAGGGAGATCGGTTCAACCATATAGTCAATAATCGTGACAGTAAAGATTCGTGACTATATTTGCCCGCGAATCGCCCGGCGATGTCCGCTCCCCATCCCGGACTGATTCGGAGACAATGAAAGAAGGTCACGAGGATGAGTGGAATGACTACCGTGTGTGATGGAGAAGACAGTAAGGTGCACGACGTGAGCAGCGCACTCGAGTACTGGCCCGCACCGCCGCCCTGGGGCTGGACCGCGGACGACCTCGATCATCTGCCCTACGAGGGCCCGAACGGCGAGCCCGACTTCTTCAAACACGTCGAACTGATCGATGGAGCACTCGTCTTCATGTCCCCCCAGCGACGGTTCCACCAGTGCGTCATCCGAGGCCTGACCGAGCGGCTCGTCGCCCAGGTACCGCCGCACCTCATGACGGTCGACCAGATGGACGTCAAGCTCGACCACCGGACGCGTCCGTGCCCGGATGTGGTCATCATCGACGCCGAAGCGGCTGCGGACATGAACCGCACCTATTACGAGGCGCGGGAGGTCCATCTCGTGATCGAGATCGTCTCCCCCGAGTCGGTGGAGCGCGACCGCAAGCTCAAGCCCGCGCGATACGCCGAGGCGGGCATCCCGCACTTCTGGCGCGTCGAGGAGAGCGACGGGCGTCCCGTCGTCTACGTGTACGAACGGGATCCCGCCACGGGCGCGTACACGCCGACCGGGATCCACCACGGGCACCTGGCGGTGCAGGTGCCCTTCCCCATCGAGGTGGATCTCGACCAGCTGGTGAAATGAATCAGACGCCGGCGGCCTGGGCGGCGGCCTTGGCGGCCAGGGGCAGGGCCTCGGCCACCTGGGTGAGCGCCGCGTCGTCGTGGGCGGCCGACAGGAACCACGCCTCGTACGCCGACGGCGGCAGATAGACGCCCTGGTCGAGCATGCTGTGGAAGAAGGCGCGGTACGCGTCGGTGTTCTGGGTCCGCGCCGACTCGAAGTCCGTGACCGGGGTGTCGGTGAAGAAGATCGAGAAAAGGTTCCCCGCCCGCTGGAGGCGGTGCGGGACCCCGGCGGCGGCCAGCGCGTCGGAGGCGGCCCTGCCGATGACCAGTGCGGACGCGTCGATCCTGTCGTACACGTCGTCGTCGCAGGCGCGCAGCGTGGCCAGCCCGGCCGCGCAGGCGAGCGGGTTGCCCGACAGCGTGCCCGCCTGGTAGACGGGCCCCTCGGGAGCGAGGGCGGCCATGACCTCCGCCCGGCCGCCGAACGCGGCGGCGGGCAGCCCGCCGCCCATGACCTTGCCGAACGTCATGAGGTCGGCCTCGACGGGGTCGACGCCGTACCAGCCGGCCGCGGACACGCGGAAGCCGGTCAGCACCTCGTCGATGATCAGCAGCGCGCCGTGCTCGGTGCACAGCTCGCGCAGGCGCCGGTTGAAACCGTCGGCGGGCGGCACGACGCCCATGTTCGCCGGGCACGCCTCGGTGATCACGCAGGCGATCTCGAACGTGCGGAACGCCTCCTCGACCGCCTCGACCGAGTTGTACGGCAGGACGATCGTGTCGGCGGCGGAGGCGCCGGTGACGCCGGGGGTGTCGGGCAGGCCGAAGGTGACGACCCCGGACCCTGCCGAGGCCAGCAGCGCGTCCACGTGCCCGTGGTAGCAGCCGGCGAACTTCACGACCTTGGCACGCCCGGTGAAGCCGCGGGCCAGCCGTACGGCGGACATGGTGGCCTCGGTGCCGGAGCTGACCAGGCGGACCTTCTCGAGGGGGGCCACCCGGGAGACGATCTCCTCGGCGAGCAGGACCTCGCCCTCGGTCGCGGTGCCGAACGAGAAGCCGCGCGCGACGGCCTCCTCCAGGGCCTCCACGACGGCCGGGTGGCGGTGGCCGAGGATCATCGGGCCCCAGGAGCAGACCAGGTCGACGTAGCGGTTGCCGTCCACGTCGGTGATGTAGGGGCCCTCGCCGGAGGCCATGAAGCGGGGCGTGCCGCCCACGGCGCCGAAGGCGCGCACCGGCGAGTTGACGCCGCCGGGAACGATCCGGCGGGCGCGGTCGAACAGGTCCTCGGAGGTCTGCGTGCGAGTCACGCCCTCCAGATTACGGGCCCACCGGTTCGGGGCCCGTACCGGGAACCGGGACACGGCCTACTCGCAGTAGTCGGCGAGCAGGTCGAGCACACGCAGCGGGTCGGGCAGCGGACGCCCGTCGGGGGGCCTGATCCAGCTCACGACCCCGCCCGAAGGCGTGGTGGACGGCGGCGCGAGCACATAGCTGTCCCGGCAGTGCCAGCGCAGGCCCGGCGTGCTGTCGATCGTCTCGGGTCCCGCGTCCAGGCTGCAGGACCACCACTCGTCCTCGTCCTCGGGCGCCCCACGCGTGGCCACGAAAAAAAGCACCCGGTCGCCGTTCTCGGCGACCGGGCCCGTGTCGAAGCCTGCGGCGTCCATGGCGGCCAGGGCGGGACGGCCCGCCGAGGCCGGTACGTCGAACACGTCGAACACCCTGCCGGTGGGCAGGATCACGTTGGCGTCCTGGTCCTGTTTCCACCAACGCGTGAGCAGCGCGGTGTCCGTCGTGGCCTGCATCTGCCACGCGGGCGACAGCGGGTGCATCCCGGGGTCGGGACAGCCGACCCGGTCGCAGGAGCACGCCCTGCCCCCCTCGCTCAACGGGTGGGCGCCCATGCAGCTCGCCCAGCCCAGCTGCGCGTACTCGAGCACCGACGTCATCTTCCGCGGCGCGTGATGCCCACGTCGTTTCGCACGTCTGGCCAGCGGTACCCCCACCATGGCGTTCCTCCCCACAAGCGTCCTCAGTCGTGTCCGGCTGAACACGCCCTACTGCGCGCGGCCCCGGGCGGCGCCTCGCCTCGCCGTCGCCCGGCCCACGCTCGTCACTCCGGGCACTCCTCGCCGCCGCCCTCCTGCGATACGCAAGATGCTCGCGGTACGTACCCGATAATGCCGTCTGCCCGATTTCGCCGCGGCAGGACCCCCCTGATGAGGTGTCAGGATAGTCCGCGGGCGACCTCGGTGGCCCAGTAAGTGAGGATCATGTCGGCTCCGGCGCGGCGGATCGCGATCAGCGACTCCATGATCACCCGCTCCCGGTCGATCCAGCCGTTGGCCGCCGCCGCCTCGACCATCGCGTACTCGCCGCTGACCTGGTAGGCCGCGACCGGCACGTCGACGGTGTCGCGCACCTGCCGCAGGATGTCCAGGTATGCCAGCGCGGGCTTGACCATGACGGCGTCCGCGCCCTCGGCCAGGTCGAGGCGCACCTCGCGCAGCGCCTCGCCGATCGGGCCGGCCGGGTCCTGCTGGTAGGCGCTGCGGTCGCCGAACTGCGGCGCGCACTCCGCGGCGTCGCGGAACGGCCCGTAGAACCCGGAGGCGTACTTGGCGGCGTAGGCCAGGATCGGGACCTCGGCGAAGCCGCCTGCGTCGAGGGCCGCCCGGATGGCGCCCACCTGGCCGTCCATCATGCCGCTCGGCGCGATCATCCTGGAGCCGGCCGCCGCCTGCGCGACCGCCGCCGACGCGTACCGCTCCAGCGTCGCGTCGTTGTCCACCTCGCCGTCGGCCGTCAGCAGGCCGCAGTGGCCGTGGTCGGTGTACTCGTCGAGGCAGGTGTCGGTCATCAGCACCAGCGCGTCGCCCAGGTCGGAGGCGAGGTCGCGCAGCGCCACCTGGACGATGCCGTCCGGGTCGTCGGCGCCCGAACCGCGGGCGTCCTTGTGCGCGGGGATCCCGAACAGGATGATCCCGCCCACGCCGGCCTCGGCCGCCTCGTGGGCCGCCTTGCGCAGCGACTCACGGGTGTGCTGGACGACCCCGGGCATGGAGCCCACCGGCTGCGGCTCGGCGATGCCCTCCTTGACGAACATCGGCAGGATGAGCTCGGCCGGGTGCAGCCGCGTCCCCGCGACCATGCGGCGCATCGCGGCGGTGCGGCGCAGCCTCCGGGGCCGCGCCACCGGGTATTGGGCGTTCACGATGGTCTCCTTTGATCGCGTCGGCCCGCCGGGTGTCCGTCCCCGGCGGGCCGTACGCGAGTCGGTTCATTTCACACGTCGCCGCGCGCCCCTGCGCATCTGGGACGGACGACGGGGCACCTCGCCCGCCGAGACCGCGGCGTGCCGCATCTTGGCACCATAGTCGGCCAGCGCGGCGGCGAGGGCCGATGCGGACGGCTTGTCGGCCATCACGTCGACCCGCAGGCCGAACTCCTCGGCCGTCTTGGCCGTCTGCGGCCCGATCACCGCGATCACCGTGACGTTGTGCGGCTTTCCTGCGATGCCGACGAGGTTCCGCACGGTCGAGGACGAGGTGAACAGCACCGCGTCGAAACCGCCGCCCTTGATCGCCTCGCGGATCGGGGCGGGCGGCGGCGCGGCGCGCACGGTGCGGTAGGCCGTGACGTCGTCGCACTCCCAGCCGAGCTGGGTCAGCCCCGCCACCAGGGTTTCCGTGGCGATGTCCGCACGCGGCAGCAGCACCCGGTTGATCGGGTCCAGCATCGAGTCGTACGGCGGCCACTCGGCCAGCAGGCCCTCGGACGACTGCTCGCCCGTCGGCATGAGGTCGGGCTTCACGCCGAACTCCACCAGCGCCCGCGAGGTGGCCTCGCCCACGGCGGCGACCTTGAGCCCGGCGAACGCGCGGGCGTCCAGGCCGTATTCCTCGAACTTCTCGCGCACCGCCTTGACCGCGTTGGCGCTGGTGAAGGCGACCCACTCGTAGCGGCCGGTCACCAGGCCCTTGATGGCGCGGTCCATCTGCTGCGGCGTCCGCGGCGGCTCGACGGAGATCGTCGGCACCTCCTCGGGCACCGCGCCGTACGAGCGCAACTGCTCCGACAGGCCCTTGGACTGCTCCTTCGTACGCGGCACGAGGACCCGCCAGCCGAACAGCGACTTGGTCTCGAACCAGGACAGGCGGTCGCGCATGCCGACCGCGTCGCCCACCACGATCAGCGCGGGCTCGGTCATCCCGGCGTGCTTGAGGTCGGGGCCGAGCCGTCCGAGCGTGGAGACCACCGTGTACTGCTCGGTGGTCGTGCCGTCGCTGGTCACCGCCACCGGCGTCGAGTCGGGCTTGCCGCCCGCGATCAGCGCCTTGCCGATCGGGACCGCGTCCGCGACGCCGTTGTAGATCACCAGCGTGCCCTCGCACGCGGCGTGCTTCGCCCAGTCGTCCGTCTGCGCCGCGTCCACGATCCGGAACTCCGGCGCCGACGCCGCCGGCGGGATGCCGGCGTAGGTCAGCACGGCCGTGGCCGGCGGCACGCCGGGCACGATCTCGAAGTCCACGTCCGCCTTGGCGCAGGCGGCCACCTCGTCGGTGACGGAGGAGAAGAAGGACGGGTCGCCCGAGCACAGGCGCACGACCGTACGGCCCGCCTTGGCCTCCTGGATGGTCTTCAGCGACACCGAGTTCTCCGCCGCGTCCGCGGAGATGTCGACGACCTCGACGTCCTCACGGCAGTGGCGCAGCAGCGCGCCGTACGCCTGCCGGTCGAGCACGACGACGTCCGCCCTGCCCAGCAGGTCGGCGCCGCGCAACGTGAGCAGGTTCTCGTCACCGGGGCCGGCGCCGATGAAGGCGACGAACCCGGACCGGGTCTGAGTGCTGTGATTCGCGGGGCTCAATGGGCCTGCTCCCCCATCAACGTGTCGGCCCCCTCGGCGATCATGGCTGCCGCGAGTTCGCGGCCCATGATCACTGCCGTCGTAGAGGGTCCGGAGGTGGACTTGCGCACCGACCGTGCGCCGTCGACGTCGACGACGGTGGCGGTCAGATTGAGAATGTGCCCGTCACCGGAGGCGAAAGCACCTACCGGGGCCGCGCAACCGGCCTCGAGGGCGGCGAGCACCGAGCGCTCGGCGTCCACCGCGGCCCGCGTGAGCGGATCGTCGACGGCGCGGAGCAGCTCGATGAGATCGTCACGGTCGGCCAGGCACTCGACGGCGAGGGCGCCCTGCCCGGGAGCGGGCAGCATCTCGTCGACCTCGAACACCTGGGCGATCTCCCCGTCCCGGCGGATCCTGGCCAGCCCTGCGGCGGCCAGCACGATGGCGTCGAGCTCGCCCGACGTCACCTTGCCGATGCGGGTGTCCGCGTTTCCCCTGATGGGGACGTAGTCGAGATCCGGCCGGAGCAGGCGCAGCTGGGCCACCCGGCGCGGCGAGCCGGTGCCGACGCGGGCCCCGGCGGGCAGGTCGTGCAGTTTGGTCGGACCGACGAGCGCGTCGCGCGGGTCGTCCCGCCGAGTGATCGCGGCCATCGCGATCCGCTCGTCCGGCTTGGTCGGCAGGTCCTTCAGCGAGTGGACCGCGAAGTCGACCTCGCCGGCGAGCAGCCGGCCCCGCAGGTCGTTCACGAACACGCCGGTGCCGCCGAGCTGGGTCAGGTGGGCACGGGACACGTCGCCGAACGTGGTGACGCCGACGAGCTCCACCTCCCGGCCGGTCAGGGCGGTCAGCCGGTCGGCGACGATCTGCGACTGCGTGGTCGCCATCAGGCTCTTACGAGTGCCGAGCCGCAGTGGGGCGGTCACTGTTCCACCTCCAGGCTCGAAACGGCTTCGGGCGCCTTCGGGTCGAGGCCGAACAGCTCGCGCAGCGCCTCCGCGTACTGGTCGCCGCCCGGCGAGGCGGCCAGCCGCTTGACCCGTACGGTCGGTTCGTGGAGCAGCTTGTCCACGACCCTCCGCACAGTCTGGGTGAACTCGTCGCGCACCCGCATGTCGATGTCGGGCAGGCGGGACAGCAACCGGCCCATCTCCGCCTCGACCACCCCGGCGGCCTTGCTGCGCAGGGCCACGACCGTGGGGGTGACGAGCGCGGCGCGCGCGGCGTCGAGATAGGCGGCGACCTCCTCGGTCACGATCCGCCTGACCTCGCAGATCGCCTCGGCCCTGCCGCCGTCGGAGACGTCGTCGCCGACGCCGTCCTGCTGCATCGACTTCAGGTCGACCAGCGTCACGCCGGGCAGGTCCCGTACGCCGGGGTCCACGTCGTGGGGCAGCGCGAGGTCGAGGAGGAACAGCGGCCGATCCCGGTCCCCGACCATCTCGGGGATGATCGTGCGGGTCCCGGCGCCGACGCAGGAGATGACCAGGTCGGCCTCCGCCAGCTCGGCGGGGACGTCGGCCAGGTTCGCCGCCCGCCCGCCGACCGTCTCGGCGAGCCGTTCCGCGCGCTCGCGGGTGCGGTTGGCGATGACGATGTCGGTCACGCCGGCGCGGGACAGCGTCGCGGCGGACAGCGAGCTCATCGAACCGGCGCCCACGACCAGGGCGCGCCTGCCGCTGATCGGGCCGAGCACCCGCTCGGCGAGCGTCAGCCCCACCCCGACCAGCGACGCGCCGGCCCGGTCGATGCCCGTGTCGGCGTGCGCGCGCTTGCCCACGCGCAACGCGTGCTGGGCCAGCTCGTTGAGCGTGGTCCCGGCCGTGCCCTCCTCCTGCGCCAGGCGCAGCGCGGCACGGATCTGGCCGAGGATCTGCCCCTCGCCGATCACCATGGAGTCGAGCCCGCAGGCGACGGTGAACATGTGTTGCACCGCCCGGTCCTCGTAGTGCACGTAGAGATGCCGCGCGAGCAGATCCTGTGGCAGGCCCGAGTGCGCGGCGAGCGTGTTCGTCACCGCGGTGACGCCGCCGTGGAACCGGTCGACGACGGCGTAGACCTCGACGCGGTTGCACGTCGAGACGACCAGCGCCTCGGACACGTTCTCGTCCGCCTGCACGTCGTGCAGGAGCTTGACGAGCGCGTCCCCGCTGACGGTGACGCGTTCGAGCAGCGCTACCGGCGTGGTCCGGTGGCTGAGGCCGACGACGAGGACACTCATGAGCTCGCTCCGATCGATGGCTCACTCACATGACCACCCCGTCCGGCCACTCCTCGGCCATGATGGGCCCTCCATTAGCCTTGCGCTGCTCGTGGAACGCAAGTATCTGCAGCTCGATTGATAAATCGACTTTACGGACATCCACGCCGTCAGGCACAGCCAAGACGACGGGGGCGAAGTTCAAAATACTGGTGACGCCGGCCGCGGTGACACGATCGCAGACCTGCTGCGCCGCGGTCGCGGGGGTGGCGATCACCACGATCGAGACTCCGCGCTTCCTGATCACCGACTCCAGTTCGTCGGTGTGCTCGACGACGAGACCCGCGATGCGGTCGCCCACGACGTGCGGATCCGCGTCGAGAAGACCGGCGATCCGGAACCCGCGGGAGGCGAATCCGCCGTAGTTCGCCAGCGCGCGGCCGAGGTTTCCCACGCCCACGATCGCCACGGCCCAGTCCTGAGTGAGACCAAGCTCACGCGATATTTGGTAGATGAGGTACTGCACGTCGTAGCCCACACCCCTGGTGCCGTACGACCCGAGGTGAGACAGGTCCTTGCGGAGCTTGGCCGAGTTCACCCCGGCGGCGAGCGCCAGGTCCTCCGAACTCACCGTCGCCGTGCCCCGCTCGGCCATCCCGTTGAGCGCACGCAGATAGAGCGGCAATCTGGCGACGGTGGCGTCGGGGATGCCACGGTCGCGGGCCTGCGGGATACGGCGGATCACTTGCCGGGGCTCCAGGGGAACGGACGGCCGGTTGCGCCCCCGGCCGCACAGCGGATGCGACGGTTGGATTCCAGGTTAGTGCTTTTGTGAAGCAATGCACAAAGTCGATCGTGCGGGGCTTCCCTCGCCTCCAAGGGTCCCAGGAGGGGGCGGCGGTCTCCATTCCGGGCTGCGGGCATCGCGATAATCGGGAGCATGGCTCCTCAAGACCACCGGATCACGCTGCTCGGCAAGCCCGGCTGCCACCTGTGCGACGACGCCCGCGCGGTGGTCGAGCGCGTGGCCGCCGAGCTGGGCGTTTCCTGGGAGGAACGCGACATCACCGCCTCACCTGAGGACCAGGCGGAGTACTGGGAGATGATCCCCGTCGTCCTGATCGACGGCGTGCAGCACGACTACTGGCGGGTCAACGAGAACCGCCTCCGCGAGGCCCTGGAGCGCTGAAGCCGCGACTGTGGCGCTCCAGCTCGTCGCCGAGGGCGGGATCGCCTTACATGGCCGGCTACGGCCTGGGGCTGATGAGCACGCCGCCGCCCTGCGGCGGTGTCCTCTGGGGTCACCGCCGCCCTGTGCGAGACCCCCTCATGATCTAGAGGACTTGGCGGGTGGGGAGGGGGGCCACCTTGGCGGCGTTGACGGTGAGCTCGATGACGTTGGCCGCCAGCACGTACCTCACCCGCTCGGTCGCGAACCGCTCCATGTGCGGCTGCCGCTGGTGCTCGCCGTAGCCGACCTCGTCGCGGTAGAGCTCGTAGACGATGCGCTGGAGCGGGGCCGACTTGACGCCGTGGCAGACGAACAGCAGCGTGTCGGGCTCGTTGCGCTGGACGGCCTCCACCGTCTCCTCGGCCAGCTTGTCGAACGCCTCACCCGTGCCGTCGAGCAGCGTGAAGACGGTCAGCAGGCCGTAGATGCCGGGGGCCGGCTTCACCGAGCTCCCCTGACCGGCCGGACGGTCCGCCTGCCCACCGCCCTGCCCGCCGCCCTGCCCGCCGCCCTGACGGCTCATGGCCGGCCGCGACCTGCCGCCGAAGCCCACGCCGAAACTCGCCGCCAGGTCGGCCGGGTCGGGGACCTCCGCCCCGGGATAGAGGGCCCCGGTGGCGGGCATCGCCCGGTCGGGCTCGGCCGGCGGCGCCGCGGGCATGCCGTACTCGGGCCGGCGGGGCTGGCCGTACTCGTCAGCGGCGAGAAGCTGACCGGTCGCGGGCCCGCCGAAGTCGTCGGCGGGCGGACGGCCGTCGGAGGGCCGCATGCGGGCGGCGTAGTCGACCTCGCCCTGCTCCCCCGCCCGGTATTCGGCCACCAGATCTCCGAGCCCGGAGCGTCGCGGCGCTCCCGGCGCCCCTGCCGCTCCCGGAACGCCGGGGGGCGCCGCACCCGGCCCGCCGGGGCGGCCGCCCGGGGCCCCGCGCGGCGGCACCGGCGGCACCGGCGGCCCCGAGGGCGCGGAGGGCACGCGGGTCTCGGCACGCATCGCGCTGTCGGCCCGGCCGCCGCGCCGCCCCTGCCACTCCTCCTCCGCGGGCTCCTCGTCCTCACCCTCGTCGTCGTACGGCGCGAGCGGGCGGGCCACGGCATACCAGACGCCTCCGGCGGAGGCGGCCAGCACCGCGACGACGACCAGCCCCGGAAGCCCGAATTCGAGCACACCAGAGATCGCCATTCCCGCCGGGGCGAGCACGACGGTCGCGTTCATGTTGTCGACGTCGTACTCGTCGCCGTCACGCCAGGCCATCACCGCCATGACGAGACAGAGCAGGAGAAGGAAGACCACCAGGCCGTGGACGCCCCGCAGCAGCCACTCCGGCCACAGGTCCCAATGCGCCGGCCCGTCAGGGAGGGATTTGCCGAACCCGGCGGTGACGACGGGGTCGAGCACCATGATGACCGTGCCCACAACCGTGAACGCGGCGCCGAGGAGCCATCCGGCGAAGCGGGCGCCGCCCCTCTCCGCGAGGAGCTGGACGACACCGACCGCCAGCCACAGCGGCGCCAGCAGCGAGCCGGTGATCTGGTAGGCCCGGAACGTCACGGGCCCGAACCCGGTGAGGTGACCGACGGCGATGGCGCCGAGCGACAACGTCAGCGCGCCCGTGGCGATGCTCCACGCGATCAGCCAACCGGCCGGCTCGTCCCGGAGACGCCCGACGAGAACGCCGGTGGTGATGCCGGCGAGCAGAGCGCCGGCGAACGCGAGGAGAGCGACGAGGACTTCCATGGTGGCACCCATGCTGCCGGACATCGGCTTCCCACCGGTAGCCGGTCACCCGGTCCGGCGATGTCGTCATCCGTGTCTTCCCTGCCGAACGCGATTCCTCCATCCGAACGGATTGTGTTATCTCCCGTTGATTTCTAGAGTGTTCGAGCACGCCGACTCCCCTTCCCCCATGGGATAACGGATGCCGAACACGTGGCCGTTGGCCGGGCTTTCTCCTCCGGCCACCGCAGGAGCAGCGCGACCCGCGCACTCCACCGGTCTCTCCGACCGGGAGCACGAGCACGACGAGATGCGAAGTCTCGTGCTGCGCGCCAAGACCGGCGACAGCGAGGCGTTCGGCATGCTCTACGACCACTACCTGGAACTGATCTACCGGTACGTCTACTTCCGGGTCGGCAGTCACGCGCTGGCCGAGGACCTCACGAGCGAGACGTTCCTGCGGGCGCTGCGGGGCATCGCCGAATTCACCTGGCAGGGCCGCGACTTCGGCGCCTGGCTGGTCACGATCGCCCGCAACCTCGTCACCGACCACTTCAAGTCGGGCCGCAACCGCCTCGAGGTGACCACGGCCGAGATACTCGACACCCCCCTGGACGGCCCGCACATCCCCGAGAACGCGGTCGTCACGAACATGGTCAACGAGCGGGTCATGCTGGCGATCAAGCAACTCGGCGCCGAGCAGCAGGAATGCGTGATCCTGCGCTTCCTGCACGGGATGTCGCTCGCCGAGACGGCGAAGATCATGGGCAAGAAGGCCGGGGCGATCAAGGCGCTCCAGTTCCGGGCGATCAGGGCCCTCGCCCGGGCGCTTCCTGAGGATCTCGGCTGAAACGCCCGTAACCATTTCCCATACCCCATCGTTGGGCATGTGGCAGGTCGGATCTTCAGGCGGTTGTCGCGGGCCGTCCGGAAGGTGATGAAACGCTTCCGAGCGGCCCCGCGAGGGGATTCCACTCGGCGTCAAGCGGGGATGGCGGGAGCGTGATGGGCTGGTGGCGACCCTCGCGCCGCGCGGGCGGCCGGTCGGCGGCCCGTACCCGCGGTGTCGCCGCGCGCGTGGGCGGCCTGCGCTCTCTGCTGGGCGGCGGCCCGAGACCGGAGTTCCGCGAGAGGCTGCGGGCCGACCTGATGCGCGCCCATGCCGCCGAGCGCGCCGCCGGCAGGCACGCGGCGGGAAAGCACGCGGCGCCCCCCGCGGCCGCACCCGCGCGGCCCCGGCCCCGCAGGTCCCTGCTCGTACGGCTGTGCCCCCTGCTGGTCTTCTGCGTACTGCTGGCGGGGATGTTCGGCGCCGGTGTGCGGATCTACCACTCGGTGCCCGGCGAGGCGCTGTACCCGCTGAAGAGGCTGGCGGAGTCGACGGTGCTCGACCTCGCGTACGACGATGAGGAGCTGGCGAAGCGGCAGATGGTCGCGGCGCGGCAGCGGGCGGCCGAGACCGCCTCGCTGGTGGGCGCGTCCGCCCCGGACCGCGGCCGGCTGATCGCGCAGACGCTCGACGACATGGAGACGACCACCAGGGCCGCGCTCAGCCGGGTGGCCCGGCCGGGACGCACCTCGGGCGAGGCGCGCGAATTCGCCCGTGAGCAGCGCAATCTGGTGGAACCGCTACTTCCGAAGCTCGACCGGGAAAATCGCGATAAGGCCAACCAATACCTGAGTTATATCGAGTCGTTCACGGGTTCCGGCCGTTGACACGTCATGTCCCGCTCACCCCCTGGTCCCGTTCCGGGCGCCGCACGGCGGTTAAGCTGATGAGCCATGAGGCGGCTATTGCGACGGCGGGAAGCGGCGGAAATCGCCGGCGAGGTGGCGGCCGCCGCGGCGGTGTCCGCCCCCGAGGTCGTCCCCGATGTCACCGCGGCGGCGTTCTTCGACGTCGACAACACCATGATGCGGGGCGCCTCGATCTACCACTTCGCCCGGGGTCTGGCGGCACGCGGCCTGTTCACCAGCCGTGACCTCATGAAGTTCGCGCTCGGGCAGGCGTGGTTTCGCGTGCGGGGCAACGAGAACCCCGAGCACATCGCCAAGGCCAAGGAGATGGCCCTCGCCTTCGTCGCCGGACTGAAGGTGGACGAGGTCGTCCGGCTGGGCGAGGAGATCTACGACGACGTGATGGCCGATCGCGTGTGGCAGGGCACCCGCGCGCTGGCCCAGGCGCACCTGGACGCCGGGCAGCGCGTGTGGCTGGTCACCGCCACACCGGTCGAGCTGGCCCGGGTCATCGCGCAGCGGCTCGGGCTCACCGGTGCGCTCGGCACGGTCGCCGAAACCGCCGACGGCGCCTACACCGGAAGGCTCGTCGGCGACCTGTTGCACGGCCCCGCCAAGGCCGAGGCCGTCCGGGCGCTGGCGCGCCGCGAGGGCCTCGACCTCGCCCGCTGCTCGGCCTACAGCGACTCGGCCAACGACCTGCCGATGCTCTCCCTGGTGGGGCACCCACACGCCATCAACCCCGACAGCGAACTGCGCGAGCACGCCAGGGAGAGCGGCTGGGAGATCCGCGACTTCCGCACGGGCAGGAAGGCGACGATGATCGGCCTGCCGATCGCCGCGACCGCGGGGGCCATCGCGGGCGGCGTCGCCGCCGGGATCGCCCTGCGCCGCCACTACCGCTCGGCCCTCTGATCAACCGATCGGTCGCCTGCCCGCGGGCGCCTCGCGTACGCCCATGAACGCGGCCGTGACGGCCGTGACGGCGACGAGCGCGGCGGCGATCTCCAACGTGAGCCGGATCGCCCCCAGGGCGGCGCTGCCCGCATCGGCGTGCGCCCGGACGTCCGCGGTGAACCTGTGGAGGAACGCGGTGCCGAGAACGGCGACGCCGAGGGTGCCACCGAACTGCTGGACGGCGTTGAGCAGGCCGGCGGCGGAACCGGTCTCGTGCGCCCGGCGAGATCGCCCAAGCGGCCGCCGGGCACCAGCAGCACGGCGAAGGGCAGGGTGTAGGCGGCGCTGAACCACTGGATGTCGGACTCGGCGCCGCCGAAATCGCGGTGGATCACGGGCGCGACCACCGTCGCGATCGTGGCGTCCAGCAGATTCATCGCCTCGGCGACCAGCAGCGCGACCAGGGCCGCCCACCTCCGTCGATACGCCGTCGCTACGGCGGTGTCCTCCAGTGCGGGCATGGCGTGTCCTTCCGGGTCGTTCGTGGGCACGCAGCAGCCTGGGGCGTACGGATGGCGAGCTTCCAGCAAGGACGCCGAATTCGCGGATTTCGCGGCTCACCACGACCCCCGCTGCGTCTCAGGCTCTGGCGTACGCGCTGGCCCGGCGCCCAGACACCTCCTGGGTCGAACTGGCCTCCGGAGGCACCGAGATCTTCGCGATCGTCCACGCGGAGGACGACGGCCGCCTGTCACGGTCGTTGCTGCTGCACGACATCCCGCGTACGTCCGGGATCACGGCCGTCTCGGCGCACCTGCTGCTCCACACCTGTCTGGGCGGTCCGACCGCCTGGCGTGGACGGCTGCGAACCCTCAGCGACGAGCAGCGACGGGCACTCGCAAGGCCGGCCGCCGCATCGGGCACCCGCGACCGGGTGAGCCTGACGGACGGCGACCGCGCCCTGATCGACGTCCTGCGTCACGACGGCCGGGCCGGCTACGCCGAACTCGCCGCGGCCACCGGCTGGTCTCCGGCCACCGTGGCGCGCCGTCTGTCCGAGCTGCGCGACGGCGGGACGATCTTCTTCGACGTCGAGGTCGACGTCGCCGGCTACGGCGTCACCGCCCAGGCCCTGCTGTGGATGGCCGTCGCGCCCGCGCATCTGGACCAGGTCGCGGCCACCCTGGCCACCCACGACGAGCTCGCCGTCGTCGCGGCCACCACCGGCGCCACCAACCTGCTCGCCCATGCGCTCTGCGCCGGACCCGCCGATTTGCACCGCTACCTCACCCGGCGGCTCGGCACGCTCGACCAGTTCCGCACCCTGGAGACCGCCCCCGTCCTGCACACGCTCAAGGCGGCCGGACACCTCACGCCCGTGGCCGCGCGGCCGGGATTCCGCGCGGCACGCGCCTGAACGGCGGTCAGGCCCCGGACCGGCCCCGGACCGGCCGGCTCGGCACGGCCCGCTCGATCAGGCCGGTCAGCTCCCGGTGCACCAGCCTGGGGCGTTCGAAGCCGATCATGTGCCCGGCATCGGGAATTCGCACGAACCGGGCATTCGGCAGCGCCTCGGCGATGCGGCGGCTGTGGACGAGGGGGGTGAGCCGATCCCGCTCACCCACCATGACCAGCGTCTCGATGCGCCGGAGCGCCTTCAGCGCGGCGAACTTGTCGTGCACCCGGAAGTCCCGGAAGAACCCGACCATGACCTCCGTCGGGGTCGCCGAGGCCATCGCGTTGACGAGCCGGATGTGCCGGCGGCTCGCTCCCCTGCCGAACGCGACGTAGCGCGTCACCGGCGAATTCGTCCAGCCCTTCAACCGCGGTCGCCCGTCGATGACCGCGGCGCGGGTCAGCATGTTCTCGAACATCGAGGTGGCGACGCGGGGAGCCAGCCGCCCGAGCGGCCCGGGAAGGCCGAAGGTGCTCGCGTCGAGCCCGCCGGATGAGGTGCTGAGCAGCGCCGCACCGGCCACCCGCGACTCGACCAGGGCGGGATGCCGCTCCGCGAGCGCCATGATCGTCACGCCGCCCATCGAGTGCCCGACGAGGACGACCGGCAGCCCCTCCGGCACGGAGGCCTCGATGACGGCGGCCAGGTCGTCGCCCAGCCGGTCGATCGTGCACGCGTCCAGTGCCCCGGCCGTGGAGTCGCCGTGCCCGCGCTGGTCGTAGAGGATCAGCGTGCCCAGGCCGGCCAGAGCCTCGCGCTGGAGCTGCCAGCAGTGCCGGTTCATCAGCCAGCCGTGCGCGAAGACGACGGCGCACCGGGGCTCGGGATGGTCGTCGATCTCGACGGCGAGGCGCACCCCGTCCTCGGTCATGACCGTCGTCCGGCGTACGGGCGCGCGGTCCAGAGCCTGCGCGGCCTTCCTGGCCTGCGTCCGCCTGCCCTGGACCCGTCGCGCGGTACCGATCGCCAGGCCGAGGGCGAGCCCGGCGAGGGCGGCCTTCCGCCCCTTGCTCATGGTGCTCCTCCGGGGTGAGAGTGAGCACACCATACCGACCAGTAGGTCGCTTTGCCGGACCGGGTCTCGACGATGCCCGGACGCCCTTGCGGAACGATGTCGCGGTGCGCCGAAGCGGCGGACGCCTCGTCGTCACATCATGATCGACGGAAACGCGGGCCCCCGGCGCAGCCGCAGGGCGTCGAGCTGCGCCTGCATGCTCTCCCGGATCCGGTCGGTCAGGTCGAAGACCAGCATGGGGTCGTCGGCCTCCTCCGGGTCGTACTCGTCGGTCCGGATCGGCTCGCCGAACTCGATCAGCCACTTGGACGGCAGCGGGAGCAGGCCGAGCGGCCCGAGCCAGGGGAAAAGCGGTGTGATCGGCAGGTAGGGCAGGCCGAGCAGCCGGGCGAGCGACGGGCTGTCGCCGATCTTTGGATAGATCTCCTCCGCCCCCACGATGGCGCACGGCACGATCGGCACGCCGGCTCTGATCGCCGACGCGACGAACCCGCCCCGGCCGAACCGCTGGAGCTTGTAGCGCTCGGAGAACGGCTTGCCGAGGCCTTTGAAGCCCTCGGGGAAGACACCGACGACCTCGCCCTTGCGCAGCAGCCGGTCGGCGTCCTCCCGGCAGGCGAGCGTGTGACCGGACTTGCGGGCCAGGTGCCCGAGCACGGGCAGCTGGTAGACCAGGTGCGCACCGAGCAGGCGCAGCGGTCTGCCCAGCTCGTCGTGCACCGCGACCTGCAGCATCAGCGCGTCCACGGGCAGCGTGCCGGAGTGGTTGGCCACGATCAGCGCGCCTCGGTCGGGCGGCACGTTGCCGAGCCCGAGGACCTCGACCCTGAACCAGTGCCGGTAGAGCGGACGCACCGCCTCCAGCAGCACCGTGTCGTTGAGCTCGGGGTCGAAGCCGAACTCGTCGATCTCGTAGTCGCCGGTCACCCTGCGGCGCAGGAAGGCGAACAGCTCGGCGAGCCGTTCGTCGGCCGTGCCCCCATATGGGCTCCCATCCGGGCGCCAGTCGCGGAAGTCGTCCATGCCGGTCACCGTTTCGTCACGACCTCGGTCAGCCAGTCGACCACGGCGCGCGGCAGCTCGCCGGGGCCGCCACGTGATCGGAGGAAGTCGTCGAACGCGGCCGCCGTGCTGTACTTCGGCCGCCAGCCGAGCTCGGCGGCGAGCCTGGTGGTGTCCACCGCGCGGCCGTGGCTCATGAGCGACAGCTGCTCGGGTGAGAAGTCCACCAGCCGCGCTCCCCGGGCGAGCCCGCTGACCAGGCGGAAGGCGGGAGACGGCATCGGGATCACCGGCCGGCCCGTCCGCCGCACGCACTGGGACAGCAGCAGCACGCCGTCGCCCGCGACGTTGAACACTCCCGGGTGGTCGGCCCGTGACGTACGGCACAGCACCTCGACCGCGTCGTCCTCGTGGACGAACTGCAGCCGGGGGTCGAAGCCCAGCACGGTGGGCAGCACCGGCTGGGAGAAGTACCGCGTCAGGGGCGAGTCGACGGTCGGTCCCATGAGGGTGGCGAACCGCAACGTCGTCGTCGTCACGTCGGGTCTGCGCCGGGCGAAGCCCCGCACGTAGGTCTCGACCTCTGTGGCGTCCCTGGCGTAGCCGTGATGGGACGCCTCGACCGGCATGGTGTCCTCGGTGAACACGGCCGGAGCGTGCGGCGAGGAGCCGTACACGGCCGTGGTGGACCGCACGACCACTCGGCGCACCGTGGCGGAGCGCTGACACGCCGCGAGCAGCTGCATCGTCCCGATGACGTTGTGCTCCTTCATGGCCGGCCGGCCGCCCGACTCGACGCCGGGGCCGCTGACCAGACTGAGGTGCACGACGGTGTCGACGTCGGCGTCCCTGATGACCTTGCCCAGGTCGGGACTGCGCAACGCGACCCGCACGAACTCGGTGCGGCCGAGCACCGCGCCGTCCTCCCCGGCCGGGGATGGCGGCGGTGCCGTGTCCACGCCGATAACCCGGTCGACCTCCGGATCGGCCGCGAGCGCGATCGCCACACGAGCGCCGATGTGACCGGAGACACCGGTGACAAGCACAGTACGAGTCATCGACGCCTCGCCGGGGATGTGCGTGTTCACGGTCGCCCGGTCCCTGGGGACCGGTGCGCGCTCCGTCTCGGCTACTTCTTGTTACGCCGCTGGATACGGGTCTTCTTCAGCAGCTTGCGGTGCTTCTTCTTGGCCATGCGCTTACGGCGCTTCTTGATCACAGAGCCCACGGGACCCCCAGGTGAAGGTGTGTCTGTCAAACCGGCGCGCGAGCGCACACCGGCTCAACAGACTACCGGCGATCCGTGGTAGATCGCTCCCCCGGGGGACCCCGCGTCGGCAGGGAGTCGGCCACGCCGCCGTCAAGCATGACCTCCGGGGCGGTTCATCCCGCTTCGATGAACGCGTCCCGCAAGTAGTCGTGCACCGCCTGCTCAGGCACTCTGAAGGACCGGCCGACACGGATGGCCGGTAACTCCCCCGAGTGCACGAGCCGGTACACGGTCATCTTGGACACCCGCATGACGGTCGCCACCTCGGCCACCGTCAAGAACTTCACCTCGCTGAGAGGTCTTTCGCCTGCACCCATCGGACGCCTCTTCCGCACGTGTTTCCGGGTTATCCCCACTGGTGCCATTGCTCACGCACGTGTACTGCCGTCAGCGTAAGTCCGGACTCCGACTAGGCAAACCCCTCATTCCACCAGTCATCAGAGCCAAGTGCCGTCAAAACCGGAAAAATTGCTGGCAGCAGCCGGGCCGTGCCCCTCGCCCCAATCCTGGAACGGACCAACTTCTCTCACATCAGAGTCGCCCAGGCACACGAAAAAGTTGGCAAACGGTCGGCACAGAGCCCCAAAAGTGGGCGCGAAATGCCCGGTTTGGGAGGTCCGGAAGGGGAGTCAGAGGCTACGGGAGACCTGCGCGAGCAGGTACGCCGTCAACGGAGCGTAGAAGCGCGGCAGCACATTGTCGTCCAGGGGAACGGTGACGGCGATCTTCCCCTCGGCCTCGCCCACGAACAGCGCCGGGTCGTTGCTGTCGGCGAAGCCCACGGTCTCGACCCCGGCCTCGCCCGCGGCTCCCGCCCAGCCGTGGTCGGCGATCACGAGGTCGGGCCGCTCCTCGGCCAGCATCGCCTCCATCGGCGCCGCGTCGTGGGTGTGCACGAACGTGCCCCGGTCCTCCAGCATCGCCACGCCGTCGAGGTAGCGGATCCGCCTGCGGCGGCCGAGACCGCCGACGTACGTCCACCCTTCGGCGGGAAGCAGCAGCGTCGCCCCGTTCTCCGCGAGGAACCGTGCCAGCGCGAGGTGCATGGTGAGCAGACCGGTCGGGTGGCCGGTGGCGACCACGATCCGGGGCGAACCCCGCCGCAGGACCTTGGCGATGCGCTCGCCCATCTCCTCGACGGCGTCGATGGTCCGCTCGGGGTCGATGGTGTCGGGGCCCTCGCGATGTCCGGGATCGGCCACCACGCCCGCCTTGGCGGCCATGAGCGCCAGCACCTCGTGGTAGGACCACTCGCCCTCGAAGGTGAGCCCGAACAGGTAGTGCGGGTCGCGCAGCGCGAGCGACCGGTAGTGATCGAGGTTGTTCTCACGACTTGTCGCCACGTCACCCGCGATGGCGGTCCGGACGAGGTGATCGCGCAGTTCGGCTCGAGAGGGTGGTGGTGCGGTCACGACAGGTACAGCGCTCCTCGGCTCGGCGTGATTCCGTCCTTCTCAGGGCATGGGGTCCAGCCCGTGGAAGGGGAACACCGCCTTCCTGGTCGCGATGACGGCACGGTCGACGGCGTCCGCTGGATCGTATCCTCCCGAGATGTCCCGCCACTGCGGATGACGGCCGTCTGTCATGGTCAAAGGCGGTATCTCCCCGGTGCGCTCCCGCACGTACGTCCGCCAGGTCGCCGGTGTGGCGGTCGACGGTTCGACGGGGCGCCCCAGCGCCTCGGCGATCAGATGGGTCCACGCCCGCGGCACGACCTGGACCAGTTCGTATCCACCGCCGCCCACCGCGATCCACCGGCCGCCGGCGGTCTCGTGGGCCAGCCGGTGCAGCTCCGCGTAGGCCATGCGCTGGCCGTCCACACTGAGCATGAGATGGGCCAGCGGGTCGAGGGCGTGGCTGTCACAGCCCTGCTGGGTGACCAGGATCTGTGGCGCGAACGCGCGCAGCAGCGGCGGGACCACCGCGTGGAAGGCGCGCAGCCAGCCGGTGTCGCCGCACCCGGCCGGCAGGGCCACGTTGACCGCGGTGCCCTCCGCGCCGGTCTCCTCGGGAAAACCGGTGCCGGGAAACAACGTGCGCGGGCTCTCGTGCAGGCTGATCGTGAGCACTCTCGGGTCGTTGTAGAACGCCGCCTGAACGCCGTCGCCGTGGTGCACGTCCACGTCCACGTACGCGATCCTGGTCGCGCCCTGCGACAGCAGCCACGCGATGGCGACGGCCGGGTCGTTGTAGACGCAGAAGCCGCTGGCGGCGCCGGGCATGGCGTGATGCAGCCCGCCCGCGACGTTGACCGCGTGCTCGGCCCCGCCCGACCACACCGCCCTCGCGGCGGCCAGCGTCGCGCCCGTGACCAGGGCGGACGCCTCATGGACACCCACGAAGGCGGGGTTGTCCTCGGTGCCGAGTCCGTAGCGCAGGTCCGGACGGCCGTCCTTGGAGACGGTCTTGACCGCCTCGATGTAGTCGCGGTCGTGCACCAGCGCGATCTCGTCCTCGGTGGCGGGGAGGCAGCCGATCGTCGCGGCGGCGTCGAGCACGCCCAGATCGCGCGCGAGCGCCATGGTGAGCTCGACGCGTACGGGCGCGAGCGGATGGCCGGGCCCGAAATCGTATGAAACCAGAGCGTCGTCCCAGACGACCCGCACCGCCTGACTCATGCCGTGACGCTATCGCACGATCGGTGACAGGCGTCCACCCGGGCGTCACAGCCCGTCAGTCCGTGGCCCGATCAGTCCGTACGCCGATCAGTCCGTACGCAGCGCGACGACGGGATCGAGCCTGGCCGCCCGCCGGGCGGGGGCCACGCCGAAGAACACGCCCACGGCCGCGGAGACCCCGAAGGCGAGCACGATCGACCACCAGGTGATCGACGCGGGCACCGGCGAGACCGCCTGGATCAGCAGCGCCCCGCCGACCCCGGTCAGGATGCCGATCGCGCCGCCGATCGTGGTCAGCAGCACGGCCTCGATCAGGAACTGGCCGAGGACGTCCCGGCCTCTGGCGCCGAGGGCCTTGCGCAGGCCGATCTCCTTGGTCCGCTCCCTGACGCTGACCAGCATGATGTTGGACACCCCGACGCCCCCCACCAGCAGGGAGATCCCCGCGATCGCGGCCAGCACGCCGGTCAGCATGCCGAGGACCGTGCCGATCGTGCCGAGCAGCTGGGTCTGCGTGACGGCCGAGAACTTCTCGCCCGGGTAGCGAGCGCCCAGCGCGGCCACGACCCGCTGCCGCAGCGGTTCGATCTCGTCCGGGCCGGAGGCGCCGACGGCGATGCCGTTGATCCTCGGCAGCCCGAGCAGCCGCTGGGCGGTGGTGACCGGCAGATGCACCTCCTGGTCCCGCGCCACCCCGAACGTGGCTCCGACGGTCTCGTAGACGCCGATCACCCGGAACCGCACCCCGGCGATCGTGACCTGGCGGCCGATCGGATCGACGTCCCCGAACAGCTTGGCCGCGACCTCCGCGCCGAGGATCACCACCCGCCGCCGCGTGTCCACGTCGGTCTCGCTGAGGTAGCGCCCTCGGCGCAGCGGCCGGTCGAAGACGTGCGGCATGTTCTCGTCGGTCCCGGTCAGCGTGGCGAACACCTCCACGCGGCCCACCCGGACCGGCTCGCCGGAGTTCACCGCCACCGTCACCTTCGACGGGTCGCCGACCATGCGCCGCACGTACGCGACGTCGGCCAGGTCGAGGCGGCTCTGCGTGGGGGCCGCGCCCAGCCCCACCTGGCCGGGAACCACGAGGATGATGTTGCTGCCGAGCCCCGCGATCTCCTGCTCGACGGCGTTCTTGGCCCCGGTGCCGATGGCGACGAGGATCACGACCGAGAGCACGCCGATGATCACGCCGAGCATGGTCAGCGTGCTGCGCAGCCGGTTGACCCGCAGCGCGTCCACCGCCATGCGCAACGCCTCGGCCGTCTTCATGACAGGGTCCTCATCTGTCGAGCTCCACCCGACCGTCCCGTACGTGGATCTGACGCCGGGCCCGGGCGGCGACCTCGGCGTCGTGGGTGACGAGGACGACGGCGACGCCGCCCTCGTTGAGCCGTTCGAGCAGGCTCATCACCTCCTCGCCGTTGCGGGTGTCGAGGTTGCCGGTGGGTTCGTCGGCCAGCACCACCCGGGGGTCGCCCACCAGCGCGCGGGCTACGGCCACCCGCTGCTGCTCGCCGCCGGACATCTGGGACGGCCGGTGGGTGAGCCGGTGGCCGAGCCCGACCGCCTCCAGCGCCGCCCTGGCCCGCTCCCGGCGCTCGGCCCGGGACACGCCCCGGTAGACCAGAGGCAGCGCCACGTTGTCGAGCGCGGACGTGCGGGCCAGCAGGTGGAAGGACTGGAACACGAAGCCGATCGTGCGGTTGCGCAGGTCGGCCAGCCCGGAGTCGTCGAGCGTCGCCACGTCCACGCCGTTCACCCGCAGCGTGCCGGAGGTCGGCCGGTCGAGGCAGCCGAGCAGGTGCATCAGCGTGGACTTGCCCGAGCCCGACGGGCCCACGATCGCCGCGAACTCCCCCTGCCCGATGCGCAGGTCCACCCCGCGCAGCGCGTCGACAAGCACCCCGCCGTCCAGCCGGTAGGAGCGGGTGAGGCCGATCGCCTCGAACGCCGGCGCCGCCGCCCCGATCGGCTCAGGTGCCGGCCGTGTGGCGGGCGCCCCGGCCGGTCCCGATGCCGGTCCCGGCATCGGCCGCGTGGCGGGCGTGCCGGGGCCGTCGTCGCGGCTCACGTCAGAGACTGGCCGGGGCGCACGGTGTCGGCGCCCCTGACCACCACGCGCTCGCCGGGGGACACCCCGCTCAGAATCTCCACGACCGCGTCGCCCTGCGCGCCCAGCCGGACGACCCGCCGTTCGGCCTTCCCGCCGTGCTCCGCCCACACGATCATCTCCCGGCCGCTCGTGACGACCGCCGAAGCGGGCACGGCGGTGGCGTTCTCCGACCGCCGTACGGCGAGCCGCACCACGGCGCTCATCCCGGGTTTGGGCGCGGGGGCCGCGCCGCCGTCGTCGTAGGAGCCCCGCCCCAGGCGCAGCCGTACGGGATAGCTGACCCCGCCGGTCGCGCCCTCCTTGGGGGCGACCCCGACGCCGGTCACGGTGGCGGTGTACGTCCCGCCGGTCACCGCGTCGAACTCGACCTCGGCGGGCGTGCCCTTGCGGACCAGCAGCACGTCGGTCTCGTCCACATCGGCGGACAGCGTGAGCACGGACACGTCGGTCACGGTGACGATCGGATCACCCGCGGCCACCGGAACGCCGGTGGCGATCGTCCCGCCGGAACGGCCCGCGGGGGCGGCCGCGGCGGCTCCCGCCTGGCCCGCCCCCGTCAGGCCGGACAACCCGGCCGGCAGCTGCGAGACCAGCGCGTCGAGACCGGCGGCGCCGCCGGCGGAGGAAGCGCCGCCGAGCGTGACGATCCCGCCGAAGGGCGCCTTGACGACCAAGGCGTCCACGGTCTGCTCCGCCGCGCGCACGGCCGCTCTGGTCTGGGACCTCGACGCCGCCCGCAGCGACGCCATGGACGCGCTCAGCCCGCTCATCCCCGCGCTCACCTGGCCGCTCACCTGCGACAGCGTCTGGTCAATCGAACGGGTGAGCCCGTCGAGCACCGCCCCGAGCGCCCGCCGCTCGGCCCTCTGGCGCTTCTCCGCGGCGTCGATCGCGGCCAGCAGCCGGGCCCTGACCGTGCGGTCGCCGACCGACCTGGCCGCCTTCCTGGCCCGGGCGAAGGACGTGGCGACCTTCGCGTCGAACGAGGCCGGCAGCCGCAGGCGCGGCAGCCGTACGCTCACCGGAGCGCCGCCGAAGGACACGGGACGGGCGGCCTGGCTGTCGGCCTTCCGCGCGGCCGACAGCTGCCGCTTGGCCTGGGGAGAGCTGATCTTGGCGATGATCTGGCCCTTTTTCACCGTGTCGCCGTCCTGGACGTACAGACGGGCGACCGTGCCGGATGCGGGGGCGGTCAACGTGGCCGTCGCACGCGCGCCGACCGTCGCCGGGGCCTCGACGACCTCGCTGACGGTGGTCTTGGTGACCGTCGCCACCTGGGCTTTCGGAGGTTCGGTCGACGAGCACCCGGCGGCGAGCAGGACGGCGAGAAGCGGGACGATCCCGCGACGAGGCGTCACCCGGCCAATGGTAAAGGAACGGTCAACGAGTGATCGGGCACATTTCGATCACCGCATGGCGGCCTGGGCGCGAGCCGCGAACGCCGCCCGGCCGCCGGGACGCCGTGCGTCAGCCGGCGGCGAGACGGCGGCTGCGCTCGCACGCCGCCTCGATGGCGTCGAGGAACGCGGCCCGCACCTTGTGACGCTCCAGCTCGGCGATGGCGGCGATCGTGGTGCCTCCCGGTGAGGTCACGGCCTCACGCAGGATCACCGGGTGCTCCCCCGAGTCACGCAGCATGATCGCCGCCCCGACGATCGACTGGGTGACCATGTCGAGGGCGGCGGCCCGCGGCATGCCCAGCAGGATCCCGGCGTCGACCATGGCCTCGACCAGGTAGAAGAAGTAGGCCGGGCCGCTGCCGGACAGGGCGGTGGCGGCGTCCTGCTGCTTCTCGGGGATGCGCAGCACCTTGCCCACCGGGCTGAGCAGCGCCTCGGTGCGCTTGAGGTGCTCCTCCGAGGCGTGCGCCCCGGCCGAGATCACGCTCATGGCCTCGTCCACGAGGACGGGCGTGTTCGACATGACCCTGACGACCGCCACACCGTCCCCGAGCCTCGCCTCCACGAAGGCGGTCGTGATGCCGGCGGCCGCCGAGATCACCAGCCGGTCGGCGGCCACGTGCGGGGAGACCTCGGTCAGCAGCGCGTCCATGTCCTGCGGCTTGACGGCGAGGATCAGCGTCTCGGCCAGCTTGGCGGCCTCGGCGTTGCTCACCACGCGCACGCCGTACCGCTCGCGCAGCGCCTCGGCGCGCTCGGGCCTGCGGGCCGTGGCCATGATCTCGTCCGGTCGCAGACCGGCGCGTACCAGCCCGGAGAGCAGGGCCTCGCCCATCTTTCCGGTCCCGAGAATCGCGATCATTCCTGCACCTCTTCTGGGCGTGGCCGGGATCTCCACGCAGCTTACCGGCCCGCCGCACGCGCGGTTCCGACACCCGGCGTCAAGATCCGGCGACGGGAAATGTTGCGGTTTCGCAACCAACCGCCGACGCCTGTCGCTTTGCACCGTCTTTATCCGGATGATCTACCCAAGATGCCATAAGTCGGTTTCAACGAAGGGGCCGTCGGCGTCGAAGGGGTTCACGTGAAGAAGATCCTCGTAGCGCTGGCCATCGCCGGCCTGGGTCTGAGTGGAGCGCTGGTCGCGCCACCCGCGGCCGGTGCGGCCCAGGCCTCCGACTACACGCCGCCCGCGCCGCGGTGGACGCAGTGCGAGGGCCTGCCCGGCGGCATCGAATGCGCGGCGGTCGAGGTCCCGCTCGACTACACCCACCCCCGGGGCCGGACGATCAGGATCGCCGTCTCCCGCAAGAAGGCGACGGACACCGCTCACTACCAGGGTGCGCTCCTGTTCAACCCCGGCGGACCCGGCGCCGGCGGCCTGGCGTACCCCGCGGTCATGGAGAGCCGGCTGGGCGCCGCCCTCGCCGCCCAGTACGACCTGATCGGCTTCGACCCGCGCGGCGTCGGCTCCAGCGAGCCCTCGCTGAGCTGCGATCCACACTTCTCCGATCCGGTACGGCCCGACTACGTGCCCTCCACCATCACCGAGGAGCTGGCCTGGGCCCAGCGCTCCCGCGCGTACGCCGAGGCGTGCGGCAGGACCTACGGGGACCTGCTGAAGAACATGACCACGACCGACGCGGCCACGGACATGGACCAGATCCGCAAGGCCCTCGGCCAGGAGCAGATCAGCTACGTCGGCTATTCCTACGGCACCTATCTCGGCGCGACGTACGCGACGCTGTTCCCCTCCCGGGTTCGCCGCCTGGTGCTCGACAGCAACGTCAACCCCTCACGGGTGTGGTACGAGGCCAACATCGACCAGAACCGCGCCTTCGAGGGCCGTGCCAAGGACTTCTTCGCCTGGATCGCCAGATTCGACGACACCTATCACCTCGGCACGACGGCCAGGGAGGTGGAGCAGGCGTTCTACACGGCCCGCGCCAGGCTGAAGGACACCCCGGCCGAGGGCAGGGTCGGGCCGGACGAGTTCGACGACACCTATCTGGCGGGCGGCTACCTCAAGACCCGCTGGCCCCTCCTGGCGAACGCGCTGTCCCGCTACTTCACCGCCGGCGAGACGGCCCCGCTGCTGGCCGCCTACGGCACGTACGGCGACTCCAGCGGCGACGACAACGGGTTCGCCGTCTACTCGGCCGTCGAGTGCTCCGACGCCAACTGGCCGCGCGACTGGGCGAGATGGCACCGCGACATGTGGCTGTCGTACCGCGAGGCGCCGTTCCTGAGCTGGGGCAACGCCTGGTATAACGCGCAGTGCGCCTTCTGGCCCGTGCGCGGCGGGCACGAGCCGCACATCGACGGCCGCCGGGTCAAGGACGCGCTGATCTTCCAGGACACCAAGGACGGCGCCACGCCGTACGAGGGCGGGGTCGAGATGCACAGGCGCTTCCCGAACTCACGCCTGGTGGTCATGGACGGCGGCGGCAACCACGGCCTGACCGGCCGCGGCGACGCGTGCGTCGACGGCATCTGGAAGGCGTACCTGACCGACGGCACGCTCCCGATGAGCCGGCCGGGGCCTGACGCGCACTGCGCGCCGTTCCCCGACCCCGTTCCGCCCGCCCCGGTGACCGCGCTGCAGTCGGCCGTCCCCGTGCAGGGTGACGACTGGGTGCCCGGCGAGCGCTGACACCCCCTCTCCCGCGGGCCCCGGCCGATTCCCGGCCGGGGCCCTGCCTTCTCCGGGTCTCGGGACGCGGGGTGCCGGGGCACGGGTTCTCACGGCGTACGCCGGCGCAGCGTGGCGGCGCCGAGCAGGAGGGCGAGCACGGCCGACCCCGCCACCACGACGACGTCGCGCCAGAACTCGGCGCCCTGCCCGGAGTCCGCGATCGCGTGCCCCATCGCCTCGATCGCGTACGACATGGGCAGCACGTCCGAGATCCATTCGAGCACGCTCGCCATCTGGCCGCGAGGCACGAGGATCCCTCCGAGCAGGATCTGGGGAAGCATGACGATCGGCATGAACTGCACGGCCTGGAACTCCGTACGGGCGAACGCGCTGCACAGCAGGCCGAGCGCGGTGCCGAGCAGGGCGTTGAGCAGAGCGACGAGCACCAGCGGCCACAGCGGGCCGGGCAGGTCCAGGCCCAGCCAGGTGAGGGAGACGGCCAGCGCGAGCGCCACCTGGGCGCACGCCGCCAGCCCGAACGCGAGACCGTACCCGAGGAGGAGGTCGAGCCGGCCGAGCGGCATCGCCATGAGCCGCTCCAGCGTCCCCGACGTACGCTCGCGCAGGGTCGCGATCGACGTGATGAGGAACATCACCAGGAAGGGGAAGACACACAGCAGGATCGGCGCCCAGCGGCCGAACGACCGCGCGTCGTCGATCACGTAGTAGAGCAGGATCATCACCAGCGTCGGCACCAGCACCATCAGCGCGACCGTGCGCCGGTCGTGGTGAAGCTGACTCATGATCCGCCGGGCGGTGGCGAGGGTGATCGCGATACTCATGTCACCTCCTCGCCTTCGGCCCGGAGCCGGGTCGCGCGGGAGGCGCGCAATCGAGCACCCCGCGCACCGCACTGCGCCTGTCGGTTCGCCCGCTTCGCCTGCTCATGCCGCCGCCCTCTTCTCGATCAGGCGCAGGAACGCCTCCTCCAGATCGGTGGTGCGCGTGTGAGCACGCAGGCCGCCGGGGGTGTCGTCGGCGAGGATCTCCCCCTGCCGCAGCACGATGAGCCGCTCGCACCGCGCGGCCTCGTCCATGACGTGGCTGGAGACCAGGAGCGTGGCGCCGCCCTCGGCCAGGCGCCGGAAGAGCGCCCACAGCTCCTGCCGCAGCACGGGGTCGAGTCCGACCGTCGGCTCGTCCAGCACGAGCAGTTCCGGACGGCCGAGCAGGGCCACGGCGAGCCCGGCGCGGCCCAGCTGTCCGCCCGAGAGCGTGGACCCGAGCTTGTGGGCGGCACCGGTGAGCCCCACTTCCGTCAGCACCCGCTCGGGGTCGTCCTTCGGCGCTCCGAGCACCGCCGCGAAGTAACGCAGGTTCTCCAGCACGGTCAGGTCGCGGTAGACGGCCGGGCTCTGGGTGGAGTAGCCGATCCTGCGCCGCAGGCCCGCGCTCCCGGCCGGTTCGCCGAGTACGCGCACCTCGCCGCCGGCCACCGTCTGGACGCCGACGATCGCGCGCATCAGCGTCGTCTTGCCGCAGCCGCTCGGCCCGAGCAGGCCGGTGACCTGCCCCCGCGGCACTTCGAAGGAGAGGCCGTGCAGGACCTCGGTCCCGCCTCTCGACACCCGCAGATCCCGTACGGCGATCGCGGGACCCGATAAATTCATCATGTGTTGAAATTAGCCCGGCGACTCCGGCGCGTCAACGCACGAGCGCGTGACCGGCGCCGGCGCGCACAGCCGGTCACATCGGGACCGCGGCCCCGGGGGCCGGTCACGGCCGCACCGGTTCCTCCTCGGAGCGCGTGTTCCCTCCCCGGAGCGGGTGTTCCCTTCTCCGAGCGCACCGGCGGGGCACCCCTGCGCGCCGGGCGCGCCGAGGGAGCGTTCCGAGGGTGCGCTGGACGGTCACGGCGGGTGAACCCGGGTCCCTTTACAACCGTGTAAGGGACATGAGAAAGCTCTGGCTCGTGGCCCTGCTGTTCCTGGCCGTCGCCTGCGGGGGAACCTCCTCCACCTCGGCCTCACCCGAGCAGCCGGAGGGCTCCCCCTCCGGCGCCGGGGCCGATCACCCCTCTCGCCCGCCGGTCCAGGCTCCGGACAAGGCCACCGGCGCGCCGGCGGCCCCGTCAGGCGCGCCGAGCGGCACTCCGTCTCCCGTGGCCCCGGCCGGGCCCACCCTGCATCCCCGGAAGGTGCCGTGGGAGAGCGCCACTCCCGCGGCCGACGGCCGGTCCCTCGACGTCGTGTGGTGGTCCGGAGTGGAGCCCTGCACCGTGCTCGACCGCGTCGAGGTGACCGAGAGCGCGCGCGAGGTCACCGTCACCCTGTACGAGGGACAGGACAGGCGATCACCCGACGCCGTCTGCATCGCGATCGCGATCCTCAAGACCACGAAGGTGCACCTCAAGGCCCCGCTCGACGCACGGAAGATCGTGGACGGCGCCAAATAGGCCGGGCGGACGGGCGGCGTGCGGGCCGCCCGCCGCGAGGCAGGCAGGACGGTTCGCACGGGTTCGCGGATGAAGGGAACAAACCCGCGCGTCTCAGGGTTGAGCCCCATAGACTCAAGCTGTTTGACAGAACCCCCACGGGGCTCCAGTATTTGAGTCTGACCGACTCAACTTTGACTACAAGGACGTACTCATGGCACGTGCGGTAGGTATCGACCTGGGGACGACCAACTCCGTCGTCTCGATCCTCGAGGGCGGCGAGCCCACGGTCATCGCGAACGCTCAGGGCTCGCGGACCACGCCGTCCGTGGTCGCGTTCGCGAAGAACGGAGAGGTTCTCGTCGGCGAGGTCGCCAAGCGGCAGGCGGTGACCAACGTCGACAGGACCATCCGCTCGGTCAAGCGCCACATGGGCACGGACTGGTCGATCGAGATCGACGGCAAGAAGTTCACGCCCCAGCAGATCAGCGCCTTCGTCCTGCAAAAGCTCAAGCAGGACGCGGAGGCGTACCTGGGCGAGAAGATCAACGATGCGGTGATCACCGTCCCGGCGTACTTCAACGACGCCCAGCGGCAGGCCACCAAGGAGGCCGGTCAGATCGCGGGCCTCAACGTGCTGCGCATCATCAACGAGCCCACCTCCGCGGCCCTGGCCTACGGCCTCGACAAGGAGAAGGACCAGACCATCCTGGTCTTCGACCTCGGCGGCGGCACCTTCGACGTGTCCCTGCTCGACGTCGGCCAGGAGGACGGGCACGGTTTCGTCGAGGTCAAGGCCACCAGCGGTGACAACCACCTCGGTGGCGACGACTGGGACCAGCGCGTCGTCGACGAGCTGGTGACCCGCTTCAAGAACGCGCACGGCGTGGACCTGTCCAAGGACAAGATGGCCCTCCAGCGCCTGCGCGAGGCGGCCGAGAAGGCCAAGATCGAGCTGTCGGCCCAGACCGAGACCACGATCAACCTGCCCTACATCACCGCCTCCTCCGAGGGCCCGCTGCACCTCGAGGAGAAGCTGACCCGGGCGGAGTTCCAGCGGATCACCGCCGACCTGCTCGAGCGCTGCAAGGGCCCCTTCAACCAGGTCATCAAGGACGCGGGGATCAAGGTCTCCGACATCGCCCACGTGGTCATGGTCGGCGGCTCCACCCGTATGCCGGCCGTGTCCGACCTGGTCAAGGAGCTGACCGGCGGCAAGGAGCCCAACAAGGGCGTGAACCCGGACGAGGTCGTGGCCATCGGCGCCGCGCTCCAGGCCGGTGTCCTCAAGGGCGAGGTCAAGGACGTCCTGCTGCTCGACGTCACCCCGCTCAGCCTGGGCATCGAGACCAAGGGCGGGATCTTCACCAAGATCATCGAGCGCAACACGACGATCCCGACCAAGCGCTCGGAGGTCTTCACCACGGCCGAGGACAACCAGCCGTCGGTGCAGATCCAGGTCTACCAGGGCGAGCGTGAGATCGCGGCGTACAACAAGAAGCTGGCCACCTTCGAGCTGACCGGCATCGCCCCGGCCCCGCGTGGCATCCCGCAGATCGAGGTCACCTTCGACATCGACGCCAACGGCATCGTGAACGTCTCGGCGAAGGACCTCGGCACGGGCAAGGAGCAGTCGATGACCATCACCGGCGGCTCGGCCCTGGGCAAGGACGACATCGAGCGGATGATGCGCGAGGCGGAGTCCTACGCCGAGGACGACAAGAAGCGCCGTGAGGAGGCCGAGGTCCGCAACAACGCGGACGCCCTGGCCTACCAGACGGAGAAGTTCCTCCGCGAGAACGACGAGAAGGTCCCGGCCGACGTGAAGACCGAGGTCAACGACTCGCTCGCCGAGCTGAAGAAGGCGCTGGAGGGCACCGACGTCCCCGTCATCCGCACCGCCGCCGAGAAGCTCGCCACGGTCAGCCAGAAGATGGGCTCGGCCATCTACGCCCAGTCCCAGGCCGGCGCCGAGGGCGCCGCGGCCGGCGCGGGCGCCGAGGGCGCCGATAGCGCGCAGGCGAAGGCCGACGAGGACGTCGTCGAGGCCGAGATCGTCGACGACGAGCGGGAGGGCGGCCGCAAGTGAGCCCGCGTGAGAACGGCCCCGAGGAGGAGCCGGTGATCCGCGACAACCGCAAGATCGACCCGGAGACCGGCAAGGCCCGTGAGTCCGACGGGGGCACGTCCGAGACCGCCCCCGGGGACCAGGGGACGGAGACGGCCGCGCCCGCCGAGGGGTCCGCGACGGGCCTGCTCGCCGAGCGCACCGCCGACCTTCAGCGGCTCCAGGCGGAGTTCAGCAACTACCGCAAGCGGGTCGAGCGCGACCGGATCGCCGTCAGGGAGCAGGCCGTCGCGAGCGTGCTCACCGAGCTGCTGCCGGTGCTCGACGACATCGGCCGCGCCCGCGACCACGGCGAGCTGACCGGCGGCTTCGCGAAGGTGAGCGAGTCGCTGGAGGCGGCCGTCGGCAAGCTGGGCCTGACCGTGTACGGCGCGAAGGGCGACCCCTTCGACCCGACCGTGCACGAGGCCCTGCTGCACAGCTACTCGGCCGAGGTGACCGAGCCCACGTGCGTCGAGATCCTGCAGCCGGGCTACCGGATCAACGACCGGATCCTGCGCGCCGCCCGGGTGGCCGTGGCCGAGCCGAGCGAGGAGGCGGCGCCGGAGCAGACGGCGGCCGGCTCCGGTGAGTCCGGCGCGGACGGTTCGTCCGACGGGCCGGACGAGAACTGAAACCGCGAGGTCTCTCCCGATCGGCGAAGATCGGGAGAGACACCGATTCACTCCCCCTTTCGTGCGAAGGAAGCGATAGATGAGCACCAAGGACTACTTGGAAAAGGACTACTACGCCGTCCTTGGTGTGCCCAAGACCGCGAGCGCCGAAGAGATCAAGAAGGCGTACCGCAAGCTCGCCCGGCAGTACCACCCCGACGCCAACCCGGGCAACAAGGAGACCGAGGAGAAGTTCAAGGAGGTCTCCGAGGCGTACGACGTGCTGTCCGACGTCAAGCGGCGCAAGGAGTACGACGAGGCGCGCACCCTGTTCGGGTCGGGCGTGGGCGGCTTCTCGGGGGCGGGCGGCCCACGCGGTGCCGGCGGCGGCTTCAACTTCGACTTGGGCGACCTGTTCGGCGGCTCTGGATCGGGCGAGCGGATCGGGGACCTGTTCGGGGGGCTGTTCAACCGGGGCGGCGCGGGCACGCGCACGACGACCGCCCGTCCCCGGCGCGGCCAGGACGTCGAGTCGGAGGTGACGCTCGCCTTCGGCGAGGCGGTCGACGGCACGACCGTGTCACTCCGGCTCACCAGTTCGGCCGCCTGCACCGCCTGCGGCGGCACGGGGGCGAAGGCGGGCACCACGCCGCGGGTCTGCCCGACCTGCGAGGGAACCGGGGCGGCCAGCCGCAACCTCGGCAACTTCGCCTTCTCCGAGCCGTGCCGTGACTGCCGCGGCCGGGGCCTGGTGGTCGACGACCCCTGCCCCGTCTGCGACGGCAGCGGGCGCGGCAAGAGCACCCGTACGATCCAGGCCCGCATCCCGGCCGGAGTCGGCGACGGCCAGCGCATCAGGATCAAGGGCAAGGGCGCGCCCGGTGAGAACGGCGGCCCGGCCGGCGACCTCTACGTGCTGGTCCACGTCAAGCCGCACCCCGTGTTCGGGCGCAGCGGGGAGAACCTGACCGTCACGGTCCCCGTCACCTTCCCCGAGGCCGCGCTCGGCGCCGAGATCAAGGTGCCGATTCTCCGGGGGATGCCGGTGACCCTGCGCATCCCGGAGGGGACGCCCAACGGGCGGACGTTCCGGGTGCGGGGCCGGGGGGCCTCCCGCAAGGACGGCACGAAGGGCGATCTGCTGGTCACCGTCCAGGTCACGGTGCCCCAGAACCTCGACGACAAGGCCCGCGCGGCCCTCGAGGAGTTCAGGAACGCCACCGAGGGCCCGGACCTTCGCGAAGAACTGATCAAGCAGGCCAGAAGCGAGTGAGCCGATGGATGCCAGGTTTTTCGACCTTTCCGACGACACCCCCGTCTATGTGATCTCCGTAGCCGCCCAGCTGTCCGGGCTGCACCCGCAGACGCTCCGCCAGTACGACCGGCTCGGCCTCGTCAGCCCCGGCCGTACGGCCGGGCGGGGGCGGCTCTACTCCACCAGGGACATCGTGCTGCTGCGCGAGGTCCAGCGGCTCTCCCAGGAGCACGGCATCAATCTCGCCGGCATCAAGCGCATCCTCGAGCTCGAAACCGAGAACATGCGCATGCGCGAGGAGGTCACACGGCTCAGGGGTGAGGTCACCATGTTGCGGGCACTGGTCCGCTACGAACTGCCACCTGCCTGACCGGCGAATCGAGGCATTCACATATGGACTACAAGTTCACCCAGAAAAGCCAGGAGGCCCTGTCCGCGGCCGTCCGGCGCGCCGCGGCGGACGGCAACCCCGAGGTCGCGCCCGCGCACCTGCTGACGACTCTGCTGGCGCAGAACGGCGGCATCGCCGGGTCGCTGTTGCAGGCCGTCGGGGCGGACCCCCGGCGCGTGCGCGCTCAGGCCGAGGAACTGCTGGACCGCCTGCCCAAGGCGCAGGGCTCCACCGTGAGCGCCCCGTCCAGCTCACGCCAGCTGCTGACCGTGCTCAACACCGCCGCGCAGCGGGCCAAGCAGCTCGAGGACGAGTACGTCTCGACCGAGCACCTGCTCGTCGGGCTCGCCACCGACGGCGGGCAGGTCGCCGACCTGCTGAAGGCCGCGGGCGCCACCCCCGACGCGCTCCTGGAGGCGTTCGAGAAGGTCCGCGGGCACGCCAGGGTGACCAGCGAGACGCCGGAGGACACCTACCAGGCGCTGGAGAAGTACGGCGTCGATCTCACCGAGCGGGCGCGGTCGGGCAAGCTCGACCCGGTCATCGGCCGCGACAGCGAGATCCGCCGGGTCGTCCAGGTGCTGTCGCGCCGCACCAAGAACAACCCCGTGCTGATCGGCGAGCCCGGCGTCGGCAAGACCGCCGTGGTCGAGGGCCTCGCCCAGCGGATCGTCGCCGGCGACGTGCCCGAGAGCCTGCGCAACAAGCGCCTCGTCGCGCTGGACCTCGGCGCGATGGTCGCTGGCGCCAAATACCGCGGCGAGTTCGAGGAACGCCTCAAGGCCGTGCTCACCGAGATCAAGGAAAGCAACGGCCAGATCGTGACGTTCATCGACGAGCTGCACACGATGGTCGGCGCGGGCGCCGCCGAGGGCGCGATGGACGCGGGCAACATGCTCAAGCCCATGCTGGCCCGCGGTGAGCTGCGCATGATCGGCGCGACCACTCTCGACGAGTACCGCGAGCGCATCGAGAAGGACCCCGCCCTGGAGCGGCGGTTCCAGCAGGTCTACGTCGGCGAGCCCACCGTCGAGGACACCATCGCGATCCTGCGTGGGCTCAAGGGCCGCTACGAGGCCCACCACCAGGTACAGATCTCCGACAGCGCCCTGGTCGCCGCCGCGACGCTCTCCGATCGGTACATCACGTCGCGTTTCCTCCCCGACAAGGCGATCGACCTGGTCGACGAGTCGATGTCGCGGCTGCGCATGGAGATCGACTCGCGGCCGGTGGAGATCGACCAGCTCCAGCGGAGCGTGGACCGCCTGAAGATGGAGGAGCTCGCGCTCGCCAAGGAGACCGACGAGGCCAGCCGCCAGCGCCTGGAGAAGCTCCGCGAGGAGCTGGCCAACCGCCAGGAGGACCTCAACGCGCTGGTCGGCCGGTGGGAGCGGGAGAAGGCCGGCCTCAACAAGGTCGGCGAGTTGAAAAAGCAGCTCGACGAGGCGCGCGGCGCCGCCGAGCGGGCCCAGCGCGACGGCGACTTCGAGGCCGCGTCCCGGCTCATGTACGGCGACGTCCCCCGCCTGGAGAAGGAGCTCGCCGAGGCCACCAAGGCCGCCGAGACGGCGGAGGCCGAGGAGCCGATGGTGAAGGAGGAGGTTGGCCCCGACGACATCGCCGAAGTCATCTCCTCGTGGACCGGCATCCCCGCCGGGCGGCTGCTGGAGGGTGAGACCGCCAAGCTGCTGCGGATGGAAGACGAGCTGGGTTCGCGCCTGATCGGCCAGCGCGAGGCCGTCCAGGCCGTCTCCGACGCCGTACGGCGTGCCCGGGCCGGCATCTCCGACCCGGATCGGCCGACCGGCTCGTTCCTGTTCCTCGGCCCGACCGGCGTGGGCAAGACCGAGCTGGCCAAGGCTCTCGCCGAGTTCCTGTTCGACGACGAGCGGGCCATGACCCGCATCGACATGAGCGAGTACGGCGAGAAGCACAGCGTGGCCCGTCTGGTCGGCGCACCGCCCGGATACGTCGGCTACGAGGAGGGTGGCCAGCTCACCGAGGCCGTGCGGCGCAGGCCGTACACCGTGGTGCTGCTCGACGAGATCGAGAAGGCCCATCCCGAGGTCTTCGACATCCTGCTGCAGGTGCTCGACGACGGCCGGCTCACCGACGGGCAGGGTCGCACCGTCGATTTCCGCAACGCGATCCTGATCCTCACCTCGAACATCGGCTCGCAGTTCCTCGTGGATCCCACGATGGAGGGCGAGGCCAAGCGCGAGGCCGTGCTGAACGCGGTGCGGGCCTCGTTCAAGCCCGAGTTCCTCAACCGCCTCGACGACATCATCGTGTTCGACGCGCTGGGCACCGAGGAGCTGTCGCAGATCGTGGACCTGCAGGTCGCCCGTCTCGCGCGGCGCCTGGCCGACCGGCGGCTGACGCTGACCGTCACGCCCGCCGCCCGCGACTGGCTCGCGCTGACCGGCTACGACCCGTTGTACGGCGCGCGCCCGCTGCGCCGGCTGATCCAGTCGGCCATCGGCGACAAGCTCGCCAGGGAGTTGCTGTCGGGGGCCATCCGGGACGGCGACGAGGTAATCGTCGACTTTGACGAGGCAGGAGACACGTTGAAGATCAAGCCCGCTCGGTAAGGTCTTCCCCACCATTGAGGCAAGCGCGCCCCGCCCTTTCCCCTCGCTGCTACGTTCGGCGTTCGTCGGACTACCGTACGCGATCAGGGGGACGTGGATGTCCAGGACATCACGAAGTATTCGAGGGCGGTGCGTCGCGCTTGCGGCGGTCACTGCCGGCGTGAGCTGGCTGACCGGGGGCCCGGCGATGGCGAGGGCCGGCGCGCTCGCCGACGCCTGCCGGGCCCAAAGCCGCGACGTCACGAGCCATGACGTCACGAGCCATGACGTGACAGGCCGCGACCTCCCGGGAGGGCTGTCCACCCTCGCTCCGGCGGCGGGTGTGCTGAGCATCGCCGACGCGGCCGGGGCGGCCGCCGGTCAGGGGCACAACTCGCTTCCCACCGGCTTCGCCACGGCCACGCGGACCACGCGGACCGTCCCGGGGCCCGCGGCGGTGCCGGCCGTGCCAGGCCCCCGTACGCTGCCGGGCCCGGTAGCCGGCGCGGTGGCCGGTGCGGCGCCCGGCGAGGCCAAGGCCGTTTCCGCCGTTCCCGCTGTGCCCGGCGGCGCGGCGGCGCTGCCCGCCGACGCCAAGACGCTCTCCGCACCCGCGCAGGCGGTCTCCGCCCCGGTGCACAATGCCGTGTCCGGCACCACGGCGATTCCCGCGCCACGCCGCGCGCCCGCCGCTCCCGCCACGGATGCCAAGACACTGTTCCCGAGCAGGAGCACCGTGCCGCTCCTGGCCGTCGCACCGGCCAGGCCCGGCACCACCGGCACCTGCCCGCAGGAGGCGCTGCGGACCGCTCCGGCCGCCAAGGAGCGGGAGCAGCCCGTCACGCAGGAGCGTCCGAAGAAGAGCCACCGGCGCACGAAGCCGGGAGGCGACCCGGTGGACGCCGCCTCCCGGGGCGACTCGCTCCAGGGCCGGGCGTCGTCACAGAACCCCGTCTCGCAGAACCCCGCGTCGCAGAACCGCGTGTCGCACCAGCCGGAGACGAACAAGCCGGAGACGCACAAGCGGGGAGCGCAGAAGCCGGAGGCACAGAACCAGGGACCACAGGGCGTCACCGCACCTCTGGGCACCTCCACCAACAGCAGTTCGCAGAGCGGCGCCTCGGGCCAGAAGCAGAGCACGCAGACCTTCCCGGCCCGGGACCACCGCCACCGCAAGGCGCAGCACCCCCACAAGCAGCCGGGAAACCCGGCCCCGGCGCAGGCGGCCAACCAGACCGCCAACCAGGCGGGCCAGGCCGGTCGGCCCTCGGCCGGCACGCGGAACGCCTCTCTGCCGCAGGGCGAGCGCAAGGAGGCCAAAGACAAGCGTCAGCGGCACGACGGCGAACGTGGGAGGGAAACCTCGGCGGCCGTGCGGCCCGACACGGCGGACGGCCGGCATGTGCCGCGTCTGCAGCCGCGGGAGCACCCCAAGGCGGCAGCGCGCCGGCAGAACGACGACATCACCGCCCCGGCCGCCCTCACCAAGGCGACGGGCACGCGCGCGGTGACCGACTTCGCCGCCGCCACCGGCAAGAAGCTCCTGCCGTAACCCGCTTCCGCCGTATGCCACGGACGGGCGCGGGAGGGTGGCCTCGCGGCCCGCGGGCCGCGGACGACGGCCAGGCCGCACGAGGAACACAGCGGCCGGGCCGCAGAGGAACGCAGCGGCCGGGCGGGAGACGGGAGCACCCGCAGGGAAGGCGCACACCGGCCGGCCGCACTCCCCGGCCGGGTGAGCGGCCTCCGCCCCGCCTCCACCCCGCCTCCCCCCACAGCGACCCGCCACAATCCCGCCGCGGCCCGGCCTCGGCCACCCGAGACACAGAAGACGGCAGAACCGAAGACAGCACAACCGGAAGACAGCGAGAGCACGACAGCAAGAACCGCGACAGCGGGATCAAGGGGCCGTGACCCACGGCCCCTTTTCGCATGACGGTCACCGACCGCGCGGCGCGCAGCGCGCCTGAGGCACGGTGGACAGGCACCCAGGCGGAGCCGGGACGCCGGGAGGACTCAGCGGGAGACGTCGAGGAGGGCGTCGAGGTCGTCCTCCGGCAGGCCGAGATCGACCCGGATGCGGTAGCGGGTGCGGAGCAGGGAGTCGCGGATGCCCGAAACCGTCGCGCCGCAGGCACGGATGCCCTCGGTGGCCCACTCGTGCGCCGCATCGAGGTCGCCGTACGCCACGAGTGTCTCGGCGACGGTCAGCGCGGTGGCCGGATTCCAGTCACCCGCCCCGATCACGGCGATCACGGCCCTGGCCTCCTCGGGCCGGTCGAGCTCGAACAGCGTGTCGGCGATGCCGGCACGCGGGTCCACCTGCACCTCCCCGCCGTCCTCCACGGCGCTCTGGTAGCGGTCGAGAGCGGTCGCGGGCTGACCAGCCTGGCGCCACTCCTCGGCGGCGAGCACGAGGATCGCCGCCCTCGACATCTCTCCCGACTCGTACCCCTGGGCCAGCACGTCGAGGCGGCGGGCGAGGGCACCGTGGTCATCGAGCAGCAGAGCCTGTTCGAGCAGTCGGTCCACCTGCTCATTTGTCACATGTGCCACAGAGCCGAGGCTACCGATCTCGGCGTGCTTTCGCAGGACAACATCAGGCATTGTCAAAGCAACAATTAGTACACGTTTGGCTACTATGCGCTTTTCTCGGCAGATAGTCGGGCATATCGCACCACGCCTGTGCCAACCAAAGCTCGGCGAGGAGCGTTACAGCATGTCCAAGCGGGTGATACTGACTCTCGCCTCCACAACGGTGCTCGCCGCCGTGGTCCCGGGTTTCGCCGGATTCGTCACCGCCCAGTACGAGGCGCTCGACCGAGCCCATGCCGAACTGGCCCGGCTGCAGGCCAAACTGCAGATGCTGGAGCTGAGCGTCGAACCCGCAACGGCGGTGGGGTGCCACGCCGAGAGGGCCGAGAAGGGACAGCCTAACCTGGCAGGCGAGGACGACACGCGGGAGCTGACGATACCGCCACGCACTCACACCAGGTCGTGGCAGAACACCGCATACGTCCGGGGCGCCGCCCCGGGGCTGTGGCCCTCGATCGGCGTCCCCCACACCGTAAGCGGCCCCCAGGCGCCCATCGAGCCGGGCGAGCCGGGCCGCCCTCACGAGTGAGCCACCGCATCACAGAGCCTCCACATCACAGAGCCTCCGCATCACAGAGCCACCGCATCACAGAGCCACCGCACCGCCAAACCACCGCACAGCCCCGGCACCGCACCGCAGCACCACGGAGGCACCGCACATCCCCGGCACCGCACCACAGCACCACGGAGGCACCGCACATCCCCGGCACCGCACCACAGCACCACGGAGGCACCGCACAACCCCGGCACCGCGCCACAGCGCCACGCCACCGAGGCACTGAGCCAATGGCCCCCGCGGCCGTCGACTCGCCGGCCGCGGGGTCGATCACCGTGCGGGAAGACGCCTCACGACAGACGCCCGTCACTCACACCGTCATTCGCCTCGTGAGACGGCGGAGGCGAGTTGGCGGGACAGATATCCGCGGACGAGCTGTTTGGCTTCGGCCACTATCCCGGGGTCGCCGCCCGGGTCGTGCCGGAAAGCGAGCTTCAGCACCGCGTCCCCGGCCTCGACGGCGACGAGAATGGCACGGTCCAAATCTTCGCTGTCCGCCAGTCCGAATTCAGCGAGGAGTAGCGCGCGGAGCCGTCCGGCGATCACGGTGTTGTTGTCGGACACGGAGTCGAGCAGGTCGAGGTCGAAGACCTCGCCGAAGTGCAGCGAGCGGAACCCGGGCACGCTGCGGTGCATCTCGACGTACTCGTCGATGATGACGTCGACGGCGTCCCACCAGCCGGCGTAGTCCTCGACCATGAAGCGACCACCGACCCGCGCGACGAACAACTCGACGTTGCGCCGCGTCAGCGCCTGGCTGAGCGCCCTCTTGTCCGGAAAGAACTGGTAGACCGAGCCGATCGCCACCCCGGCCCGCTCGGCCACCCTGGTGGTCGTCAGCGCGTCGTACCCACCCTCGTCGAGCAACTCGGCGCAGGCGTCGAGCATCCGTTCCACTCTGCGGGCGCTGCGACGTTGCGAAGGACGCCGCCGCAGCGGCTCACCGGGATGCGACGCGCGCGGCGACATCCCTTCACCATCCCCATGGTCCCGGCGCTCGTCGGCGATGGCGGGACCGCCTGCTTCCCTCACGTACCGGCTGGACACTCACCTATCTTGCCTGTTTCACGCGCCGTGGTCAGCGGTTGTCAGCCAGTCGTCCGATTTGCGGCGAGATATCGGTCGTACTCGCCGTCAGGAGTCGGCGGGTGCGGCCGACAGGCCGGTGCAGCCGCGCAGCGCGCGGTACGCGCCGAGCGCCTGCTGCTTGGCGCCGCCCGTCGCGGGAATCGGCACGCCGCCGTTGATCCTGGCGGGGGTCCACTGGTCCTTGAGCACCTTCCTGCCGTTGATGGTCAGGGTGAGCACGCCGGTCGCCCCGGTGTCCGGGCCCCAGTTGTAGAAGGCGAAGTTGCCCAGGCCGTACTGCACGTACGCCTGACCGGAGTAACCGCCGCCGAGCAGGATGTGCGCGTGGCTGCCCACGACCACGTCGGCCCCCGCGGCCACCAGCTTGCCTGCCAGGCTCCGCTGCACCGGCGTCGGGCACTTGACCAGTTCGGTGCCCCAGTGCAGGAACACGATGACGGTGTCGGAGTTCTTGCGGGCCTGCCGTACGGCGCGGATGAGGCGCGGCTCGTTCTTCGCCGAGGCGAGCCCCGCCTTGTCGCCGGAGGCGGTCCACGCCTGGATGAACTGCTCGTCGAGCACCTGGGTCGCGCCGATGATCGATACCCGGTTGCCGTTGACCGTCCTGCGGTAGGGCCGGTACGCCTCGGTCTCGTTCGCGCCGATACCGATGACGGGGAACTTCGACGACTTGATCGCGGCGAGGGTGTCCCGCAGGCCGCTCTCCATGTAGTCCATGCCGTGGTTGTTGGCCATCGTGACGACGTCGACCCCGGCGGCCTTGAGCGCGGCGAACGCCGTGGCCGGGGCGCGGAAGGTGAATTGCTTGCCCGGCGCGGGCGTGCCTCCGGTGGTGATGGCCGTCTCGAGGTTGAGCGCGGTGAGGTTGGATTTGCGCAGCACGGCGGCGATCGGGCCGAGGGCGGTACGCGGATTCGCGTCCAGCCGGCTCCGCAGCACGCCCTCGAAGTGCACGTCACCCGCGAAGGAGATCGTGAAGGGCCGCCGCTGCGGTTTGGCGGACGGCGTGGCGGTCTTGACCTCCGGTTGTCGCGAGGCGCCGGGGACGGGCTCGCTCTCCGCCGGGCTGCACCCCGCGACAAGGAGGGGAGCCACGAGAAGGCCGAACAGGGACAGGACGAGGGGGTGACGTCTCACGGCACCTGAGCATGCCATCTCCCGCCGTCATCCGGGGACCCCGCGGGAGATCGTGGGGCAAATAACTTGGAGAGTTCCTTTACTTGAATCATTCAAGTTTGCTGTTAACGTGGGGGTGTGGACGACGCAGGCCTCCTTCGTCATGCCGGACTGCGGGTGACCGCGGCCCGGCTCGCGATCATGCGGGCCGTGAGCGAGGGCGACCACCTCGACGTGGAAGCCATCCATCGCGGTGTGTGCGAACGCGTTGGTCAGGTGTCCTTGCAAGCCGTCTACGACTCGCTGAACGCGTTGCAGCGCGGCGGGCTCGTCCGCCGCATCGAGCCCGCGGGCAGCCCGACGCGGTACGAGACGCGGGTGGGCGACAACCACCACCACCTCGTCTGCCGCCGCTGCGGAAAAGTGACGGACGTCGACTGCGCGGTGGGACACGCCCCCTGCCTGGAGCCGGCGTCGGACGCCGGCTACCTGGTGGACGAGGCGGACGTCATCTACTGGGGCCTGTGCCCCCCATGCCGGGCCGAGGCCGGCGGCGTCCCGTCCGACTCCGCCCGTGTCTGAGCCTCATGTCCCTGCTTTCCGTCTTTCCACGCATGAAGTGACCTCGAGTGAAGTGACCCCGGAGGACAGCCCCATGACCGACAGGCCGATCACCACCACCGCCGCCGGGATCCCCGCTCCCAGCGACGAGTTCTCGCTGTCCGTCGGCCCCAACGGGCCGCTGCTGCTGCAGGACCACTACCTGATCCAGAAGATGGCCCACTTCAACCGGGAGCGGGTCCCCGAGCGCGTGGTGCACGCCAAGGGCGGCGGCGCGTACGGCGTGCTGCAGGTCACCGAGGACGTCAGCCAGTACACCAAGGCCGGGCTCTTCCAGAAGGGCAAGGAGACCGAGCTCTTCCTGCGGTTCTCCACCGTGGCCGGCGAGCTGGGCAGCGCCGACACCGCGCGCGACCCACGCGGCTTCGCGATCAAGTTCTACACGGAGGACGGCAACTACGACATCGTCGGCAACAACACGCCGATCTTCTTCATCCGCGACCCGCAGAAGTTCTCCGACTTCATCCACACGCAGAAGCGCCGCGCCGACAACCACCTGCACGACCACAACCTGCAGTGGGACTTCTGGACGCTGTCGCCCGAGTCGGCCCACCAGGTGTCGTTCCTCATGACCGACCGCGGGACGCCGCGCACCTGGCGGCACATGCACGGCTTCGGGTCGCACACCTTCCTCTGGTACAACGCGGCGGGCGAGAAGTTCTGGGTCAAGTACCACTTCAAGACCGAGCAGGGCATCGAGAACTTCACCGACGCCGAGGCCAGGGCGATGACCGCGGAGGACCCGGACTTCCACATCCGCGACCTGTCCGCCGCCATCAGGAACGGCGATCATCCGGCGTGGAAGGTCAACGTCCAGATCATGCCGTTCGAGGAGGCGGCGGACTACCGGTTCAACCCGTTCGACCTCACCAAGGTCTGGCCGCACTCCGACTACCCGGAGATCACGATCGGCCGGTTCGTGCTGAACCGCAACCCGGAGAACTACTTCGCCGAGGTCGAGCAGGCCGCTTTCGAGCCCGCCAACCTGGTGCCGGGCATCGGCGCGTCCCCGGACAAGATGCTCCAGGGCAGGCTGTTCTCCTACCCGGACACCCACCGCTACCGCATCGGCGCCAACTACCTGCAGCTTCCGGTGAACCGGCCCAAGTCGCCCGTCCACAGCTACAACAAGGACGGCGCCATGGCGTTCACCAACCCGGGCGACCCGTTGTACGCGCCGAACTCCTTCGGCGGCCCGGCCGCCGACCCCTCGCTCTACGAGGGCGAGAACTACCAGGTCGCCGGTGAGATCATCCGGAGCGCCTACGTGCGGCACCGCGAGGACGACGACTTCGCCCAGCCGCGCGCGCTGTGGGAGAACGTGCTCTCTGACGTCGACCGCGACCACATGGTGGGCAACATCGTCGGACACGCCTCGGCTCCCGAGGTCACCGGCGACATGAAGAGGCGCGTGGTCGAATACTGGACCAACGTCCACAAGGACCTCGGCCAGCGCGTCGCCCAGGGGCTCGGCGTCCTCTGACCCCCTTCCCCTCACGTACGGCTCGCGCCCGATTCCGGGCGCGGGCCGTACGCGCGTTCCGCGAGCTGTCTGCCGGCGCCCTTCGCGGGCGGTTCCCCCGACGGGGCTCGTTGATGGTCCGTATGGCTAAAGGTCGAACTCGCCGTCCTTCACGCCGCCGATGAACGCGTCCCATTCAGCGGGGGTGAAGATGAGCGCGGGGCCGTCCTGGTTCTTGCTGTCGCGAACGCCTACGTGACCGTCCGGCAGGACGGCCACTTCCACACACGCGCAGTTGTTGGCGCTCCGGCTGCTCTTCCACCAGGCGGCACCGGACAGATCGATCGAGTTCATGGACAATTAATCTCTCCCCCCGGAAATCAATCGCGTGTGGTTTCCGGGGCGGTCTAGAGCTGGCTATCGCAGCACCTTGACAGGGCGTGACAGCCTCGGAGCGCTCGCCGAGGAGCAAGCGCCCGTGAGGTCCGCGACTGTTTGACACCATGAGGGTTGTCAGTTATCGCACTATTGGCAGAGAACTCTGGCTAACCGCACTCTTCAGCAAGACAATCACAGGTGACACAATCGGGGGATGCCAGGGAAACATCCTTTGAAGGGCAAGAACAGGCCACGCCTTCCCCTCCTCGTCATGTCATCCGTCGTCATCTGCGGGCTGCTGACGACTGCGATTTCCCCCCTCATCCTCCAGCAGATCACTGACGGCACGTACCTCGATTGGCTCAGACTCAGTGCAAGCGACTCTTCTGGCAGCTAGTCGAGGAAGAATATGAGGAGGCCGGCCGCATCGGCCCACCACCGCCAGCAACTTCGCCACTGGCTTCAGCAAGGCTCATCAAGAGGTCCGCTCCTGTGCTTGGAACCTGCGCTGGAGCGGTCACTATAGGAGCACTGGGTAGCTTCCTACTAGGAAGACGAAGGGCGAGGGCCTGAGTCGGTGGACGACCCCGGCCCTCTGCCCGGCGAAGGTGCTTAGAGGTCGAACTCGCCGTCCTTAACGCCGCCGATGAACGCGTCCCATTCAGCGGGGGTAAAGATGAGCGCGGGCCCGTCCTGATTCTTGCTGTCACGCACACCGACATGGCCGCCGGGCAGTACGGCTACTTCCACACACTGGCAGTTATTAGAGCTCCGGCTGCTCTTCCACCAGGCGGCACCGGACAGATCGATCGAGTTCATGGACAATTTATCTCTCCCCCCGGAAATCGATCGCGTGTGGTTTCCGGGGCGGTCTAGAGCTGGCTATCGCCAGTGACGGACAGTTTTCTCCAAGAACCGGCGAGAGTCGTCCACGTCGAGGGCTTTGGTTTCCAGATAGTCGAACGCCACCTCGTACCGGTAGACGATCGTCTCGTCCTCGACCAGACGCCCGCCCAGGAGTGCCTCCAGGTACACGATGTCGTGGAACTCGGGCAGCTTGAGGTGGCAGAACGCCCCGGTGTTGATCGGGTGGTCCGCGTCGAGCGGAAGGATCCGCAACTCGACGTTCGGCAGCTCTGACACCTCGACCAGCCGCCTGAGCTGTTCCCGCATCACCTCGTGATCGCCGAACCTGCGCAGCAGGACCGACTCCTCCAGGACTGCCGAGATCGCCAGCGGGCTCTCCGCCCCGAGAACCGCCTCCTGGCGGGCCATCCGGACGTCGATCCGGCTGCGGACGCCGCCCGGCGCCACAAGGGTGCTCCGCTGTCCGCTCTCCATCATGACTCGGACGTACGCCTCCGTCTGGAACAGACCCGGCACCACCTGGGGTTCCCAGTCGCGTGCCACCGTGGCCTCGGCCTCCAGGCCAAGGAACGTCGTGTATTCCTTGGGCAGGGAGTCGCGGTAATCCTCCCACCAGCCCTTCCGGGTCGCGTCCCGGTGCAGGGCGAGCAGCTCTTGGCGCTGGCGGGAATCTACCATGTAGATCATGAGCAGCGCCTCGACGTCGGTGGTTCTCGGCGAGGTGCGCGCCGTCTCAATCCGGCTGATCTTCGCCGCCGACCAGCCCAGCCGGGCGGCGACCTGGTCGCCCGTCAGATCGGCGCGCTCACGTAACCGGCGCAGCTCCTGCCCCAGCCGCCGCCGGCGGACGGTGGGACTGCCGTGCTGGGGCATCCCGGCCGACCTCCTTCATCCGGTGAATCCGGTGATTCCGGGTGGACGCACGGATGGTGGGCGCGCCCTGGCGGATCGGGCGCGCGGGGATCGGCGCCCTGTCCGAAGATTACCGCGCCCGCTCGTGCAACTTGCACGGTAATTTGCAGCGCATCCGCACAAGATTGTTGCGGATTTCTTTTCGCCAAGTATTGCAGGGCATTCCCCCGTGAGTCACGATCGATACGGGAAGGGTCTTCCGGAGTGTGGGGGCGCCGGCGTCGCCGGCGAAATATTCCGAAACCCGCTTCCCCATCCGGGGCACGCGCCCGGCCAGGGAGTGTCTGAGAAATGCTGCCCGTCGCGAGCGTGAAACCAGGTAGTTGCATCGCGAGTCGGAGGAGGAGCCGATAACAGCGTTATCGGCGACGACAACGTAGCGAGGCGCCGCCTGGGCCACGCGTAGCAGGGCTTGAGGGTTGTCAGGCACGACCCGGGGGCGCCGGCCGCTTCGGATGCGCGTGACAACGGGAGGCATCCGGGCCAGCGGGATTTCGACACTTGGCCGGCGCCGCCGGCGCTCGCACTTCACGAGCAGCGACCACCTATCGGGCCGTTACCTGAATGGGACGCGCCCCCGTACGACGAATTCAGGACTGACGAGATCTCCACTTGGCACCCACCGGAAAGGAGTCTCCCCATGAACCCCCCCGGTGCCGCCTGGTTATTGCTGATCAGAAGCCGGATGACGATGGCCGATCTCGCGTTGTGCGCCGACCAGGACAGATGGGCGCGCGAACTGAGATGGACCGTCAGCCGCACCGGCTTCGGCGCCCGCCACTACCGCGACCCCCGCTTCGACCTCGTACGCGAACTCGAGGAGGTCGGCCGCCTCTTCACCGTCTGACGTACGCTCTCCTCCTCGCCGTCCGACGCTCCGCGAGAATCTCGCAGGTTCGCCATAGGTTCCGGGGTGGGCGCGCATCTGAGCGGCGCGGAGCTGCGCGCGATGGCGGAGGCTGCCGAGCCGGTGAACCCCCAGGCGCTGACCGCGCGTGCCGTACGCGGGTCGGGGCGGCGCCGCCTCACCTGGTCGCCGGCGGGCGCCGTGGTCGCCGCCGCCTGCGTCGCGGGCCCGCTGGTCGTGGTCACGGGAGGGCCGGGAACGACCGTGGCGACACCGGTCGAGGAACTGCCCGCCAACACTCCGGCGCAGTTGCGGCTGGTGCGGGAGTGCATGCCCGCCGGCGGCCCTGTGCACAGCATGGACAGCCACCTCCGCATGCCCGGGCAGGGCGACGTACGGGATTTCCGGGTGCTGGTGGAATACCACGACGCGGTCGGCTCGACGGCGCTCACCGGCAGCCTCAAGGGCTTCGTGCTGTGCGCCCCGCAGAAGTACCCGCAGTTCGCCGACCGGACGGTGTTCCACTGTTGGAGCATCGCCAAGCGCGGTTCCCTGACCGTGGACTACTACGAAACGCAGACCGACTCGCACACGCAGCGAGACGAAGGCGACTTCCAGACGACACGTTCCGGGTGGTCGCGGGCCGGGTCATGCCCGAGGTGGCCCGCGTGGAGATCGACTGGGCGGACGGACGGCGTGGGGACGCCGCGGTCGCCAACGGCTACTTCGTCGGCAGAGTGCTGGGGCGGAGCAAGGACAGCCGCGTGCTGAACACCCCTCCAGTCACCGTGACCGCGTACGACAGGGCGGGCCGCGTCGCCGGGCGGGAGAGGGGCGTGCGTTTCATGGACCTGATGGCACCCGGCCGAGGATCCCCTACGAGCTGATCGTGACCGGTTAGGCTTGCGCGGGTGACGACCGCGCTCATTCACGAACGGCTGCAGTCCCAGCTCGCCTTCCACACGGAAATCGACAAGCTCAAGCGTGTCATCCGCCGGAACACGCTGATCGACGGCTCACGCCGGGAGAACGACGCCGAGCACTCCTGGCATCTGGCCATGATGGCGATGACGCTGGCCGAGCACGCGCCTCCGGGAACCGACATGTCCAGGGTGGTCGCGATGCTGCTCGTCCACGACATCGTGGAGATCGACGCCGGCGACACCTTCATCTACGACTCGGTCGCGGTCGAGGGGCAGGCCGACCTCGAACGCGCCGCGGCCGACCGGATCTTCGGGCTGCTTCCCGAGGACCAGGGGACGCGACTGCGGGCCCTGTGGGACGAGTTCGAGGAGCGGCGCACGCCGGAGGCGAGGTTCGCCAGGGCACTCGACCGGCTCGCGCCGATCATCGCCAACCATCACAACGACGGCGGCACGTGGGCGCTGTTCAAGGTGACGGCCCGCCAGGTCATGGAGAAGGTGCGGCTCATCGAGGAGGGCTCTCCCACACTCGGGCAGTACGCCGCGGGGCTCGTCGCCGCCTCGGTCGCCCGGGGTCATCTGGCGCCCTGACGGAAACGGGGGCCCTCTCCGGCCCGAAACTCGCATATACCGTCTCATGCCTGTCCATGTTCACAGCCGTGACGCGGGGGTACGTGATCCCGTGTTAGGGGGCGAAACATGGAAGAGACGACCAGGTCGCGACGTGCGGGCCGGACGGCACGGAGGGTTCCTTCGGCAGAGCTCCTCGACGGGCTCGAGCGGGCCACCTCGCTCGACCGGCCGATCGCCGTCCTCTCGAAGAAGGTCCGCCGCCGCCTCGGCCCCGGCAAGCTCCGGGACGTCCTGCACGGCGTGCCCATCGGGCATCCGCTGCATCCGGCGCTCGCCGTGACGACCTTCGGCTGCTGGCTGTCGGCGAGCGTGGTGGACATGACCAGAACGGGCTCACGCGCGGCCCGGACGCTGATCGTGGCGGGCCTCGGCAGCGCCCTTCCCACAGTGGCGGCCGGGCTCACCGACTGGTCCACCCTCCATCGGGAGCAGCAACGCGTGGGCTTCGTGCACGCCATGACCAACACCGCCGCGGCGCTCTGCTACACGGGCTCTCTTTTCTTACGGCTGACGGGACGCGAACGCGCCGGGCGCACACTGGGGTACGTGGGACTCGCGGCGGCCTCCGCCGGTGCGCACCTCGGCAGCCACATGTCCTACCGCCAGGCGGCCGGGGCCAATCACGCGGAGTCGGTCGGCCACCTCATGCCGCTCGGCTGGCACGATCTGTGCGCGCTCAAGGACCTGCCGAACGGGCGGCCGGTCCGGCGGCGGCTCGGCTACATCGACCTGTTCGTCCTGCGCCTCGGCGACGACGTGAACGTGCTCGCCGACAGCTGCGCCCATCTCGCCGGTCCCCTTCACCAGGGCCGGGTCGCCATGGAGGACGGCGAGGCCTGCATCGTCTGCCCGTGGCACGGCAGCGCCTTCCGCATCTCCGACGGCCGGGTCATGCACGGTCCCGCCACGTCGCGCCAGCCGGCCTTCCAGACCCGGCTGCGGCAGGACGGCGTCGTCCAGGTCCGTCCCGCGGAGTGACCGCACGGTGACCACATCGAAGACCGCATCGGAGTGCGCATCGAAGGCCGTGTCGAAGACCGCGCGGTGACCCTCCGGAAGCGGCGGGCCCCTGCCCGGACCCGGATCAGCCGGTGTCCGGGCCGCGGTCGTCCGCGGGATGTTCGACCAGCGCCAGGACGCGATTGGACATGAACCTCGCGGTGCGGACGGGAGTGCCCGCCCGCGTGACCTCGGTGACCTCGACCACTCCCCGGCCCGTCGTGATCTCGATCCGGCGGCCCGCCCTGGTCGCGACCACCTCGTAGGTGCGCGGGGTTCCCCCCGCATCGATGACGATCTCCACCCGGTCGCCCTTCACAAGGGCAGACATACCCTTTCAGGACAACAACTTCACTATCGCCACGATACCGACGACAACAATGAATCCCCGTAGCAAGGGCGCGGGCAGCCGACGTCCCACCCGGGCGCCGAGGAAGCCGCCGACGGCCGAACCGAGCGCGACCATCAGCACGGCGGCCCAGTCCACCGGCGCGATGAACGAGAACAGCACCGCCGCCGTGGCGTTGACCAGCAGCGACAGCAGGTTCTTGGCCGCGTTCACCCGTTGCAGGTCCTCGTCGAGGAAGCTGCCGAGCAGGCCGATCAGGACGATGCCCTGGGCGGCCCCGAAGTAGCCGCCGTACATGCCGGCGCCGAGGACGCCGAGCCAGAGCCATGGTCCGCCGTGCGGGTGCGGCCTTCGCCGTACGGCCAGCCACTCGTTGATCCTCGGCTGGAACACCACGAGGAGACAGGCGACGGCGATGAGCACCGGGACGATGACCTTGAACGCCTCCGCGGGCAGCCACAGCAGGAGCAGGCCGCCGGCGAACGAGCCGATCACCGACGCGACCCCGAGCCGGATCAGCCGGTCACGCTGGCCCTTGAGCTCGGTGCGGTAGCCGAGCACCCCGGTCACGCCTCCGGGAACGAGCCCGATGTTGTTGGACACGTTCGCGACGATCGGCGGAAAACCGACGGCCAGCATCGTCGGGAACGTGATGAGCGAACCCGATCCCACGACGGCGTTGATGGCCCCGGCCCCGACACCGGCCGCGAAGACCGCGGCCGCCTCCCACGGCGTCACTGGCATCTCTCCCTCGTACGGCTATCCGCCAAGGGTAGGCGCCGGACTCCGCGTGGCGATCAGAGGGGACGGGCGTACCAGCGGCCCTCCTGACCACGGTCGAGGTGCAGCGGCACGCCGAAGGTCGTGGACAGGTTCTGCGGGGTCATCACCGCGTCGATCGGCCCCTGGTCGACGACCGAGCCGTGCCGCAGCAGCAGCACGTGGGTGAATCCGGCCGGGATCTCCTCGACGTGGTGGGTCACCAGGACCATCGTGGGCGACTTCGGGTCCCGGGCCAGCGCGCCGAGGCGGCGTACCAGATCCTCGCGGCCCGCCACGTCGAGGCCCGCCGCCGGCTCGTCGAGCAGCAGCAGCTCCGGGTCCGGCATGAGCGCCCGGGCGATCTGCACCCGCTTGCGCTCGCCCTCCGACAGCGTCCCGAAACGCCGCCGGATCAGATGGGCGCAGCCGAGCTGGTCGATGAGCTCGACGGCGCGGGTGACGTCATGGGAGTCGTACTCCTCCGTCCACCGGCCCAGGATCGCGTACGACGCGGTGAGCACGAGGTCGATGACCTTCTCGTCCGGCGGGATGCGCTCCGACAGGGCCGCGCTGGCCAGGCCGATCCGGGGTCGCAGGTCGAACACGTCCGCCTGGCCGAGCCGCTCGCCGAGGATCTCCACCGAGCCCTCGGACGGGAACAGCAGCGATGCGGCCACCTGGAGCAGCGTCGTCTTTCCCGCGCCGTTGGGCCCGATCACCACCCAGCGCTCGTCCTCGCGGACGCTCCAGTCGATGCCGCGCAACAGAGCGGCGCCGTCCCTGCGGACGGCCACGTCCTGAAGCTGAAGCACCTGACCGCCCATGTGGTCCCCCTCCCGTGGTCACTGAGATAAAACTATTGCAGTCCGACCACATATCGTGGATCGGGTGCACATCGATTCACCGATCTCCGCCACGCTGGTCGCCTGGGGCAATGCCTGGCTCGGGGGACACGTGAGTCTGGAAGGCGCCCTCGACCGCGTCGAGCGCGAGGCCGGGCCACAGGTGGTGGCGGCCGAGGGCGTCGAGACCCCGTTGCTGGCCTTCCTCGTGGACCGGCGGATCGAGGGGCTCCGTGCGTTCCGGCTGGCCCTGCCCGTCCCCGGCGACCCGCTCGGGCTCACCGGCCCGCCCGCCTTCAACGGCGCCGCCGTCGACGCGGGCCAGGCCGCCGTGGCGGTGCTCCCCGGCCGCTGCCTCGGCCTCGTCCCCTCCGCCGATCGGAGGGGCTCGTCGTACTCGGGGGTCCGCTGGGCCGTGGCCGAGGCGTCGGCCGTGCCGCCGGACGTGCCGTCCCTGGCCGAGGCCGAGCAGGCGCTGCGGACCACGATGATGGCCGCCACAGAGGCGCTCCTGGGCGTCGACGGCCCGGCGCAGGGTTTCCCCGCGCCGGACGCGCTCGACCGTGCCGGCGAGGCCCTCGCGCCCGGTTATCCCGGCAGGGCGCACCGGGTCGGCGCCCTCGCCTCCCGGCTGTCGGTCGCGCTCCGCCTCGCCGACGAGCGGGGGCTAACCTCGGGGCAGCTCGCCGCCCGGGGGCAGGCCCTGCGCGACCTCGACCGCGCCGTACGCCGGGCCAGGGTGGCCGCGCACAACGCGATCGTCGAATCCCAGGTCTGATCCCGGTCTGATCCCGGTCTGATCCCGGGTCCGACGCGCGTCCGCACCGGGCTCACCGCTTGGCGGTCGCCTCGCGTACGGCGGGCACGACCTCCTGGGCCCGGCGGGCCAGGAGGGTGGGGTCGGGGGCGCCGTGGTCGGCGGAGAAGAGCGTGAAACCCGTCGCGCCGTGCTCCAGCACGGCTCCGGTCAGCTCCTCGACCCACTGGCCGGCGGAGCCGCCGATCCAGCGGCCGTCGGAGTCGCGGGTGGCGGGCAGCGGCCGGTCGGTGATGCGCCCGGGGAGGTTGAACACCGTGCGGATCTCGCGCGGATCGCGGCCGGCTGCCGCCGCCGCCTCGTCGATGATCGGCCGCGACGTACGGTAACGCTCGCTGAGCCAGTCGGCCGCGTGACCGGGGATCCAGCCGTCGGCCACCCGGCCGGTGGCGGCCAGGGATTTGCGGCCGACCGATCCGGTCCACACGGGCGGCGCGGGCACGGGGGCCGGCTCGATCCGGTTCACCTGGTAGTGCTTGCCGCGATAGGTGACCGGAGGGCCGCCGCCCGACAGCGCCGACGACGACGTCACCATCCTGGCCAGCATGGGAGCGGGCCGGGTCGGCAGGTTGGTGACGTTGGCGAACCCCGCGATGCGCCGGGTGCCGCCGAGGATGAAGCCGAGCGCTGCGTCCCGGGGGTCGATGAGGACGACGTCGGCCTCGGGGTCCAATGCCTTGGCGACCGCGGAGCCACCGTAACCTCCGCCGACGACCACGACCGTACGGCTCATGATTCACGCTCCACAAAAAGGAATTGCAGTTCGTGCTACGAACAATATTAGTTCGTAGCACGAACTTCAACCCTTCCGGGGTTCAGCGCGCGGAGTCCGGCCCCAGGAAGACGGTGGGCACCTTGTTGTCCGTGACGACGCGGCCGAGCAGGGCGGCGAGCGTGTCGCGCTCCGCCGGGGCCAGCCCCGAGGCCAGCTCCTCGACGCGGCGGCAGGTCTCGGTGTAGAACTCGTCGGCCAGTTTGGCGCCCTGCCTGGTGAGCGACACCCGCACCGCACGGGAGTCCTGGGGATCGGGCGTGCGCTGGACCAGTCCGTTGCGCTCGCTGCGGTCCACCAGACCGGTCAGGCTCGACTTGGCCAGGCCGAGCGTCGCGCCCAGCTCGCTCATCCCGTAGGGCTGCGCCATCAGGACGCACAACAACTGGCCCTGCTGCTGGGTGAGGCCATACTCACGGGCGGAATCCGCATACACGGCGTTCACAAGGAACGTGGACCGCACCAGCGCGGCCACCGTCCCGATCTGGCCGTCGGCATTCTTGCTCACCAAAACAGAGTAACCAATTCGCGAAGCGAACTACCGCTTCCGCCGGAAGCAGGCCGAGGGGATCGCTATCGGGGCGGCTGGAGCGGAGCGGCGGCCTGGTCCACGTTGCCGGCCACGCGCCGGAGCAGCCGGATCAGCTGCTCCGTCTCCTCGTCAGTGAGACCGGACAGCGCGTCCCGCTCCCCCTGCAGCAGTGCCTCGCGCACCAGGTCGAGCCGGTCCCGCGCCAGGTCGGTGAGGGAGAAAAGGCTGCCCCGCCGGTCACGGGGATTGCGCTGCCGGCACACCAGGCCGTCACGCTCCATCCGCGACAGCATCTCGGCCATCGTCGGTTGTTCGACCCGCGCCAACCGGGTCAGGTCCTTCTGCGACAGCGGGCCGTCCTCGGCCAGCGTCAGAAGCACCGCGGCGTTCGCCATGCTCAGCCCGATAGGGCGCAGCCGCAGCTCATGGAGGCGGGTCACCTTCCTCGACGAGTGGTTGATCCAGAACGCCGCATAGCGCTCCGGGGCCCACCGTTCCCCCTCGCCCTCCATCGGCGCCTCTTTCCGCTCGACAGGCCGTCCGTCCGGCATGGGGCCCGCGCTTCCGCGCGCGGAGCCGCCCGGCAAAAGGCTACCGACACCGTGCACGTCCGTTGCATAGGCCCCTATGTATCTGTTTACATAGGGGCCTATGCATCAGCTCGACGGATCGGACAAGACATGAAGACCGCCATCGTCAACGCCCTGGTGTTCGACGGCGAGAGGCCGATCGGCCCCGCCGGGGTGCTCGTCGGCGACGGGCGGATCCTCGCCGTGGGAGGGGACATGCCCTCCGACGCCGAGGTCGTCGACGCCGCCGGGGCGACCCTCCTTCCCGGCCTGATCGACGCCCACGTCCACACCAGCGAGGACTCCCTCGCGCTCGCCCTGACGTTCGGCGTGACGACGGAACTCGAGATGCAGGGCGGGCACACGCGGCACAACCGCGCCCACATCGAGGACGACGACACGCTCGCCGACGTCCGCTCCGCCGGCTTCGGCCTCACGGCACCGGGCGGGCATCCCAGCGAGCTGATCCCCGACGACTTCGACATCCGTCCCTTCATCGGGCGCGGCGGCCGGGCGTCCGCCGGGGACGGCGCGCCGGATGACCGGTGGCAGGCAGGCCCTCCCCCGCAACCGCATGTCACCACCCCCGAGGAAGCGGTGGCGTGGATTCCTCGCCTTGTGGCTTCGGGCTCGGACTACATCAAGTTCATGGTCGACGACGGGACCGTCGAAGGGCATCCGGGCCTTCCCACGCTCGACCAGGCGACACTGGACGCCGGCGTCGCCGAGGCCCACCGGCACGGGATGCTCGCCGTCGCCCACGCGCTCACCGCCGACGCCACCCGCATGGCGATCGAGGCGGGCGTGGACGGCCTCGCCCACCTGTTCATGGACCGCCCGCACACCCCCGAGATCATCCGGATGATCGCCGACTCCGGCGCCTTCGTCGTCCCGTGCGTCTGCCTGAACGCCTCACTGATGGGGATGACCGGTGAGGCGCTGGCCGACGACCCGCGGGTGAGCAGGCGTCTCGACGACCGCTGGGACAAGACCCTGCGCGGCAGCTTCAACCGCTACCCGCAGGGCAGACTCGACGACGTGCTGGCGTCCGTGGCGGCCCTGCACGAGGCCGGCGTGGACGTCCTCGTCGGCACCGACACCTCCATTCCCGTGCCGTTCCTCGGCGGGCTGGCCCACGGCGCGAGCGTGCACCACGAACTGGGATACCTCGTCCGCGCCGGTCTCACCCCGTCGGCGGCGCTCCACGCGGCCACCGCCGCCACCGCACGGCGGTTCCGGCTCGACGACCGCGGGCGCATCGCCTCGGGGCTGCGCGCCGACCTCCTCCTGGTCGACGGCGACCCCACCGCGGCCATCGGCGACACCTTGAACATCCGGGCCGTCTGGCGGCGCGGCGCCCGGCTGGCCGGTGAACCCGCGCATGCTCAGGCGAGGCCGTTCCGTACGGCGTAGAGCGCGGCCTGGGTGCGATCCTGCACGCCGAGCTTCATCAGCACGTTGGAGACGTGCGTCTTCACCGTCTTCTCCGCCACCACGAGCTCGCGGGCGATCTCGCGGTTCGAGCGCCCGGCCGCGAGCAGCCGCAGCACCTCGCGTTCGCGGTCGGTGAGGGCGGCGGCCTCGGCCGGTTGGGCGGCGGCGCCGGCCAGCATCGCCTCGGCGGCCTCCGGCGCGAGCAGGACCTGCCCGCCGTGCACCGCCCGGATCGCCTGGACGAGCGCGCCGGGGTCCACGTCCTTGTAGAGGAAGCCCGCCGCGCCCGCCCGCATGGCCGGGGCCACGTCGCCGCGGTCGCTGACCGAGGTAAGGACGAGCACCCGAACGTCCCGGCCGGACAGCTCCGCGAGCGCGCCGAGGCCGTCCAGCACCGGCATCTTCAGGTCGAGCAGCAGCACGTCGGGAGCGAGCGCGGCGGTCATCTCGACGGCCTCGGCGCCGTCGGCCGCCTCCCCCACGACGCTGATGTCCTCCTGGATCTCCAGGAACGTACGCAGGCCCTGCCGTACGACGGGGTGGTCGTCGGCGATGAGCACGCGGATCACGCGGCCACCCCCAGCCGAACGATGAGCATGCGGATCACGCGGGCACCTCCAGTCGTACGGTCGTGCCGCGGCCGGGCGCGGAGGAGACCGTCAGCGTGCCACCGACGGCCTGGGCCCGGTCGCTCATGGACGGCAGCCCCAAGCCGCGCATCCCGGCCCCGGTGAATCCGGCGCTGTCGAACCCGACGCCGTCGTCGTTCACTTCCAGTACGAGCCCGGCCGCGTCGTGGGCGAGCCGTACGCCGATGCGGGCGGCACGGGCGTGCCGTACGGCGTTGTGCAGCGCCTCCTGCGCGACGCGGAGCACGGCGACCTCGATCTCGGGCGCCAGATCGGGGGGCGGCTCCCCCTCGGCGGAGAACGCGACCGTCACGGGGTGCAGGCGGTCGAGCAGGGCCGCCTGCTTGCGCAGGCTCTCCACCAGGCCGTGCCGGTCCAGCTCGGCCGGGCGCAGCTCCACGATCACCGCGCGCAGCTCGGTCAACGCCTCTCCCGCCATCCGTTCGACCCGTTCGATCGCCTCGGCCGCCCGCTCGGGATCCGTACGGGCGAGCGCGGCGGCGGCCCGCGCGGTCAGCCGCAGCGAGAACAGCTTCTGGCTGACGGCGTCGTGCAGCTCGCGGGCCATCCTCGTGCGTTCCTCGACGACCGTGAGCTCACGCCCCCGCTCGTACAGCCGGGCGTTGGTGAGGGCGATGGCGGCGTGCGCCGCGAACAACGTCAGCAAATCCTCGTCGGCCTGGTCGAACCCGCCGGGCCTGCGCTTGTTGGACAGGAAGATGATGCCGAGCACCGTGCCGCCGTCCATGATCGGCACACCCAGGAAGTCCTTGAGGATGGGGTGGGCCTTCGGCCACCACTCGAATCGGGAGTCCTTGCGGATGTCGGCCAGCCGCACCGGCGTCCCCTCGCGGAGCATCGCGCCGAGCATGCCGTGCTGGCGCGGGGTGGGGCCGATGGCGGCCCACTGCTCGTCCGAGATGCCCTCGGCCACGAACTCCGCGAACGCGCCGTCGTCGTCGGGCACGCCGAGCGCGGCGTACTTCGCGTCGAGCAGCCGCGCCGCCGACCGCACGATCACCTGGAGGACCTCGCGGACCGACAGATGCCGGGTGACGGCGAGCACGGCCGAGCTGACCGCGTGCAGCACGGCGTCGCGGTCCCGCGCGTCGTCCTCGGACACGTCGTCCGCGGACGCTTCACCGCCGCGCGCGGGGACGGCCTTTCCGGGCACCGGGACGGCCTTGCCGGCCGCTGTGGAGACGGCCGGCGTGAGCGCGGCACCAGCCGGCTCGGGCGAGGAACGGACCTTTTCTGGCACCGCGTCGGCAGGCTCGGGCACGGACACAGACTAGGACCCGCGCCCGGTGGGCCGCGTCGGCCGCCGGTCCTAGACCCAACTGCCGAGCGACGGCCGGGCCTCGGCCCGATGTGTGCCTGACGTGCCGGTTCCTAGCGTGAGGCACATGAAGCACGCACTCATCACCGGAGCGTCGCGAGGGCTGGGACTGGCTCTCGCCACGGCGCTCGCCGCCGACGGCTGGTCGCTCCTGCTCACCGCGCGTGGCGAGGAGGACCTGATGTCGGCGGCCTTCGACCTCGGCGCCCGGGCCGTTCCCGGAGACGTCGCCGACCCCGCGCACGTGGCCAGGCTCGCCGAGGCCGTGCCCGAGCTGGATCTTCTGGTGAACAACGCGAGCGGGCTCGGGCCCGCCCCGCTGCCCAGGCTCGCCGACTATCCGCTCGACGCGCTGCGCGCGCTGTTCGAGACCAACGTGATCGCGCCGCTCGCGCTGGTGCAGGCGACGTTGCCCGCACTGCGCAAGCGGCGGGGCGCCATCCTCAACATCTCCTCGGACGCGGCGGTGGAGGCCTACGAGGGCTGGGGCGGCTACGGTGCGACCAAGGCCGCCCTCGACCAGGTCTCGAACATCCTCGCCGCCGAGGAGCCCGACGTGGCGGTCTGGTGGGTGGACCCCGGCGAGATGCGCACCCGCATGCTGGCGGACGCCGTAGGCCCGGAGGAGGCGGGGGCGGCGCCTCCGCCGGAAAGCGTGGTCCCGGCGCTGCTGCGCCTCGTGGGCACGCGCCCCGCCCCCGGCCGCTTCACCCGGGGAGAGCTGACATGACCACCCCCGGCCCTCGCCCCGTCACCCGGACCCGGGCCGAAGCACCCGCGACCGTCAGCGTCAGGCCGTACGGGCCGGAAGGGGCGTTCGAGTTCACGCTGAGCACCCCGCTGGAGGCGCACGAACCGCCGGAGGCGCGCGGGCTGCGCCGCGACGAGGTCAGGTTGCTGGTCTCCCGCCGCGACACCGGCGAGATCTCCCACCACATCTTCGCCGACCTGCCGTCGCTGCTGTCCCCCGGCGACCTGCTGGTGGTCAACAACTCCGCCACCCTGCCCGCGGCGGTACGGCTCGACCGGCTGGCGGTCCACTTCTCCGGCCGGCTCGCGTCAGGCGAGTGGCTGGTCGAGCTGCGCCGCCGTACGGCGACGGCGACGGAGCCCTACTCCGGCGCGGCGCCCGGGGAATGGCTGCCGTTGCCGGGAGGGGCCACGCTGCGCCTGCTGGCGCAGGAGACGCCGCGCCTGTGGCGTGCCCGCCTGGATCGCGACGTGCTCGCCTACCTCGCCGCGCACGGCGTGCCCATCCGGTACGGCTACGTGGGACGCGACTGGCCGCTCGCCGACTACCAGACGGTCTTCGGGGTCGAGCCGGGCAGCGCGGAGATGCCCAGCGCCGGCCGGCCGTTCACCCCGGACCTCGTCACCGCCCTGGTCGGCCGGGGGATCGGCGTCGCACCGATCACGCTGCACACCGGGGTCGCGTCCCCGGAGAAGGACGAGCCGCCCTATCCCGAGTGGTTCTCGGTCTCCCCGTGGACGGCACGGCTGGTGAACATCACCCGAGAGCACGGGGGCCGGGTGATCGCCGTCGGCACGACCGTCGTCAGGGCTCTGGAGACGGCGGCGCTGGAGACGGCGGCTCTGGAAACGCCGCTCGACCCGCCGTACTCGGCCACGCAGCCGGAGGCGGCCAGGAACGCGGAGCCGGGAGCGGGCGGGGGCACGGAGCCGGAGGCCGCCAGGGGGACGGTGCGTGCGGTGTCGGGCTGGACCTCGCACGTCGTCACGCCGGCGGAGGGCGTACGGGTGGTGGACGGCCTGATCACGGGCCTGCACGAGCCCCGCTCCAGCCACCTGATGATGCTGTCGGCGATAACCGGGACCGGCGTGCTGGCCCGCTCGTACGAAGCGGCGCTCGATGAGGGCTACCTCTGGCACGAGTTCGGCGACAGCCATCTCATCGTGTGATACGTGATCAAACCGTGATCTCGATCGTCAAGGCTGACCGCATGCGTACCCCCATCGGCAAGCCGACCGCGCTGCTGGCCGTGCCACTGGCCGCGGGCGCGCTGGTCGCCTCCGGCGCGCCCGCCTCCGCCGCGACCACCGCCTCAGCCGCGACCACCGTGTCAGCCGCGACAACGGCGTCCACGTCGTCCACGGCGGCGTCGGCACCCGTCCGCATCCAGGTCAGCTATCCCTACAGCGTCCGTGCCGGGCGTGTGGTCTCGTTCAAGGTCAGGCTCGTCAACAACCTCAGGACCAGGACCGACGAGATCTTCCTCGCGGTCAAGTTCCCCAAGAACGTCACCAAGACCCGTATCTACGTCCCGCACGGCACCAACTACCACGAGCACTGCACGCGGGAGCGGACCCGCGCGCTGTGCGTACTGCCCGGTCTCAAGAAGGGCAAGAGCTACACGTTCTGGGCGAAGGCCCAGGTGAGCGGGTCGGCCCGCGGCAAGCTCTACGGCTACTTCGGCGGCGCGGTCGTCGACACGTCGACGAACACCGACCCCAGGGAGCTGCTCAGCGAGTTCGGCGACAGCATCGGCTGGGTGAAGTCGAAGAGCTCGATCACCCGCTGAGATCCGTCCGTCGTTCACGGCGCCCGCCCGGCCTCTCCGGGCAGGCGCCGACGATCGTGTGACCGCCCCCGTCAGGCCGCCGCGACCTGCTCCGCGGGCTCGAAGAGCCCCGTTCTCACCTGGGCCTCGGCGATCCGCGCCAGCACCGCCCGCGCCTCCGCCCGATGCGCCCGCCCACCGAGCGCGATCGATCCGTTCAGCCGTACGGCGGGGAAGATCGTCACCTCCGCGACGAGGTCCCGGGTCGCGACGATTCGCAGGACGGACGCGAGCAGCGTGTCGTCCCCGACGTACGACGGCCGGGTGGAAAGGGCGGCCCGCTCCGCTGTGTTTTCCTGAACCGCTGTGTTTTCCTGAACCGCTGTGTTTCCCTGAACCCCTGTTTTTCCGTGAACCGCGGTGCCTCCGTGAACCGCGGTGCCTTCGAGGAAACGCAGCGCCACCGGCCGTACGGGCACCCCCGCGTCGAGCGCCGCCTGGAACATCGCGGGCCGGAAGCGGCCCATCCCCCGTCCGCACCACGTGGTGCCTTCGGGAAACGCGGCCACGCTCTCGCCGCCCCGCAGCGCGGCGGTCATGGCCGCGACGACCCCGGGAAGGGCCGACAGCCTGTCCCTGTCGATGAACAGCGCTCCGCCCCCGGCGGCGAGCGTACCGACGATCGGCCACCTGCCCACCTCCGCCTTGGCCAGCGGGCGGCAGGCGAAGGTCGCCGTGATGATGAGCGGGTCGAGCCAGGAGACGTGGTTGCCGACGACCAGGGCGGGCCCGTCCTCCTCGGGCACGGCTCGCGCCCGCGCCGAGCCCCCAAGACAGGAGAACCCGCGGCGCGTCACGATCGTGACGCCGAGGGCCCGCAACAGCAGACGCGACCAGCGCGCCGTGATCGCCCCGCGCCGTGCCGTACGCCCCAGTGTGAGCGCGATCGGCAGACCGGCGAGCAGCACGGCGGCCGCGCCCGTCAGGCGGGCGGCCCGGCGCAGGGGACCGGCCGTACGCGCCTGCGTGCGGAGGCAGACATCCGGCGCGCAGGGAGAGACGGGCAGCCAGGCGGAGGAGGCCGCCGGCGGGTGCGCGACGCCGCTCACCGTGTCCGTCCGAGGAAATGCCGCAGGTAGCGAGGGTCGGCGTCGGCCACCGAGAGCAGCACGAAGAAGTCGGCGGTGCCGAAGTCCGGGTCGTGCGCGGGAGCGCCGCAGATCCACGCGCCGAGACGCAGGTAGCCGCGCAGCAACGGCGGCAGCACGAACCGGTCGGGGCGGGAGATCCCGGCGTCGCGCCAGGGCCGGTGCGGCGTGACTCGATACTCCTGCGGCCCCAACTCGACCCGGTCGACGACCCCGGCGGCCACCGCGCCGCCGTCGTCCAGGGGCACCGAGCAGCAGCCCGCGAGCCAGGAATGCCCGCGGCTGGTCATGTAGTGCGCGATCCCGGCCCACATCAGGGCGACGACCGCCCCGCCGCGATGGTCGGGGTGCACGCACGTACGCCCGGCCTCGACCAGGTCGCCGCGCAGGCCCCGCAGCGCGCCGAGGTCGAACTCGGAGTCGGAGTAGAGCCGGTCGGAACGGCCCGGCGGCAGCAGGCGGTAGGTGCCGACCACCGTGTTCCCCTCGCGGACGAGGAGATGGTCGCAGTACGCGTCGAGCGGTTCGGCGTCGAGTCCGTTCAGGGGGGAGTCGAGCCGGGCGCCCATTTCCCCGGCGAACACCTCATACCGCAGGCGCTGGGCGGCGCGCAGGTCGGCGGCGCTCTCGGCGAGCCCGACGGTGTAGCGGCCGGAGTCGCCGGAACGGCCGGGGCCACCGGAGCCCCCCGGGTCATGGGAGTGCCCGGAGCCAGGAGATTCCAGGGAAACCGTCATGCGCGTCACGTCCTTCCTCGGGATGCGTCGGCAGCGCCGGAGGCACCGGTGGCACCGGTGGCACCGGTGGCACCGGTGGGGCCGGCCCGGCACGGAGCCGGGGGCACCGCACCCGAGAGGAGATCGCGTGCCCGCGCCTCCTCGGGTCCCGGCCTGCTCCGCGGCCCACCACCATGACGACATGCGGAAATGACAGCGGACCCTCAGGGCGGGGGCATGAAGGCGTCCGCATCGTGAACCTCGTGCGCGCTCATGACAAGCCGCACAGTAACCTCAAACAACGTGAACCAGCGCACGCTCCTGATCACGCTGACCGGTCCGGATCGCCCGGGCGTCACCTCGAGGCTGTTCTCCGTGCTGGCCGGGTTTCCGGTCGTCGTGGCCGACGTGGAGCAGGTAGTCATCCGTGGACGCCTCACTTTGGGCGTGCTCGTCGCTTACGCCGGGGGGCCACCGACCGGCACCGGAGGCACGATCGGCGGCCTGTGGACGGCCGTCGAGCAGGTCGCCGCCGACCTCGACATGGACCTGGAGATCGCGACCGGCACGACCTCCAAGGAAAAGCGGCGGCGCGGGCGACTGCACGTCACCGTCCTGGGCGCGCCGCTGTTGCCCGCCGCCATGGCCGGGATCTCCGGCCGGATCGCGGCGAGCGGCGCGAACATCGACAGGATCGAACGGCTGTCGAGCTATCCCGTCACGTGCATAGAGCTGGCCGTGTCCGGCGCCGACCCTCAGGCGTTGCGGGCGGAGCTGGCCGCCGAGGCGGCCGCCCAGCAGGTGGACGTGGCCGTGCAGCGCAGCGGCCTGCACCGCCGCGCAAAGCGCCTCATCGTGATGGACGTCGACTCGACGCTGATCCAGAACGAGGTAATCGAGCTGCTGGCCAAGCACGCCGGTTGCCTGGACGAGGTCGCCCGGGTCACCGACGAGGCCATGCGCGGCGAACTCGACTTCGCCGAGTCGCTGGTCAGGCGGGTCGCACTGCTCGAAGGGCTGTCGGAGGAGGTCTTCGAGAAGGTCGTGAAGGAGGTTGTCCTCACCCCCGGGGCGCGCACGCTGGTGCGGACCCTCAAGCGGCTGGACTACCGTTTCGCGATCGTCAGCGGCGGCTTCACCCAGATCACCGATTCCCTCGTGGCCGACCTCGGCATCGACTACTCGGCCGCCAACACCCTTGAGGTCCTGGACGGCCGGCTCACCGGCCGCGTCGTCGGTGAGATCGTGGACCGGCCGGGCAAGGCCCGCGCCCTGGAGCGCTTCGCGGCCGAGGCGGGGATCCCGCTGAGCCAGACCGTCGCGATCGGCGACGGCGCCAACGACCTCGACATGTTCGCCGCCGCGGGTCTCGGCATCGCCTTCAACGCCAAGCCGATCGTCCGGCAGGCGGCCGACACCGCGGTCAACGTGCCGTACCTCGACTCGATCCTCTACCTGCTCGGCATCTCCCGCGATGAGGTCGAGGCGGCCGACGCCGAGGACGGCATGCCGCCCGCCCTGACCTGAGGGGTCACGACGGCGGGGTGGCGAACGCCCCGGCCGCCGCCGTGCACAGCCGTACGGCGTCGGCGTCCAGCGAGCGCAACGCCTGGTCGACGGCGGCGGTGCGCAGCAGCGCCCGTCCCGAGCCCGGCTCTGTGGCGGCCGTCCCCGGGCTCGGCTCGGTCGCGGCCGTCTCCAGTTCGGTGAGCCGGCGCTCGGCCTGGGCGCCGACCCGCACGGCGTCGTCCGCGAGCCCCCGGCTCACGTCCGCCGCCGGCTCGTACGGCTCCCGCCCCCGCACGGCCTGTGCGGCGGCCCGCAGGTGGCCGGCCACGGCGTCCAGGACGTCGGGGACCGGCCCGGCGCCGGTCGGCTCGTCGCGGAGCACCGAGATCAGCGTCAGAAGGTCGTCGCGGACCCGCTGGGCGGCCTCCAGGGCCTCGTCGACGGCGTCGGGGGCCGTGCCGCCGGGCTCCTTGGCGATGTAGCCGAGCGCCCCGGCGACCATCTCGGCGTCCACCGCGGCCTTCCTGATCCGCTCCTCGGCCCGCTCGGCACCGGTCTTCCCCCGGGCCAGCTGCGCGAGTGTCCGGGCGACGGCCGCGTGGGAGTCGAGCATCCGGCCGAGCCGCTCGGCCAGCCGTTCCGTCTCTCCCCGTGGCCACAGCAGCCGCGCGCACGCGATGGCGATGACGCCGCCGACGACGGTCAGCACGACCCGCGACTCGGCGATCTTCGCGGTCTGCGGCACCTGGAAGTCGAGCAGCAGCAGCACGCACATCGTCATGAACGTCGCCCAGTAGGCCTGGTGGGTCGGGGCCAGTCCGAACGCCAGCGCGGCCGACACCCCGATCAGCGCGACGAGCGACCAGTGACCGGGCGCGACGTTCAGGATGGCGGCCGAGACCAGCCCGCCCGCCGTACTGCCGCCCACCCGCCACCACACCTTCGCGCGCGTCTCGCCGTACGTCGGCTGGATGGTGACCAGCACCGCGATCACCAGCCAGTGCGGGAACGCGGGCTTGAACAGCACGATGACGATCGAGGCGAAGGCGGTGCCGAGCACGACCCGCAGGGCGTGCCGCACGCGCGGGTCGTCGAAGGCGAGCGACGGGGGAGCCGCCAGGGTGGCCATGTCGAGAGCGGGGCCGAGAGCGGGGCCGAGGCCGGGCGCGCACAGGCGGCCGGCCGCCTCGGCGGAGCCGTCGAGCGCCTCCTGGACCCGCCCGGCGCTGTGGGCGATCTGGCGGAGGAGGACGAGCACGACCATCTCACGCTCGCCGCCCGCGACCCGCTCGCGCAGCCGGTCCACCCGGTCGCCGAAGTCCACGACGGACACCTGCTCGGGCGGGCAGTCGGCCAGATACGCCCGCAGTGCCGCGGACATCGAGTCCACGAGGCCGCCGAGCCCCACCTCGTCCGCCGCGCCGGGCGCCCGTCGTGCCAGCGTGTCGCACAGCCCGCGCAACGCGATGATCTCGTGGAACACCCGGCGCAGCGCGATCGCGACGTCCTCGGCCGCCCGTGACCGCTCCCACCGCAGGCGGCGGGCCCGTGCCGTACGGATCTCGGCGATCGCGTCGGAGGCCTTCCTGCGGCGCTCGTCCCACTCGTCCTGCCCCACCGCGGGATCGGCCACCGCCTCGACCAGCCCGGCCAGGGTGTCGGCCGTCTCGCCCAATATCGTGACGATCGGGCGGGTGCGCCGCCACGGCCAGGACAGCGTGAGCAGGACGGCCGCCAGCAGGCCGCCGAGCAGTTGCAGGCCCGTGTGCGGCAGGGGGTCGAGCGGCAGCGGATTGGCCGCGGTCAGCAGCAGCGTGAGCGCCGGGGTGACGCCGATCGGGCGTACCAGGCCGCCGAGCCCGGCCAGGGCCGAGGCGACCAGAACCATGAGCCAGCTGCTCCCCGACAGCAGGATCCCCAGCGACGTCCCCACGCCGACCGACAGCACGACCCCGAACAGGTACGGCGTGCGCACGCCCGCGGGGTTCGCGATGGCCCGCCCCGCGACCAGCCACGCGCCGAGACCGACGGTCGCGCCGCCCGCGGGATGACCGGTGAGCAGGCCCGTGAGCAGCGGGATCACCAGGCAGGCGGCCCCGGTCAGGCCGAAGCCGAGCGCGAGGCGCGGATCCTCCAGCCTCGGCGCCCTGGCGAGCACGACGTTCCTGAGCGGCAGGCGACTCTTACTACCCGCGTTCCCGGGCCGCTATCGGATTCCCCGGGCCTTTCCCGGGCCGTCGTCAGGGCCTTCGTCAGGGCCGGCTCGCGTGGATCAGCCGCCCCGTGCCGGGGGCGGCGTCCTCCCACGGCACGTCCAGCCCGATCACCGCGTACGCGGCGGGCGGGAAGCCGTCGAGCCGGGCGTCCGTCAGAGCGGCGACGAGCTCGTGCACGCCCGGGTTGTGGCCGACGAGCACCACCGACGCGATTTCGCCGTCCGTGCGGCGCAGCACGCCGAGCAGGTCGTCCGGGTACGCCTCGTAGATGTCGCGTTCGATCTCCACGGGGGCGTCGAGGCCGAGCAGCTCCGCGGTCCTGCGGGTGCGGACCGACGGCGAGCACAGGACGAGATCGGGAGCGAACCGCCGTATCTCCTCCCCGGCCGCCCGCGCCTCCCGCTCCCCGCGCGGGGTGAGAGGACGTTCGGTGTCCAAGAGGCCGGGCGCGTCTCCGGCCGTGGCGTGCCTGACCACGACGAGCGTCCGGATGCTCACGGCATGGCCCAGACGGCGAGGCCCACGATCACGGCGAGCATCGCCACCATGGTCAGCAGGATCAGCGCCAGCGTCCTGCCCCCGTTCGGCTTGTCCATAAGTGCACAGTTTATGGAGAAGGTCCCCCGCTCCCGGAGCAGGGGACCTTCAGGGTCGGCTGGAGGCCGCGTCAGTGGGCGACGGGCTCCGTGGCACGGGAGGCCGCGTCGGCCTCGGCGGACGGGGCGATGCTCGTCGACCGGCGCTTGGAGACGACCACCGCGCCCACGACGACCGCCACGGCGACGACCGTCGCGGTGGCACGGACCGCGACGTTGTCGGCGTACGCGACGACGGCCGGGGCGATCAGCAGCGCGACCAGGTTCATGACCTTGATCAGCGGGTTGATGGCCGGGCCGGCGGTGTCCTTGAACGGGTCGCCGACGGTGTCGCCGATCACGGTGGCCGCGTGGGCCTCCGAGCCCTTGCCGCCGTGGTGGCCGTCCTCGACCAGCTTCTTGGCGTTGTCCCAGGCGCCGCCGGAGTTGGCGAGGAACACCGCCATGAGCGTGCCGGACGCGATGGCGCCGGCGAGGTAGGCGCCGAGCGGCGCGTACCCGAGCGCGAAGCCGACCGCGATCGGGGTCAGCACGGCGAGCAGACCCGGGGTCGCGAGCTCGCGCAGCGAGTCGCGGGTGCAGATGTCCACCACGCGGCCGTAGTCCGGCAGCTCGGTGCCGTCCATGATCCCCGGCTTGGTGCGGAACTGCTCGCGCACCTCGTAGACGACCCGGCCGGCCGCGCGGCCGACGGCGCTGATCGCGAGGCCGGAGAACAGGAACACCACGGCCGCACCGACGACGAGGCCGACCAGCACGTTCGGCGCGTCCACCGAAAGGCTGAAGTTCGCGAACGAGCCCAGGGCGTTCTTCACGCCCTGCGTCGCCTTGGCGAGCTCGCCCTCGACCGCCGTACGGAACGAGCCGAACAGCGCGGTCGCCGCGAGCACGGCGGTCGCGATCGCGATGCCCTTGGTGATCGCCTTGGTGGTGTTGCCGACCGCGTCCAGGGAGGTGAGCACCCGGGCGCCCTCGCCCTCGACGTCGCCCGACATCTCGGCGATGCCCTGGGCGTTGTCGGAGACCGGGCCGAAGGTGTCCATCGACACGATCACGCCGACCGTGGTCAGCAGGCCGGTGCCGGCGAGGGCCACGGCGAACAGCGCCACGGTCACGTTGCCGAAGCCGAGCAGGAAGGCGCCGTAGACCGCACCGCCGATCAGCAGCGCCGAGTAGACCGCGGACTCCAGGCCGACCGAGATGCCGGACAGGATGACGGTGGCGGGACCGGTGAGCGAGCTCTCGCCGATCTCCCGGACCGGGCGGCGGTTGGTCTCGGTGAAGTAGCCGGTGAGGATCTGGATGGCGCTGGCCAGGATCAGGCCGACGAGCACCGCGCCGATGGCGATCAGGCGCGGGTCGGCGGTGACGGAGGCGACGTCCGCGGCGGCGCCGGACAGGTCGGCGAAGCTCGACGGGAGATACGCGAACGCCGCGACGGCCACCAGCACGGCCGAGATGGCGGCGGAGATGAAGAAGCCGCGGTTGATGGCGGACATGCCGGAGCGGTCGCTGGCGCGGGGGGCGGTGGTGAAGATGCCGATGACCGCGGTGATCACACCGATCATCGGGACGATCAGCGGGAAGACCAGGCCCTCGGTGCCGAACGCGGCCTTGCCGAGGATCAGGCTCGCGACCAGGGTGACGGCGTACGACTCGAACAGGTCGGCGGCCATGCCGGCGCAGTCGCCGACGTTGTCACCGACGTTGTCGGCGATGGTGGCGGCGTTGCGGGGGTCGTCCTCCGGGATGCCCTGCTCGACCTTGCCGACCAGGTCGGCGCCGACGTCGGCGGCCTTGGTGAAGATGCCGCCGCCGACACGCATGAACATCGCGAGCAGCGCGGCGCCGAAGCCGAACCCCTCGAGGACGTTCGGCGCGTCGCCCTTGTAGACCAGCACGACGATCGCGGCGCCCAGCAGGCCCAGGCCGACCGTGAACATGCCGGCCACGCCGCCCGTGCGGAACGCGATGCGCATCGCGGTTTTCTCACCCGACTCCCGGGCGGCGGACGCGACGCGGACGTTTCCGCGCACCGCGAGCCACATGCCGATGAAGCCGGTCAGCGCGGAGAACACCGCGCCGACGACGAAGAAGACGGACCGGCCGATGCGCTCTCCGGTCGAGCCCGCCGGGAGCAGCAGAAGCAGAAACGGAATGATGACGACGAATATCGCGAGCGTTCGGAACTGCCGCGTGAGATACGCTGCGGCGCCCTGCTGCACGGCACGGGCGATGTTCTGCATTCGCTCGGTGCCCTGCCCGGCGGCGAGCACCTCCCGGACCAGGCCGCCCGCGACGGCCAATGCCAGCAAAGCCACGACGGCGACAACGATGACAAGAGTGAGATGGGAACCGTTCAGAGCTACCGCTGCGCCTTCGCCAGCGGCGTGCAAGGCAGACATCCGTCCTCCTCGGCCAGACGGGGTTTCGGTCCTCCTGCCCGGGCGGCGCTGGACGAACCCACTGGTCGTGCGGCGCTTCCGGGCGGGTTGGCAAGTGCCGCTTCCGGTTGCATCCGCAATACCTTGGCCGGTGCCGGGAGTCTACGCAGCGATGCCACGGATATGAAGGCCCTCGTGGCGCGTAATCGAGACGGCGTCCAGTAATAGGCGAACATTTGCGCCGCTATGAAGGTGCTTTGACCAGCGGAGTCAGGGGCACCACGGTGAAGGTCGGCCTGGTTACGACACTCCCCGATCCCTGATTTCGGACATCCCAAATCAGGGCGGGCATAACAAAGATCGAGTGTCACGCCGGGGGCGACACTCGATCTGTTCGAAGGTCTTGTACGTCCTCCGAGGCCGGTCAGAGGGCGGCGACGCCGTTGGGAGACGCGGGCCAGCTCATGCGGATGCGCATGCCCTTGGGCCCGGGTAGCACCTCGACGTCGTCGGCCAGCCCCGCGATGACCGCGATGCCCAGATTGTCGATCTCGGGCATGAGGCTGCCGTTCGCCTCCAGCATCTGAGGCGTCACGTCCTCGCTCGGGGCGGCGTCGGTGACCGTCACCTCGAAACGCCCTGCGTCATCGCGTAACTCGATGCGTACCGGCTCGCCGGGGCAGTGGAGGCGGTGCGCCTCCACAGCCCGCGAGCACGCCTCTCCGACGGCGAGCCGCACCTCGTCCAAGATCGCCTCCGCCACACCCGTACGCCGGGCGATGGCCGTGGCGACCAGCCGGGCCGTACGCACGTGGGCGGGCAGAGCGCTGAACGTCAGCTCGACGGTGGCCATGTTGCCGAATCCCCAGCCGTCACTTGTCCCGGCCGTGGGCTTCCTTGGCCTCCTCGACCGAAGCGTAGATCCCGAAGACCTTCGTCAAGCCGGTGATGCGGAAGATCTTCAGAATGCGCTCCTGCGTGCAGACGAGCTCCAGGGAGCCGTCGTGCGCCCGCACCCGCTTGAGGCCGCCGACCAGCACGCCAAGGCCCGTCGAGTCGAGGAAGTCCACCTTCTCCATGTTCACGAGCAGGTGGAAGTTGCCCTTGTTGACCAGGTCGATCAGCAGCTCACGCAGTCTGGGCGCGGTGTAGACGTCGATCTCACCCTCGACATCGACGATGGTGAGATTGTCCTCGGAATGGTGGTCCAACTTCAGATCCACAGATCCTCCAGCGCCTTACTTGCGTAGGTCTCGATACAGGTCATGCATCCTGGTAGTCCAGAGGCACGACCCGATGCGCGGCATTCAACCACGCTACGACTCCGTGTCTATACGAAATCACGACTCCGGGCGACTCTCCCCGCAGATGCCAAACTGGAAACCAGTGACTCCGACTTCTTCGTCCTCTGCCCGAACAGGCGACCTTCTCACCCGTCTGCTCGCGGTTCCCGCGCGCCGGGGGCGCGTGACTCATGTGGAGCATGTTCCAGCACGTCAGGCGAGTGACGCAAGGTGGCCGGAGTGGGCTCCGGAACCGCTGGTCTCGCGGCTGCGCCCGCACGGGGTCACCGGCCTGTGGGAGCACCAGCTTCAGGCCGCCGAGCTGGTACGTTGTGGCCGAAACGTGATCATTGCCACGGGGACGGCGTCCGGAAAGTCCCTGGCCTACCTGGTGCCGGCGGTCACGGAGATCTTCTCCGGCGGCACCGTGCTGTATCTCACCCCGACCAAGGCGCTCGCCGCCGACCAGCTCAGGGCCCTGCGCAGGCTGCGGCTCACGCAGGTGCGCGCCGCGACGTACGACGGCGACACGCCGCATGAGGAACGCCGTTGGGTCCGTCAGAACGCCAACTACGTGCTGACCAACCCGGACATGCTGCACAGGTCCATTCTGCCTCGCCACTCGTCCTGGTCGTCCTTCTGGCGGCGGCTGCGGCTGGTGGTCGTGGACGAGTGCCACGGCTACCGCGGCGTCTTCGGCTCCCACGTCGCCCAGATCCTGCGCCGGCTGCGCCGGGTCACCGCCAAGTACGGCTCCTCTCCCGTGTTCCTGCTGGCGTCGGCCACCGCGAGCGACCCGGCCGCCTCGGGAATGCGCCTCACCGGCCTTGAGATGGCCGAGGTGACCACGGACGCCTCTCCCAAGGGTTCGACCACCTTCGCCCTGTGGGAGCCGCCTCTGACCGATTTACGCGGGGAGAGCGGGGCCCCGGTCCGCCGTACGGCCACAGCCGAAGCGGCCGACCTTCTGGCGGACCTCGTCATCGAGGACGTACGCACTCTCGCGTTCGTCCGCTCCCGCCGGGCCGCGGAGGCCGTGGCCCTCACCGCCCGCCGCACGCTGGAGGAGGTCGAGGCCCTCCTCGACGCCGGGCCCGCGCCATACGGAGAGGACGCCGGGCCCGCGCCATACGGGCAGGACGCCGGGCCCGCGCCATACGGGCAGGACGCCGAGGACGCGCGGGAGGAGCTGAGCGGCCCGGGCGACGCCGGACGGTCCTTCGCGGCGGTCCCGGGCACCGCGGACACGGCGGGAACCGGAGCGGGGACCGATCGCGAGAGGAACCGGCTCGCCGACCGGGTGGCGGCCTATCGGGCGGGCTACCTGGCCGACGACCGCCGGGTGCTCGAGAAGGCCCTGCGGTCGGGCGAGATCACCGGCCTGGCCACCACCAACGCTCTCGAACTCGGCGTCGACGTCTCGGGACTCGACGCGGTCCTCATCGCCGGGTGGCCCGGCACCCGTGCCTCCTTGTGGCAGCAGGCGGGCCGGGCAGGACGCGCCGGGCAGGACGCGCTGGCGGTGCTGATCGCCCGGGACGACCCGCTGGACACCTACATCGTCCATCACCCGGAGGCCGTGTTCGGACGGCCGGTGGAGGCCGTCGTCCTCGATCCGGACAATCCGTACGTGCTGGCACCCCACCTGTGCGCGGCCGCCGCGGAGATCCCGTTGACCGAGGACGACCTGGAGATCTTCGGCCCGGCGGCGCGGGGCGTGCTCGACGACCTCGTGAGTCAGGGACTGCTGCGCCGGCGGCCCACCGGGTGGTTCTGGACGAGCCGGGACCACGCGGCCGATCTGGCGGACATCCGCGGCTCGGGCGGCGCTCCCGTGCAGGTCGTGGAGGCCTCCACCGGCCGGCTGCTGGGCACGGTCGACGAGCCGTCGGCGCACACCATGGTCCATCCCGGGGCCGTCTACCTGCACCAGAGCGAGACGTTCGTGGTCGACGTGCTCGACCTGGACGCGGGGGTCGCCCTGGTCACCGCAGCCGAACCGGACTACGCGACCTTCGCGCGGGACGTCACCGACATCCGTGTGATGGAGTCGCTGCGTTCGCGGCCCTTCGGACCCGGCGATCTGCATTTCGGCTCGGTGGAGGTCACCCGCCAGGTCGTCTCGTACCTCAAGCGGCGCGCCCAGACCGGGGAGGTCCTCGGTGAGGAGCCGCTCGACCTGCCGCCGCGCACACTGTGCACCCGCGCGGTCTGGTGGACCCTGCCCACGCCCGCCCTCGCCGATCTGACCCGGCCCGGAGACGCGGTGGATCTCGGGGGGGCCGCGCACGCCGCCGAGCACGCCTCGATCGGCCTGCTGCCGCTGTTCGCGACCTGCGACCGGTGGGACATCGGGGGCGTGTCCACCGAACTCCACCCCGACACGGGCCTGCTCACGGTCTTCGTCTACGACGGCCACGACGGAGGCGCGGGCTTCGCCGAGCGCGGCTACGCCCGGGCGTCCGACTGGCTGACGGCGACGCGGGAGGCGATCGCCTCGTGCGAATGCGAACGAGGCTGCCCGTCCTGTATCCAGTCTCCCAAGTGCGGCAACGGCAACGAGCCTCTCGACAAGGCCGGGGCGATCCGCCTCCTCGACATCCTTTTGCGCGCCTGATCGGGTGCGTCAGGTGCCAGGTGCGGACACGGCCCCTTCGAGCGAACGAGAGGCCGGCCTCGGCGTCCTGCTCCTGCTCCGGCGGGTGACCGTGTGGCCGTCCGGGGCGCGGATACGGGCGCGCGCTCCCGGTGGGTCACCGGAAGCTCTCGACCGTCAGAGGTCGCGGCGACGGCCGGAGTACAGGGAGTCGTCGTCCTCCGTCCAGACGTCCGGTTCGGGCTGCCGGAGAGGCCGTTCCGGCGACTGCCCGTTGATCGCCGCACCAGCGGGCACCGCTGGTGCCGGGACCGCCGGCACCCGAGGGGACGGCCCTGCGGGAGACAGCGTCACGTGAGAGAGGGACGCCTGGCCGCCGTCACCGATGAGAGTGGCGGAGGTCGCCTCCTCCGCCGGTGACGCACCGGAGTCGGTCTCAGCGACGAGCCGCGGCGACTCCTGCTGGTCCGAGGGGGTGAGCGGGGCGGTCGGCTCCTGATCGGACGGCGTGGTCCGCGTGTTCGCGGCCGTCGAGATGGGCGCGTCCGGGCCGGCCTCGGTGCCGGTCTCCGTTTCCGCTTCCGTCTCCGTCTCGGGGAGACTCTCGCGGGCCTTGGGCCTGGCGAGGATGACAGAAGGACGCCGGACGGGGGTGGCCCCTCGGGCCTTCGCCGTGGCGGCGCCGGTGAGCGCGGCCGCGCCACTGGCCACCGTGGCGGTCAGCGATGAGGCGTCCGCTTTTCCGTCGGCCGGCTGCGGTCCGGAGCCACGAGGCTGTCCGTCGCCCGCGATGTCACCGGTCAGGCCCTTGCGCCGCAGCCAGGCCCCCAGGTTCGCGCCCGTGAGCAGCAGGACGACGGCGAGCGCGATGTACGCGCCGGTGCTGAGCCCCCCGACCGGCAGGAAGGAGGACTGAGCCGTCATCTTCGGATCGTCGGTCTTCTCGGGAACGACCACCGGCTCGGTCTGATCGCTGCCGCCGTTCGCCTCCGGCAGCATGAGCTCGGTGTCCTTCGGCAGCTCGGTGTCCTGGGGATGTGTGGCGTTTTCGGGGAGTTTTGTGTCCTTCGGCAGCGTGGGCACCGGGTTCTGCACGGCCGTGGACTGGTGTGTCTTCGGCGTCTTGGCGGCCTGCGATCCGGCCGCCGACTTGTCCGGCGTCTTCGACGGTGTCGGAGAGGGGCTCGGTGACGCCTTCGGCGCGGGAACGGCCACATACGCGGCCGAAGAGCGCTGAGATCCCACAGTGCCGCCGGTGCCGTCCGATCGGAACGCCCGGACGGAAACGTCCACCTTCTCCCCACCCAGCCCGGCCGGTATCGCGAGGCTCGTCTTACAGGACGAGCCGGAACAGGCGGAGTCGACGGAGACAGAGCCGGACTTGCCGGCCTTGACCGAGCTGATCTCGTAGGACTGGAGATCCGATTCTGCGCCCTTCGCCCAGCTGACCAGGATCGTCGTAGGGTTCTTGAGCTGCGCCTCGACCCCGGTGGGAACCTCCGGCGGACGGCTGAGCACGAAGGTCGAGGTGGCGTAGGTCTTGCGCGTGACCTCACCCGACAGGCTGACCGTGAACGTGCCGTTGGGGGCGTCGCCGGGATCGAAGGATCCGCTGATCGTCTGGTTCGCGCCGCCAGTGGCGATCTTCTGCCGGGACACGGACGGGCCCTCGACGTACAGGGACATGCTGATCTGGTACCAGTCCGTCTTCGCGGACACGGCCACCGGACCGGACGACTTCACGACCTCCCCGTCCGCCGGGGACAGGATCTCCGCGTCGGCCGCGTTCGCCGGTGCGGCGCCGACAGTCAGCGCGGACGCCAGAGCCATCGAAACGATCATCGCCGTTGTGCCCAGCCTGCGAACCCTGGTCACGAGGCATCCCTTCGTGGAGAACCGTCCGCCCCGGCCGCCTTGGCCGAATGTGTCCGACGACTGAGAGTACGCGGCACTTTACGACAGCCGTCCACTCTTGGACCCTATGTCTAAGAAGTCGTGATTCTATTGCGACATGGGTTGCACGACATTACTCAAGATCCCGAAGTGAACCATATGCTGGGCTTTGTCCGGAGCAGCCGATGAGGTGTCATCGCAGCTCTACGGGTGTCTTTCGCCCGCGCAGAACCTACGACGGCGGGGAGGAGCCGGTGTTGTCTTCCGCGCGGTGATCCGCCCACCGGCCCCCGCTTACCGGCGCCCGCCCTCGCACACCCCCTCATGTCGCCGCACCGACCGGACCGGCCCTGGCGGAAGCGGCGGCCGTCGTGGGACCGAGAAGAGGGATCAGGAACCGCACCCTCACCGTCACCTCCGCGACGCCGTCCGACAGCGAGCACGACCGCAACGACGCGCCGTTGGCAGTGGTGATCGCCTCCGCTCGTTCACACGCCTCATCCGGGGCCGCCAGCGCCACGCGGGCGGCCCCGAGCGCGCCGAAATCGGCGGCGTTCTGCGCCCGGTGACGCGCGACGCGGGCGACGCCCACCTGAACGACGACCATCGCCACCGCCCATACGACGGTCATGAGGGCCATGGTCCAGATGGTCGCCGAGCCGCGTTCCCGCACGTGGCGCACGCCGTCCTCCCAGTCGAGGTCTCCCCTGCTTTCCGGAGTCCGGGGATCCGCCGCCTTCAAGGCGGAGGCGCCGACGTATCCACCGTCGTCGGCAGTACGCCGGGTTCGGTGGCCGCGACGGCGGCTGCCCGGAGGCGAGCCGGCGGCAACGGTGACCTGAACGGTGGCCGAACGGTCGCGATGACCTCGACCCGCGTGGTGTCGGCCCCCGCGCTGATGGACACCGTGGCACCCTCGGGAGCCAGTCTCAGCACCGTCGCGCTCACCTCCTCGGTGGCCTCGCCCCGCGCAGCCGCCCGTGCGCCGGCCTGGGCGGCGTCCACGCATCGCAGTTGGGCGCCCGCGATCGTCACCACCCACAGTGAGGCGGTCAGCACCAGCACGAGGGCGGGGAGAGCGACAGCGGTCTCCGCGGTCACCGAGCCTCGCCCCCGCCCGAGCCGCATGTCCAGGACACGAGGCCGCGACATCTCGGGAGATCGACGCAGCACAAGGGCACATCGGCGCACCACCCGAACATGTCGACGCAGCACAAGGGCACATCGGCGCGCCACCCGAACATGTCGACGCAGCATCGACAGCCTCATGCGGCCAGCTTCAGCGCCTTCTGGATGAGCGCGGCGAGCATGGACCTCACCTCGGCACTGGTGACCACCTTCCAGAGAAGTGCGGCGAACCCGCAGGCGGCGATCGTGCCGACGGCGTATTCCGCGGTCGACATCCCCGCGTCGGCCCTCGTCGCGGCCTGCACCGCCCACCGCATGCTCAGCTCCCGGGCGCGCCGCGGGATTCCGGCGCCGGAATGCCGCAGCACCACGGACGACCGCCTGACGGCGGCGCGCATCGTCTGCGCGACCCTCCACAACCGGGCGCTTTCGTGCCTCGCGCCCTGACGCCCGGCACCCATCCGCCGCGGCAGTGCCGCCCCTGGGAGAGCGGCCAGCGCGCTGAAAACGAGGACACGCCCCGCCACGGCCACGCCAAAGCCGTGGCCGTCCGCCGCCCGTCGGCCGACGACCGCCCGCCGTCCCACACAGCCGGCTCCGGGGCCGAAACCCGGGCGGCCGAATCCGGGACCGGAGCCAGGCCGTCGCCCGGAGCGAGGCCCGGAGCGACGTCCGGAGCACATCGACGGCCCCGAGACGTTGGAGCCGCCGGATCCTGCCCCGTGGCCGAGACGGGCGAAGACAGACGCTCCCCCGGCGCGGCTGAGCAGCGCCCTCCGCACGGAGCGCACGAGGGCCGCCCATCGTGCCGGTCGCGCCCGGTGACGGCCCACCGCGTCACCGTCTCGCCGCCGGAGAATCGGACCCGTCTGGTTCCTTCCAGTCGCCGCGTGCTTGCTCATCGGTCCTCCTGACCCGCTCGGGGCGGCCCCTCCGCCCGTGCTGGGGCCAGGTTGTGGCATCGCGGGCAGCGGAATTCGGGCCGAGCACGGTTCTGTGGACAAGAGTCGCGCCATCGGAGTTGTCCACAGCATCGGCGCGGCACCTGTGGATGAACGACCAGGAGTCGGGGGCTTTCCGCACCATCTGCCCCGGCCTACCGTCCACAGCTGTGGATGACGGTTATCCACAGGGTGTTCACGGCAGGAGGATCTGGCCGGCCAGGCCCGCGACCATGGGAATGATCCCGAGAAAGACGAAGGCCGGCAGGAAGCACAGCCCAAGCGGTGCGACGGCGTGAACTCCCACCCGTCGTGCCGCTGCCGAAGCGGCCGCCTGAGCCGTACGTCTGGCGTCGTCGGCGAGCCGGGTGAGGACCTCGGCTACCGGCGCGCCGCTCTGGGCAGCCCGGATCATCGTTCTGGCCAGGGCGGCGAGCGCGGGCTCGTCGGACAGAACGGCCCACGCCTCCTCGGGAGGTGCGCCCAGGCGCATCCGGGCACCGGCCCACGAGAGGCGCTCGCCCACCGGGCCCGCTATCGCGCCGGCGGTCGTCTCGACGGCACCGCTCATCGGCTGCCCGGCGCGGAGGCAGGCGACGATCAGATCGACGGCGAACGGAAGGTCGGCCCCCATCCGCTCCCGCCGGCGCCTGACTTCGGCGGGCTCCCGCCTGCGAACAGCGACGAACAGGCCGATGGCCGTCATCGTCCCAGCGAGCACTCCCGCCGGGCCGCCGAGAAGCAGGAAGATCGCGAATCCCACAGGTGCCGCGACGGCCACTCCTCGGCGGGACGCGCTCACGTCCACCGGCGTGGGGACCGACGTTCCCGGAATCGGCGCCTCGGGTGACGGCGCCGACGACGCGATGGCCTTCAGCCGCGCGTCCGGCGAACGGGCCACCGGCCATGCCAGCATCGCCAGCGTGGTCAAAATCCCGGCCAGCACGGCCAGCATGTCTCGCCCCCCTTCACACGAAACCCTCGTGGGCGGCGACGTAACCGGACACGGCGGTCCTCGCCCATCCTGAGGGCTCACACCTGATTCACCCGCGCCCGCCCGCCCAGCGCGGCCACCTTCGATCACCTGGCCGCCGCCGGCGCGGCACACGCCGGTTCAGGCGATCACCGTGGATCGGATCCCGGTAGCTCCTCCGCCCGGGTGACCAGCCTGTGCGTCCACCAGACGCCGGCGGCGTCGAGGGCGAGCCCGACGACCAGACATGCGAGCCCAGCCGGGCCGCCGAGCAGGAACGCCAGCGGATTCATACCGAGTCCGGCGCCCATCAGCAGGCCGAGCACGGGCAGGCCCGCCAGCATCCGGGCGGTCGCCCGAGGCCCGGAGAGCTGGGCGGTCACCTCTTCCCGATGGGCCTGTTCCTCCCGCAAGGACGCGCACACCCGTTCCACCAGTGCGGTCAGACCGCCGCCCACGGTCACGCTCACCCGCCAGCACGCGGCCAGCCGGACCAGGCCCTCCCCACCGCGGGCGGGTGCGGCGCTCAGCAGGGCCGCGGCGACGTCGCCGCCATCTCTGGCGGCGACGACCACCGGGGCGAGCGCGACCGGATCGGGTGGGCTGATGGAGGAGACGGCCCGCGCGAGAGCGTCACCGGGAGGCCTGCCCGCCGACAGCTCGGCCGCCAGGCTCTGGCACAACTCGATGGACGCCGCACGCCAGGCCGCCGCCGTCGCCCCCGGCCGTGGACGGAGCGCGAGAGCCGCCCAGAACCTGCGCAGGTTCCTTGGCCGGCGCGTTCCGGTGAGCGACGCCAGGCGTGTCGCCCCGGAAACCGGCCCGGCCCACACCCAGGCGGCGAGGGCGGCGGCGAGCACCGCGGCCACCCCCAAGGCCAGCCCGCCCGGCGGCGTCATGACGGACATGACGCCGGGCAGCGTGCTCGCAACGCGTCGAAGGACGGGCCCCGGCGGGCCGCGCGGTCCGTGCCGAAGGTCAGGGCCGGAACCGCCGTCACAAGGCCGGACGGACCGCGTTCGAGCACACAGATCTCCGACACGCGGCGACGGCCGCCCCCGGCATCCCGCACCAGGTGGATGACGAGGTCGAGCGCGGCGGAGATCTGGCTGTGCACCGCCTCCCGCGACAACCCCGCGGCGCAGGCCAGAGCCTCCAGCCGGGCGGGCACATCGGCGGCGTTGTTGGCGTGCAGCGTTCCGCAGCCGCCTTCGTGGCCCGTGTTCAAGGCCGCCAGGAGATCGACGACCTCCGCTCCCCGCACCTCGCCCACCACGAGACGATCGGGCCGCATCCGGAGGGCCTGCCGTACGAGATCGCGCAGTTCGACCCCGCCCGCGCCTTCCAGGTTCGGCGGCCGGGCCTCCAGCCGCACGACGTGCGGATGCACGGGCTGCAGCTCGGCGGAGTCCTCGACCAGCAGCAGTCGCTCCGCCGGACCCGCGAGGGAGAGCATGGCGCTCAACATTGTCGTCTTGCCGGTGCCGGTGCCCCCGGTGACCAGGAACGCCAGCCGCGCCGCCACGATCGCGCGGAGCACGGCGGCTCCGTCCTCCGAGGCGAGCTCCTCCACGGTGAACGCCCGCCGCGAGGGCAGCCGCAGGGACAGGCAGGTCCCCTCTGCCGCGATCGGCGGGAGTACCGCGTGCAGGCGCACACCGCCGGCGAGCCGGGCGTCCACGTAGGGACATGCGTCGTCGAGACGCCGCCCTGCCGCGGCGGCCAGACGCTGAGCGAGCCTGCGGACCTCGTCGTCTCCCGGAAAGGTCACACTTGTCCTGCGCAAGCCGTCCCCGTCGTCCACCCACACCTCCCGCGGCCCGTTCACCAGGACGTCCGTGACGCCCGGCTCGGCCAGCAGGGTTTCGAGCGGGCCCGCGCCGATGAGATGGGCGCGCAGCGTGCGTGCGACGGCCAGGATCTCGGCGTCGCCGAGCACGGCCCGCTCCGCGCGCAGGGCCGCCGCCACCTGGGCCGCGGTGGGAACGGCACCGGTCTGCGACAGCCGTACTCGGACCGCCTCGACCAGATCCGCACCCACCCCGGGAACGGTCACCGGGCCAGCGCGGGTCACGGGCCACCTGCCCCGGCGGCCGGTCGACCGATCCGGCCGGTCCGCTCAGCCCGGTCGGTTCGCTCAGCCCGCTCAGCCCGACCGGTCCGCGCAACCCGGTCGGTTCGCTCAGCCCGCTCAACCCGACCGGTCCGCTCAATCCGGTCAGTCCTGGAGGAACCGCTCAGGAGAGACTCGAGCAGCTCCGCGCAGAAGCGGCCCAACGGGGAGCGGCGCAACGGCGGCGGGTCGCCCCGATCCAGGGTCTCCACAAGTCCGCGAACCTCCGGCATCACGCCGGCGCTCGGGGCCGACAAAGAGGCCGCGACGACGTCCGGCTCGAGCGTTCCCGCGCGCATAACCAGGCGCAGGTCGCCGGTCCCCGGCCGGAGCAGGGTCACCGTCTGGGCCGCCGCCAGCGCTCCTCGCAGGTCCGCGGGAACGACGACGATCGTCGCGGCGGCCCTGGCGAGCGCCTCCGCCTCGCCTTCGCCGAGATGCCGCGGCAGGTCGACCACGACCAGGTCACAGCCGCGCCTCGCGGCGTCGAGCACGACGCGCATCGCCTCCCGGGGGATGTGCAGCGGCTCGCCGCGATGCGCGGACAACACGGTGAGCTCGCCGAAGGTGGGCAGCGCCTCCTGAAGGGCGGCGAAGCTCACTCTGCCTTCCCTCCCGGCCACGTCGGGCCAGCGGGCGCCCAGAGCCTCCTCCTGGCCGAGCAGTACGTCGATCCCTCCACCGAGCGGATCGGCGTCGACCAGGAGCGTGCGCAGCCCACCGCGGGACGCCGTCAGCGCCAGGGACGCCGCGAGGACGGTGGCACCGGCGCCGCCTTTCCCCGCGGCGACGCAGAGGACCGTGCCGGCCCGGGTCGCGGGCTCGGCGGCGTCGCCGAACTCCTCCATGAGGAGCCGTTCGGCCTCGGGCAACTCCAGTACGGTGTGCGCCCCGACGGCGACGCACCTGCGCCACATGTCGGGGTCGTCGGCCGTCCGCGTCACGACGACCACGTTCTGCCGGGGTGGCGGGCCCGTGGCGGCGAGATCGTCGGCCAGGTCGCTGCCGACCACGACCAGCGGCGCCCGGATCCAGTACGGCCGGACGTGCGCGGCCGCGTGGGCGACGTCGAGTTCGACGCCCGCGGCGGCGGCGATGCGCAGCAGATCGTCGAGGAGTTCCTGATCGGTGGTTATGGCCAGTGGGCGTGGCATCGGTGTCTCCCTGTGGTCCGGGACGACTCGGCGTCCGGCACGACCACAATGCGAGGGCCGCGACCGGCCCGGGAGAGCGAATCATGTTCTGTGGACGAAGCCCGGCCTGTGGACAAAGGCCGGCGGCTCGATCGTCCGCCGATCGGCCACACGTTGATCAAAAGAAAGGGCGACCCCCGCCGGGGGGGAGAGCGGGGGCCGCCGAGTGGTCCGGCTCTGGGGGGGTAGAGCCGGTCCCGTCTTACAAGAAAGCTTTAAACAAGGAACCAGGGCATGGCAAGGGTTTCGCCACCCGCGAAGCGGTCGATGTGGGGAGACATACCGCATGCTGCCTGATCACGAGAGGTGCACCGAGGACTCGTCTCCCATTTGAGTAAAAATCTGTCCAAGAGTCAGTGTTACATGTCGGCAGGCATGGCCGCAACGGATGCACGCGACGGCCGCAAGGGGTACGCGCCGCTACTTCTATGCCGACATACTCCACCACTGGGGATGGACTGACAGGAATGACTCCGGTGACTCGATAATGCTCTTGGCCTCAGGGGTTTCCATCTCCGGGAAACGGACGTAAAAAGGGATTACGGACCTGCGGGTCCGCGTACGGCATCGGGTACCCACGCGCGACCAGCCGCGGGAGGCGTGTCGAGACGGGCTTGACCCGCTCCGACGAATTCAGGTGCACGCTTGGTAACCCGGTGACACGTACCGGCGACGGCGTTCCACACCAGGGACGCCGTCCGCTTTGTCCGCACCACGGCCACACACCACGGCCATTCAGGCGAACCGGGGACGCCGGGCAGCCACGGCCCTCGCGTGGATCAGCGGGACATGGCCTCGCAGATCGCCGTCGTCTCGCGGACCCCGAGGACGACCGCCGACGCGCAGTGCCGCACCCACGTGCCCACGCCCTCGCCCGTGCCCGTGCAGTACGCCCTGAGGCTCTCGGCGTACGCGTCGCCGAGGTCGGCGTGGCCCACCTCCACGATGGCGAGCGACTTGGGGTCGAGACCGAGGTCGGCCAGGGTGAGCCGCTCCGCGGCGCGGGCGACCAGGCCGTCGGCCACGCCGAAGGGACGCAGCACCGCCAGCTCCGCGTGCACGACCGCGGCGAGCACGAGCGCGGGAGCCGTGGTGGAACCCGTGAGCAGCCCGGCGAGGGCCGACATGCGGGCCGCCGTCTCCTCCGCTCCCGGAGCCGGACCGACCCCGAGGGGGTCGGCGGTCGTGGGCGCGGTGCGCGGCCTGCCGGGATCGGCGGTCAGCCCTGCGGCCGCCAGCGCGTGCAGCCGGGCGAGCACCTGACGCGGCGCCGATCGCCACGTCGGGGCCAGCCGGCCGAGTTCGGCCGAGGCGCGCAACGCGCCCTGCACGACGGGGTCGGTCACCTCACCCATGCGCAGCGGCTCGAGCGGCACGTCCACGCCCTCGATAGCGGCGGAGGCGCGCGCGCCGCGCAGGGCCGACTCAGCCGACACCTCGGGACTGCGCCGGCGCAGCACCCGGTGGCGGTAGAGCCGGTCGACGGCCTCGCGGGCCTCCTGCACGGCCTCGGGCACGCCGGGCAGCCCGGCGATCACGGCCAGGGGATCGCTCACAGCCCCCGACCATACCCGCCGGTAGAACGTCGTTCGCCGAGGAGGTGCGGCCGTTCACCGCACAACGGCGACACCGGTCTCGGCGGGCTCCTCGCCTGCGGCTAAGTTTGCAGGCCAAAGGCCGGTAACCGGACAAAACGCCCCCACCCCGATTACTTGTACTTGACACCGCTCGCCTGGTGAAGTGGGACACGACATACCCCTGCTTGGCCGAGGCGGCCGAACGAGAGACAACCTTTTAGACGCTGAAGGAGCACGGAGTGGCCACCGAGACCCCCGGTCAGGAAACCCAGGAGACGCTGTCGAACCTGCTGAGCGAGACGCGCCGGTTCGAGCCCCCGGCGGACCTGGCGTCGGCCGCGAACGTCACGGCGGACGCCTACGAGGAGGCCGCCCAGGACAGGCTCGCCTTCTGGGAGCGCGCCGCGGAGCGGCTGACGTGGGCGGAGCGCTGGGACACCACGCTGGAGTGGAAGCCGCCCTTCGCCAAGTGGTTCATCGGCGGCAAGCTGAACGTCGCCTACAACTGTGTCGACCGCCACGTCGAAGCCGGCCGGGGCGACAAGGTCGCCTACTACTGGGAGGGCGAGCCGGAGGGCGACAGCCGTACGATCACCTACGCCGACCTGCAGAAGGAGGTCGCGAAGGCGGCGAACGCGCTGCAGGAGCTGGGAGTGCGCAAGGGCGACCGGGTCGCGGTCTACATGCCGATGATCCCCGAGCTGCCGATCACCCTGCTGGCCTGCGCCCGGATCGGGGCGATCCACTCGGTGGTCTTCGGCGGCTTCTCCGCCTCCGCCCTGAAGAGCCGCATCCACGACGCGGACGCCAAGGTCGTCGTCACCGCCGACGGCGGCTTCCGCCGCGGCGCGCCCAGCGCGCTCAAGCCGACCGTGGACGAGGCGGTCGCCGAGTGCCCCGGCGTCGAGCACGTCCTCGTGGTGCGCAGGACCGGGCAGGACGTCGCGGTCACCGAGCGCGACGTCTGGTGGCACGACCTCGTGGAGCGCCAGCCGGCCGAGCACGAGCCCGTGCCGCACGACGCCGAGGACCCGCTGTACATCCTCTACACGAGCGGCACGACCGGAAAGCCGAAGGGCATCCTGCACACCACCGGCGGCTACCTCACGCAGGTCGCCTGGACCCACCACGCGGTCTTCGACCTCAAGCCCGAGACCGACATCTACTGGTGCACGGCCGACATCGGCTGGGTGACCGGGCACTCCTACATCGTGTACGGCCCGCTCGCCAACGGCGCGACCAGCGTGATCTACGAGGGCACCCCGGACACCCCGCACCGCGGGCGCTTCTGGGAGATCGTGCAGAAGTACAAGGTCACGATCCTCTACACCGCCCCCACCGCGATCCGTACGTTCATGAAGTGGGGCGACGACATCCCCGCGAAGTTCGACATGTCGTCCCTGCGGGTGCTCGGGTCGGTCGGCGAGCCCATCAACCCCGAGGCGTACGTCTGGTATCGCGAGCACATCGGCGCCGGCCGCTGCCCGGTGGTGGACACGTGGTGGCAGACGGAGACCGGCGGCATCATGATCAGCCCGCTCCCCGGCGTCACGGCCGCCAAGCCCGGCGCCGCCATGCAGCCGCTGCCAGGCGTCTCCGCCGACGTGGTCGACGACCAGGGCAACTCGGTGCCGAACGGCGGCGGCGGCTTCCTCGTGGTCCGCGAGCCGTGGCCGTCCATGCTCAGGACCATCTGGGGCGACGACAAGCGCTACGTCGACACCTACTGGTCGCGGTTCGAGGGGATGTACTTCCCCGGAGACGGCGCCAAGCGCGACGAGGACGGCGACCTGTGGCTGCTCGGCCGGGTGGACGACGTCATGCTCGTCTCCGGGCACAACATCTCCACGACCGAGGTCGAGAGCGCGCTGGTCAGCCACCCGAAGGTGGCCGAGGCGGCCGTCGTGGGCGCCACCGACCCGCTGACCGGCCAGGCCATCGTGGCCTTCGTGATCCTGCGCGGCAGCGCGGAGGAGAGCGACGACATCGCCGCCGAGCTGCGCGCCCACGTGGCCAAGACGCTCGGCCCGATCGCCAAGCCGCGGCAGATCCTGGTCGTGCCCGAGCTGCCGAAGACCCGCTCCGGAAAGATCATGCGCCGGTTGCTGCGCGACGTGGCGGAGAACCGCTCGCTCGGCGACGTCACCACGCTGACCGACAGCTCGGTCATGAACCTGATCGCGGAGAAACTGCCCAGCGCCAAGAGCGACGACTGATCGCGAACCGCCCGATCTCGTGAGGAAGGCGTGGACGACCGGCGTCCACGCCTTCCTCGTCTCCGCGTCCGTGGGGCGAGGAGCGGGCGGATCGCCTGAGGTGTCATATTCCGGCCGCCTGTGGGCAGGTCCCCGCGTGTGTGGGCTTCGGACCGCGGTCATCCACAGGCGAGGGGCTTCACGTGCACGTGCGCGGACGGGCACGAGATGATGTTTGATAGTCGCAGATAGGAGATCGCTCATGCCCGAGGACGAATCGCTCGGTGCGCTGGTCGCCCAGGCGAGCCATCACATCTCGACCCTCGTACGGTCGGAGATCGAGCTGGCGAAGGCCGAGCTCAAGTTCGACGCGAAGCGGGTCGGCACCGCGGCGGGGCTGTTCGGCGCCGCGGCCTTCATCGGGCATCTGTGCCTGATCCTGGCCTCCTTCGCGATCGCGTACGCCCTCGTGGCCGCGGGGCTGGCCACATGGCTCGCGTTCACGATCGTCACGGTGTTCTACCTCCTGATGGCCGGGTTGCTGGTCCTCGTCGGCTACCGCCGGCTCAAGGGGCTGACCGGCATGAAGCGCACCAGGCGGAGCCTGCGCGGCCTGGCGGGCCCGGAGGAGGCGGAGGAGCTGCCGGAGAGGGTTCCGGCCTCCGGACCGCGGCCCGCGGCCCCTGCGCCGCCGCCGTACACGGGCCCGACCGCCGGGCAGGTGGGCGCCCACCGGGAGTCCGTGAGCGATGCCGGCTGACGAGGCGCTGACCGAGGTCGACGGCCCCTGGGCACACCGGACGGTGCACGCGGGCGGTGTGCGATTCCACGTGGCGGAGGCCGGGGACGGGCCGCTGGTCCTGCTGCTGCACGGGTTTCCCCAGTTCTGGTGGACATGGCGGCACCAGCTCCCGGCCCTGGCGGAGGCCGGTTACCGGGCCGTCGCCGTCGACCTGCGCGGGTACGGCACCAGCGACAAGCCGCCACGCGGATACGACCTGCCCACACTGGCCGTGGACGCGGCGGGCCTGGTGCGCGCGCTCGGCGAGACGAGCGCCGCCGTGGTGGGGCATGACTGGGGCGGTCTGCTCGGCTGGACCATGGGCGTGCTCGACCCGAAGGTGGTGCGCCGGCTCGTTGCGGTGTCGGCGCCGCATCCGCTGCGCATGCGTGCCGCGCTGTTCACCGACCCGCTCGGGCAGCTCAAGGCCAGCCGCTATGCCCTGGGATTCCAGCTCCCGTTCCTGCCGGAACGGAAGCTGACCCGCAAGGGTGGCGCCGCGGTGGGCCGGTTCGTCGAGCGGTGGGCCGGGCCGCAGTGGCCGGGCGACAGCGTGACGCGGGTGTACCGGGAGGCGATGCGGATCCCCACCGTGGCCCACTGCGCGCTGGAGTACTACCGCTGGTTCGCCCGGTCCCAGGTCCGTCCGGACGGCTTCCGCTACGCCCGGCAGATGCGGGCGGAGATCGAGGCTCCGACGCTGCAACTGCACGGCGCGCTCGATCCGTGCGTCCTGCCGCGGACCGCCCAGGGCTCCAGCAGGTTCGTGGCCGCGCCGTACCGGTGGCGGCTGATCGAGGGCGCCGGGCATTTCCCGCACGAGGAGCGCCCCGAGCAGTTCAACGCCGAGCTCATCTCCTGGCTCTCCGACCCCGAACCCGACCGCTGACAGTGCCGTCCACATCGGCACCGGTTCCGCCGTCGCCGGCCTGGTGGCGCTCCCCCGCTGCCGGATCGGTACCCGTGATCTTGAAGAAGATAGTAGAAATGTGCCCTGAAGTGGCCCAACTCCCTGTCCGGCGTTCCGGGAGATCGCCGGCGATCCGGCCATCCTGAACCGCCCACGCGCCCTGCGGAGAGATCATGCGTGACCGTGACGAAGCGGGCCGCCCCCGCAATGCACGCCCTCGCGACGAGTACGGCAGGCCGCTCCCCAAAGGCACAGAGGGAGTGCCCCGGGTGCCTGACGACTACGCCCCCTCCGCCGAGGAGGCGCTGGAGGAGGCCAGGAAGCTGCTCGCGGCGGGCCGGCCGTTCCATGCCCACGAGGTGCTGGAGGCCCGTTGGAAGACCGCCCCGGCCGAGGAACGCGAGTTGTGGCAGGGGCTCGCGCAGATATGCGTGGGACTCACGCACATCCAGCGCGGCAACCTCTCCGGCGCCGCCGCCCTGCTGACCCGTGGATCCGCCCGGCTCGGCGCGTACGGCTCCACCCAGCCGTACGGGCTTGACCTGCGCGCCCTGGCCGTGCAGGCCGACGCGGTCACGACCGCCATCGACGAGGGGAACGCCGACGCCGACGCCGCCATCGCGGCCATCCTGGCACGCCTGACCCCGGCCACCGGCTGACGCGAGCCGGTGAAGCGTGCACCGGCCTCCGCCGGGCTCCTCACCGCACGGGGCGAAGCCCGTCGCCTCCCCCGATCCGGTGTCAGGGCCCGACGGGCAGTGAGACCCCGGCAGCCGGGTCAGCCGTCCGGCCCTGAGGTGACCCGCGATCTACCCTTCCGGGTAGAAGAGAAACAGCGTGCACCCCGTCGTCGTCTGCGGGACGTGCGAGGAGCCCGCGGCGGCGTGGATGAAGGATCCGGCCGGGTAGTCCCTCTCGCCGTCGTTGAAGACGCCGGAGACCACGAAGACCTCTTCGGGCCCCGGTTCGTGGACGTCGATCCCCTCCCAGCACGTGTTCGCGTCCATCTCCAGCACGAAGGCCTTCGCGCCGTCGTCCCCGGCCCAAAGGGGGCGCAGGCGGATGCCGGGGAAGAGTTCGCGGACCGGGGCGTCCTGGACGGACGACCACACATAGGCAGGGGTGCTCTGCTTCGTCGTCATGGGGACAGCGTGGCGGGTCACCCGCCGCCCCGCCGAGTGTCAGAAAAGACATCCTGCGGTACTTTTCTGCCATGCATCGCGTAGCCGCGCTCGTCCGCCCGCCGCAGTCGACCTTCGAACTCGCCTGTGCGGCGCAGGTGTTCGGGATCGAGCGGGGGCCGGGGCTCGCGACGCGGTACGCCTTCGGCGTGTGCGCCGAGCGTCCCGGCCCGGTCGCCACGTACGCCGGCTACGACATGCTCGTGACCGACGGGCTGGACGCGCTCGACCGGGCGGACACCGTGATCCTCCCGGGCTGGCTGCCCGCCGGGGAGCCGCCCTCGCCCGCGGTCGTGCGGGCGCTGCGCCGCGCGCACTCCCGCGGGGCGCGGATGGTCAGCATCTGCTCCGGCGCCTTCGCGCTGGCGCACGCCGGCCTGCTGGACGGACGACGGGCGACCACCCATTGGGCGCTGGCGGACGAGCTCGCCGCGCGCTTCCCGCGCGTCCAGGTCGATCCGGACGTGCTGTACGTGGACCACGGCGACGTGGCCACCAGCGCCGGAGCCGGAGCCGGCTTCGACCTGTGCCTGCACCTGGTCCGCAGCGATCATGGCGCCCGGCATGCCGCGCACATCGCACGGACCATGGTGATGCCGCCCCACCGCGAGGGCGGGCAGTTGCAGTACTCGGCGCCGCCGCACCCCGCACAGATCGACGGCACGCTGGCGCCGTTGCTGGAATGGGTCACCGGGCGGCTCGGCGAACCGATGACCATCGAGAGCATGGCCGCGCACGCGGGCGTCTCGACGCGCACCCTCGCACGGCGGTTCGCCGAGCAGCTCGGCGCCAGTCCGGGGCAGTGGCTGCTCGCCCAGCGGCTCGCCGCGGCCCGGGACCTGCTGGAGTCCTCCGACCTTCCCCTGGACGCCGTCGCCCGCCGCGTCGGTCTCTCCTCGGCCACCAACCTCCGCAGGCGCTTTCTCCACGCCCTGGGCACGACGCCGGGCGCCTACCGCCGGGCGTTCCGGGCCGGAACACGAGGAACCACCGCTGCGAGGAGCTGAAGCCACCCCGAGCGTACGGAAACGCCCTAGTCGCAGTCCTGGGTGCCCACGCGGACGACGGCGCCGCTGCCGTCCTTGGCGTCGGGCATGACCTCCTCCGCCGTGAGGGCGAAGCCCGTCTCGGCCTGGTCCGTCGCGGCGGCGAAGATCACTCCGAGCACCCGGCCTTCCGGGCTCAGCAGCGGCCCGCCCGAGTTGCCCGGCTGGACCTTGCCCCGGATGGCGTAGACCTCGCGCTCCACCTTGCGCTGGTTGTAGATGTCGTACGACTCGGCGCGCTGCTTGACCCTGATGCGCGCGGCGAGCGGCGTGAAGGGGTGCCCCTTCGGATAACCGGCGATGATCGCGCTGTCGCCCTTGTCCGCGGCCATGTCGAAGCGCAGGGCGTTGATCGGCAGGCCCTGCACGAACAGGACCGCGATGTCGCGCTCGGGGTTGTACAGGACGACCCGTGCGTCGTACTGGTTGCCGTCGTAGTCGGTCACGTGCAGCCCCTCGGTGACCCCGGCGACGACGTGGGCGTTGGTCATGATCCGCTGTCGTGCGTAGACGAACCCGGTCCCCTCGATGCGCTTGCGGCAGCTCGGGGCCGTGCCCTGCACCTTGACGATCGCCCTGCGGGCCCGGACGAGCGCGGGGCTTCCGTTGATCAGGCTCTGGTCCGGCGGCGGCACGTTCTGGCCGCCGATCGAGGTGATGACCTGCGGCCACTCCGATGTGCTGACGAAGTCCCTGAACTGCTTCTGCAGCGCCCCCACGCCGTCGGGGATGGCGTCGTCGACGCCCTGCCAGATCATCGAGCCGTTGATCTGGTCCTTGACCAGCGGCTGGCCGATGCTCATCGAGACCATCAGGGAGCCGATCAGCCAGGCGATGGCCAGAACCGACAGGCCGCTGGCGACCGAGCCGCCGAAGGCGTCGACCGCCTTGGCCGGCTCCCACGTGACGTGGCTACGAGCCATGGCGCCGAGGGTGGAGGACGCGAACTGCCCGATGGTGGCCGTCAGGAAGACGATGACGATGGCTAACAGGGCCCGCTCGATGTCGCCGCTGACGATCGCCCCGGCCAGAGGTGGCGCGATGAACAACCCCAGGATGGCGCCGCCGACGAATCCGAAGAAGCTGAAGGCCCCGATGATGAAGCCTTGCCGGTAGCCGGATACCGCGAAGGCCACCACCAGGCCGATCAGGATGAGATCCAGAAGATCGCCGCGCACGGTTTCCACGGTATAGCCACGCCATCCGTCGTGCGGGCGTCTGCCCGGGTCTCATCGCTGTCGCGCGGCCCCAGCAGGCCCCTCGAACCCGGGACGCTCAGCCCCGCGCGGCCAGGTTGACGACCTCCGGGGGGAGATCCTCGATCCGTGAGCGGTCCCAGGGGCGCTCGAACCCCGCCGCGGTCAGCACGCCGTCGAGCACACCGGCCGTGAACCCCCACACGAGCAGGCCGCGTACGCGGAACGCCACGGAGGGGCCGACGCCGCGCGGGTGGCGCAGCCGCAGCCGGTTGGCGGGGTCGACCAGCTCCGCGATCGGGACCCGCTCGACGATCTCGACCTCGTCGGGAGACGCGGGGTGCACGACACACGGCGTGTGCCACCAGGCGAGCACGGGTGTGACCCGGTTGTCGCTGCGCCAGACGTAGAGCTCGGGCATGGTCCCGACGACCTCGACGCCCGCGGGATCGAGCCCGGTCTCCTCCTGCGCCTCCCGCAGGGCCGCGCCGATCGGGCCGTCGTCGCCGGGGTCGACGCCGCCGCCGGGGAAGGCGGGCTGGCCGGCGTGCACCCGGCCCTTCGAACTGCGCTGGATCAGCAGGATGTCGGGCCCTTCGGGTCCCTCGCCGAACAGCAACAGCACCGCCGCCGAGCGGCCGGCGCCGTTCGCGGGCGGCCGCAACGCGGTGGGAACAGGGCTGTGCGCGGCCTTCGCGGCCAACTCCGTCAGCCAAACGGGAGCCACGACCACCTCCATATCGTCACGCCGCATCGTCCCACCGCATCGTCACACGGGGCACGCGCGGGCCCAGGCGTGCCGTACAACCACGCGAGAGCGCGCGAGCTTCCCGATCACCGGGTGCTCACGAGAACGGGCCCGGCCGCACCAGCGCACGGGCCTCGTCCGCGTCGGTGGGGCCGGTGCCGTACGACGGGCAGAGCGCGGCGAGGGGGCACACGCCGCAGGCGGGTTTTCTGGCGTGGCAGATGCGCCGGCCGTGCCAGATCAGCCGATGCGACAGCATCGTCCACTCGGACTTGGGGATCAGCTCGCCGACCTCGTGCTCGATCTTCACGGGATCGGTCTCGGCCGTCCAGCCGAAGCGCCTCGTCAGCCGCTGGAAGTGCGTGTCGACGGTGATGCCGGGGACGCCGAAGGCGTTGCCGAGCACGACGTTCGCGGTCTTGCGGCCCACGCCGGGGAGCTTGACGAGGTCGGCCAGCTTGCCCGGGACCTCCCCCTTGTGGTGCTCGCAGAGGGCCTGCGCCATCCCGATGATGCTGTTGGCCTTCGCCCGGAAGAACCCGGTGGACCTGATGATCTCCTCGAGTTCGGCGCGGTCGGCCCCGGCGTAGTCGGCCGCGGTCCGGTACTTCGCGAAGAGCACCGGCGTGACCATGTTGACTCTCTTGTCGGTGCACTGGGCCGAGAGGATCGTGGCGACCAGCAACTCCAGGGGGTTGCCGAAGTCGAGTTCGCAGTGGGCGTCGGGGTAGGTCTCGGCCAGGATCCGGTTGATGCGCCGCGCCCGCCGTACGAGTCCCAGACGGGTCTCGGCCTGGCGCTGACGCCGCCGCGGAGCGGCCGTGTTCGTCGCCATGCCGCAAGCGTAGGGCCTCGGGCGAGCGCCCACCTCACGGTCGGCCCGGCCCGTATCCACGCTTCCGGCGTCCGCCGGCCATTCCCGTCCTGCGGGAGGTCACCTTGTCATACATGCCACATATGCAGCCTGTATTTGCCAATTTGTCCCTACACGGCGCAATACACTGTGCCCGTAGGGGGACGACCGGCTACCCGAGCCGGTCGGGCACGCGATGGGCGTCAGGATAGGTTTCCGCCAAGATTGTGTTGTTTCGTCACAGACGGCCCACGACTGCGAGCCGGGACAGCGCCCATGCGACGTAACGGGACACCCCGTAAGCCGCTGTGCAAGGCGTGCGTCACAATGGCTAGCACGGAGCCGGCGACCGAGCGCGCCCGCAGCAAGGAGGCACCGTGAGCACCGAGGAAGTACTGAGCAAGGCGCCGCTCTTCTCCGCGCTCGACCGCGAGAGCGCCGCGGCTCTGCGCGCGAGCATCACCGAGGTGGAGCTGCCCAAGGGCCGCACCCTCTTCAGCGAGAACGAGACCGGCGACCGGCTCTACGTGGTGCTCGAAGGCAAGATCAAGCTGGCGCGCACCGCCCCTGACGGCCGGGAGAACCTGCTGAGCGTGCTCGGCCCCGGCGAGATGTTCGGCGAGCTGTCGCTGTTCGACCCCCGCCCGCGTACGGCCTCGGCGATCGCGCTGACCGACGTGCGCCTGGCCGGGCTTGGCCACGACGACCTGCGGCCGTGGCTGACCGGCCGGCCCGAGGTCGCCCTTCACCTGCTGCGGGCACTGGCCCAGCGGTTGCGCCGTACGAACGACGTGCTCGCGGACCTCGTCTTCACCGACGTCCCCGGCCGGGTCGCCAAGCAACTCCTCGACCTGGCCGACCGTTTCGGGCAGAAGACCGACGACGGCATCCGGGTGCACCACGACCTCACCCAGGAGGAGCTCGCCCAGCTCGTGGGCGCCTCTCGGGAGACGGTCAACAAGGCCCTGGCCGACTTCGCCCAGCGCGGCTGGCTGCGCATCGAGGCCAAGGCCGTGGTGATCATGGACAGGGAGCGGCTCTACAACCGCTCTCGCTAGAGCGTCTTGAGATAGTTGAGCTGAGCCGCCACCGACATCTCGGCGGCCGGCCACAGTGACCTGTCCACCTCGGCGTAGACCATCTCCACGATGTCGCGCGCGTCCCTGGCGCCCCTGCGGATCGCCTCGCGGATCTGCTCCAGCCGCTCACGCCGGTGGGCGATGTACGCGTCGAGCACCCCGGACGGGTCGGGCAGGATGGGCCCGTGACCCGGCAGCAGGGCCGCGGCCTCCAGCATCTCCGCGCCCTGCCTGAGCCTGTCGAGGCTGCGCAGGTAGTCGCCGAGGTCCCCGTCGGGCGCGATCACGGTCGTTCCCCGGCCGAGGACGGTGTCACCGGTCAGCATCGCCCGGTCGCCGGGCAGCCAGAAGCACAGCGAGTCGAACGAGTGCCCGGGCGTGCCGACGACCCGCACCTCCACGTCGCCCGCCGTCACCACGTCGCCGTCGGCCAGGCCCTCCTCGCCCAGGCGGTGGCGGGGGTCGAGCGCCCGCACCGGCGCGCCGAGCATCCGCGCGAGCGTCCCCGCGCCCTCGCTGTGGTCGGGGTGGCCGTGCGTCAGCAGGACGGCGCTCACCCGGCGGCCGTCCACCCGCTCGGCGACCCGCCGCAGGTGCGCCTCGTCGTCCGGGCCGGGATCGACGACCAGCACGGCCCGCTCCCCTCCGATGATCCACGTGTTGGTGCCGTCGAGGGTCATCGGCGACGGATTCGGCGCCAGCACGTTCACCGCTGTCGCCGTGCCGGAACCGTCCGGGCCTTCCACCGGTATGCGCAGGCCGCTCACTCGCCCGCCTCTCCTGTCTCGGGGATCGTCTCGGGGATCGTCTCGGAAATCGTTCCGGGGATCGCCTCGGGAATCGCCTCGGTGATCATCTGGGGGATCATCAGCACCATCCGCCCGTCCACCTCGGCGGGCTCCGGCTGGACGGTCGTGATCGACCGGGGGCGGGCGAACACGTCGCCGATCGACTCGAACGCCGCCATCTCGGTCAGTGTCCGGAAGGTGGGCGGCAGCATGCGCGCCGTTCCCGCCCTCGCGGCGGCCAGCGCGTCCCGCGGCCGCATCCAGGCCACCCCGGACGCCTCGCCGCCCACGTCACGCGTACGCTGCCCGGACGGCAGCGCCGCGACGAAGAAGCGGGTGTCGAAGCGCCGGGGCTCCACGACCGGCGTGATCCAGTGCGCCCACGCCTTGAGCAGGTCGGACCTGAGCACGAGACCGCGCCGGTCGAGGAACTCGGCGAACGACAGCGTGCGCGCGATCAGCGCGAGGCGGTCGGCCTCCCAGCCGGCCCCGGTCGTGTCCGTCACCACCGTGTCCGCGCTCGGCCCGGCCAGGAGCACGCCCGACTCCTCGAACGTCTCGCGTACGGCGGCGCAGACGAGGCCCCGGGCCGTGCTCTCGCCGGCCCGGAAGACCTCGCCCCACTCGGCCGGCGACGGGCCCGCCCAGGCCACGGTGTGGTCGGCGTCCCGTGGGTCGACCGACCCACCGGGGAACACGTAGGCGCCGGCGGCGAAGGCCATCGTGGCCTTGCGCCTGAGGAGATACACCTCCAGAGGGTCGTCACGCAGCAGCACCACCGTGGCCGCGTCCCTGGCGGGGACGGGAGCCAGGCGGCCGGCGAGGATCTCCCGCGCCCGCTCGCCGACCTCGCCGGGCAGCGGAAACCCCATGAGGCCCTCCAGAACAACGATCGGTTCGCGCCGGTCCTCATGCTCCCCCACGCCTTCGCCGGGCCGCAAACCCCGGTCCCGGAGAGCCGGACGGTCAGCGGACCTCCGCGATGACCTCCACCTCGACCGGCGCGTCGAGCGGGAGGACCGCCACGCCGACCGCGCTCCTCGCGTGCCTGCCCGCCTCGCCGAACACCTCGCCGAACAGTTCGCTGGCGCCATTGAGGACCTGCGGCTGCCCGGTGAAGCCGGAAGCGCTCGCGACGTATCCGACCACCTTCACGATCCGTACGACCTGCGACAGGTCGCCCACCAGCGCCTTGATGGCCGCCAGGGCGTTGACCGCGCAGATGCGCGCCTGTTCCTTGGCCTCCTCGGCCGACACCTCCGCACCGACCTTGCCGGTGACGCCCAGCTCGCCCTTCACGAGCGGAAGCTGGCCCGAGGTGTAGACGTGATCGCCCGTCCGTACGGCGGGCACGTACGCGGCGAGCGGGGGCACGACCTCGGGCAGCGTGACCCCGAGCTCGGCGAGCCGCTCCTCCGGGGTCGCCATCACTTGGGCCGCTTCATGTAGGCGACCAACTGCTCGGGGTTGGGCCCCGGGATGACCGAGACGAGCTCCCACCCGTCTTCGCCCCAATTGTCCAGAATTTGCTTCGTGGCGTGCGTGAGCAGCGGCACGGTGACGTATTCCCACTTGGTCATGGGCAAAGGCTATCGAGGCACGGCCCGCCCGGAGTGCTCAGGAACGCCGTTCGGCCCCGCCGCGGGCGGGCACGGCGAACGTCGGGCCCGGCGGCCCGGCCGCGGTCTCCGGCACGTTCCCCGGCACGCGGGTTCGCTGACCTCCCGTTGACGAACCTCACCGGATCGGCCCGCAAGCCGTACCTCGGGTTACGGCGGGGGACGACCCCCGCGTATCGGCAGGTAACCCTTGGGTAGCCTTCCTCACGTGGGCGCGTGGAGCAGGCACGCCGACGCGGAGGAGGCACGGTGAGTCAGCCGACCAGCAGTCGCGGCGGGAGCGACGGGGGAACCCGGGACACCGACTGGGACGGCGTGCGCCTGCACGTGGTGAGCGGCAAGGGCGGCACCGGGAAGACGACCGTCGCCGCCGCGCTCGCGCTGGCCCTGGCGGCGGGCGGGCGCAAGGTGCTGCTCGTCGAGGTCGAAGGACGGCAGGGCATCGCCCAGGCGTTCGACCTGCCGCCGCTGCCGTACGAGGAACGCAAGATCGCCGTCGCGCCCGGCGGCGGGGACGTGTACGCGCTGGCCATCGACCCCGAAGAGGCCATGCTCGACTACCTCGAGATGTTCTACGGCATCAAGCGCGTGGGCAAGGCGCTGACCCGCATGGGTGTGGTCGACTTCGCCACGACCATCGCCCCCGGCCTGCGGGACGTCCTGGTCACGGGCAAGACCACCGAGGCCGTACGGCGCCGCGACAAGCTGGGCCGCAGGGTGTACGACGCGATCGTCATGGACGCGCCCCCGACCGGCCGGATCGCCCGATTCCTGAACGTGACGCAGGAGGTCGCCGGGCTGGCCCGGGTCGGGCCCATCAAGAACCACGCCGATCTCGTGCGGGGTGTCCTCGCCTCCCCGGAGACGGCGGTCCACTTCGTGACGCTCCTGGAGGAGATGCCCGTCCAGGAGACGCTGGACGGCATCGAGGAACTGCGCACGACGGGCCTGCCGGTCGGCGGCGTGTTCGTCAACATGGTGCGCCCCGCCGGGCTGCCCGAGGGGGTGCTGGAGGCGGCCGTCCAGGGCCGGTTCGACTCCGCCGAGCTCGCGCTCGGCCTGAAGGCGGCCGGGCTGACGGACGCAACGGCCGACGCCTCCGCGGTCGCCGAGGCTCTCGCGCACGAGGTGACCGAGCACGCCCTGCGGACCGAGCTGGAAAAGCGCGAGCGCGTCACGCTGGAGGAGGCGGCGGTGCCGCGGTACGACCTGCCGCTGCTGCCTGACGGCGCCGACCTGGCCGGGCTCTACGAGCTGGCCGACGCCCTGCGCGCCCAGAGTGTGGCGTGAGCAGTGCGCGGCCCGAGCAGTGCGCGGGCAGAGTGTGGCGGAGCAGTGCGCGGCGCGACCAGGGCCTGCGGCGTGACTTCCGATCGAGTGAGAGGCTGAGCTGTGACCAGGACGGCGCCCGCGCTGGACATTGACGCGATCTTGGATGATCCCGGCACTCGGATCATCGTCTGCTGTGGCTCGGGCGGTGTCGGCAAGACCACGACGGCCGCGGCCCTCGGGCTGCGCGCCGCCGAACGGGGCCGCTCCGTGGTCGTCCTGACCGTGGACCCCGCCAGGCGGCTGGCCCAGGCGATGGGCCTGACCGAGCTCGACAACACCCCCCGGCGCGTGCACGGCGTCGACGGCGCAGAAAAGGCCGGCGGCGAGCTGCACGCGATGATGCTCGACATGAAGCGGACCTTCGACGAGATCATCGAGGCCCACGCCGACCCCGAGCGCGCCCAGCAGATCCTGACGAACCCCTTCTATCAGTCGTTGTCGTCCAGCTTCTCCGGCACGCAGGAGTACATGGCCATGGAGAAGCTGGGCCAGCTGCGCCGCTCGAACGAGTGGGACCTGATCGTGGTGGACACCCCACCGTCGCGGTCGGCGCTCGACTTCCTCGACGCCCCCGAGCGTCTCGGCCGTTTCCTGGACGGAAGGCTGATCCGCATCCTCACGGCACCGGCCAAGGCCGGCGGTCGCAGCGCGTTCAAGCTGCTCAACGCCGGTTTCGGGATGGTCGCGGGCATCCTGACCAAGGTGCTCGGGGCTCAGGTGCTCAGGGACATCCAGATGTTCGTCACCGCGCTCGACGCGGTGTTCGGCGGGTTCCGCCAGCGCGCCGAGCAGACATACCGGCTGCTGCAGGCACCCGGCACGGCGTTCCTCGTCGTCGCCGCGCCGGAGCGCGACGCGATGCGAGAGGCGTCCTACTTCGTGGAGCGGCTGGCCGACGAGCGCATGCCGCTGGCCGGCCTCGTCGTCAACCGCGTACACCGGCCGCTGGCGCCGTCGCTGTCGGCGGCGCGCAGCTCCGCCGCCGCCGAGGATCTGGACGTCAGGGGCGAGCACGAGCTCACCGCGGCCGTGCTGCGGCTGCACGCCGGAAGGATGCAGCTCGCCTCCCGGGAGCAGCGCCAGCAGGAGCACTTCACCTCGGCCCATCCGACGGTGCCCATCGCACAGGTGCCCGCGATGCCCGAGGACGTGCACGATCTGGCGGGACTGCGCCAGATCGGGCAACTCCTCGCGTCCTGAAGACCGGCCGCCCGGCTGAGCTCCTCGCAACCGTGTCGCCCGGCTGAACGGCGGGAAACCCGTCGCCCGGCTGGGCTCCTGGCGATCGGTCGCCCGGCTGGGCTCCTGGCGATCGGTCGCCCGGCTGGGCTCCTGGCGATCGGTCGCCCGGCTGGGTTTCCGGACACGTGTCGTCCGGCGTCCCGCTACGCCGCGCCGGGGTCAGCCGGCGATCAGCTCGTTGGTCCGCTCGTACTCTTCCTTGGCGGACTCCAGCAGGTCGCGCCAGGACTCCACATCTGGCCTGCGCCTGAGCAGCGCACGCCGTTCCCTCTCGGTCATCCCGCCCCACACCCCGAACTCGATGCGGTTGTCCAGCGCATCGGCGAGGCATTCGGTGCGGACGGGGCACCCACGACAGATGAGTTTGGCCCGGTTCTGGGCGGCGCCTTGCACGAAGAGTGCGTCAGGATCCGCACCTCGGCAGGCGGCACGGGAGGTCCAATCCGTGATCCACATGTTCGACCCCACTCCCCTTAGGTGGTCAGTCGTCGTTTCGGCCGACGGGCGCGGGCGTCGGGCCTCCTGGTTGCAGTAGCCGCAGAGGAGAAAGTACGCAAGGAAACGATCGAACCGACATACCCCGGGGGGACCAAATTCGTGCATGGTCATGTCAGGCCATGTGGCCGGGAATGACTAGTCCCCCCCTCGGCGGGGTAATGCGGACCCGTGAGGTCGATGCCGGGAGAGTCACCAAACGGACGTACCCTTGGATCCGTGCAAGCACAAGGCAAAACTCTGGCATCCCGGACAGGTGCGGCCCTGCGCCTCGTCGGCGCCGCGGGCGTCGCTGGAGTGCTGGCGGCGGCGATTGCACTACCCGCCGTAGGCGGGGCCGGTGTGACGGTCAAGTCGAGCATCGAGACTCTGAGCCTCAAGCCGGCGGACCTCAACGAGCCGCCGCTGCCCGAGAAGACGGTCCTGCTCGACGCGGACGGCAAGCAGATCGCCCAGTTCTACTTCGAGAACCGGGAATCGGTCCCGATGGACCGCATCGCGCCGATCATGCGTCAGGCGATCGTGGCGATCGAGGACTTCCGCTTCTACGAGCACGGGCCTCTCGACGTCGAGGGCACGACTCGCGCGCTGGTGAGGAACATCACCACGGGTGGGGTGACCCAGGGCGGCTCGTCCATCACCCAGCAGTACGTGAAGCAGGTCCTGTTCAACAAGGCGGAGACCGACGAGGAGAAGGCCGCCGCCGTCGCGCCGACCGTCGGGCGCAAGCTCAACGAGATCCGCTACGCGATGTCGATGGAGCAGAAGTACTCCAAGGACGAGATCCTCAACCGCTATCTCAACATCGCCTACTTCGGCGCCAGCGCGTACGGCATCGAGGCGGCGTCCAAGCGGTTCTTCGGCAAGCACGCCTCCGAGCTGAACCTCGCCGAGGCGGCGACGCTGGCGGGAGCCGTCCAGGACCCGAACGCCACCGACCCCAACCGGGGCAAGACGTTCCGGGACCGGCTGCTGGCCCGGCGCAACGTCGTGCTCGACCGCATGCAGGAGCTGCACATCATCACCGAGGCCGAGCGCGACGCGGCCAAGAAGAAGAAGCTGGGGTGGAAGGACAAGGAGATCCCCGGCGGCTGCGAGGAGAGCGACTACCCGTACTTCTGCCTGTACGTGCGCAACGAGATCCTCAACGACGCGCAGTTCGGCAAGACCAAGAAGGCCCGGCAGGACTTCCTGGCCCGCGGCGGCCTGACGATCCGCACCACGCTGGACCGGAAGATGCAGAAGGCCGCCGAAACGGCGATCAAGAAGTACGTCCACCCGTCCGACAAGCCGGTCGCCTCCGAGGCTCTGGTCGAACCGGGCTCGGGTGCCATCAGGGCGATGGCCGCCAGCCGGAAGTTCGGCACCAGCAAGAAGAAGAACGAGATGTCGATCAACGTCGTGGCCGACGCGCTGCACGGCGGCGGCGCGGGCTTCCAGGCAGGATCGACCTTCAAGGTGTTCACGCTGATCACCGCCCTGAAGGAGGGGTGGAAGATCAACGACGGCATCAGCACCGGCGCGACCTTCCAGGCCAGCGGTCCCTCGGCCTTCAAGGACTGCGACGGCAACCTGGTCGGTGACCCCCGGGGCATCCAGCACAACTCCGAGGGCGGCAGCGGCGGGTTCCTGACCCTGCAGACCGGCACCCTGAAGTCGGTGAACACCTTCTTCATGGCCTTGGAGCAGAGGGTGGGGCTCTGCGATGTCGTGAAGACGGCCAAAGACTTCGGCATCAAGCGGGCCGACGGCGCGAAACTGCGCGAGTTCCAGACGTTCACGCTCGGCTTCAACGAGATGGATCCGGTGACCGTGGCCAGCGCGTACGCGGCCATCGCGGCGCGCGGGAAGTACTGCAAGCCCATGGCGATCACGGAGATCACCGACCGCTACAACAAGGTGACCTCGTTCAAGCCGTCCTGCAAGCAGGCCGTCGAGGCCGAGATCGCGGACGCCGCCACCTACATCATGTCGGGCGTGTTCACCAAGGGCACCATGTCGGCCGTCGGCGGCATCGGCAGGGACGCCGCCGGCAAGACCGGTACTGGCGACCAGTCCCGCACCGTCTGGTTCGCCGGGTTCACTCCCGACCTCGCGGGCGCGGTCAGCCTCGGCGACCCGCGCGGCCCGATGCGGTATCCGCTCCCCGGACAGGTGATGGCAGGCCGGACGTACGGCTCGGTCTTCGGCGCCACCGTGCCCGGTCCGATCTGGAAGGCGACCTTCCTGTCGGCGCTCAAGGGCGTCGAGGCCTCGTCGTTCGTCAAGCCGGACATGTCCAGGTTCGGCGGCTGCGCCCACCAGTGCGCGCCCCCGCCGAAGCCGAAGTCCGACCAAGGCGGTGGCGGAGGCCACGGAGGCGGTCCCGACTTCCCGGGCGGTGGCCGCGGTGGCGGTCACGGTGGTGGTCCCGGCGGCGGCCGGGGTGGCGGTCCCGGCGACACGCCGTTCAACCCCTTCGGGTGATCCTCTCCGATGGGCCGCTCCCCTCACGGGGAGCGGCCCATCGGCCTTCCTGTCCCGGCCGGCCTTTCCGCCCCGGCCGGACGTCCGCTGCCGTCAGGCGGACAGACGGGCGCGTACGGCCTGGGCGACCCGGCCGCCCTCGGCGCGGCCCGCGACCTTCGGGTTCAGGACCTTCATGACCTGACCCATGGCCTTGGGGCCCTGCGCGCCGCTCTCGGCGATCGCCTCGTCGACGAGCGCGTGCAGCTCGTCGTCGCTCAGCTGGGCGGGGAGGTACTCCTCCAGGACCGCCTGCTCGTCCAGCTCCGCCTGGGCCTGCTCGGCCCGCCCGGCACCCGCGAACGCCTCGGACGCCTCCCGGCGCTTCTTGGCCTCGCGGGTCAGCACCTTGACGACCTCGTCGTCGGCGAGCTCGCGGGCCTGCTTGCCCGCGACCTCCTCGACGTTGATGGCGGCCAGAGCCATCCGGATCGTCCGGACCCGCACCTCGTCACGCGCCTTCATCGAGGCCGCGAGGTCGGCCTTCAGCTTGTCCTTCAACGCACTCATGCGTCCATCTTGCCGTGCCCCCGCTCCGGTCTTCGCCAGGTTATGCGGGAGGCGGGCCGTGCGTCGGGCATCATGGCTGTGTGAGGAAAGCAGCCGCGATTCCCCTGTCCATCCTCGGCCTCGGCGTCGCCGGTGTCGGCTACGCCGCCGTGATCGAGCGCAACTGGTTCCGGCTGCGCCGGTTCGACGTCCCCGTCCTGGCTCCGGGCCAGCGGCCGGTCCGGATCCTGCAGATCTCCGACCTGCATCTCACGCCTGGGCGCCACCGGCTGATCAAGTGGGTGCGTTCGCTGGCCTCGCTCGATCCCGACCTCGTCGTGAACACCGGCGACACCCTGGCGCACCCCGACGCCGTCGCGTCGTACATGCACGCCGTGGAGCCGCTGCTCGACCGGCCGGGTCTGTTCGTCTACGGCTCCAACGACCTCTACGCTCCCCGGCCGAAGAACCCCGCGCGTTACCTGTGGCGTACGTCCAAGGGGGACTCCCGGCAGCACGTGCCGAACCTGCCCTGGGCCGAGCTGGGCGCCGCCATGCGGGAGGCCGGCTGGCTGGACATGAACAACACGACGGCCCGTCTCAAGGTGGCCGACCTCGATGTCCACGTGGGCGGCATCCACGACTCCCACATCGACCGGGACCGCTACGACGAGATCGCGGGGCCGGCCCCCGCCGACGCCGACCTGCGGCTCGGCGTCATGCACTCGCCCGAGCCGCGCAACATGACCCGCTTCGCGCAGGACGGCTACCAGGTGCTGCTGGCGGGGCACACTCACGGCGGACAGTTGTGCATCCCCTTCTACGGTGCCCTGGTGACCAACTGCGGCATCGACCGCGCCCGCGTCAAGGGGCTGAGCAGGCACGAGAGCGCCTGGCTGCACGTCTCGGCCGGCCTCGGCACCTCGCCGTACGCGCCCGCGCGCTTCGCCTGCCCGCCCGAGGCGACCCTGCTTACGCTCGTCCCCCGCCGCCCCGTCGTGCCGGATGACACAAGCAGCCGCAAAGTCCGCTAGACTTGCCGAGGCACAGAGCAAAAGCCTGAGCCACCGGGGTGTAGCGCAGCTTGGCAGCGCGCTTCGTTCGGGACGAAGAGGCCGTGGGTTCAAATCCCGCCACCCCGACCATGTAGTACCAGCTGAGAGGCCGGTTCCGAAGATCGGAACCGGCCTTCTGCGTTGCTGAGTGACTGCTGCTCTTCGAGCACAATGCCGCGATCCGGATCCCCGGCACCGAGCGCACAGCATGAGATCGGCACCGGGGAGGGATGTACCGCGGATCCGCGGTTACGTCGAGACGACCGTCAGACGGCCGTGCGCGACCACTGCTGGTTGGCGCCGCTGTTGCACGCGTACTGCTTGAGGATCACACCGTCCGCGGTGGACGCGGCCGGTACGTCCACGCATTTGCCGCTGTGGCGTGCGCGGAGCTGGAAGTAGCCGCCGTTGGCGACCATCTGGAACTGCTGGTTGTTGCCGGTGCCGCAGGTGTACTGGATGAGCTCGGCACCGTCGGCGGTTGAAGCGCCCACGACATCAAGACACTTCCCGCTGTGGCGGCTGACGATGCGCCAGTAGCCGCTGCCGGCGTCCTGGAACTGCCACTGCTGCCATGGGTTGCCGCCGTAGGTGTACTGGTCGATGCGCGCGCTGTTGTTGGTGCTCGCCTGTTGGACGTCCATGGCCTTGCCGCTGTGGCGCGCATCGATCCTGTAGAACGTTTCCGGCTGCGGCGAAGGGGTGGAGTCGCGGACGGTGTCGCCCCAGCCGTAGCGGACCCGGTCGGCGCCGGATTGGTTGCGGACGGCCAAGGTGAGGTTGGTGCCGCTGCCGCCGAGGGCCCACATCGAGTAGTGGTCGTAGCCGAGGCCTGCGGTCACCTTGCCGCCGAGGGCGGGCCAGTAGGTGCCGCCCATCTGGTTGTCACGCATCACCTGGGCCACGGCGCGGAGGTAGCGCACGAAGTTGTCGGTGCTGTTCGGGTCGGCGTAGTTGAGGCCGGTGGCCATCGGCGCGCCGTATTCCGTCACGACCGCGCGGGAGGCGCAGTTGCCCAGAAGCGTCTGAATGTGGCTTCGGAAGGCGTCGTAGGTCATCGCGCTGTAGAAGAAGGCGTAGTAGTGGAAGGACAGCAGCGTCGAGTTGAAGCGGCTGTCGTTGCAGATGTCACGCAGGTCCTGGCTGAAGCCGGTGCCGCCGATGAGCACCCGGCCGGGCGCTGCCGAACTGTGAGAGCTGAGCCAGTTCGCTGCCACGTTGCGCCACTCCGCCGATGAGTAGCCGTGCGGCTCGTTCATCGGCTCGAAGTAGACGTTGCCGTTCGAGCCGTACGTGCTGATCACGGTGGACCACATCGAGTTCCATGCGGCGAGGTTCGTGATCCTGCCGCCGGAGGCGGCGCCGTCCTCCCAATAGGCCAGGATGACCTTGAATCCACGGTCGGTGGCGGCGTCGATGGCGCCGCGGTAGGAGTTCCACCAGGTCGTGTTGGCCACAGTGTGGGTGTTGATGGGCAACCGGACGGTGTTGACCCCCATGATGTATTCCATGTAGTCGTAGAGCGAGTTGGCCTTGGCCCGTACTGTCGCGTTGCTGTCGGACTGGCTCAGGCCCTGCACGACGAGCGTGCCGGTGCTGAAGTTGTCACCCAGCACGGCCCAGTTCATGCCTCGGAACTGGTTGGTGGCGGCATTGGCCGACGGCGCGGGGACGAGGGCTGCCATTGCGGTGAGCGCGGTCAGCACAAGGGCGATCAGCAACCGGCGCAACGACCGGATACTCCGCGATGATCCTGATGAGTAACCATCAGACGCCATACTCAGTGCCATGAAATGTCCCATCACTAGATCTGAATTGCTGGGTCAAAATTCCACTTGCGCACATTGTTAGCGATAACAAATCAATGCCGATCACCACGGAGGCCTCACGCTAGAGAGGAGGCGGGAGTGCGTCAACAGAAAGGGAGACGACGTGCTCGAACCGCTGGTCCGTGACGGACATCGCTGTAAATTTCAGGCAGACTTCCTGGTCGCGCCGACACCCCGATGGTGCAATGCGACTCCACCGCGCCTCGGCCACACGTTCCGCTCTCCGATCGCGGCCCGGCCGGTGCAGGGGACGAGCAGGATCGCCTGCCGCCCGGGGCACCGCGGCCTACCAGGCCGAGGGCAGTCCCTGCTGGACACCCGGAGGGCCGCCGATCCTGCAGGAGGAGATGGGGCCGATGCGTGGAGGCCGACGGCCCGTTCAGCTGTCGCAGCCGGTCAATGGTTCTCGGTACGACCCGCGGGCGGTCCTTGCGGCGCTGCCGGAAAGCGCCTATCAGTCGGGACGGCCGCCAACCAGGTGGACATGACGTAACCCCGGGCTGAAGGCGGCGATGTGATCGGCGGTGCCGTGGTGCGCTTTCGAGGGCGTGAAGCGGCCTTCGCTGACCGCGACGTCGTAGGCGCCGCCGAAAGGGTACTCGGCCAGGATCCCGGTCACCTGGTGCTCGGCCGCCCAGGCGAGTCCGGCGTCCAGCGTGTCGAACACGCCGGAGGCGTGTCGGGCGTGGTCACCGTGGAAGATCCAGACGACCGGCCTGAGCGGACTGCGCTGGTCGGCGCCGGGCCTGCGGCGCAGGCCCTCAGGCGTGAACGAGAAGGCGCCGGGGAAAGGGCCTGGCCGATGACGTACGGCAAGCACCACCGGTTCGGGGTGCACGCCCCGCAATCCGTTCTCGGGTGAGGGGTTCGCGAAGGCATTCCACAGGTGCAGGCAGATCACGTCGTCGTCGCGATCGGCGGTGACGTAGGCGAGGGTCTTGGAGTAGAACGGGTTGGTTCCGCCGATCCACAGCGACGGGGGCCCGAACGTCTCAACGACTTCGGACAGCGTGCGGTCCTGCGTCACCCACCCGCCGATGTCGGCGCTCAACCGCTGAGACTCCGCCGCCGACAGCGCCCGATCCGGCTCCAGCCAGCCGAGACGATGAGCGATCTCGGCGTAGACGGAGGCCGTGGCATCACGCAAGGCGTCGGCGGGAAGGATGCTGCTGTAGGCGCCCCTGACGCCCGTCGCGTCGAACGCGTCGCACTCACGTAGTCGATCGCACTCCACCCACCACCGCGTCAGGCTCCCGTCCACGGCGGCCATCGCCTCCAGCAGAAGCCGTTCCGCCGTCTCATCCCTGCCGTACATGCCAGGACGACGAAGCACACCGTTCACCTGATCCAGATGGTGCCGGCGAGCCTCATCGAGAACGGGATCCGAGTCCCCTCCGCTGCTCATCGCATTCGATCATGACATACCAGCGCAATCCGAATTATCGGCACTCAGCCGCCGGTGAAGCGACTCTCGGGCACATGAGGCGACCACCCGGCTGCCGCCACGCCTTTGTCCTGGGGCGGGCCGGGACGAGAGCCTTTCTCGTCCCGGCCCGCCCTTGGGTCATGCCGGCAGCGGGTGCCAGCCGTCGCGGTAGCGGACACCGTCGGGCCGGAGCCGGACCTCGTCGTGCCAGGTCCCGGGGACTGGTTCGGTGCGGACCAGTTCGGGGCGATCCACCACGACGCACACATCCTCGCCGGGCCACCACCAGCCGCCGGAGCGCGCCAGTGCGGCCCAGTGGCCGAGGTGCTCGATCTCGTCCGGCCCGTAGGAGGCCAGTCCGAGCCGGTGCAGGGCGTCGTAGTAGGCGACCCACGCCGCGTCCTGCTGCCCGTACCAGCACGCCGGCACGGGCCCGCCGCCGGCCAGCGCAGTGCGGATCGGCATGCGGAATCCGTGCGCGAGGCTCCGGTGCAATGCGGTGCGGATGCCCCGGTGCACCACCACGCCCAGGGGAACACCGGCGTCGAGCGCCTTCAGCGGTGGCAGTTCGGGCCAGGGCTCGCCGCCTTTGCCCTTCCGCGCCGAGGACAGCTCGGGGTCGGTGTGGGAGACGCCGGCGCTGAGTGCGCCCCGCAACTGGGACTCGAGCATGGCCAGATCACTGGCCGGTGGCGGTGTCCCCCGTGGATGAGGATCCCGGATCCACCCGTAGAGCTGGTCGAGGGTGGGCAGACCGGCGACAAGCGGGATCGCCTTGTCCGGTGAATCGACCCATTCGAACCACGGCTTCGGGCGAGAGATCCTCGCGTAGAGCGCGGTCAGGCTGTTCTCGACGGCCTGCCGGTCGGCCGGCTGTGTGCACAGGCCGTGGTCAAGCCATTCTTGTCGGATCTTGACGGCTTCCTGCCACCGGTCGTGAGCGCTCCTGCTGCTACGAACGTCGGCCACAGGTTCGGTGGCGGCATGGCGCCGCGTGAGCGCGGTCACCGCGCGTGGGCGTCGCCGCCCTTTCGGTTGGAGATCATGCCTCGATGATGGCCTGCGTTCCGCGGTGCGCGCAACCGCGCAACCGATTCCCGCCCAACCGCCGCTGCTTCCCGGCCGGCCGAAACCGGTGACGACTGCGATCGCTCCGCACGGTCACACAGCCGGTGCGGCGGTTCGTGAATGAGAAATAAGACGTCCGAAACCGGACCGCCCGTTCACCGGCACAATCGACTGCGTTCTCGGAATCGATCGCACACCCCTCACAATCCGTCGGCATCGTAGGTCAGGACCATTACCGACGACGAACTGCGAGCGGAACTACTGAAGCGAATTAAGGCCGATCAGGACGTCCGCAATTCAGCCGTGAAATGTCCGGATCGGGAGTACATCGCCCGACGGAAAAGCATCGATCGAGACAACACGGCGTGGCTGCGATCGGTGGTCGGCAGTCGGGGCTGACCGCTCTTTTCCCAGGCCGGAGAGGATGGAGCGCTCGCGGCATGGCTACTCGCCAGCACGCCGACGCCTCGCCCGAGATTCAGCGCGATTTCCATACGGCACTTTCCGATGCCGTCGCCCGGAACGAGGCGAAGCCCGCCCATCTCGCGTACCTCGAGGATCGGATGCGCGTGAATTCCGGGCGTCCCCAGCTATATGGAACTCAGATGTTCGATGACGGCAACGGTTTCAGACCACACCCGATAGAGAACCCAGAACAACTGGACGACCGGCGCGCCGCAGTAGGTCTGGAGCCGTTCGAGACGTACGAAGCCCAGATGCGGCGCCTGTACGAGGGCGGCATCTGACGTCGTTCTCTCCGTGCCTTCCTGTCCGTGGCGGGCGCCTACAGGGCGTCGGGGCGCCAGCCGGTGACGTCCTTTTCGGTGATTTCGCGCACGATCCGGGCGGGGTTGCCGGCGGCGATGACGCGTGCGGGCACGTCCCGGGTCACGACGGCCCCGGAGCCGACGATCGCACCGTCGCCGATGGTCACACCGGGGTTGACGGTGACCCCGCCCCCGATCCACACGCTGTCGCCGATGGTCACGGGCTTGGCGTAGCAGGCGCCGGAGGCGCGCTCGTCAGGATCGATGGCGTGGTTGGACGTGTAGATGCTCACGCGCGGTCCGAGCAGGACGTTGTCGCCGATCGTGATTCGCGCCCCGTCGAGCATGACGGCGTCGAAGTTGGCGTAGAAGCCGGCGCCGACGCTGATGTTGTAGCCGAACTCGCACCGGAAGGTGGGCTCGAAGTACGCGCCGGGGCCGACGTGGCCGAGCAGGTCACGCAGGAGGGCCTCACGGTGGGCCTGGGGAGCGCCGAAGCTGTCGTTGTAGGCGTTGGCGAGCAGCACGGCGCGCCGGCGGGCGGCGACCAGTTCGTCGGTCAGGTCGTTGTACATCCGCCCGGTGAGGATGTGGGCGCGCTGTGCATCGAGGCTCACGGTCGTCTCCTGCGGCGTTCGGTCGTCGTACTCGTCGAGGAGCAAGTGTGGCGGAAACCGGCGACCGGCCCTGACGCGCCTCTCCTGCCGAGAGCATGACCCGCACGCGGTCGTCGCGATCGCGCGAGCGCCGGCGTGGCCACCGTACGCGACGAGTCCCCGAGTCCTCGGTACGGTCGCCTGTCAGAGGCGAGCATCACGTGGTCGAGAGGGCCCCGGCGCGGGCCGCCGCCAGCGCCGCCGTGGCGGCGCGGTCCGCCGCGGCCTCGTCCAGAGGTTCCCCGGTGTTGAGCAGGGCGTAGTACAGGGGTGCGGAGACAGCGGCGATCACCCGGCGCGGGTCGGTGCCGGTGGGCAGCTCGCCTCGTTCGATCGCGTCGGTGACGCAGCCGGCCCATTCGTCGATGCGTACGGCGTAGAAGCGGCGCAACGCCTGCGCCGCCTGGTCGTTGCAGAGCGAGGCGGCGATCAGCGCCTTGAACAGCCGCCCCTGGCGGGCGTCGGTGAGGGTTTTGAGAACCAGGCGGGCGTTGTCGCGCAGGTCCTGGCCGATGTCGCCGTTGCGCGACCGGGGCAGGGATCGTTCGGCCATGTCGTGGAGAAGGTCGGCGGCGAGCGCACCGGGCGTGCCCCAGCGGCGATAGAGGGTGGTCTTCCCGACTCCCGCGATACGCGCGATGTCGCCGAGGTCGAGCCCGTCGAAGCCCTTCTCGGCCAGCGTGTCGGCGGCGGCTTCGAGAACGGCCTCGCGGACGCGGGCGGTGCGTCCACCTGGGCGGACGGCACCGGGCGGTGGAGTGGCTGCCATGACGGCTCCTTCCCCTAAGGGTTCACTATCGGGACCACAGTTCCCTTAAGGCGACATGGGGTGCTAGTGTCCCTCTCAGCCTAACGGTACTACTGACCCGTTAAGTCCTGAAGGGATGGTCCCTGTCATGTCCACCACGAAGTCTCTGCCGGCGGCCACGGCCGCCACACCCGAGGCACCGCCGCGACACCTGACCAGCCGCCTGAAGGTCATCCTCGCGGTGCTGCTGATCGCCCAGTTCATGCTGGCCGTCGACTTCTCGATCCTGAACGTGGCGCTGCCCGCGATCGGCGACGACCTCGGATTCGCCCTGGCCGACCTGCAGTGGGTCGCCACCGCCTTCGCTCTGTGCGCGGCCGGCTTCACTCTCTTCTTCGGCCGCATCGGCGATCTGATCGGCCGCAAGCGCGTCTTCCTCGGCAGCCTCGCGCTCCTGGGCGCGGCCTCGCTCGCCGGTGGGCTCGCCCCGACCCCCACGATCCTCATCATCGCCCGTATCGCCCAGGGGCTCGCCACCGCCGCCGCCACCCCGGCCGGGCTCGCCCTGCTCACCACGTCCTTCCCCGAGGGCCCCCTGCGCCAGAAGGCCCTGGGCCTCAACGGCGCGCTCATGTCCGCCGGGTTCACCGCCGGCGCGGTCCTCGGCGGCGTGCTCACCGACCTGCTGTCCTGGCGCTGGGCCTTCTTCATCAACGTCCCCGTCGCCGTGGCCGTGCTCCTCGTCGCGCCGGCCGTCATCGCCGAGTCGCGCCCCGCCGCCCGCCCAAGAGTCGACCTGCCCGGCGCGCTGTCGGTCACCCTCGGGCTGCTCGGTGTCGTCTACGGCCTGACGCGGGCCGGCGAGCACGGCTGGACCGAGCCCCTCGCCCTGACGGGCCTGCTGGCCGGGGCGGTCCTGCTGGTCGTCTTCTACCTTGTCGAGCGCAGGGCGGCCCAGCCCCTGGTCCCGATGCGCGTGCTGCGCAAGCGCACCGTGGCCTGGGGCAACGTGCTCGGGCTGCTCGCCTTCGTCACCGAGACGTCCCTGGTGTATCTGCTCACCCTGTACATGCAGAAGACCCTCGGCTTTTCGGCCCTCGCCGCCGGGCTCTCCTTCGGCGTCCTGGGAGCCGGAACCGTCACCGGCGGCGTGCTCGCCCCGAAGGCGATCGCCCGCACCTCCACGACGGCCGTCCTGGTCGGCGGCGGGTTGCTCCAGGCCGTCTTCACCGCCGTCCTGATCTTCCTGGGTGACACGCCGGCCTCGATGGGACTGCTGCTGCCCGCCACCTTCCTGGGCGGCGTGGGCAACATGCTCGTCATCGTCGGTTTCATGGTCACCGCCACCACCGGACTCCCCGACCACGAGCAGGGCCTGGCCACCGGCCTCGCGTCCATGTCCCAGCAGATCGGCATCACCATGGGAACCCCGATCATGTCCGCGATCGCGACCGCCGCGGCCGGGGGCGTGGTGTCCGCCGGGGCGATCCTGCACGGTGTCACCGCCGCCGTCGCCGTCAACGCCGTCCTCGTCCTGCTCGGCGTCCTCCTCGCCGCGGTCTTCCTGCGCGCACGCCGCTCGCACGCCTGACCGGCCCTCCCCCTCGTCACGGAGCACACCATGGACCTTCAGCTCACCGGCAAAGTGATCCTCGTGACCGGCGCGACCAGCGGCATCGGCCTGGCGACCGCGCGGTTGCTCGCGGCCGAGGGAGCGCACGTCGCGGCACTGGCGCGCGGCGGCTCCGCACTCCCCGTCCTTCCGCCCGGCACGCTGCTCATCCGCGCCGACCTCACCGATCCGGGCACCCCCGCGCACCTTCCCCGGGGCCCCCGCGCACCGCGCTCTGCCCATCGACGGAGGAGCCCTGCGCCAGCTGTGAACGCTCACGGACGCCCGGCCGACGCACCTGGCACCACGCCAGGTGTCAGCCGGAATGTGGGAGGGCGAACCGCTGGGCGAACGCGGACATCTCGTCCCGCTGGCGCTCCGGTTCCGCGGACGAGGGGCTGACCACGATGCGGGTCACACCCTGCGCGGCGTACGTCTCGACGCGTTCGGCGGACATGTCGATCGACCCCCAGCGGGTGTATTCCAGCGCATCGGGATCGCGACCGGCCTCGGCCGCCGCGGTGCGGGCCAGTTCCCACTGGACGGCGCGTTCCTCGGGAGTGAGCGCGCCGCCCGGAAAGTAGCCGTCGCCGCGTCGTCCCGCACGGCGGGCGGCCGCCCGGCTCGACCCGCCCACGTGGATCGGCAGGTGCGTGCGGCCGTAGGGCTTGGGATAGCTGCACACGTCGTCGAAACCGAAGAACTCGCCGGTGAAGCTGACGCCTTTTTCGTCCCCCTCCCACAGCAGCCGCAGCACGTCGATGGCCTCGTCGGCACGGCGCCCGCGGGTGCCGAAGTCGACGCCCGTCGCCTCGGCCTCGCCGGGCAGGCTGCCCAGCCCCACGGTCAGCAGCCGCATCCGCCCCGCGGACAGCACGTCGATGGTCGCCAGTCGCTTGGCCAGGACCACCGGGTGGTGGTACGGCAGAAGCAGCACGGCCGTGCCGAGCAGGAGGCGTCGCGTGGCCGCTGCGACGAAGCCCAGGCAGTCGAGCGGATCGGGGTAGGGCAGCGCCGGTGGGATCTCGAAGGGGCCGATCGCGGCGCCGGGATACAAGACGATGTGCTCCGGCAGGTACAGCCCCTCGAAGCCGCAGTCCTCGGCGTGGCGGGCGTAGGCCACGAGCGCGTCGGGGTCGAGCCCGTTCGCCGTGGAGTAGCTGGTCGCGAATTTCATCGGAGCTCCTCGGGCCGGTATCCGCGATCACGTTAGAACCTTGTCGCAGGCGTCAAGGCAACCCGCTGTGCCGTCTCAGACCGGGTACGCGTGCGTCTCGGTGGCCTTGACGCCGGTCCAGAGCTCCCGGCCGAGACGAGGCCGAGGTCCGACGGTGTGGCTATCACCGCGGTCATAAGGCGTGGTGGACGCGAGCGATTCGGCGGGGATGTCTCATCTGCGAGCGAGCGCCAGGTAGCGCTCCTCGGTGTCGTGGTAGTCGAGCAGGGTCCAGCCGGCGGTGTCCAGCAGGGGACGGAGGTTGCGCTCGGCGCGGAGGTCGTCCGGGGTCAGGCTGCGGCCGCGCCGTGCCGCGAGCACCGCACGGCCCACGGGGTGGAACAACGCCAGCCTCCCGCCGGGGCGGGTCACCCGGGCCAGCTCCCGCAGCACGGCCGCCGGCCGGAGAACGTGGGAGATCAGCCCGGAGGCCAGCACGCCGTCGGCCACGCCGTCGCGGAGCGGAAGCAACCCGACGTCGGCGATCAGCAGCCGGCCGTACTCGCCGCGTCCCCGGTCGCGGGCCGACCGGATCATCTCGGGAGTGACGTCGACGCCCACCACCTGTCCGGCGGCCCCGACCGCGTCCCGGAGCAGGGGGATCGCCCGGCCGGTGCCGCATCCGGCGTCGAGGGCCAGCCCTCCTGCAGGCAGGGCCAGCTCGGCGACGGCGGCGGCGAAGGCGGGGCCGTCGTCGGGATACTTCTCCTCCCAGGTGGCCGCCTTCGTGGCGAAGAACTCCCTGGTCGCTTCGAGGGATCGGTCGTTCATCGTCTTCGTCTCCCCACGGTAGGAGGTGGATGAACGATTCGACCACGGTGAGGGCCTCGTCACGAAGCCGGACACCGACGACGAGGCCCTCAGGAAGCGCGGCGCGCGATCACCGCGGGCTTCCGTCAGGCTGTCGTCAGGCAGAAAGCGCGATCCGGTCGACGCACCAGTAGAGGCCGACCACGACGATGGGGACCGACATGGCGGCGGTCGCCCAGCGCACCGCGGACGTACGGCGCAGCAGCACCAGCAGCGGGAAGAGCACCGCGATGATCAGCAGTTGGGTCGCCTCGATGCCGACGTTGAAGCTCAGCAGCGACAGGAGCAGCTCCCACGACCCCTTCTCGTCGATGTCCAGCGCGCTCGCGAAGCCGAGCCCGTGCACCAGGCCGAAGGCGAAGACGATGGGCAGCCGCCACCTGCCCAGTTTGTCCTCGTCGCGGCCCAGGATGTTGGCGACGGCCACGACGATGATCGACACCGCGATGACCGGCTCGACGATTCCCGCGGGAACGTGCACGATCCCCAGCGCCGCCAGGAGGAATGTGATGCTGTGGGCGGCCGTGAACGCGGAGGCCGTGACGACGACGTCCCGCAGGCGGCGAGCACCGATGAGCAGGGCGAGCAGGAAGAAGATGTGATCGAGCCCGGACAGCAGGTGCTCCGCCCCGAGCAGGAAGAACTCCCCGATCTGGTGCGAAGCCCGGTGCTCGCCGGTCCGCAGCGTGGGGTTTGCGGCGCTCAGGACCGCGGAACCCGTCGTGCCGTCGAGCGTGTAGCCGACGATCGTCTCCGTGCTGTGCACGAAGCTCTCGGCGTCGGGGAAGAGCGCACTCGAGATCGCGTGTTCTCCACCGCCGTCGCCCGCGCAGTGGTAGCCGAGGGTCACCACCGCGTAGGCCACATTCTCGCGGTCGCGCACACCCGCGTCGCCCACCGGCGTGGGCGTGCAGGGCCTGTCGCCGTACGCCACGGCGAAGCGGCGCGTGACGTAGTCGATGACGGCGGCGTGGTTCTTCTTGAGCTGGCGGAGTTGCTCGGCCCGCTCCTTCGCGTCGTACGCCTCGGCGTACAGCCAGGCCGACTTCATGAGGAGGTCGTATTCCAGGTCGAGCACGACTCTGACGTCCGCGCCCGTTCCGGTCACCGTGGCGTGCGCCTTGGTGGTCGCGTTGTGCGCCGCCGCCGGAGCGGAGAACGCCATCAGCCCGCCGAGGGCGAAGGCGAGAGCGAGGACGGCGGCGGACAGCCTGCGAGACATGTCTCGTTCTCCAGGTTGAGAGGGGCCCGGGATTCGAGGGGCCCGGGATTCGAGGGGCCCGGGATTCGAGGGGCCCGGGGTGCTGGGGAAAAGGCCGCCCCGGACGCTCCGCGTCGACACGGGGATCCGGGGCGGCGATGACGGTTACCTGCGCTGGAACCAGCGGTAGAGGGGCGAGTCGGGTCCCCACTTACCGGGGCGGCCGTGCTCGTCCTTGGTGACGAAGACGCTCGGCTCGGAGGCGGTCACGCCGCCGCCGGTGGAGCGCGCGGTGACGAACCAGGCGTAGGCCGTGTCGCCCTTGAGACGCTTCCAGGTCACCGAGGCCACCTGACCCGACGGGACCGTGCTCGTGCCGACGACCCGGGTGGGCTTGTAGATCGCCAGCGAGTCGGTCGTGAAGCTCGTCGTACGGGTGGTGAGATCGACCGGCAGCACCATGTTGTCCTCGCGGCCGTCGTAACGGCGCAGCGGGTCGAACTCGCCCGCGCCGAAGTCGTTCAGCAGCGGGGAGTAGGTGTCCACCGTCAGCTCGGCCCGCTTGACGTTGAACTGCAGCAGCCGGAAGAAGCTCGCGCCGAACTGGAGCTGGTCGTCGGGGTTGTATCCGCCCACCTGGGTGAGCCCGAGGCGGTCGGCCGAGACCGTGTAGAACTGGTAGTCCGCCAGCAGCTCGACGACGCCCTGGCCGACCTGGCCGACCTTCGGCTTCACGTTCGTGGCCACGCCGTGCTCGTGCCCGGCGAGGATGAGGAAGACGTTCGGGTTCTTCTCGACCACCGTCTTGTAGAGCATCGAGCCGTCCGGCGCCGAGAACCCCGCGCCGCGCCCGTCGGGGCTGGTGCTCGGCACGAGGTAGTCGTGCGAGAGCAGGATGCCGTTGCGGTCGGGGAACCGCTTGAAGACGGAGTCGGCCCACTCGGCCTCCTCCCGCGTGACGCCGTACGACAGGCCGACCACGACGAAGTCCAGCCCGCCGGCGGAGAACAGGTCGTAGTGGTTCTGGTTGTCGCCCTCCTTCCACGGCCCGCCGTACTCGGCGTGCTGCCAGCCCTGCGCCGCCGTCTGATAGCGGCCGGGGCCGTAGTACGTGTTGTAGATCGCCTGCGGCCCGTCCTCGGTGCCCGACTGGTTGTCGTGGTTGCCCGCGATCACGCCGTTCGGGATCTTCGCCTCGTCCAGGACGCGCTGCTGCTTGGACGACACCTCGAACTCGCCGACGACCTGCCGCTGCGTGGCCTCGTCCGCGGGCTTGCGGATGTTGTTCTCGATGAGGTCGCCGGTGTGCGCGACGTACGAGATCTTGCGATGGTCCTTGTTGTCCTTGATCCAGTCGACGACCCCGGCGTACGCGGACTCCCACACCGCGCGCTCTTCGGCGGTCTCCTGCTCCACCGCGCCCTCGGAGAGGTACTGCGTGTCGGTGAAGTGGACGATCGAGAAGTCGTACGTGGAGGGGTCGGCGAAGCCGTTCGGGTCACCGGGGTCGATGTCGTCGGCGAACGGGTCCTCGCCCGTCACCATCACGTGGACCTGCTGCCCGTCGACGTAACGGTCGCCGACGACGGCGGTGAGCGCGGTCTGGCCCTCGGCGGCGCCGCGGGAGCTCGTCAGCAGATCCCACGCCCGGGTCTTTGTGTTCCACGCCCGCAGCGACACCAGGCGCTCGGGGTCGATGGCACCCTCCCAGCGCAGGACCGGGGCGTCCACGTGGCCCTTCACCTGGATGTCGTATCGCTGGTAGGTGACGTCCCGGCCGGCGGGCGCGTCGAGCGTCGCGTTGTCGGCGGGCTCCAACCCGGCGGCCTTGACCTTCTTCTCGCCGGGCACCTCCAGGGTCGTGGGGACGGTCTCGGCCACGCCCTGGAACGCCTGGTTCGGCGTCAGGATGTCGGCTTCGGAGAATGTCGCCTTGACCTCGCCGCCGCCGGGCTCGGCGACCTTCGCCGAGAGCGTGACGGAGCCCGACACGTCGACGGCTCCGGACGCCGGGGTGAGCTCGGCGGGGGCGTCCGGGATGCCGGCGGACTCGAACGAGACCTCCCGGGTGGCGGTGTTGCCGAGCGAGTCCGCGGCGGTCACGGCGAGGGTGTGCGAACCGGGCCGCAGTCCGTGGCCCACCTGGGCGCCCAGCGCGATCGGCTGCCCGTCGAGCGTGACGTCCGGCCCGGACACCACACCGGAGGCGTCCTCCAGCTTGACGTCCAGCACGACGGAGGCGGTGATCCTCTCGCCCGCGGCGGGGACGCTCGTGGCGACCTTGGGCGCCGAGTTGTCGGTGATCAGCGTACGGGTGGCGGTCTCGCCCGTGGTCGAGGTCGCGGCGACGGTGTGCTTGCCGTCCTTGATCGCGGTGGTGTCGAGATCCGCGCTCAGGCCGCCGGCGGGGGCGTCCACGAGGAACTCGAGGTCGATCTCGGTCAGCAGGTTCACGTTGTCGCCGCAGTTGCCGTCGCCCATGCTGTAGGAGCTCTTGAGCATCTGACCGGCCGACGTGCCCCGCACCGGGGTGAGGGCGATGTTCGAGATCGCGAAGTCGTCGCGGTTGTCGCCACATGACGTGGGATAGGTGCCGGTCACGAAGTCGATCGTGTTCCAGCCGGGCACGAGGTACTCGTTCGGGAAGGTGAAGTCGACCCGCCGGCTCACGAAGTCGCCGTCGAGCACGATCTTCCGCCCGTTCACGAGCAGGTGGTTCTGGTAACGCGCCTCGATCGAGTTGGTGCCGACGGTGAAGCTGAGGGTCGCGTCACCCGAGCCGAGCGTGCGGACGACGTGCACCGCCGGGGCGTCGATCGTGTAGCGCAGTTCGACCTCGCGGAGGGCGGTCTGGCTGCTGCCGCAGGTGCCGTCGCCGAGGTCGTAGGACGGCTTGACGTCGTGGCCCGTCACGGTGGCGCCGTCGAGGGCGAGGCCGAGGTTCGTGATGGTGAAGTCGTCGCGGTCGGTGCCACAGGACGCCTTCCAGTCGCCGGTCACGACCTTGACCGTGTTGTCCCCCGGCACCAGGAACCGGGCGGGAACGGCGACGGTGACGCGCCGGCCCGCCCAGGTGCCGCCCAGGTCGACGCGCTTGCCGTTGACGAGCAGGAAGTCGTCGTACTTGTCGTCGATCGAGTCCGCGCCCACCTCGAAGCTGAACATCGCCGCGCCGGTGCCCAGGGTGGCCTTCGTCGCGGGTTCCGCGCCGTCGACGGTGAGGGACGAGACACCGCCCGCACCGGCGGCCGGCACGGTCGCGTGGATCGGCGTGGTGCCCGCCACCAGCGTGCCGTCCGTGGGCAGCAGCCGGGGCGCCCCGGCGGGAGCGTTGTTCACGGTCACGGTGTGCTTGACCGTGGCCCCGGACGCGGCCTTGGCGGTGACGGCGTGCTCGCCGTTGGCCAGCGTCGTGGTGTCCAGGTCCGCGGCGAGACCCGTGGTGCCCCGCGGGTCGCCCTTGACGAAGAACTTCAGCGCGGCCTGCTTGAGCAGCGCGGTGTTCGAGCCGCAGTTGCCGTCGCCGAACGACAGGGTGTAGGGGTTGTCCTCCCCGTCCGCGACCTCGCCGAGCAGTTCGAGGCCCACGTCGGCCAGGACGAAGTCGTCGTAGTTGGTGCCGCACGAGCTCTGAACCGCCCCGGCGAAGATCTCGACGGTGTTCTCGCCCTTGACGAGGTGTTCGTTCGGGATCTCGATGGTCGCCCGCTCGTTCACGAGGTCGCCGATGTCGCTCCGGTAGACGCCGTTGACGAGCACGTAGTTGTGGTATCGCGCCTCCGTCGAGTTCGAGCCGACGTCGAAACGGAGCCTCGACACGCCCACCGTGCGGGTGGCGTTCAGAGCGGCGCCGTCGACGGCGAGCTCGGCGACGCTGTCACCGGCCGCGGCCGGAACCGCCGCGACCTTGACCGTGCCTTCGATGTACGAGCGGTCGGCCGGGCTGAGGGCGGGCGGGGTGGGGGAACCGGTAGGCGTCGGGCTCGGGCGTCCATGACCCGCTTTCGCTGGATCCGGGTCGGCGTGCGCCGCGGTTACGACGCCGCTGACGAGCAGCGTCGCGACCAGGGCGATCACGGCGGCCACGGCGAGACGCCCTCGCCTCCTCAGGCCTCTCAGCAGCTGTCTCGCTGCCACTGGCTGCATCTGGTGCAGTCCCTTCCATCACGGTGCATAAAGCGCCGATAAACGGCGCGGTCTCGACCGGCCACAGTGGATCTCGTGAGTGAACGACGTGCGTGAAGAGACTGAAGCAAAGGCGAACTATCGCCTCATTCTGGTCATCCGTTACGAATCGGGAACGATCAGGTCACCATGGGGGGTAATTACGCAAAGCACACCAGTCTGCTGAGTTTTGTTCGCTTTTATCCCCGAATGCACGGAAAGGGCGCTTCTGGTGGCGGAGCACCGGATGAGCGAGCGGCGGGCGTCGGGGATCATGGGGCTGGCAGGTTCCGGAACAGGGGAAGGCGGGCGCGATGGACTTCCGCGACGACGTGGATCTCGACGCGTCACAGGTGGAGGAGAGCGGCGGAGGGTTCCCGGGCGGCGGGCTCGCGATCGGCGGAGGCGTCGTCGGTGTCGTCGCCCTGGTGGTCGCCCTGGTCCTGGGCGTCAACCCGGCCGATCTTCTCAGCGGTGGAAGCTCCTCGTCCGGTGGGTCCACGGGCGCGCGTCCGGCCTCGGATCTGACCGCCCAATGCAAGAAGGGCGGTGACGCGGACCAGTCGGAGAAGTGCCGCGTGGTGGGGGTGGTCAACAGCGTCCAGAAATACTGGCGGGACGCCTTCGCCGAGCGGGGCAAGCAGCCGTACCGAAACGCGCGGACCGTCCTGTTCACCAAGGCCGTGAGCACCGGCTGCGGCCAGGCGAGCTCGGCCGTCGGCCCCTTCTACTGCCCGGCCGACAGCAAGGTCTACCTCGACTTGGGCTTCTTCGAGGAGCTGGAGAGCCAGTTCGGCGCCAAGGGCGGGCCGTTCGCCCAGGCCTACGTGATCGGTCACGAGTACGGCCACCACGTGCAGAACCTGCTCGGCACCACCCGGCGGGTCGGCGGTGGCGGCCAGGGGGCCGGCAGCGCCTCCGTACGGCTGGAGCTTCAGGCGGACTGCTACGCGGGGGTGTGGGCGAAGAACGCCGTCGACACGGGGTTCTACGAAAGCCCGTTCACCGCGGCGGACATCCAGGAGGCCCTGGACGCCGCGGCGGCCGTGGGCGACGACAGAATCCAGGAGCGCGCCCAGGGCAGGGTGGACCCCGAGGGGTGGACGCACGGAAGCTCACGGCAGCGGGTGAAATGGTTCACCACGGGATACGAGACGGGCGCCCCCGCCCGGTGTGACACGTTCTCCGGCACCATCTGACGTTTCCCTGCGGGCTCGACGCTTACCGAGGTTTTCCCGCCGTGGGCTACTGGCGTTCCCCTCGTCACGTGCATTGTGGGGAGACAGTCGTCGTGGCGGTGGGGGGTCCGATGACGCAGGGGCTGCAGCAGTTGATGGCGGTGGCGGGCCCCTGGGCCTATCTGGTGGTCGGGCTGATGGCCTGCGCGGAGACGGCGGCGCTCATCGGGCTCGTGGTGCCGGGTGAGCTCACCCTGCTGATGGCCGGTTTTCTCGCCTTCTCGGGGCACGCGAGCCTGCCTCTCATGATGGGTGCGGCCGGCGTGGGTGCGCTCGCCGGGGATTCGATCAGCTACCGGATCGGCCGGCGGCTGGGACCGAGGGTGCGCGACAGCCGGCTGGGCCGCCGCGTGAGCGCGGAGCGCTGGGGCCGCACCGAGGACTACCTGCGGCGGCGCGGCGGGTGGGCGGTCTTCTTCGGCCGCTGGGTCGGCCTGCTGCGCGCCCTGGTCCCCATGCTGGCCGGCATGGGACGCCTGCCGTACGGCAGGTTCCTCGCCTTCGAGGTGCCCGGCGGCCTGGCCTGGGGGGCGGGAACCGTGGGGCTCGGGTACGCCGCGGGAGGCTCGTACGAGCTCGTGGAGCGGGTCTCCGGGCGGGTCGGCCTCCTGGTCGTCGCCGGCCTGGTCGTGCTGGCCGCCGCAGGCCTGGGCCTCCACCGGCTGACCCGGCCGCGCTCGCCGGTCGCGGAGTGCGAGCGCGAGGGCGAGTGCGCCAGGGTCACGCCCTCCGGCCGCCCGGCGAAGCCGCGGTGACGCGTTTCGCGACCGATCGTGCTCACGGCCGCGCCCGTGCGGTCAGCGACCAGATGCTCCAGGCGAACCAGCCGACCGGGATCTCGATCAGGTGGGCGAAGAACCAGAACAGCAGCACCGCAGCCGTGGCCGCCCCGGGCGCGACGCCGAAGCCGATCAACGCCAGCGCCGTCGCCGACTCGCTGATCCCCGATCCGCCGGGAGTGATGACGGCGGTGGTCAGCACCCGGTTGATCGCGAAGGCCGCGACCGCCTCGGGAATGGCGACCTCGGCACCGGTCGCGTGCAGGCATCCGATGAACAGAACGCACTGCAGCGCCATGTAGGCGACCATGCCGAGCGTGAGCCGGGGCCACCGCGTACGAGTGATCTCGATGGTGGAGTGACGCAGGTCGAGCAGGAAGTCTCGCAGGCACGGCTTTCGCCTGAGCGGCAGGAACCGGACCACCCGATCCAGGCCCCGCCCCAGCAGGTCGGCCACCCCCTCCCGGTGGAGAGCGGCCGACATCGCGGCGACGACGCCGACGAGCAACGCACCGCCGACCCCGGCGGCCGCCCCGAGCCGGCGATCCGGCATGTACCCCGCGCCGAGCAGGCAGACGAGTCCCACGGCGGGGAGCAGGAAGCGGGACAGCAGGTTCCACACGCCCGTCACAACCGTCGAGGCCACCACCGGTCGCCGCCCGAAGCCCCATCTGGTCATCATGGTGACGGTCATGGCCACGCCCACGGCCCCGCCGAACGGCAGCACGTTGCTGGCGCCGCTGCCGACGCAGTTGACCAGCAACGCCCGGCGCCTGCTCAACCCGGGCAGAGAGTCGCTCAGCACATTCGAGTACGCCCACAGCCCGGCCAGCCAGACCCCTGTAAGCACCGTCATCGCGCCCCAGCCGACCCGCACCAGGCGCTCGTCGAGCTGTCCCCAGGTGACTCCGGTGATGTGCGGAAGGAACGAGATGAGCACGGCCGCCAGAGCCAGGGAGATCAGCGACATGACGACCCTGTTCCGGGGCGCCCGGCCCGTCGCCACCTCTGCCTCCGCCGGACCTATTTCCACGGCGATTCCCGCCCCCATATATCCCGATTCGCCCGTAGATGCGAGCCAAATGGAGAACAATCCCAAACATGCTCAATTGGGCAAAGCTGACGGCAAGCTTGCGCAAACCCCTCAGCCGCCGCCGTGCTGTGACACCGTCCGGTGTCAAGGAGCGGGATGCTCGGCGGCGAACGAGCGATACTCGGAGATCTCCGACGGCTGGATGAGACCGTCCTGTATGGCGCGCGCGAGCATCGTCGTCTTCGTCGGCGCGGGCCGGCCCATTTTCAGATACTTGAGACGCACCCGGCCGATGTACTGACGCACGGTGTTCTCCGATATCGCCATGCGGGCCGCGACGGAGGCCTTGGACATGCCCTGAAACCACAGGAGCAGCGCTTGCTGCTCTCTCGCGGACAGCTCCGGACGATCAGGGCGGCGGTCGTCGAGCACCACTTTCGCATGTGAGGGGGTGACGTAGGGCCGGTCGGACGCCACCGCGACGATCGCCTCGATCAGGTGGTCCTGGCCCTCGTCCTTGCACACGTACTCGCAGGCCCCCGCGTCCATCGCCGCTCTGATCGTCTCGTTGTCCGTACTCGAGGAGAACGCGATGACCCGGTGACCGGCGTCGGCGAGGCCGGGGATGAGATCGATCGCCATGCCCTCGCGCAACCGCAGGTCCAGCAGGATGACATCGGCGTTGAGCCCTCGCGACAGGTCTTCGACGGTGGCGGCGATCTCGATGACCGCGACCCGCCGCTCCTCATCGCGTTCGATCCAGGAACGTACCCCTTCCACGACCACTGGGTGGTCGTCGACGATCGCGACCGTTATGGCACGTTCCATCGCGCCTCCGTCCACAGTTCGTTCTCCGTCCGCTGACGGCTCACGATGAGCCCCGGGTAGGTCCCCTCCGGGACGTCGGTGTCCGGGTCGGCCACCACGGCCACCGAGACGCCCGCCTCGTCGCCCACGATCGTGATCCGGGCATGGGTGCAGCCGGAGGCGAGTATGCCGATGACGATCTCGGCCAGGGCCCGGCGGGCCGGCGTCGGCACCGCGGGGATGACCCCCGCCTGGTGGACGGACGCGGCCACCCTGCGGCGGCCGGCGTCGTCGACGCATACGGACAGTTCGTGCACGAGCGGATCCGGCACGTCGTCGCTCTCGGCGATGAGCCGCCGGAGACGGGAGGCCTCGATGGCGCACTGCCGTCTCACCCAGGGATCCGCCGGTGAGAGCTCCCGGCTCGCCAGGCCGCGAAGCAGGGGCTGCAGCGACCGCCGCAGCGCGGCGTACCTGACCTTCCGATCGTCGTGCAGCCGCTCGGCGATCGCCCGCCGAGCAGCCGCCTCCGCCTGCCGTATGGCCATCGCCGCCGCCTGCCGGGCCGGGCCGTCAAGAGCGCGGGTGGTGATCGCCACTGCGATCTGGATGCTCGCCGAGGCGTACAGAACAGTGACAAAACCGGCGAGCTCCGGCCTGGTCAGCGATCCGTCCCAGCCCATGACGGCGAGGGTCTCCACCGCGAGAAGGGCGAGGACCCATACGAGCTCGCGCAGCGGGCGGTGCAGCAGGAGCAGGACGCCCGCCCATCCGCAGCTTCCCCAGCCCCAGTCCGTCTCGAGGAAGCGGCCGGGCACGGAGAAACGCGCGACGGACAACGCCAGCAGTGCGGTCGCACCCACGAGAAGCCACGGCAGCACCGGGCCGGCCCGCCTGCCCGCCGGCCGGCACATCAGCCGGATCGCGGCCACCACGATCACGGCGAGGACTCCCACCCAGGCGGCCAGGTGCACCCCCGGCACCCGGTACTCGTCCAGGTGGGCGAGCATCAGTGGGCCCGCCCCTCCCAGGTGCCACCCCACCACGACCACGACCGCGGCGACGTCGAGCCCCCTGGCGTAGCGCCGCGTCACGATCGGTGTGAAGGCCTCCTCACCCAACGGGCCACCTCAGGATCACGCGGGTTCCGGCACCGAGCCTGCTGATCACCTGGGCGGCGCCGCCGATCGACGCCATTCGGCCGACGATCGACTCCCGCACCCCGCGCCGGCTGAGCGGCACCGAGTCCGGATCGAAGCCCTTCCCTTCATCGGAGACGACGACCACGATGACGCCGCCCTCCTGCCGGCCACGCAGCGACACGACGGACACGCCGGAATGCGCGGCGGCGTTCCGCAGGGCCTCTCCCACGCAGGCCGTGATGGCGTCGGCGATGTGGGTCGGGGCCGACAGCGCGGGAGCAGACACCCGCACCGTGAGCGGTGATACGGCTGCTGCGGCGCGGTGAAGTCGCCGATCCAGCGCTACAGAGGTTTCCGAGTGCGGAGCGGGTGCCTGCGCCATGGTCTCGAGCGTCAGGAGGTCCTTGCCCGCCTGCGCGGCCACGATCTCCGATCCCGTGTCGAGGGCTCCCGAGGCGACCATCGTGAGCGTGGAAAGGACGGTGTCGTGCAGCCTGCGGTACTGTTCCCGCTCATCGGCCCGCCGCTCTTTCCGCTCCTGAGCCTCCTGCTCGGCGAGCACCGATGCCTCGATCGTCCGGCGTGCGGCGCGCTCCCCTCTGCGTAGCAGCGTCATGAGCAGGCACGTCACGACAGCCTGGATGACGAGGAACGAGGCGTCCGTCGGCGCCGGCGCCCCGACGACGTACGCGACCACGACGACGGCCGCCAGCGGCAGGCTGAAGTAGGGCGGGAGCAGCAACTGCGCGATGAACACCGGGGTGCTCGCCAGCATCAGAACCCAGGTGGTTCCGTCCCGGACGAAGGAGACGGGGACGATGTGCGGCTGTGCCAGCAGGATCACGATGATCACCGCGGCGTCGGCGAGGACCGTCCACGGGGCCGGCCTGCGGCGCAGCGTATGCCAGGTGAAGAAGGCCGCCCATGCCGCCAGCCCGCAGAGGCAGGCACCGAGCCAACCCGCCCGCACGTCGCCGTAACCCGCCAAGGGCCCGGCGACCAGCGACACGAGGGTGCTCCCGGCCCGTAGCGCCACCGCGTACCGGCCCGCCAGCCGGTCGAGCGCCGCGTTCGTCTGCGCGCCGTGGGAACGGGGCAGCCTGAGGGCGTAGGGGGAGACAGGCGTCATCAATCCTCCCTCGCCCGCCGGCCATTCGCTGACACAACCGCCACAAGATGGCACATTCAGCGGTGGAACGAGAGACTGCGTGACGCAACCGGTATCAACTCGGCGCACGCCTCGAAATGCGCTTGATTTCGGTCAGTACGAAATAAGGAAACCGTCCCAATAATAAAGTGATCGCAGATAAGAACATATGCCTACAGAAAGCACTAACTGCCCATACCGACCCCCGCGACCGGTATGGACAGCGCTGTCTCTACAGCGACCTGTGCCTACAACGTGCGCAGCCGGGCGACGGCCGTCGCCTGCACGACGAGCCTCACGAACACGTCGCCATAACCACGGCCGATCCCGAGGCTGTAGTCCCTGCCGTTCGCCGTCACCGACAGCCCGACGGCCCGGGCCTTCAGATCGAAAGACGAAAAGTCGTCGAGTTGAGCGAGGGGCCAGCTGAGCACCTGCGGGAGCGGGGCGACGAACAGCACCCGCCGATCGGTCAGGGCGAGGACGCTGTTCAAGGCGAGATCGGTCCTCACCGCCGCAGGACACAGAGCATGAATTCGCTCGTCCTGCGGCAGGTGCTCGCCCAGGAAGGCCAGGCATGCCGACGCCTCGGCGGCGAGAGTCCGCTGCGCGGATGATGACAACCCGGAAATCGCCGTTTTGATGTCAGGGCGCATGATGCACTTCCTGTCTGACGCGGAGTCGGTGCTTTCTGGTCGACACTTTCGATCCGGCGCTTTCGAACCGGTGCGTTCATGCTGCGGCGGGCCCCTCGCCGGAGTCACGACACCCGAACGGGTGTCGTGACCCCGCATGCGCATCACCCGGCAGGCGAAGCGACCTCGGGGCCGGACCCCGCCTGCCCGAGCTTCTCCTAGGCGCCGATCGGGTAGGCCCAGCCGAGGTAGTGGTTGGTGAGGCCGGTCACCGAGTGCCGCCACACCGGCAGGCGCTGTCCCCCATAACCCTGTGTGGAGATGACCTGGCCGTTACCGAGGGAGATTCCGACATGCCCGTCTCCCCTGCCTCCGTCGTAGAAGACGACGGCACCCGCCGGCGGCCTCGCGTCGCTGTGGATAAGGCCGCGGCTACGGTGCCACTGGTAGTGCTCGTTCGCGCTGCCGAAGTGGTACTTGAAGCCGCCCGCCTGCTCGACGAAGCGTTCGCAGTATCCCGACCACGGCTTTCCCCAGTGATCGCTCATCGTGGGATCGGGTGACCGCAACTCGGCGACGGCCCAGTTGACGGCTGCTCGCATCCTCGCGGTCGTTTCCCACCCCTGGCAGTACCAGGAGAAGGGGTCCCGGCGGTTTCCGAGCCCGGCGTAGGCGCCCTGCCCGTACTCGGCGGCGCACTCCGTGGTGATCTCGATGCCGCCGCGGAACGTTCCACCGCTACACGTCCAGCTGTAGGCGTCGGCCCGGTCGAGGACGACGGCTCGCAGGCCCTTGCCCGGGTACTGGTTGTCGCAGGCTCGCTGCATGTCGACGCCGCCGAGTCGCGAGCCCGCGGCGGACGCCGGTGACGCCGCCGACATGGTGCCGCCCAAAGCCAGGGCCGCGAACGACACGGCCAGCACCGATCGGCGCCGTCCATGGCGTACGCCTCCGGTCGTTACTTCGGTACGAGGGCGCACGATGCACCTCCTGTTTGTGCGGGGGATGGTGCGTACAGACTGGCGCCGGAGCGCATATCGGGTCATGACACCCGTACGGGGGTCATCCGCACATCCCCTTGGTTCCCCATCGCGATCGCCGAAAGGGCGATCTTCACCGGCGGCCGGAACTCGGCCGCGGCTCTTGATCGTTCAGATGGGCGGCTGACACCTCATCGACCGTCGACAGGGAGAAAGACGTGGTCTTCAAGCGGATGCTGGGCGCTCTCGGAGTGGGCGCCCCCTCGGTGGACACCGTACTGACCACTCCACGAGTCCGGCCGGGCGGCGTGCTCACGGGCGAGGTGCGACTGTCCGGCGGCGACTTCGACGCCGAGATCGAGGACATCACTCTCGGCCTGGTCGCCGGCGTGGAGATCGAGCACGGCGACGGCGAGAGCGCGGGGCTCGGCGAGTTCTCCCGCGCCCGGGTGTCCGGTCCGTTCACCCTGCGCGCGGGCGAGAGCCGAAGCATCGCCTTCCAGATCCCGGTGCCGTGGGAGACCCCGATCAGCGAGATCGACGGGCAGCACCTGACCGGCATGGCGCTCGGGGTACGCACCGAGGTGGCCATCGCCAAGGCCGTCGACAAGGGCGACCTCGACCCGATCGCCGTCGAGCCGCTCCCCTCGCAGCTCCGCATCCTGGAGGCGTTCCTGCAGCTCGGTTTCGCCTTCAAGTCGGCCGACCTGGAGGCGGGCCATCTGCACGGCGTGCGTCAGGAGCTGCCGTTCTTCCAGGAGATCGAGTTCTACCCGCCCCCGCGGCACGCCGGTGTGGTGGGCGAGGTCGAACTCACCTTCGTGGCCGACCCCGCCGGTCTGGAAGTGATCCTGGAGGCAGACAAGCGGGCCGGCCGTCACTCCGGCGACGCCGTCGGCCGCTTCCGTGTCGATCACCAGGACGCGGTGCGGATGGACTGGCCCGGGGAGATCGACCGCTGGCTGACGCGGCTGACCCAACACGCCGCACCGTACGGTGACCACCACGGCGGCTACGGACACGGAGAACACGGCGGGTACGGGAACCACGGGTACGGCGGTCACGGGTACGGCGGTCATGGGGGCCACTACGAGGGCCACCATCCCCACCATCACGGTCACCAGGAGCACCACAGCGGCCCCGGCTGGGGCGCGGTGGCCGCGGCCGGCGCCGCCGGAGTCGTCGGCGGCCTCGTGGCGGGCGAGATCATCGAAGAGATCTTCGAGGGCGACGAGGACGAGGGCGGAGACGGCGACTGGTAGAGCCCGCCCGTGCCACGGCGGCGCCACCGGGCGCCGCCGTACCGAGACGACCGATACCCCGGCCGGTACCCCAGGCCGACCGACGCCCCGGCCGATGCCCCCGCTGTGAGGAGGACCAGGCCGTCCTCGCCTCACTCGTCCCGGACCTGCTCGCCGGCGCCTCCGCCGGATAGACACGGGGACCGCCACCCGGCATCACCACGAACACGCGCGCACCAACACCTCACCGACAGCACCCCCTCAGAGCCCGCACCCCTCCGGCACGGCACCACCACCGGGACGCCCGGCCTCAGGCACGTGGGCACGTGCGCTCGGGTACGCGGGCGGCGGCTCAGGCGCCGAGCAGCGCGGCGACCGCGCCGGTCGTCACCGGATGCCGGGCGAGCAGGGCCCGCACCTCGCCGTTCTCCGGGTTCTCCAGCCCGGCGCTCCCCCACCCGGCCGTACAGCCGAGCAGTGCGGCCACGGCGTCGCACGCGTGCGGGTGCCGGGTCAGCAGCGCGGGCACCGGCCCGCTCGGGGCGGGTGCCGCCCGGGCCTGCCGCGCCGGCGCGGCAGGCCGTTCCCAGGGCGGGGACCAGGCGTCCAGCTCGTCCAGTTTGCCGGGGAAGGTCCGGCCGGCCTCCCGGACGAGGACGGGGACCAGCTCCGGCGCGTGCCGGCGGAGTGTGATGATCAACGTCGGCAGCCACGGCAGCAGGACGGGGTCGGGCAGTCGCGCGAACGCCTTCGACAGCGCCTCGACCACGAACGGCGCGAGGCCGGGGACGGGCTCCAGCGCCTGGACGAACCCGCTGACGTAGAGCGGATACGCCGGGACGACGAGCGGGTTGGCCAGCAACTCGTCGCAGCGGGCGCGCAGCTCGTTTCTGGTCAGCAGGCCCAGCTGTGTCTGCGCCGCCCACAGCAACGCGACCTTGGCCGGGTCCCGCGGGTGCGACTGCCGTACGGCGAGTTCGAGCTGGGCCCGGTCGCAGCCCAGCGACAGCGCGAGGCTCTCCAGTGTGAACAGGAAGCCGAGCATCGCGCCGACCTGCCGTACGCCGGTGTCGTCGTCGGCGAACGCGGTGGGCAACAGCGTGCAGTAGTGGGCGTACCCGGCGGTGACGAAGTCCTCGCACCAGGCGGGCAGCGACGGTTCGCTCGCCCGGTAGTAGGTCAGCAGCCGCCTGATCCTGCGCAGCACCTCGGGCGCGTCGTCCACGGTGCGCTCGGCGGCCAGCAGCTCGACGGCGCGGGCGCCGAGCTCGCCGGGGAGGCGGCGGCCGCCCACATAGAGGATGGCGTCCTCGACGGCCGCGAGCGCCACCCCCGCAGTGGCCTGGGGATCCCACGCCGTGCGGCGCAGCCGCTGCTCAAGCACCTGTTCGACGGTGACGCCCTCGTAGCCCAGCTCGATGATCTCCCGTTGGTGTCTGCCGAGCGCCACGTCCCAGCTCTCCTGGATCGGCCGCTCACCGAGGCGGCGCGCTCCCATGATCGGCCGGATCGCGCCGTCGGGCAGCAGGTAGCGCAGCGTCCACAGCAGGTCGGAGCACGGCTCCAGCTCGGGATCGGCCTTGAGGTCGAGCAGCACCCGCTGCTGCGTGCGCCTGGTCAGGTCCAGGCCGAGGGGCTCCAGCCGGTCGTACACGTCGCGGGCCAGCGGGGGCAGCGCGTCGTAGCCGACCATGCCGATCTTGTCGCCGCCCAGGAGGATCTCACACAGGCGCCGAACGTCGCGGCGGCCCGGCACCGCGTCCTTCTCGATGCAGGTGACGGCCGCGTCGGCGAAGTCGTACGGCGTGGGCCTGGCCCGGCCGCGCAATCCGGCGAGCAGGATCGACGTCTCGAACACGGCGATGGCGTCGGCCGTGCTGGCCAGATAGCCGTTGCGGCGGGCCAGCCGCACGATGTCGACGCACCATCCGCGCAGTTCGTCCTCGTCCAGGCCGTCCAACGTGGGCGGGGTGGCGAGGAATCCCGAAAGCCGGTCACCCGCCGGCTCCGCCGCGACGGCCGGTGCGGCCTTCACGGCTCGCTTGGCCCGGCCGCCCTGTTGCCCCTCCAGCCGGTACGGAGTGACGCCCCCGCGCCTGACGGCCTTGGCCCACGTGGCCGCGGCGATGGACACCGAGCCCTGGGCCAGGCCGAACTGCGCCTCGATCGCCGAGTGGCTGGAAGGGATCAGCCCGTACAGCCAGCGGGTGCCCGTGCGCGGACTGATGGCGTACGACGGCGCCTCGGACCGCAGGCCGAACTCCGCGACCGTGCTGACGGCGTGGAAGGCGCCGCACACGTACAGGCAGTCGGCCGGGTCGGCGCCCGACGCGGCGAGATGCTCGCGGATGCGCGTCCACATGTAGCGCTCGCGTTCCTCGTCGACGGCCAGGCGGTCGTCCCCGCCGGGGCGCAGCCGCCGGAACAGGCTGCCGATCAGCGCCATCGCCTGACGGTAGGTGTCGTAACCGGCGCCGGTCAGCGGCTGCTCGACGTACTGGTCCCACCACTCCGACCAGTGCCGCACCTTGCCGTGGTGCAGCAGGTGCTTTTCCAGCTCGGCGAAGCGTGGCCGCAGGTCGCCGATCTCGACGCCCACGGCGTCTCCGTGGAGCGCCTGCTCGTCGCCGTGCCCGTCTTCGGTCGCGCCGGGCTCCTGCGCGGCCGCACCGTCGCCTTCCCGCGGCAGCCACTGGAAGACGTGGTCCACCGAGCGGTCGACCAGCACGACCTCGACGCCGGGCGTGTCGAGCGCGTACGCGATGGCCTGGTATTCCGCCGACGCCTCAGTGACCGGCGCGATCACGCTGAGCGGCCCGGAGCCGGGCGGGAATCCGTCCAGCCGGGTGGCGAACGCCTGCAGCGCCACCGGCAGTTTGCAGTTGCGCAGCTCGTCGAGGAGCGGGCGCATGTCCTCGCACAGCTCCAGGTAGACGACCTTGGGCCGCTTGTCGCGCAGCCGGCGGGTCATGGCCAGGGCGGAGGCCGGCGAGTGGTGGCAGACCGGGAAGATCTCCAGCTCCTCGCGCAGCATGCGGTCGACGTCGTCGACCATGCCGGACAGGATGCCTGCCAGGACGTCCCCGTCGCCGGAGAAGGCCGCGGCGGCGTCGAGCAGCTGCTCGCGCAGGGCCTCGAAGGTGCTCATGACAGCGTCGAGATCGCCTGGCGGCCGCCGTCGAGGAACCGCGTCCACTCGCCTCCGTCGTTCTTGCTGCGGGGTTCGACCACCCCGTGCCAGTACTTGTTGAGGATGGCCAGGTCTTCGGGGGCGCGCCTGGCCAGGGAGCCCACCAGCGCGCCGGCCAGCGTCTCGGCACGCAGCGTGCGGTCGCCGAAGAACTGGCTGTGCAGGATGGCGTCCTCCAGCACGCCGATCTGCTCGGCGGTGGACAGGGCCGACTCCAGCTTCTCGTCCTCGCTCGTCGCCGAGGCCGCCGCGGCGCGCAGGTCGGCGAAGCTCTGCAGCAGGATGTCGAGGAGCGCGGGCGGCACGTCCAGCTCGATGCGGTGCCTGCGCAGCAGTTCGGTGGTGCGGAAGCGGACGATCTCCGCCTCGCTGGCCTTGCTCGTCACCACGGGGATCCGGACGAAGTTGAACCGCCGTTTCAGCGCCGAGGACAGGTCGTTGACACCCCGGTCCCGGCTGTTGGCGGTGGCGATGATCGAGAACCCGGGTCTGGCGAAGACGGTGTTGTCGGTGTCGAGCTCGGGAATGGAGACGTACTTCTCCGACAGGATCGAGATCAGGGCGTCCTGCACGTCGCTGGTGGCGCGGGTCAGCTCCTCGAAACGGCCGATCATGCCCTGCTCCATCGCCGTCATGATCGGCGAGGGAATCATCGACTCGCGGGACTGGCCCTTGGCGATCACCATGGAGACGTTCCACGAATACTTGATGTGGTCCTCGGTGGTGCCCGCCGTTCCCTGCACGACCAGCGTGGAGTTGCGGCAGATGGCCGCGGAGAGCAGCTCGGCCAGCCAGCTCTTGCCGGTGCCCGGGTCGCCGATCAGCAGCAGGCCGCGGTCGGAGGCGAGCGTCACGATGCTGCGCTCGACGAAGCTCCGGTCGCCGAACCACTTCTGCGGGATCTCGCGGTCCAGGCCGTCGGACCGCTCGCTGCCGAGCACGAACAGCCGGACCATCCGGGGGCTGAGCCGCCAGGAGAACGGCTTGGGGCCGTCGTCGATCGACTCGAGCCAGTCGAGCTCCTCGGCGTACTTCACCTCTGCGGGCGCGCGGAGCATCTCGTTGGTCATGTGAGGGGGTCTCCTAGGCGAGGAAGTTCTTGAGTTCGAACACGAGCTTGCGGATGTGGCCGGAGATGACCGGTGTGCCCAGGTCCTTGAGCTTCTGCCGGAACCACGGGTTGACGCTCTGCTGGCCACCGCTGTTCACCGAGCCGACCGGAATGAGCCGTACGCCGGATCGGTGCAGCGCCTCCATCCCGGCGTAGACGGCGTCGCAGTTCCATTCGTAGAAGTCGGATATCCACACGACCACCGTGTTGCGGGGGTCGGCGACCTTCGGCTGGGCGACGGCCAGGGCCGCGGTGCCGTCGGTGCCGCCGCCGAGTTGCGTGCGCAGCAGCACCTCGAACGGATCGTGCACCCACGGGGTGAGGTCGAGCGCGCGGGTGTCGTAGGCGACCAGATGCACGTCGACCTTGGGCAGCCCGGCGAAGATGGACGCCAGGATGGTGCAGTTGACCATCGCGTCGACCATGGAGCCGGACTGGTCGACCACCACGATCATCCTGGCCGGCGTCGTGCGTCTCGCGGTGCGCCGGTAGTAGAGCCGGTCGACGTAGAGCCGCTGGTCCTCGGGGCTGTAATTGGTGAGGTTCTTCCAGATCGTGCGGTCGAGGTCCAGGTTGCGGAACACCCGCTTCGGCGGCACCGACCGGTCGATGGCGCCCACGCCGGCCTTCTCGACCTGTGTCCGCAGCACCTCGGCGACCTCGTCGACGAACCTGCGGATCAGCGCCTTGGCGTTGGCCAGCGCCACCCCCGACAGGTTGGCCTTGTCGCGCAGCAGCTGCTCGACCAGCGACATGCTGGGCGTGAGCCGCCTCGCCAGGGCCGGGTCGGCCAGAACCTCGCGCAGCCGCATGCGGCTGACCAGCTCGGCCTCGATACCGGCCAGCGCCTTGGCCAGGTCGTCGTCGCCGATCCTGACGCCGGCACCCGGCCCGAGCCCGGCCGCGGGCCCGGACCCGTGGCCGGGCTCGGCTTCCGCTCCGGGTGCGCCGCCCGGCTCTCCCGACGTCCCTCCCGCCCCGGGCCGGGCTCCCGGCGCCACGCCGGTTCCCGTGCCTGCTCCCGCACCGATTCCGGCACCGATTCCAGCACCGTTTCCAGCACCGGGCGCCGGCCCCGCGCACATCGCCCACTTGAGCCAGGCGGCGTCCTGCTGCCAGGTGGCGAGCCGGCCGGCGCTGACGTCACCCGTACCGGTGGCGAAGACGTTGAGCAGCAGCTTCGAAACCAGGGCGGCCCTGTGTACCTCACCACCGGGCACCTCACCGCCGGGCGCGAGCAGGGTCTCGAACTCGGCGTGCAGTTCGGGAAAGCGCTGCACCAGAGACTCGACCGACGCGGCGGGGTCGAGCAGCCCGGCGGGCAGGCCCAGGTCCTCGACGACCTCGACACTCGCGGTCTCCAGTGCGGGCTGCTCCTCGTGGTCGAACAGCCGGGCGAGCAGTCGCCAGTAGAGCACCTGGCGCCGGTTCCGGTCGGCGTCCGTCAGGCCGTCGGCCGTGACATCAGCCGCCGGAGCGGTCGCCTGAGCCCGCGACAGCGCAGCCGCCGCGGTGGTGTCCTCGCCGGTGGCCCCAGTGGTGGTGGCCGCGGTGGTGGCCGCAGTGGCGTCCTCGCCGGTGATCCCAGGGGTGACCGCAGGGGCGTCCCCGCCGGTGGGCGGGTGCGCGCTCGTGAAGGTGTCGTCGGTCATCGTCGCAGCAACCGCCCGGCTCGTTCACGCAGCACGGTGACCGCGTCCGCGGCACGCGCCTCGGCCTTGGCCGCCTTGGGATCGGTGGGGCCCAGCGCCCAGTCGCCGATGGCGACCATGGTCGTCTCCCGCTTCACCTTCGCCTGCACGGCCAGCGGCTGCAATATCCAGCGGCCGCCGTCCCACCGGACCAGTCCCACACACGCCGACGAGGCCGCCACAAGCTTGGGCGTGAGCGGGCCGCAGTCGGGCAGCCGTTCGGTGTCCACCGCGATGACGGCACCGCCCAGGTCGAAGGAGCCGTCCTCGGTGACCTTGTAGCCCTCCACCAGCACGGGTTCGGCGATGCGTACCGGTACGCGGTCGAGTGGCGGCGCAGCGGGGGCGAGTGCCCCGGGCAGGACCAGCCGGGCGGTCGCGAACGGGTCGGCGGGTTTGCTCACGAGCGCGCGATCGTCGTGCCAGACGAGGTCGCCGCCGTCCAGCAGGGGCATGTCCGTGATGTCGAGGCCCCGGCGGTCGGCCAGCGCGGCCAGCAGCACCTTGTGACGCTGCGGCAGCTTCCACAGCGCGGGCCCGGCGATCGTGTCGACCTTGGCGACCGTGACGGAGGTGCGCACCAGCCTGCTCCTGCCGCCGCCGTGGGGTTCCAGGACGGCGTGCACCTGGAACTGGACGGCGGTGCCGTGCTCGTGCACGTCGACCCCGAGCACCAGCAGCCGTCCCGACACCGTGGCGGCGTGCCGCGGCTCGCCGGTCAGGACACCGTCGTGCGACAGCAGCAGGGCGCGGGTCCACAGGTCGGCCCAGCGCCGCACCGGCAGGTGCTCGGCCGAACCGATCGGGCTGCAGGCGCGCAGTTCCGCGGCGAAGCCGTCGAGGAGCACCGCGAGCCTGCGCAGGGCCGGCACGGCGAGCAGGGCCTCGATGATCTGGTCGGCCGCGGAGACGAGGTCGTGGTCGACTCCGCGCCAGCCGGTGATGGCCAGCTCCCGCAGCCAGGAGCGGACGCCGCCGAGCACGTTCCCCACCGGCTGCGCGCCGTCGCCGGACGCCGAACCGCCCCGAGCAGGGCCGCCGGAAGCAGGGCCACCGGAAGCAGGGCCGCCGGTGGCCGAACCACCGTCGGCCGGGCCGCCGGGCGCGGACGGCCATTCCGCCCGCTCCCGCCCCAGGGCCGCGTCGAAGCCGCCGAGCAGGGCGTCGTGCACGGCCCCGGACAACGCCACCCGGCCGCCCGCCAGGGCGGTCAGATGCTCCTGCGTGATCGAACCGGACACGACCGCGTCGGCGGCCTCGGCCAGCCGGTCGCCGAGAGGGCTGGACGCGAACGCCGCGGCCAGCGCGGCCACCGCGTCGGCGTGCTCGTCGGCGAGCCGGGCGAGGCCGTGCAGCAGGGCGTCGTCGAAGCCGTCCAGCAGCGCGAGCGCCTGCGCGGTCCCCTCGCCGGCGTCATCGGAGTCGCCGGCCAGGGCGGCGAGCTGTACGGCGAGCATCATCGCACCGTCCCCGTGGCCGGGAACCAGTGCAGCTCCGGGATCGGCTCAGTGGTGTCGGGCACCTCCAGGTAGGCCAGGTGGCGCAGGAACCGGCTGAACACGACCGCGGCGGGGGCGGGCTCGTGGACGCCGCCGAGGCAGTCGATCAGCTCGGCGCCCTCGGGGACCTCGGCCCGCAGGTAGCGGCACACGCGGTCGATGCCGTACTGCAGGACGGCCTCGGCGACCAGGGCGCGCAGGTGCTTGCACGGCGAGCCGTACAGGCCGCCACAGGGGCGGTTGTTGTTGGTGCTGCAGTTGTAGTTGTGGGTGCCGACGGCGACGGAGGAGACATAGACCCGGCTGATGTCCGAGCCGCTCGACACCACGCCCTGCAGCCGGCCGTCCGCCAGCTCGACGAAGGGGACCTTCGCCAGCTTGCGCGGCTGGACGGGGGGCACCACGCGCAGCCTGCTGTGTCGCGCCCACACGGTCACGCCGTCGGGGGAACGCTCTGTCATGATCCGGAACGTAGCCGAGCCGTACGACAAAACCGCCGCGCGCCGAGGGCGGCCTGTGCACGGGCACGGCATCGCCTGCCGCCGCGATCAGGAGTGCCGCCGTAATCAGGAAAGTCACCGACTTCGGCATTCGCCTTGACATCGATGGACACTTACAGAAAGATCCACTTGTCGATCATTGTCCCGCTCGCGATGCCGAGAGGTCGCCTTGCGGTTGCCCCGTGTGAAAGCCCAGCACCGCCCGCACCGGTACGGCGACGACCGGATCCGGATAGGCGGGTCGATCTACGGCGTGGCGGCGGAGATCAACGATCCGGACGGCTACGCCTGGGCGGCCCTGACCGCGATGGACGGCACGAGGACCCCGGACGAGGTCGCCGCCCGCCTGCGCCACGCGTTCCCCGGGCTGACCGCGGCCGAGGCGGCCGGCGTCGTCGGCCTCCTGCTTTACTCGGGATACGTGGAGGACGCCGCCGCGCCGGGGCCCGAGGAGCTCAGTCTGCGGGAGCTCGAACGCTACTCGCGCAACGCGGCGTTCTTCCGCGGCGTCGACCTCACTCCCCGGGAGCACGGCTGGGAGGCACAGGTCCGCCTCAAGCGCTCCCGCGTCCTCGTCCTCGGACTGGGCGGCACCGGCAGCCACACGGCCTGGGCGCTCGCCGCGTGCGGCGTCGGTGAGATCCATTGCGTCGACCGCGACCTGGTCGAGCTGTCCAACCTGACACGGCAGGCCCTCTACCGGGAGGCCGACATCGGCAGGCCCAAGGTGGACGTGGCCGTCGCCCGGCTCGCCGAGGTCAACTCCTCCGTTCGCGTCACCGGGGAGATCCGGGCGATCGAGTGCGAGGAGGACATGCTCGGCCTCGTACGCGGGTTCGACGCGGTGGCGATGTGCGCCGACGAGCCGGCCGGCCGGGGCGGCATCCGCGTCTGGGCCAACCGGGCCTGCCTGGCGGAGAAGATCCCGTGGGCGCTCGGCGGTTACAACGGCCCGCTGGTGAGCGTGGGGGCGTTCACTCCGGACGGCCCGTGCTACGAGTGCCTGACCGCGGGCATCGACGCCTCCCTCGCACCGGGGATCCCCGTCGACCTCGGCGGGCCGGGCGTCATCGCGCCCTCCGCGGGGGTGTCGGGTCACCTGACCGCCCAGGCGGTCATCGCGTTCCTGACCGGGATCCCCGCACCCTCGGGCAGCTACGTCACCGGAGTCAACCTCATCGCCCCGGACCAGCACGTTTACACGCGTCATCCGGCGGCGCCCGGCTGCCCCGCCTGCACGCCGGACGCGCTGCGCGCCGAAACCCTCGGCAGCGTCGCCGGGTGACCGCCACGAGGAGAGAGGCAGCCATGGACGTCACCGAGCCCGCGCCGCGGGAGGAATGCCCGGCCGCCGGACAGCCCGCCGTCGCGGGGATATCGATCCGGCTGCTGGACAAGACCGAGGTCGCGCACGCGTACTGCGGCATCTCCAACAGTTGACGAAATGTCAGGCGAGCGGGAGGCCGGCCGCGCGTTCTGACGCGGGGCGCGGGCCGCGGATGCGCCGGTCGCTCTCCTCGATCGGCACGTCGTTGATGCTCGCCTCCCTGCGGCTCATCAGGCCGCCGGCGGTGAACTCCCACAATTCGTTCCCGTAGCTGCGCCACCATCGTCCTTCGGCGTCGTGCCACTCGTACTGGAACCGTACGGCTATGCGGTCGCCGCCGAAGGTCCACAGGTCCTTGCGCAGGGCGTAGTCCCGCTCGTGCTCCCACTTGCGGCGCAGGAAGGCGACGATCTCCTCCCGTCCGGTCAGGAACTCCGAGCGGTTGCGCCACACCGAGTCCTCCGTGTACGCGAGCGCGACGCGTTCGGGATCTCTGGTGTTCCAGGCGTCCTCCGCGGCCTGCACCTTCTGCCTGGCGGTCTCCTCGGTGAACGGCGGAAGCGGTGGTCGCCGGCTCATCGTGCTCTCCCTTCCGGACAGGAGAACGCCCGTCGCCGAGCGGCTCCCCCAGTGCCGCGCCTCCACGGACGCGCTGGTGGAGGCGTACCCGGATCAACGCGACCGGTGGCGGAACCGGTCCTCGACCGAATAGCTCGGACAGCCGCTTCACGCGCCCCCGTCGGCGGGGCGGGGAGAAGTCGCCTCCGGCGTCCTGTTCATCTCGCTTCGCACCTGCTGGGGCAGCAGGATCCGGGACGTGCGCGGAACGAGGTCCGGCACGGCCCGTGGGAGGCTGATGGTGAAGGTCGCACCGGCCCCCGGCCGCCCGTCCACGTCGATCGTGCCGCCGTGCGCGTCCATCACCTCGCTCACGAGAGCCAGGCCGATGCCGAGACCTCCGGTGTGCGGCCTGCCGACGTGTCTGGCGAGCAGGCGCTCGCCGTCACGCGGGTCCAGCCCCACGCCGTCGTCCCGCACGCTGAGCTGGACCACATCGGGACCCGAATAGACGGTCATCCAGATGTGCCCGCCCGGGGAGGTGTGGCGGAGCGCGTTGTCCAGAAGCGCGGAGATCACCCGGCGCAGCGCGGACTGCGCCCCGCGCACGACGTGATCACCCGGCCCCCTGCGCAGGTCGATCGTCACTCCGCGCTGCCCGGCGCGGGCCGCCTCGGCGCCGGCCGACTCCTCGGCCAGCGCGCCCAGGTCCACGGGCCCGGACGGCTGACGGTCCTGCCTGAGCTGGGTCGACAGCAACAGGTCCTCGATCACCTCACCCAGCTGGCCGATGCCGGTGACCAGCCGGTCGACGTCGCCCGCGACGAGACGGGGATCGGGCTCCCGCTTCAGGCGCCGCGCGGCGAGCTGCGCACGGACGTGCAGACGGGTGAGCGGGGAGCGCAGTTCGTGGCTGACGTCGGCGGTGAACCGGCGCTGCCGGTCGAGGGCCTCGCCCAGCGGAGCGATCGCCCGGCGGGCGAGGATCTGGCCGATCAGCAGCGCCGCCAGCAGGGCCGCGATCTCGGCGGCGCCGAGCACGCGCAGCAGCCGCTGCCGCTCGGTCATGGGGAAGTACAGGTCCATCACCGCCTGCAGGGGCACGTCGCCGCGCCGCTGCGTGCGGACCAGGTACGTACTGCCGCCGATCTCCACGACATCGACCCGGGTGCGGCCGTCGGCGGCCACCCGGTCGAGGGTCTCGCGCACCGGCAGGCCTTCCGGCGCCCCCGGGGATCCGCGCACGGTGTTCGCCCGCAGTTCGAACAGCCAGACGCAGGGCGGCGGGTGATCCATCGGTGCCGACTGCGCGGCCACGGCCAGGTCCCGCCGGGCGGTGGCGTCCTGCTGGTCGACGACGACGCCGTAAACCAGGGCGCCCAGCAGGGCGATCGCCAGCGAGAACGCCGCCGCCACCTGTGCGGTGATCCGGCGGCGGGCCCGTGTCAGCAGGCGCCGCTCCGGGTCGAAGGACCGTGATCTCGTCACAGCTCACCCAGGCGATACCCCACGCCCCGTACGGTGCGCACGACGCCGGACCCGAGTTTGTTGCGCAGATAGTAGACGTAGGTGTCCACGATCGACTCGGTCGTGGCGCTGTCGAAGACCCGCTGCCGCAGCGAGGTGCGCGTGTGCACCTGCCGGGGGCGGGCCGCCAGCGCGTGGAGCAGCCGGCACTCCTGGCCGGACAGCGTCACCTGTTCGCCGGACGGCATCCGTACGGTGCAGGACGCGGAGTCGAGCCAGCCGCCGCCGAGCGGCAGCAGCGCGGCCTGGTCCAGGTTCCTGCGGTGCAGGGCCCGCACCCTGGCCAGCAGTTCGTCGATCTCGAACGGCTTGACCAGATAGTCCTCGGCGCCCGCGTCGAGTCCGGTGACACGGTCGGCGAGGGCGCCGAAGGCGGTGAGCATCAGCACCGGCACAGTGACCGCCTTGCGGCGCAGCCGTCTCAGCAGATCGAGCCCGTCGACCACGGGAAGCCCGCGGTCGATGACCATCGCGTCGTAGTCGCGGCTCAGCCCCAGGTGCAGGCCCCGCTGGCCCTCCAGCGCCAGGTCGACCGTGTATCCCTGCTCGGTGAACACGTCGACCAGCATGTCGCCCAGCTCGCGGTCGTCCTCAACGAGCAGCAGGCGACGGGAGCGCGGTTCGGATGTCCCCGGTATCCGTGCCACCGCACAACCGTGGCACTTGTATCAGGAAATATCCAGACTTCGGCCACGCCCCCGGCGCCTCACCCCAGCACTCTGCGACTTTCCGGGGCCGCCGTGTGAAACTAGATGAAATTACAACTAAACCGGTTTCTCACACCGTCACGCGCGCCTGCCCGACCGCGCTCTCCGCCGTGCTCGCTCTCTCAAGGCGCTCCGGCAGCGCCAGTTTGTACAACGGCAGGGCTCCCGCGGTCGTGAGCACGGCCACGAGGACGAGCATCGCGAAGACCTCCTGCGTGATCATGCCCTGCGCGAGGCCGATGTTGATGAAGATGAGGATCATCAGCCCCCGGGCGTTCATCATCGCGCCCACCGCCCACGATTCGCGCCAGCCGAAGCCCAGCGCCCTCGTCGGCAGCGCGCAGCCGAAGTACTTACCGCAGAAGGCCACGGCCAGGATCACCGCGAACGCCAGGAGCGCGGGGCCGCCGGCGATGCCCGCGAGGTGCGTGTTCAGCCCCGAGAACGCGAAGAAGACGGGGAGCAGCAGGGTCGAGACGACGTCCATCATCCGGCTGTGCAGAGCGGCGCGGAACGCCGGATCGCGCGGCATGGCCAGCCCGGCGACGAAGCCGCCGAACACCGAGTAGACGCCGATCAGGTCGGTGAACCAGCCGGCGGCGAGCGGCACCAGGATGATCACGTAGACGGCGCCGCCGCCGAGTTGCCCGGTGGCCGCGACGCGGCGGCCGAGGGGACGCAGCAGCGGGGCCACCACCCCGAGCATCACCACCGCGAACACCGCCGCCAGGGCGATGGTGCGCAGCGTGTCGCCGGCGCCGCCGCCCAGATGCACCGCCGACAGCGCCGCGAGCAGGCACCACGCCACGGCGTCGTCGATGGAGGCGGCCAGCAGAGTCAGCCTGCCCACGCGGGTGTTCTGCAGCCGGCGCTCGTAGAGGATCCTGGCGAGCATGGGGAACGCGGTCAGCGACAGCGCTCCTCCCAGGAACAGGGCGAACTCCCACCGGCCGACGTCCGGACGGGAGAGGCGGTCCCACAGGACGAGGCCGACGGCGCCGCCGAGGAGCATCGGAGTGCCGATCCCCGACACCGCCAGCACGCTCGCCTTGCGGAACTCGCCCGGCGACCGGGCGTCGTGGTCCATCCCGGCCCCGACCAGGAACATGTACAACGTCAGGCCGAGCGTGCTGATCACGTACAGGACCGGCCTGACCTCGGTGGGGAACAGCGCCGCCTCGGCGCCGGGGAACAGCGCTCCGAGCAGCGTCGGCCCGAGCAGGACGCCGGCGATCATCTCGCCGACCACGCGCGGCTGCATCACGAGATTGGCCAACCGGCCGCACACCGCGGCGGTCAGCAGGATGACGGCCAGGGCCGGCATCACTTTGAGGGTCAGTTCCAGGTTGGCGTCGGCAGCGGGAGCCGCGGCCAGGGGAAGGGCCGGAACGAGCATGACGGAGCTCCTCCGATCGTGGTCGGATCTGACACCGGCAGGCGCCGGTCACTCATGAGCCCGCGGGGCGGGCCTCGCCGGAGAAGTGGCGCTCGCACAGCCGCAACCGGCGCGCGTCCCAGACCATGTACGTGCCGAGGACGAGCTGCACGAGGCTGCGCCACAGGTCCTCCCAGCCGTCCCAGAACCGCATGAACAGCAGCGTCAGGCGGTGTCCCGGCCCACGCCGGGCCGGGAGGGGCGTGAGCAGGCATGGTCCCCGGTTGGGCAGGGACCGGCTGTGGGAGGCGGTGGAGTCGAGCCGGTACGCACGGAGGATCTCCCGCACCGCGACCCGCATGGCGAGCGGCGCGAGCCGCCACGCCGGGCAGGGGCGGTTCGCCGGCATGCCGAACGGGACGTGGTTGAGCTCCCTGATCGGGGCGTGACCGGGGGCGAAACGCCCGGGGTCGAAACGCCCGGGATCGGGGAAGCCCGCGCGGTGGAACGCGGGGTAGTCGAAGCACAGCACCGAACCGGCCGGGATCGTGACCCCCTCTCCGACGGGGATGTCGCCGGTGGTGACGCGGTGCGCGATGCCGAAGAGCGGGTAGAGCCGCAGCGTCTCGGAGATCACCTGATCCAGGTAGCGGTCGTCGCCGTCACGCGCCCCGGCCTGTACGTCCGGATGCTGTGCCAGTGCCATCAGCACGTGCGCCATGGCCTCCGACATCTGCACGACGGCGGTGTTGAAGAAGGCGCCCTGGAGATACAGCGCCTGCTCCCTGGCCGTCAGGCCCGCCGGGAGCTCCTCCCGGACCCGGGGCAGCGACTCCACGAGATACTCGGTCAGCCGGTCACGCCGGTCCATGTGCCGCAGGCCGCAGCACTTCAGGGCCGTCACGACGTCGTCCGCGTTGCCGACGATCAGGTCCCGGGCGTGCGGCGGGCAGGGTTCGCCGAACACGAGCTCGTAGGAGAACTCGGCCCACACCGGCATCATCAGGTCGCGCAGCCGGACCGTCCCCCGCCTGCCTTCCATCGCGCGGGCGACGCAGCGGCGGGTGAGCTCCTCCACCCGTGCCCGCGGCACGGACAGGACGCGGCGGGTGGCGAGGGCGACGGCGTCGTACCGCTCCCCGGCCTCCAGATGCTCCTGGTGCATCTCGGGTCCCGGCGACAGCCAATACCAGAACAGGTCGGACAGGGCGGCGCCCCTGCTGCGGCCGGAGGCCGCCGGATGGGAGTAGACCTCCCTGAACCGATCCACGCCCACCAGTTCGCCGGGCACGGTAATGCTCTCGTCGCCGTTGATCCTCGTGAACACCCAGCCGCGCAGCGCGACGACACGCCCGGGGAGCCACCGGGGGAGGCTGATCACGACGATCGCCGCGACCACCCACACCGCCGTCAGCATCGCCGCACCAGATCCGGTCCGAGCTCGCACAGCGAGGCGACGCCGCACAGGGTGAGCGCGTGCTCGACCTCGTCCCGCAGCAGCCCGAGCACCCGGCAGACGCCGCGCTCGCCGTCCGCCGCCAGGCCCCAGATCACCGGGCGGCCCAGCGCGACCGCGGACGCGCCCAGCGCCATCGCCGTGACCACGTCGGTGCCGCGCCGGATCCCCCCGTCCACCAGCACCGGTACGGCCCCGCCGACGGCGGCCACGATCCCGGGCAGCAGATCGACGGCGGCCGGGACCGTGTCGAGCTGCCGCCCTCCGTGGTTGGAGACGTACAGCGCCGACACGCCGTGGTCCAGGGCGAGGCGCGCGTCGGCCGGATGGGTGACGCCCTTGAGCACGATCGGCAGCCTCGTCATCCGCCTCAGCAGGCCGACGTGCTCCCAGGAGATCTCCGGCGACATGACGATCTGCCGCACCGTCCCGGGGCCGCCGTCACGCAGGTTCTCGCAGCGCATGCCCTCCGGCAGGTCGTCGAAGCCGTTGCGCGCGTCCCGGTCACGGCGTCCCCGGGCGGGGGAGTCGACGGTGACGACCAGCGCCGCGCATCCGGCCGCCTCGGCCCGCCGGACGATGGCCTCGGTGAAGGCCATGTCCGGCTGGACGTAGAGCTGGAACCACAGGGTGGCGCCCGGCGCGGCCGCCGCGACGTCCTCGACGGCGACGGTGGCGGCCATGCTCACGATCATGACGGTGCCCGCGGCGGCCGCCGCGCGGGCGGTGGCCTTCTCGCCCTCGGGATCGGCCAGCCGGTGGAACGCGGTCGGCGCCACCAGCACCGGCATGGACACCGGCCTGCCGAGCAGGGTGACCCCGATCCGCGGGCTCCCCGTGCCGCGCAACACGCGCGGCAGCAGCCCGAGCCGGGCGAACGCCGCCTCGTTGGCCCGCACGGTGATCTCCTCGCCGGCCCCGCCGGCGAAGTAGTCGTAGTGGGCGGGGTCCAGGCGGTCCCGGGCCGCCGCCTCGAACTCCCGGATGGTCGGGCGCATGGTCGTCACACCGAGACCGGCAGGCTGTGGTGGGCGAAGAAGTCCCTGAGCGGCCGGACGTGCACCTGCTCGGACGTCCAGTCGTTCTCCAGGTTCTCGGTGACGTGGTGGACGGCCTCCACCACGCCGCCCCGGTAACGGCGTACGACCGGGTGGAGGTAGTGGCCCTCGTGGGCGCGGGCCGCGTCGCTCTGCCGGATCCGCCCGACCGAGACGTCGAAGGGATCCACCTCGTCGTGGCCGGGGCCGTACTCCAATGTGATCGCGAAGTGGCCGTCGTCGCCGATCGGCGGGCCCTGCAGGTCGACCGGCAACTCCTCCAGATAGCGCGCGCCGCCGCGCCCGTCCGGGACGATGACGTCGGCCAGCACCCCGAACTGCTGCCACAGCGCCGAGCTGCGGTTGACCCGTTCGATCACGGCCGCGGCGAGCGCGTCCGGATCGCCGGGCAGGTCGCGGCCGGGCCAGTCGACGCCGTGATACCGGTGTTCCAGGGCGCGGTGCAGGGCGCGTACGCCGTAGCGGAAACCGTGGATGAACCCGTTGGTGCCGCGCTTGAAGTCGCGCGACTGGGTGATCGTCCCGGCGAAGTGGAGATCGGGCACGTTGACCGACTCGAACGCCGGGGTCAGCGCCGGGAACCTGTCCCCGATCGTCAGCTCGGGACGGCACTCGGAAGAGAAGATGGAGGCGTCGAACCGGAATCCGGTGCAGACGAGCACCCGGTCGTACGGGATGTCCTTGGTGACCTCGTCGGCCCGGACGAAGGCCACCGTCACCACGTACGAGCCGTCGGCCCGGCGCTCGATGCGCCTGACGTCGCCGTCGAGCACGGCGTTCTGCAACTTGAGCTGGTAGGTGTCGAGGAAGTTGTTGTTGAACGCGCGCAGGTGCCCGACGAAGTGGGTCCGCCAGGCCAGCTTGACCGAGTGCGGTCCGGCCACGTGGATCACCGCGGCGGTCTCGATGAGGTTGTCGGCGGTCTCGAAGGCCGAGTTGGCCTTGCCGATGACGAGCACCCGCTTGCCCGTGTAGTCCGCGGGGTCGATGGAGTGGGTGCTGTACTGCTCGGCGGTCTCGATGCCGGGGATGGCCGGGATGTTGGGCCGGGAGACCCCCGTCGCGACGATCACCCGGCGTGCCCGGTACGTCCGGCCGTACTCGTCGGTCAGCAGGAACGGGCCCCCGGCGTCCGGGCGCGCGACCTCGGCGATCCGTGCGTCGTACGTGACGTGCAGGCCCAGGACGGCGGCGTAGTCCTCCAGATAGCGGACGAAGTCGTCGGCGGCGGGGAAGTAGCGGTCGCTGTAGCGGGTGAACAGGAGATCGGGGTTGTCCGACAGCAGCGAATTCCAGTCCATCCGGAGGTTGAGCTCCGGATCGTCCCATCCGGTGTGCTTCTTGTTGATGGAGATGAGCTTCCTGTGGCGGGGAAAGGTCCGGAAGAACGCGCCGGGTTCGGGCGCCGCCTCCAGGATCCGGTAGCTCCGCCCCGTCCGGTGCAGGAAGTGGCCCATCTGCAGGCCTGCCGGTCCGGCGCCGATCACCAGGTAGTCCAGAGTGTTGTCCGGCACTGACGCCTCCCTCACTGGGGTGGTTGAAGTTTCACCAGTGTTGGCCGGGAATTCTCAGAGATCGATCAGAGCGCGGAGATCGATCGGAGCCCGGAGTTTGATCAAAACGGGGAGGACACGTACTGCTCCAGCAGGGCGCGCTTGTCCGGTTTGCCGCTGGCCGCGACCGGCACGGCGGACACCGTCGTGATCGTCCGGGGGACGCTGTCGGCGCCGAGCTCGGCGCGGACCAGCTCCGCCAGGGCCGCGTGGTCCGGGGTGCGGCCCGGAGCGGGGACGACGAACGCGTGGACGGCCTCCCCTGTCCGCTCGTCCGGCGATCCCGTCACGTACGCCTCGGCCACGTCGGGATGACCGGCCAGCGCCCGCTCGATAGGACCGGCGTACACGACGATCGCGTTGACGATGATCACGTCTCTGGTCCGGCCGGCCAGGTGCAGCAGACCGTCGTCGTCGAGGTGGCCGAGATCACGGGTGCGCAGCCAGCCGTCCCGCAGCACGTCGCGGGTCTCCTCCGGCTGATCCCAGTAGCCCGCCATGAGGAAGGGGCTGCGCACGTGGATCTCGCCGGTGCGTCCCGCCGCCACCGGCCGGCCCTTCTCGTCGCGCACGCTGATCTCCACATCGGGATGCGCGCGGCCGACCGATGCCGCCGCGCGGTCCCGCGACCGGGCGAGCTCGGCGGGAGTGAGCATGGAGATGACGCCGGCCTCGGTCGCGCCGTACGCCACGTGGACGACGGGGCCCAGCCGGTCCGCCGCCTCCAGCAGCCGATGCCGGCTGACAGGCGATCCGGAGACCGTCAGCGCGCGCAGGCTGCCGACGTCGACCGCCTCCTCGCGGAGCAGGTCGAGCATCTGGCACAACCGGGGCACCGTCACGATCGCGCCGGTGATCCGGTGCCGTTCGACGGCGTACGGGAACAGCGGCCGGCCGTCCTCCTCGGGAATCACCGCGGTGCCGCCGCCGAGCAGGCACGCCGCCAGGAAATCGAGCACCACCAGGCTGGACAGGGTGCCGAACAGCAGATAGCGGTCGAAGGACTCGGCGAAGCCGGGGGCGACCGACGACCAGCCGCGCTGGCAGGTCCAGTGTGCGGCGAGAGCCCGGTAGGTGAGAGCGCAGCCCTTCGGCCGGCCCGTGCTGCCGCTGGTGAAGGTCAGCAGGGCCACGTCGTCCGGGCGTGCCGTGACGGCCGGGAAGCCGTCGCCGCCGGGATGGGCCAGGAGGTCGGCCGCCCCGTCCGCACCGGGGGTGGGCCCGAGCGTCAGCACGGTGGCCGGCCTGGTGGCCGTCTCGGTGGCCGGCTCGATGGCCGGCTCGGCGGCGCGGAGCAGTTCCGGTGTCGCCGTCGAGCGGTCGAGAACGACGGCGTCGACTCCCGCGCCGAGCACGTGTGCGAGCTGACCGGGCGCGTATCCGGGCCGTACGCCCACCACACGGCAGCCCAGCACATGCGCGGCCACCTGCGCGGCGAACCCCTCCGGCGAGACGCCGGTGCTGACGGCGACGCCCCGGCCCGGGCCGAGGCCCGCATCGCGCATGGCCGCGGCCATGCGCCCGATGAGCTCCAGCAGCTCGCCCCGGGAGACGATCCTGTCGCCGTGTTCGAAGGCGGCCGTGCCGGGCGAGCCGCGCAACGCCTCCAGCAGCACGCCCGGAAAGGCACCGGCCGCGTGCTGGTTCAGCGACTGGCTGTGGTCGGAGGGCTCGCCGCGTTCCTGGTGTAAGGCGCGCGTCGCGGGGTCCCGCATGTCCGGCTCCTTCGTCTCGCGAGGCACCCGACCGCAGCGACGACACGACCGGCTGCGGCCGAGCGCCGGGTTTCCACCGGCTGTCGCCCGACGACGGTAGACGGCACAGATCAGAGACGGATCAGAACGACGCGTGCAGCGGCAACCCAAGAACCGGCAACCCGAGAACCGGCAACCCGAGAACCGGCAACCCGTGGATGGCGAATTCAGCCCATCGCCACCGTCAGCGGCGCGAACACCCTGGTCCGGTCACCGGGCAGCGGCCTGCCGCCGTGGACCATGAAGGACGTCCAGAACGCCTGCGACACCCCTCGGTCGCCGAGCCAGCCGAGCAGGCCGGGCCGGGTACGGTCGACCTCCACGCGTACCGGGCCGTCGGCGGTGCGGGCCAAATCGGTGATCAGGGCGCGGGCGACCTCCTCGCCGCCGGCCACGACGGGTCCGATCACCAGCGTGCTCAGATTACGCCACATGCCGGCGTACCCGATCAGCCCCGAATCGTCCTCCACGACCCTGACCTGCTCGGCGAAGTCGAACAACCGCGCCAGCAACGCGGACCGGTCGGCGCCGAAGACCTCGGCGTCGAGGGCCAGCAGGGCGGGGAGGTCGCGGCCGGGGTCGGCGGGCCTCGACCGGACGGGATCGCCCCCGGCGCGAAGACGCCCGACCCGCGCCTCCGCGACACACAGCGTCTCGAACCCGAGCTTCTCGTACAGCGGCCGGCCGGACTCCGTGGCCCAGAGGAAGACGACCGCGTCGCCGGCCGCCTCGAGCGCGTGCGTCATCAGCCGCCGGCCCAGCCCGCGCCCGCCGTACCGGGTGGCGACGAGCATCATGCCGATGCCCGCCGCGGTCGTGTCGTACCGGGTCAGGGTGACGGTTCCCGCGAGCTCTCCCGACGGGGCGTCGATCCCGTAGCCCTCGCCGTTCTCCAGGATGAACAGCCACTTGCGCCGCTCGGGACCCCAGGCGCGGTCCTCGCTCAGGGCGAGACATCGATCCAGGTCCTCGGGGCCGAGCCGGCGAACGGGAAGCTCGGCGGCCGGGGTGGTGAGCGGGTCGGCCATGGACGTGTACGCCTTCCTGTTCATGGACGTCCCTGTGCTGCGGAGCCGGTGCGACGCCTGCGGTGCTGTGCGGGGCATCGAGGCTAGCCCGGCCCCCGCGACGGGCGAAACCGGTTTTCCGGCCGTTCGCCGATAACCGGATGCGACACGGCGGCGGGCATCGTCAGGATCGACGTATGCGACACTGGCCGCTCTTCGCGCTGCGACTGACGACTCCCCGGCTGGAGCTGCGCCTGCCCGATCTCGACGACCTGGACGCGCTCGCCGACCGAGCGGCCGAGGGCGTCCACGATTCCGATGCGATGCCGTTCGGCGTGCCGTGGACGGACGCCCCGCCACACGAGCGCGCCCGCTCCACCGTCCAGTTCCACTTCCGGCAGTGGGGCGCCTGGTCCCCCGGCGACTGGAGCTGCTGCTTCGTCACCGTGTGGGAGGGCCAGGTGGTCGGCATGCAGGCGATGAGCGCAGTCGACTTCGCGGTCACCCGCGAAATCTCCACCGGCTCCTGGCTCGGACAGCGCTTCCAGGGCCGGGGTATCGGCACCGAGATGCGCGCGGCGGTCCTGCATCTCGCCTTCGCCGGCCTCGGCGCGCGGTACGCCCGATCGTCCGCCTTCACCGACAACCCGCGCTCGCTGGCCGTCTCCCGCAAGCTCGGCTATCGGGACGACGGCCTTTCCGTCCACACGCGCAGGAGCGAGGCCGTTCTTCAGCAGCGGCTGCGGCTGTCCCGCGAGGAGTGGACGGCCCCCGGCGGGTTCGGGATCCACGGCCTCGAACCCTGCCTGCCCCTGTTCGGCATCGACGCCCCGGACGGGCTCACGGGTGCAGGGCGAGCCCCCTGAGCACCTGTTCACGGTGTTCCTGGAGGCCGCATACGGCCGGCTCGACGAGCGGCATCTCCTCGGCTGCGACGGCCCGTACGGCGGCCCGGTCGTGGCCCTGCCGGTCTGGTTCAGGCCGTCCACCGCCCGCGCCTGCCCGCGTACGCGGCGGCCCCCGCGAGCAGCCCGGCGAGCAGCAGGTAACCCGAGGTCAGGGACAGCGCGGTCGCGGCCGCCCCGACAAGGAGCGGGCCGCCCGCGTCGCCGATCTCTCGGCCCACCTCGGCGCTTCCCATGGTCTGGCCCATGCGCGCGGGAGGTGTGGCCTCGGCCAGAACGGCGAATCCGAGCGGAGTGACCAGCCCGATCCCCGCGCCCGCCGTCGCCGCCGCGAGGACGAGCGGGGCCACGCCCGGCACGGCCGCGAGCGCGAAGGCCGCCGCGCAGAGCAGCAGCCCGGTGGCCAGGCCGTGGACCGGGCTGATCCTCCTCGCGTCGAGCGCCCGGCCCGCCAGTGGCTGGGCGACGGCGGCGCACGCGGCCAGCATGGAGACGACCACACCGGTCGTGATCGGCCCGAGTCCGTCCGCCCGGCCGGACACCGGCAGGAAGCCGACCCCCACGGACAGCGCCGCCGTCCCCGCCGCCAGGGCCGTCACCGGCCGCAGGAACCCGGGATCGGCGAGACCCCGGGTGAGGTCGCCCACGGTCTGCCTGGTGCGCGGCAGCGGCGGCACCGGGGGCACCGTGAGGGCCGCCCAGCAGGCCACCGCGGCGGCCAGCACGGCCATGACCGCGAACAGCGAGCGCAGGCCGCCCGCCGCGACGACCGCCCCGCCGAGGAGGGGGCCGAGCAAGTAGCCGATGCTCTTGTAGAAGCCGTACGAGCCGAAGGCCCGGCCGCGCGCGGTCTCCGGTGTCAGCCGCGCGACCAGCGCGGACGCCGCGGGTGAGAACGCCGAGGCCGCCGCGCCCTGTCCCAGCCTCGCCGCCAGGAGCCACCCGGCGTCGGCGGGACCGTGGGACCGGGCCGCCACCACGTAAACGCCCGAGGCGAGAACGAACGCGACGAGGCCGCCCACTAACACCGGGCGCGGTCCGATCCGGTCGGCCAGCGTGCCGAACGCCGGTTTGAGCACGACCTCGGCGCCGTCGTACAGGGCGAGCAGCAGGCCGAGCCGGAGCAGGGACGCTCCCGCGCCGTCACCGGCCACGCCGAGGTTTGCCGCGATGCCGTGCGCGCCGAAGGCGGTGGTGAACCCGGCGGCGTACAACGGCCACAGCTTCGCGCGGCTCAATGGCCGGTTCGGAGACGGCCCGTCACGCCAGGCGCGGGGGGAATCCGCCGGTGGCCACCGGCCCCCAGGACGTGGGGGTGATCCGCACCAGCGACTTGCCCTGGCGGACCATCGCCGCGCGATACTCGTCCCAGTCGGGGTGCTCACCGGAGATCGAGCGGTAGTACTCCACCAGCGGCTCCAGGGCCTCCGGCAGGTCGAGCACCTCCGCCGTGCCGTCCACCTGCACCCACGGCCCGTCGAAGTCGTCCGACAGCACGAGCACGCTCACCCGCGGGTCGCGGCGGGCGTTGCGGGTCTTGGCGCGTTCGGGGTACGTCGACACGACGATGCGGCCTTCGCCGTCGACTCCGCAGCTCACCGGGGACGCCTGAGGGCCGCCGTCACGTCTCGTCGTGATCATGATCGCCTTGTGGCGATCACGCAGGAAGTCGAGCAGCTGCTCACGGGAGACCTTGTCGGCGGTCGCGATCCTGGGGCTCAAGCCTTCTCCTCGCCTTCGGCTGTGAGCGCGGCGTACGCCGGACGGTGTGCCGGGCTGGTTCGCCCGCCGCGCTCGCTCATGCCGCCACTTTAATCACCGTCCGGAGTCGCGGCTCCGCTCCACCAGGCGGGTGACGCCGTCGAGCAGGAGACGCATGCCGAGCTCGAACAGGTCGTCGAGGCGGAAGTCGTACCCGTCGTCGCCCAGTGCGCCGATGACCCGGGCGAAGGCCGGGTAGCGCCCCGACTGTGCGATGGCGGTCAGCGCCGGTCCCTGGACGTCCATCCACTGGTCCTCCGACAGGCCGGTCGCCGCCGCGATCTGCGCCTCGCGCTCCAGGTTGATCGCGAGGCCCTGCACATGGCTGTAGAGCAGGATGTGGACGTCCAGCACGGTCGCCGGATCGAGATCGAGGCCGTCGAGGGCGGCCAGCGCCCAGTCGGCGTGCACGGTCAGTCCGGGCAGCGCCAGCGGCCTTCCGAGCGGGCTCAGCTGCGCCAGCCAGGGATGCCGCCGGAAGATCGCCCACAGCGTGCGGCCCGCGACCTCCAGCCGTTCCCGCCAGCCCTCGGGTGGATCATCGGGATAGCCCAGTTCGCCGAACGCCGCGTCCGCCATGAGCAGGATCAGGTCGTCCTTGCTTCCGACGTACCGGTAAGGGGACATGGCCGAGACCCCGAGCCGGGCCGCCACACCACGCATCGACAGTGCGGGCAGCCCCTCGGCGTCCGCGATTTCGACGGCCGCGCGTACGACGCGCTCGCGGGTCAGGTCGCGTTCGGCCCCCGCTCCCGGCCGCCGCCTGACCGCGTCGGCGTCGCGTGAGACCGGCGCCGTCGTCCGATCTTCACGCGGCGCGGCCGGCGGGAGAGCCGGGGGCGGCTCCGCGACGACCGTGCCAACGCGGGGTTCGGCGCGGACCACCCCTTCCCTGCGCAGTTCGGCGAGCGCCTTCGTCGCGGTGGCGAGCGCGACCCCCCACCGGGCGGCCACCTGCCGGGTCGAGGGCACCCGATCGCCGGGCGCCAGCTCGCCCTCGACGATCATGCGCCTGATGTCGGCGGCGATCCTCACGTACGGCGGCGTCACGTCGATCTCCTTCTCTGTACTAGGACAGAACCTAACTGTCCTAGTACAGAAATCCCCGATTGTTGCTGGTTGCGGAGCTGTTGCTTACATCGTACATTCAGTGCGCATACGGCATCCACACCCCCTGGGAGCTTCGATGGACAACGTGCTCGTCTCCGGCGCCGGTGTCGCGGGGATCACGCTCGCCTACTGGCTGCGTCACCACGGTTTCGCCCCGACCCTGGTGGAGCGCGCACCCGGCCTGCGCGCCGGAGGACAGGCGATCGACGTACGCGGCGTCGCGCTGGAGGTCGCCGGCCGCACCGGCGTCCTCGATGAGGCACGGCGCCTGCGCACACGTCACCGCGGCATGTCGGTGCACGACGGCGAGGGCAACGAGATCATGCGCTCCGAGGAGATGACCTACAGCAGCGGCCGTCTCGACAACGACGACATCGAGCTGCTGCGCGAGGACCTCACCCACCTGCTGTACGAGCGGACACACGGGGACGTCACGTTCCTGTTCGGCGACTCGATCACCGCGCTGGAGCAGGACGACCAGGGCGTGCTGGCCCGGTTCGAGCACGACGAGCCGCGCCGGTACGACCTCGTGGTGGGCGCGGACGGACTGCACTCCACGGTCCGGCGGCTGGCCTTCGGGCCGGAGCGGGAGTACGTCCACCACCTGGGGACCTACCTGGCCGTCTTCAGCATGGACAACGTCCTCGGGCTGGAGGACTGGCAGGTCTGGATGCAGGACGGAGAGCGCGGGTACGGCGTCTTCCCTGTCAGGGGGAACACCGAACTGCGGGTCAGCCTCGGCTTCCGGTCGGAGCCGCTCGACCACCGGGACCCCGCCCGGCTCCGGGCGGCCCTGGCCGAGGCGTTCGCGGGCGCGGGCGGGGAGACGCCGAGGCTGCTGAAGGGCATGGAAGATGCGGGCGACTTCTACTGCGACTCGATGGCCCAGATCCACATGGACCGGTGGTCGTCAGGACGGATCGGCCTTGTCGGCGACGCCGCCTACTGTCCCTCCCCCCTGTCGGGCCAGGGCACGAGCCTCGCCCTCGTGGGCGCGTACGTGCTCGCGGCCGAGCTGGCGGCGGCGGGAGGCGCACACGAGGCCGCCTTCGCGCGCTACGAGGAGCGGATGCGCCCCTTCGTGGCGCTCAACCAGGCGCTGGCCACGGAAAACCCGGGCCACGGGGCCTCCGGGGAGTCGGTCGATCGGGCCAAGGACGCGATCTCCCTGGACGGGTGAGGGCCGCGCACGCGGTTTACCCGCCGTCTACCTCGGCTCCACCCCCTACCTACGTATCCCCCGAACAGGTATCGATACGGGTGTTTTCCCCCTCCTCTCCCCAAGACGCGAGAAGGCAGTCTGAAAACGTCACCAAGAGTGCATGAGAGCCAGGGGGACCGATCATGTGCCAGCACCACCCGCAGTGCCCGCCGGCGGATGCTCCCGACCGTGACGCTGCCTGTCTGATCGCCTTCCACCCGGAGCAGGGATGGGGATTGCTCTGCAACGGCGTGGTGCTCTTCGAGGACAGCGGCGAGCTCATGCCGGATGGACGGAGCACTCCTGCTCGCTCGTCTCTGGCGTACGCCGCATGAGCGAGCGCGGCGAACGATTCAGGAGACACGGCGCCTGGCGAGGTGCCGAACCGCGCGCCTCCGGCACGACCGAACCGCGCGCCTCCGGCACGACGGAATTGCGCGCCTCCGGCACGACGGAACCGCGCGCCTCCTGCACGACCAAACCGCGAGCCAAAGGTGAGGGAAAGGCATGAGCGTGATCTACTGTCCCGTCCAGGACGAGTCACCGTCGTCCGCGCACGACGGTGGGGCGCCCGCCGATCTGCCGCGCCGGCATTCCGTGATCCGGCACCGCTGGGCGACGTTGCGGCAGCGGGTCGGCGACTTCACGATCCGGATCGCGGACGATCTCGACGTCGAGTCGGCGTCCTGGCGCCTGCCCGCCGGCGCCGCCTCCGCCGGGCGGGCCCGCCGGCTGACCCGCGAGCGCCTGAGCGCCTGGGGACTGGAGAAGCTGTCCGACGTGGCCGAACTGCTGGTGAGCGAGCTGGTCACGAACGTGCTGTGCCACACCTGCTGCGGCGACCTCGTCGTACGGCTGTCGGCCGTCGAAGGGCTGCTGCGCTGCGAGGTGGAGGACTGCGACGGCGTGCTGCCCGAGATGGCCCGGCCGTCCGCCGGTGACGAGAACGGGCGCGGACTGCGGCTGCTGGACTCGCTGGCCTGTTGCTGGGGCGCGGAGCGCACCCGCCAGGGCAAGATCATGTGGTTCGAGCTGCCGGCGTACGCCCTTCGCTGACCGGGCCGCCGACCGAACCGCCACCCGAACCACCGCTTGGGCCGCCGCTTGGGCCGCCGGCCGAACCGTCGACCGAACCGTCTATCGGGTCGTTCCCGCCGTCCGCGGCCGGACCGCCGGGGCGGTCGCTCAGCCGCTCCTTGATCCAGGCGGCCACCTGGGCGCGGGACTTGAACCCGAGCTTGTCGAGGATGTGCTCGATATGGCCTTCCGCCGTGCGCTGGGAGATCACCAGTCTCCCCGCGATGTCCTTGTTGCTCAGTCCCTCGGCGACGAGGTGCGCGATCTCGGTTTCCCGCCGCGTCAACGGCGCGATCCGCCCCTCGATCGGCGCGGGCCCGCGGGCGGCGGGCGTCCGCTCTCTCAGGGCGTACGCCAGCGCCTCTTCCCGCGTCAGCGCCGCACCTTGGGACACCTCGGCCAGGAAGGCGCGCTCGCCCAGCGCCTCGCGGGTGGCCGTCTCACACTCGTCGTGCAGGCGGCTCATGTAACGGAACTCGGCCAGCCGCTCGCCGACGGCCTGCCAGAACGTCCGTACGACGCCGAGCAGCCGGGCCGCCCTCTCGTACTTATGCTCACCCGCGGCGAACCAGGCGTGGGCCTCCAGGTTCATGCCCATGCCGAGCTGGTCGCCCACCGCCGTGTTGTAGCGCAGGCTCTCGTTGTCGCACTCGCAGGCCGCGCGCATGTCGTCCCGGCGCCAGGCGTCGATCGCCAGCGCCAGCAGTGCGTACGCCCGGTGCCAGCCCTCGCCGTACAGGTCGCACAGGGCCACGCACTCCTCGGCGAGGTCGCGGGCGGCCGGGCGGCCGAGGAAGGCGTTGGCCAGCGCGAGCCGGTTGAGGGCCAGCGCGAGACCGATGGGGTTGCCGACGGCCCGGTGGGCGGCCGCCGCCTCCTCGTACCGCCGCATGCCGCTCTCCAGGTCGCCCTCGCACACCGCCGCCATGCCGGACAGGAACGCGATGTAGCCGAGCGTCACCCGCAGCCCGAGCCGCCCGGCGATCGCCGTGGCCTCCTCCAGCCGTGCGAGCGTGGTGGCACGGTCGTCCCTGAGCAGGGCGATCCAGGCGCCCGCCCACAGCGCGTGGGCGCGCACCTCGCCGGGTTCCGTGGCGGCGGCAAGGCTCCGGTCGAACCAGCCGGCCCCCTCCGACAGGTGATAGCCACTCCAGTGGTAGAGCAGTTCCGCGGTCATCGCCAGGCCCGTCCCGGCCTCTCCCGGCTCCCGCAACGACCAGTCCAGGGCCTTGCGGAGGTTGGCGTGGTCGCGCTGCAGGCGTTCCACCCACGACTGCTGGGCGGCGCTGAACAGCTCCGCCCAGGCCCGTGAGGTGATCTTCCGGTAGTAGTCGCGGTGCCGCCGGTGCAGCGTCGCCTCGTCCCCGGAGGCGGCCAGCAGCTCACGGCCGAACTGCCGCACCGTGTCGAGGAGGCAGTAGCGGACCACGCCGTCGTGCTCCCGGCGGAGCAGGACCGACTTGTCGACCAGCCCCGCGACGAGTTCGAGCACGTCCTCGCGCGCGATGCCGTCGCCCGCGCACACCTGCTCGGCCCCTTCCAGGTCCAGGCCCCCGACGAAGACAGAGGCCCGCTGCCACAGCAGCCGCTCCTGCTCGGTGCACAGGTCGTAGCTCCACTCGAACAGCGCGCGCAGCGTACGCTGCCGGGGCAGCGCGGCCCGCGACCCCCCGGTGAGCAGCCGGAACCGGTCGTCGAGACGCTCCAGCACCTGGCTCACCGACAGGACGCGCAACCGTACGGCGGCCATCTCGATCGCCAGGGGCAGGCCGTCGAGCCGGCGGCAGATCTCGGCCACCGCCGCCTCGTTCTCCTCGGTCACCTCGAACCCGGGGACGACCGACGCGGCCCGCTCGGCGAAAAGCCGGACCGCGTCCGACTCGGCGAGCGGCACCGCCGAGTCACCGTCCGGCTTGGGCATCGACAGCGGCGCCAGCTCGACGATCTGCTCGCCGTCGATGCCGAGCGCCTGCCTGCTGGTGGCGAGGACCCGCAGCTCGGGCAGCGCCCGGACCAGCGTGTCGACGAGCACCGCGCACTCGGCGAGCACGTGCTCGCAGGTGTCAAGGATGAGGAGTGTCTGACGGCCCCGCAGGGATTCGACCAGCGTGTCGAGCGGCGGCCGGGTCGAGCGGTCGTTGACCGACAGCGCCTCGCCCACCGCCTGCGCGAGCAGGGCGGAATCCTCCAGCGCGGCCAGTTCGACCAGCCGCACGCCGCCGGGGAAGCTCCTGCGGACCTCCTCGGCCGCCCGCAGCGCGAGGCGGGTCTTCCCCACCCCGCCCGCGCCGATCACCGTGACCACGTGCGCGGTTCCAAGCAGGCGCTTGAGCTCGGCCAGCTCGTGCCGGCGCCCCACGAAGCTGGTCACCGCCGCAGGCAGCCCGGCCGGTTCCCCCCTGGCAGCTCTCGTTCGCATAGCGGTCATGACGTCCACGCCGCCCCCGTCGTCCGGTGCGCCACGGCCTCGTGGCACTACCAGCGTACAAACGCCTCGGGGACCGGCTCGGGGGCGGCGGGGTCAGGCCCGTTCCATCCGCCGCAGGATCTGCTCGCGCCTGACCTGCAGGTCGTCGATGAGCGCCTCCTGCTGCTCGACGTTGGTCAGCAGGGTGGATCTCTCCGCCATGTCAGTCGGCGCGTCCCAGCTCTGCCCGATCTCCTCGCGTATCTGCGCGGTCTCCTTGCGCAGACGCTCGATCTGGGCGTCCACCTCCTCGAGCTCCTTCTTGAGCTCCGGATCGTCCATGCCTCACCGTCCCGTTCGTCACTCCGGTTCGGTCACCCCATTCCACGAGGACGGGAAACTATTCGGCGACGGCGGCAGGGAGGTAGACCGTCTCCCCGGTCTCGCGGGCCCGCTGGGCGGCCGTCAGCCGGGCCACCAGGTAGCCCGGCATGAGAGAGGCGGCCTGCTCCGCGGTGAAGAACCCGTAGTCGTCCAGCTCCTCCTCCTGCAGGACGACCCCCGTGCCGTCTTCGAACGTCCCGCAGTCGAACAGGAAGTGGACCAGCGGAATCGGCCGGTCGTGCAGCGGCGGCACCCACTGCACCACGAGCAGGCGACCCACCGGCCGGGTGACGCCCAGCTCCTCCGCCAGCTCACGGCCGCAGGCCGCCTCGGGCGATTCGCCCTCGTCGACGTGCCCGCCCGGCCAGCCCCAGTGGTCGCGGTAACCCGGTTTCACGAGCAGGACCCGGCCCGAGGAGTCGGTGACGAAACCGGCCGCCGCGGCGGCCACCTTGAACAGCCCCGCGTAGAAGGCGTCCGCCGGGATCACAGCAGCTCCGATCGCATGCCCTGAGCCTAATGCGGGACTTCCCCTAGATCGCGGGGAGGAGACGTCCGTCCCGAGCAGTACGCGCGATCTGGTCTGCGCGCCCGATGTACCGCCCTTGATCGATTCCTACCGTGTGAGGCAGTCGGGAAAAGGGGAGGTCATGAGAGGCCGCAGGAACTTCGCCGCCGCCATCGGCGGCTGGAGCGCGCGCCACCGCTGGTGGGCGCTGCTCATCTGGATCGCGTTCGTCGCCGTCGCGACGGTCGCGGGCAACGCCGCCGGCACGGTGGAGATGCGCGGCTACGAATCCGCGACCGGCGACTCGCGCCAGGCCGAGCAGATCCTCGACGGCGCGGCGTTCAAGAACGTGGCCGGCGAGGTCGTGCTGGTCCAGACCCGCACGGGGACGACGACCGTGACCGACCCGGCCTTCCGCCGGGCGGTCGAGGACGTCAAGAAGGCCGTCGAGGCCACCGGTCAGGTCGAGCACGTACGCACGCCGTACGACAAGGAGCCCTCGCCGGTGACGCCGGACCGGCGCACGGCGCTGGTCCAGTTCGACATGAAGGGCGACGGCGCCACGGCGGAGGAGCGGATCCAGCCGGTGCTCGACGCGGTGGCCAGGGTGCAGGGGGCGCACCCGGACCTGCGCGTGGAGGAGGCCGGATCGGCCAGCGCGGGCAAGCTGATCGGCGAGGCCCTCGACAATGACTTCGTCCGGGCCGAGCAGCTCTCGCTGCCCATCACGCTCGGCATCCTGCTCGCCGCGTTCGGCGCGCTGCTGGCCGCGATCGTGCCCGTCGCGCTGGCGATGACGGCGATCTTCGCGGCCACCGGGCTGCTGGCGTTCACCAGCCACCTCCTGCACGTCGACTCCGCCACGACCAACGTGATGCTGCTCATCGGCCTCGCCGTCGGGGTGGACTACTCGCTCTTCTACATCATGCGCGAGCGGGAGGAGCGGGCGAAGGGCCGGAGCAAGAAGCGTGCGATCGAGATCGCGGCGGCCACCTCGGGACGCGCCGTGCTGATCTCCGGGATCACCGTCATCGTCGCCATGGCGGGCATGTTCCTCACCGGCGACGGCGTCTTCATGGGCTTCGCCGAGGGCACGATCCTCGTGGTGCTCACGGCCGTCGCCGGCTCGCTGACCGTGCTGCCCGCCCTCCTCTCGCTGATCGGCGACAAGATCGATGCCCGCGTGATCCACGGCACCGTACGGGCCCTCAGCGGCGGCCGAATCACCTGGCGGCGGATCCTCGGCGTGCGCGGCGGCCAGAGCCGGGTCTGGGGTGCGATCATGCGCCCGGTGCTGCGCCGCCCGCTCGTCTCCGTGCTCCTCGCCGGTGGTCTGCTGGTCGGCCTGGCGATCCCGGCCTTCCAGCTGAAGACGGGCACGCAGACCATCGACGACCTGCAGGGCGACTACCGGATCGCCGAGACGTTCAAGCGGATCGACAAGGCGTTCCCCGGCGGCAACGAGCCCGCGGTGGTCGTGGTCAAGGCGGCCGACGTGACGACGCCCGCGTTCACCGCCAGGATCGAGGACTTCCGGCGGCGGGCGCTGGCCACGGGCGAGACCAACGAGCCCTTCGCCGTCGCCGTCAACCCGGACAAGACGGTGGCCAGGATCAGCATCGGCATCAAGGGCACCGGCGTGGACGAGGTGTCCGAGCACGCGATCCGCACGCTGCGCGAGAAGGTCGTCCCGGCCACCCTCCCGGGCGCCCACGTCACCGGCAACACCGCGGACTCCATGGACTTCAACGCGCAACTGGCCCGCCGGATCCCGCTGGTGTTCGCGTTCGTGCTGCTACTCGCGTTCGTGCTGCTGCTGGCCTCGTTCCGGTCACTGGTGGTGGCGGTCAAGGCCATCCTGCTCAACCTGCTGTCGGTCGCCGCGGCGTACGGCGTGCTCGTGCTGGTCTTCCAGAAGGGGTACGGCGAGAGCCTGCTCGGCTTCCACTCGACCGGGACGATCACCAACTGGCTGCCGCTGTTCCTGTTCGTGATCCTGTTCGGGCTGTCGATGGACTACCACGTCTTCATCATCAGCCGGATAAGGGAGGCCTACGACCGGGGCATGAGCACCGAGGACGCCGTGACGTCCGGGATCAGGAGCACGGCGGCGGTGGTGACCAGCGCCGCGCTCATCATGGTGGCGGTGTTCGCGACGTTCGCCACGCTGTCGCTGCTGACGTTCATGCAGTTGGGCATCGGCCTCGCGGCGGCCGTGCTGATCGACGCGACGATCGTGCGCGCGGTGCTGCTGCCGGCCACGATGAAGCTGCTCGGCGACTGGAACTGGTACCTGCCACGCTGGCTGGACTGGCTGCCGCGGCTGTCGCACGGCGACGACGTGGCAGAGGAGACGCCGGAGGAGCGGGTCCCCGCCCTCGTCTGACACCGCGGCGGTGCGCCGGAACGGCGCCGGGTTCATGACCGGCGCCGCTCCGGCCCCTTTCCGCAATCTCCATCCGGCGCTGCTCCGGGGCAGGCGTGACGGACGTCACGTAAGGGGCAATAAGTACATAACGGTAAAATTTATCTACGTGGGTCATACGGGTGAGAACAGTCGCAAAGCCCTGATCTACTGGATCGCCGGTGTGCTCGCGTACATGGTCGCGGTCTTCCACCGGCAGTCGCTCGGCGTGACGGGGATCGACGCGGCTACGAGGTTCGGGATCGGGTCGGCGGCGCTGTCCACCCTGGCGATGCTGCAACTGCTCGTCTACGCGGCCATGCAGATTCCCGTCGGCGTCCTGGTCGACCGCCTGGGTTCGAAGCGCATGCTGCTCGTCGGCGCGGCGGTCATGGCCCTCGGCCAACTCCTGTTCGCCGTCGCCACCGGCCTCGCGGCGGCCGCCGCCGGGAGGGTGCTGGTCGGCTGCGGCGACGCCATGACGTTCATCAGCGTGATCCGGGTGGTCAACGTCTGGTTCCCGCCTCGCCGCAACCCGCTGATCGTGCAGCTCACCGGCATCCTCGGCCAGTTCGGCGCGGTCGTGTCGGCCGTGCCGCTGATCACCTCGCTGCACGCGTACGGCTGGACGCCGACCTTCCTGTGGGCGGGCGGCCTGGGGGTGGTGGCCCTGGCCGCCGTCGGCCTCTTCCTGCGCGACCGGCGGCCGGAACGCGCGCCCATTGCGCTCGGCGTGCGGGCGGCCTGGGCGGAGCCCGGCACCCGTCTCGGGATGTGGACCCACGCGGCCACCCAGTGCTCGTCCGCGGCCTTCACGATCCTGTGGGGCTATCCCTTCCTGGTGCAGGGCCAGGGCCTGTCCCCGCGTACGGCCGGCGTGCTGCTGACCACGCTCACGCTGCTCGCGATGGGCTGCGGGCCGCTGCTCGGCCACCTCGCCGGGCGCTTCCCGCTGCGCCGCTCGTGGATGGTGCTCGCGGTCATCGGCGCCACGGCCGGCGCGTGGACGCTCGTCCTCCTGTGGCCCGGCCCCGCGCCGCTCTGGACGCTCGGGCTGCTCGTGCTGGCCCTCGCCACGAACGGCCCGGGCTCGATGGTCGGCTTCGACTACGCCCGCACGTTCAACCCGGCCGAGCGCATCGGGGTCGCCACCGGCATCGTCAACGGGGGCGGCTTCGCCGCCTCGATGTCCCTGATCGCTCTGGTCGGGGTTGTCATGGACCTGCAGAACGACTTCCGCTGGGCGTTCGCCGTGCAGTATCCGATCTGGCTGCTCGGGGCCGTACAGGTGGTCCGCTACCGCGCCCGCGCCCGCCGCCGCGCCACAGTGCACCCCGCTCCCGTCCCGGCCCCCGCCTGACCGGGGACGACATCGGAGCAGGCTCATCGCCAGGTGTCGCGGCTGCTCTCCACGTCCACCGCATCCGTGAAACCCGGGATCGTGCCGATCACGCCGCCCAAAGCACTGCCCGGAAGGGCCCTCCGCAGGTCCTTCATCGGCAGGAGGAGGTGCAGAGGATCGCTCGGGCTCTGCTCGAACGCGGCGAGCCGCAGATAGAAGGCCCGCGCCGTCTCGCTCTCACAGTGGATGAGCATGGCCCGAACACCGATCTGGTCGGCCACCCGCGCCACTCGCCGGAAAGCGTCCACCACGAGTGCCCGTCCCAGGCCGATGCCCCGCGTGCCTCTGTCCACCCCCAGCCGGGCCAGGATGACCACGGGCTGATCGTGACGCCCGGCCCCTTTGAGCAGCCGTGCGGGAGCAGCAGCCGGACCGACGCTCCCGGCCGCGAGTGCGTAGTAACCCACAACCCTGCCGGCCTCGATGTCGCGCACGACGTAGACGCGACATCCTCCACTCGCATGCGCCTGCAGCGCATGGCGCGTCAGCCAATCGCTCTGGGCGGGGGAACCGCAGTCGAAGCCGTCGAGGTCGTCACCCCCGGTGACGGGGGACACCGCGGACAGCTTCACGGGTTCTCGTCCAGGATCGTCGGGGTCGTCATGAGCTCGGAGAGTCCCGGCACATCGCGAGACTCCCGTGACAGGGCCGCGTCAAAGGCCTGCCACTGCTCCTCGTCGAGCCGGAAAACCGTCCGGTCCGCCAGCAACTCACGGGCGGCCGTGGTCGCCGCGCCAAGGACGAACGAGGAGACGGTGTCCCCGGCGGCCTCGCTCGCGTTCTCCAGCAGCCGCTTGGTCTCCGCGTCCACGCGCAGGTTGATGCGTTCCTCTTTGGCACCCACGACCAGAGCGTACGTACGTTGTGCACCTATAGCCAAGAGCCGAACAAGAAGATGAGCGAAGAGCGACCGTCTGATTACTTCATGCGCACGAAGGGGTCGGGGAAGTGGGAGGGGGCGAGGACGGCGGCCCGGGCGAGGATGTCCTTACGCGTCCGTACGGCGAGATCCGGGTCCTCGTCGTGCACGTAGGGGATCGAGGGATCGGCGACCTGGACGGGGTGGAGCACGGCGTCGCCGCTCATCACCAGATCTCCCACCTCGACGCACTGGTGGCCGGGCGTGTGGCCGGGCGTGTGCAGCACCCGGACCCCGGGCACGAATTCCGCGTCGCCGTCGACGACGTCGAGCCGGTCCCGCAGGGGATCGAGGATCAGCTCGCGCACCGGGCCGGAGGCCCACTCGGTCTCCGCCCGCTGCACGACATAGCGGGCGTTGGGAAAGGCGGGAGCGCCGCCCGCGACCGCGCCGCCCGCGTGGTCGCTGTGCAGGTGGGTCAGCACGACGACGTCCACGTCGGCCGGGGCGGCCCCGGCGGCGGCCAGCTCTCCGCCGAGACGGCCGGGCAGGGGCGCCCAGGTCGCGGGCGCGTCCGCGCCGCCGATCCCGGTGTCCACCAGGACCGTGCGGCCCGCCGCCCGCAGCAGGTAGCAGTGGAAGTGCAGCACCCACTCCTCGCCCGGGGCGAACATCGCACCGGCGAACATCTCGGGCAGCGGCTTGCGGACCGGTTCCTTCATGGGACCCACGGCATCGCAGAGCGGGACGATCTCGACACCGGACACGATTCTCGGCTCATGCGGCATCGCATCACGATAGAAGAAGGCCCCACGGCAGAAGAAGCGCGGTTCAGCGGACGGCCAGGACGGGCGCGTAGTCGACGTCGAGATCGGCGGCGTAGACGGCGCGCTCACAGTGGGCGCAGCGGTAAAGGATCGGGCCCTCGTCGAGCTCCGTACGGCAGCGCGGGCAGCGGCGGCGGGTGCGGGTCATCTCGGATTCCCCCTTCGAAAGTTCCTTGCGTGTCAATGGAACCTCCGCCGGCTTGTCGAACTCCTGCAATCGACTTGCCGTCCGCCTCCTCGCTTCCCCGGGCCGTCCCGTGCCCGGCGTTCCGGACGCGATGCGAGGGGGCGGCCGCGCGGGCGCTCCCCGGTGCGGCCGCGCAGCCGGGATGATGGACGGGTGCTCGCCGACGTCATCCATCACCTCGTCTGCCCGGCCTGCGGGACTGCGGTCCACCTGGCGGGCGGGTCGGTCAGGTGCGCGCGCGGCCACTCCTTCGACGTGGCGCGGCAGGGATACGTGAACATGCTCACCCGCCCGGCCGGCACGGCCGACACGCCCGCGATGGTGGCCGCGCGGGCGCGCTTCCTGGAGGCGGGGCACTACGCGCCGCTGGCCGGCCGCCTCGCCCGGATCTGCGCGGGCGCCGCCGTGGTCGCCGACGCCGGGGCGGGCACCGGCCACTACCTGGCCGCCGCGCTCGGCGCCGACGCGGTGGGCATCGCGCTCGACGTGTCGAAGCACGCCCTGAAACGGGCCGCACGCGCGCATCCCCGCATCGGCGCCGTGGTGGCGGACGTGTGGCGGCCGCTCCCGGTGGCCGACGCTTGCGTGGACGTGCTGCTCAACGTCTTCGCACCGCGCAACGCGGAGGAGTTCGCCCGCGTGCTGCGCCCGGGCGGCACGCTGGTCGTCGTCACCCCCGCCCCCGGTCACCTGAGCCCGCTCGTCGAACGGCTCGGCCTGCTGAGCGTTGACGAGGACAAGGAACGCCGTCTGGAGGAGAGCCTGGGCGGCCGGTTCGCCCGCATCGGGGAGGAGACGGAGGAGATCGCGCTCACGCTCGGCCACGACGAGGTCGAGGCGGTGGTCGGCATGGGCCCGAGCGCCTGGCACACCCGCCCCGAGGAGCTGGCCGCGAAGATCGCCGCACTCCCCGACCCGGTGCCGGTGACCGCGTCCTTCCGCGTCACCCGCTGGGCCCTGCCCGCTTGACCGGGGTCACGAGCGCGGGATGGCCACGCCCCCGGTGCGGATGGTGCGGATCGCGGGGGCGACCGCCGCGCCCGCTCCCAGCAGGAAGCAGACCGCGATGACCGCGACGACCGGCTGCCACGGCACGGCGAAGGCGAAGGGCCCGGCCAGGCGCAGCAGGGCCGCCCCCAGCCCCAGCAGGCCGAGCGCCGTGGCCGCGAAGCCCAGCACCACTCCGACGGCCACCACCGCCAGCGCCTCCGCCACGACATACCGCAGCACCTGCGCCCGCGTCGCCCCCAGCAGCCGCAGGCCGCCCCGCTCCGCCGCCCGGTCGGAGGCCGCCATCAGCAGCGTGTTGACCAGCGCGATCACGGTGTAGCAGAGCATGATCCCCAGCACGGCCAGCAGGCCGAACCGGCTCGCCGAGGCCTGCCGGTCGCCGGACTCCCGTTCCCACTCGGCCCTGCTCACCGCGCGGGCGTTGTGGCCGCGTACGGCCTGCTCGATGGCGGCCCGTACGGCCGGGGCCGCGACCCCGGGGCGCGGCGTCACGTACGCGACGGAGGGCAGGGCGGAGAACGCGTGGGCGGGCGTGACATAGGCGTCGGCCGGCGAGTCGTCGCCGAGCACGCCGGTCACCGTCAGCGTGACCGGGCTGCCGTCGGCGCGCCACATGCGCACTCGCTGCCCCAGACTCAGCTCCCAGGTCCGCGACACGACGATGGTGTCGTCGCGCAGCCCGGCCGTCGATCCGGCGACCAGCGGGACCGACAGCGCCGTGGACAGCGTGCCCGGATCGACGGCCTGGACGGGCCTGCGGATGAGCTGGGTGTCGCCTTCGAGGGTGTACACGCTGGTCTCGGTCTCGGTGGCCACGTCGGCGCCGGGGACGGCCCGCAGCCGCTCGACGAGCTGCCGGTCGAGTCCGGCGTCCCCGTCGGGAAGCACCAGGTAGCCGGCGCGCACCGGCCGGGTCTGCAGCGCCGACTTGGCGGCGTCGCTCATCGCGGCCCCGCCCAGCAGTGAGGCCGCGAGCGCCACGGTGACCAGGACCGGCGCGGCCGTGGCGGCGGTGCGCCTGGCCGAGGCCGCCGTCCCGCCCGCGACCACGACGCCGCCGGCGCCGGGCAGCCGCTCCAGCGGCGCGACGAGCAGCCGGGTGACGGGCCGCACGAAGACCGGCGCGAGCAGGCCGAGCGCGGCGATGAGCAGCATGACGATCGGCATGAAGGTCTTGTTGTTCGTGGCCGACCCCGGGTCGCCGATCGCCTTCACCGCCATGCTGACCACCGCCGTGCCCAGCAGGCCCAGCCCGGCGATCCACCGGGCCGGCGTCATCGCACGGGGTTCCACCGCCGCCTCGCGCAGCGCCTCGGCGGGCCGCACCCGGCCGGCCCGCCGTGCGGCCACGGTCACGCCCGTCAGCGCGACCAGCACACCGGTGCCGAAGGCCACCCAGGCCGGTACGGACGACTCCGACGGCGTCAGCCACTCGGGCGCCATCCCGAGCGCGGCCAGCCGGTCGAGGATCGGCCGGGTGGTCAACGGGCCGAGGAACGCGCCCACCCCGGAGGCGGCCACCGCGACGAGGGCGGCCTCGCCGTACATCATCCGCCTGACCTGTCCCGCGGTCGCGCCGCTGGTCCGCAGCAGGGCGAACTCGCGCCGCCGCTGCCCCACCGCGAACGCGAACGTGGACGACACCACGAAGATCGCGATGAAGGCGGCGAACCCGGCGGCGATGCCGGCGATCGTGTTGACGTTGTTGCGCGCCCGCTCGTCGGCCTCGCGGAACGGGTCGGCCAGCGCCCGGTCCTGCCCGGTCAGCACCCGCGCCGTCCCCGCCACCGCCGTCCGCACCTCGGCGGCGGGCCGCCACAGCGCGAGCGCGTCCACCCGCGGCGACAGCCGGGCGGCGTGCGCGTCACCGAAGAACACGGTCGGTTGCGGCCCCGCCTCCGTGACGCCCACCACCCGGTACGTCGTGATTCCGGTCGCGGTGACCACCGGCACGCGCCGCCCGACCAGCGCCCGCGCCGCGGTGGGCCCCCGCCGTCCGGGCTGCGTCCCCGCGCCGATCGCGATCTCTCCGTCCCCCGAGGGGGCGCGGCCCGCGACGAGCGGCTGCGGCGCCGTACGGGCGGCCGACCAGGGCCTGCCCACCGCCGGCGGCCCGCCGGAGAGCCGTGCGGGGAAGACCCGGTCCACCACCGCGCCGGGGAAGCGGGCGACGAGGTCGTCGCCGAGGCCGCGCGGCTCGGCCAGCGGCGCGCTGCTGCCGCCCCGCCAGGTGTCCACGGTGAGCCGGTCGCCGGGCACGACCACGACGGGTGCGGCGGCGTACCGCTGCGGGCCCCGTGGCGGTGACGTGATCCCGGAGGCCAGCACCTGACCGAGCGCCGCGATCAGCGCGGCGCCCAGCGCCAGCGCGGCGAACGTGCCCGCGAAGGAGATCCAGCGCGTACGCAGCGTGGACCAGGCGATCCTCAGCACGACGCCTCCAGCTGCAGCATCCGGGTGGCGACCAGTTCGGCGGTGGGCTCGTACAGCTCGCCGTACACGCGGCCGTCGGTCAGGAACACGACCCGGTCGGCGTACGAGGCCGCCACCGGGTCGTGGGTGACCATGACGATGGTCTGGGCCTGCCGGTCCACCAGAGTGCGCAGCAGGCGCAGCACGTCACGGCTGGTGTTGGCGTCAAGAGCGCCGGTCGGCTCGTCGGCGAAGAGCACGGCGGGGCGGGTGACCAGCGCCCGCGCGATGGACACCCGCTGCTGCTGCCCGCCCGACATCTCGGCGGGCCGGTGCCCGGCGCGCTCGGCCAGGCCCACCGCGGCCAGGCTCTGCCGCACCAGCTCCCGGTCGGGGCGCCGCCCGGCGAGCCGCAGCGGCAGGCCCACGTTCTGTTCGGCGGTGAGCGAGGGCAGCAGGTTGAACGACTGGAACACGAAGCCGATCCGGTCCCTGCGCAGCAGCGTCAGCTTCCGGTCCCCGAGGGTCGCCAGGTCGCGGCCGTCCACGACCACCCGGCCCGCGCTGGGCCGGTCCAGCCCGGCCGCGCACTGCAGCAGCGTCGACTTGCCCGACCCCGAGGGCCCCATCACGGCGGTGAACGTGCCGGCGCCGAAGCCGATCGTGACGTCGTCCAGCGCCGTGACGCCGTGTGCGTGGTGTTTGGTGACCGCGGTGAGATCGACCGCCTGGGTGGTGTTCACCCTGAGAACGCTAGGAACACGGACGTCCGAGGGGTATCGGACACATGACCGGTGCCGTCATCGGATGCACCACCGCGCGATGATCAGGAGCACCGGGGTGCCCCGCGGATCGTGCCGCCGCGACCGCAGGAGGCGGAAGATCGGACGGATACGACCTAGGATGCCGGGGTGCTGTGGGGGCGTGCGACCGATCAAGCGGTGATCGACGGCTTACTCGATCGGGCGCGCGCGGGACGCTCCGGCGTGATCGTGGTCCGGGGCGAGCCGGGCATCGGCAAGACGTCGCTGCTGGCGTACGCCGCGGAACGTGCCCGGGACATGGGCGGCATGCGCGTGCTGCGCGGCGTCGGCGTCGAGACCGAGGCGGAGATCCCGTTCGCCTCGCTGCATCTGCTGCTCGGGCACACGCTCGACCGGCTGGACGCGCTGCCCGCGCCCCAGGCGGCCGCCCTGCGCGGCGCCTTCGGCCTGGCTCCGGTGACCGACCACCGACTGCTGGTGGGCCTGGCCGTGCTGTCGCTGCTGGCCGAGCTGGCCGAGGGCGGGCCGCTGCTGTGCCTGGTCGACGACGCGCAATGGCTCGACCAGGAGTCGGCGCAGGCGCTGCGGTTCGCGGCCCACCGGCTGCACGCCGAGGGCATCGTCATGGTCTTCGCCGCGCGTGACGGTTTCGACCCCTCCGGCCTGCCCGAGCACCGCCTGCCGGGCATCGACGCCGACAGCGCCGCCGCGCTGCTCGCCCACGCGGCCCCCGGGCTCGCCCCCGGCACCCGCGACCGCCTCATCGGGGAGAGCTGCGGCAACCCGCTCGCCCTGCTCGAACTCCCACGTACGGACCTGCCCGCCTACGACCGCAGTCCGCTGCCGCTGCCCGCCCGCATCCAGCAGGCGTACGCGCTCCGCATCGCCGAGCTGCCTCCCGACGCCCAGAAGGCGCTGCTGGTCACCGCGCTGACCGACGGCGGCGACCTGGACGTCGTCGTACGGGCGGGCGGGGAGCTGGGGATCGCGCCCGCCGCCCTGGGCCTGGCCGAGCGGGCCGGTCTGGTCAGGATCGACGGCAGGCGGGTGACCTTCACCCACCCGCTCATGCGCGCGGCGGCCTTCCGGCACGGCACCTACGACCTGCGGCTGGATATCCACACGATCCTGGCGAGGCTGCTGGAGCATCAGCCGGACCGGCGGGCCTGGCACCTGGCCGCAGCCGCCACCGGCCCCGACGAGACGGCGGCACTGGCACTGGAGCAGGCCGCGCGGCGCGCCAGGGACCGCCACGGCGACGCCGGGGCCTGCGCCGCGCTCGAGCGGGCCGCCGAGCTGACCGAGGACCGCGCGCTCAAGGCGGGGCGGCTGACCGCGGCCGCCGTCGCCGCCGCCGACGCGGGCCAGTCCGGCCGGGCCAAGCAGCTCATCGAGCGCGCCGCCGCGCTGGTCACCGATCCCCGTTCCCGGGCCCGGCTCCGCGAGCTGCGCGCCCGCATCGCCTTCGACGAGGGCGCTCCGTACGTGGCCCACGATCTGCTGCTGCGGGGCGCGGAGGAGCTGGCCGCGCTCGCGGCCGCGGACGCGGCGGACTCCGACGGGCAGGCGCGGCAGGACCGCGTCGCGGCCGGGCTCATGCTGACCGACGCCGCACGCAACGGCTGGCAGCTCGGCGACCCGGAGAGGGTCGCCGAGGCGGCCGCGCGCCTGCACGCGCTCGGCCTCCGTCCGGAGGACGGCCTCGATCCCGCCGTCCAGGCCGTGACCGGCGCGGCCGTGCTGCTGCGGCAGGGACCGGAGCGGGGGCTGCCCATCATGCGCGACATGGTCGCCAGCGGCGGCCGGATCACCTCCGGGGCGCACACGTTCCGGATCAACGCGGCCTTCGTCGCCCCGCTCGTCGGCGACTTCCGCACCGGGCACGACATCTCGGCCGCCATGGCAGCGGAGTGCCGGGCCGCCGGCGACATGGGCAAACTCCCCCTGGTCCACGTGACGCTCGCCGCCGCCGAGCTGTATCTCGGCAGGTTCAGGGACGCCGAGGCCACCGCGGCCGAGGGCCTGCGGCTCATCTCCGACACCGGGCAGCGCAACCGGGCGGGCTATCTGGAGGGCACGCTGGCCTGGCTGGCGGCCGTGCGGGGCGAGGCGGACCGGTGCGCCGAGCTGGCCGCCCGTTCGCGTGACCGCTTCGACGCCAACCACATCGTCAACGGCCTGGCCTGGGCCGAGTGGGCGCTGGCCCTGCTCGACCTCGGCCAGGGCCGGTTCGCCGAGGCCCTGGACCGGCTCGACGCCGCCGTGTCCGGCCCGGTACGCCACCAGATCCAGGCCGTCTACTTCGCCCCCGACCAGATCGAGGCGGCCGTACGGCTCGGGGTGCCCGCGAAGGAGCCGCTGCGCCGGTTCGAGGAGTGGGCGACGGCCTCGGGGCAGGACTGGGCGCTGGCCGTTCTGCACCGCTGCCGGGCGCAGCTCGAGACCGGCTGGGAGCAGGCGCACGAGCACTTCCGGACCGCCGTACGGCTGCACGCCGGCAGCGGCCGCCCCTGGGAGGCGGCCCGCACCGCGCTCGCCTTCGGAGAGCGCCTGCGCAGGGAGCGCGACAAGGGCAGCGCCCGGCCGCACCTGCGGGCCGCGTGGGAGACCTTCGAACGGCTGGGCGCCCGCCCGTGGGCCGAGCGCGCCCGCACGGAGCTGCGCGCCACCGGAGACACCAGCTCCCCGACGGCGCGTGGGGAAGCGCTGTCGGCCCTGTCCCCGCAGGAGCTCCAGATCGTACGGCTGGCCGCGAAGGGCCTGACCAACCGGGAGATCGGCGCGCAGCTGTTCCTGAGCCCGAAGACCGTCAGCTATCACCTCTACCGGGCGTTCCCCAAGCTGAACGTGGCCAGCCGCGCCCAGCTCGCCGGCCTTGACCTGTCCTGAGCCGCGCGCTCGGACTGCCTAATGAGACAACATCTCCCATTTGTCGGTCATTGTCGCCCGTTGCGGGACATACTGAACTCGACCCCGTAGGAACGCAGGGGAGGGCCCGCATGAAGGCCGAGGAACGCTGGCAGGCCAGATTCCGGGCACCGCGAGTGACCCTGCCCACCTGGGCACGCCACGCGCCGCACCGCGCCGTCTACCGCGGCAACGCCTCCGGGGCATGGGAGATCTACGCCTGGGACCGGTCGAGCGGGCGGACCCGCCAGGTCACCGACCGCCCCCACGGCACACGGTACGGCGCGATCGACCCGACCGGCCGGTGGATCTGGTGGTTCGGCGACACCGCCGGCGACGGGTACGGCGTCTGGTCGCGCCAGCCGTTCCACGGAGGCCCCGACGAGCCCCTGGCCGTGCCGCCCGGCCACCCCTGCGGGCTCGCGCTCGCCTCGGACGGCACCGCGGCCGTCGGCCGCTCCTCGCGGGACGGCTTCGAGATCCTGCTGGCCAGGCCCGGAGAAGAGCCGGTCACGCTGTATCGCCACGACGAGTACGCCGCCGTCGCGGACATGTCCCTCGACGGCTCGCTCATCGCCGTCAACCACAGCGAGCACGGTGACGTCCTGCACCCGGCCGTACGGGTCGTCAGGGCGAACGGCTCCACGGTCGCCGAGCTGAACGACGGACAGGGCAGGGGCGTGACCGGCGGCAGGTTCGCCCCCGTCCCCGGCGACCGGCGCCTGCTCGTCCTGCACGAGCGCCGGGGCCGCCGCGAACCGCTCGTGTGGGACCCGGTGACCGGCGAGCAGCGGGAGATCTGGCTGCGGGTGCGCGGCGACATCTCGGCGGACTGGTACGACGACGGCCGGGCCCTGCTCATCGTCCACCGCCAGCGGGGACGCACGGAACTGCTGCGCTACGACCTCGCCGGAGGCGGCCTCACCCCGATAGAGAGCCCGCACGGGGTGATCGAGGCGGCCGCGCCGCGCCCCGACGGCACCGTCGAGTACGCCTGGTCGAGCGCGTCCCACCCGCCGGTCGTCAAGTCGAGCAGCGGCCACGTGGTCCTCAGCCCGGGGCGCACGCCGCCGCCGTCCGTGCCGCTGGAGGACATCGACGTGGAGGGCCCTGGCGGGCGCATCCACGCCCTCGTCTCCCGGCCCGAGCGAGTGGCCGCGCCGTATCCGACGGTGTTCCTCCTGCGCGGTCACGGGGGGCGGCTCGCGGAGTTCGGCGGCGGTCCGGGCGGCCAGGACGACGACTCCTTCAAGCCGCGGGTCGCGGCGTGGGTGGACAGCGGCTTCGCGGTGATCCAGGTCAACCACCGGGGATCGGCGGGGTACGGCTCGGCCTGGCGCGACGCCCTGCGCGGCGACATCGGTCACATCGAGCTGGCCGACGTGGCGGCGGTGCGCGACTGGGCGGTGGAGCGGGGCATCGCCGACCCGGACCGCCTCGTGCTCGCCGGCACGGCGTGGGGCGGCTACCTGACCCTGCTGGCGCTCGGCACCCAGCCGAAGGCCTGGGCGGCGGGGATCGCGGCCGTTCCCATCGCCGACCACGCCGCGGCGTACGAGGAGGAGGCCGAGTGCCTGCGCGCGGCGCACCGGGCGCTGCTGGGCGGCTCCCCGGCCGAGGTGCCCGAGCGGTACGCCGCGTCCTCCCCGATCACGTACGCCGGCATGGTGGAGGCGCCACTGCTGGTCATCACGGGGGACGAGGACCCCCGCTGCCCGGGACGGCATGTGGACGGCTACGTGCGGGCACTGACGGACCGCGGCAGGGACGTCTCGGTCTACCGGTACGCCGCGGGCCCCGGCGCGCCGACCGTGGAGGAGCGAATCCGGCAGATGACCGCGTCCATCGACTTCGCGGTCCGATCCCTGCAGGCCCGCGGCTGATTTGTGCAGGCAATTTTATCCAGGCCATTATGTGAACGCCGGTTTGCACAGGACGATTTACACAGGACGATTTGCACAGGACGACCGGAACCGACGACTGTGTACAGCCCTTTTCTTTTCGCCGAATCTCCATTCACCGGGATGATTTCCACCGTGGACACACGGGGCCGTTTATGTACCCCGCAGATATCATCGGCCGGCACAGACATAATCACCCGTCATGAATTGCGGCACGATTGCCTCTTCTCCTCTTTGTCTGACTTTGCGATACTCCAGGGGATCAGCTTCTCCGTCGGCCGACACGAGCCTGGTCCTTCACCGTTCCCGTCAAGGCAGGAGTGTTGATGAGGCTGTTTCCCGCCCTCGCCGCCGCGTTGGGCGCTGCGGCGATGATTTCGTTCCCCTCCGCCGCCTCGGCGAAAGTCGCCGCGACCCAAACCATTTGCGCGAACACCCCGATTCCCTCCGGCTGGATGCCGACCGCGTACTTCGACACGAACCTCTGCGGTCAGCCGGGCAGCATCTACTACAACGCCAGGACCATCAAAGACGTGACGGGCACCGCGTCCGGCGGCACGGTCACCACCTGTATCAACCCGCCGCCTCCCGCCGGCTTCTACGCCACCGCGCTGTCCTACTCGTACAGTTGCGAGGCCGGTAAGACACCGAACGGGCTGCTGAACAACCAGCAGACCCTGACGAACCTCAACGGGCGCCCGTCGGGCAGCACGGCCATCATCTGCGGGATTCAGTCCGCCCCGTCCGGCTGGACCGTCGTCGCCGTCGTACAGAGTTATCTGTGCGTCTACGCCCACGGCGGCGGCGTCGGCGACAACGCCGTGTCGATCCGCAAACTGTGACAACCGGACAGTGACGCCCGGACAGTGACGGCGGTGCTCCGCGGCTCCCGCGGGGCACCGCCACGTCCCCGGCCTGCGCTCCCCCAGCGCGGTCAGGGGAGCACGGAGCGCGGTCAGGGCAGCACGGTCAGGGCGCGCGCAGGACGAGGATGGCCAGGTCGTCGGCGCTCGGCTCGGGCGCGAAGTCCTGCACGGCGCGGCGGATGCGCTCGGCCACCGCACGGGCGGACAGGTCGGCGCACTCGGCCAGCAGCTTGGCCAGGCCGCCGTCGTCGTCGAGCAGCCGGTCGCCCGACCGCCGCTCCGTGACCCCGTCGGTCACGCCCAGCAGCACGTCGCCGGGGGTGAGCCGCAGGTTGTCCTCCTGGAACTTCGCCTCGGGGAACACCCCGAGCAGCGACTGCGGCGAGGCGACGACCTCGACGACGCCGTTCGGCCGCAGCCGCAGGGCCTCCGGGTGACCGGCGGAGACGAGGCGGATGTCGAGGCCCTCCGGCACGACCGTGATCTGACCGTGCAGCAGGGTCAGGAAGCGGGCGCGCTCCCCCTCCTCCAGGATGGCCTGGTTGAGCCGGCCCACGACGGCGGCCACGCCGTACCCCTCGCGGGCGAGCAGCCGGAGCGTGTGGCGGGCCAGCCCGGTCACCGCCGCGGCTTCGGGCCCCGTGCCGCAGACGTCGCCGATCGCGAAGCGCCAGACTCCGTCGCCGATCGGGAACAGGTCGTAGAAGTCGCCGCCGACCTCGTTGTACTCCCCGGCCGGCTCGTAGATCACGTGGAAGTCGAGCCCCGGGGTCGTCGGTTCGTCCGGCGGCAGGAGGCTGCGCTGGAGCGCCCGGTTGGCCGCCGCCTGCTGCGCGTACAGACGGGCGTTGTCGAGCGCCAGCGCGGCGCGCCTGCTGAGGTCCTCGGCGATCTGCATGGCCTCGTCGGGGAAACGGTCGCGCCGGCCCAGGCACATCACGCCGAGCCGCCGCCCCCGCGCGGTCAGCGGGTACGCCAGCGCCTGCCAGTCGCGCATCGGCAGCACGGCGGGGTCGTCGTCCCCCGGGAGCGCGATCTCCTCCAGCTCCTCGCGCATGGCGTCGATCTGGGTCTCGTCGGCGTGCCAGAGGTAGGCGGGCCGCAGCTCCCCCGATCCGTCCTGGGCGGTGTAGACGGCGCACCAGCTCGCCAGGCGCGGCACCACGATCTGCGCGACGATCGCCGGGACCATCTCCGGGTTGAGCGTGCCCGCGAGCAGGTCGCTCGCGTCCGCGAGGAAGCCCAGCCACCCCGGGCCGTGCGCGGCCTCCAGCAGCCACTCGTCGCTCTGCACGGGCTCCCCGCCCGGCAGGTCCAGCCGGGCCCAGCGGGTGCGCAGCGACGAGGTGAACGTGACACCCCACGCGACGGCGTCGGCCGGCGGACCGAAGTCCTGGCCGTCCGTCTTCTCCCGCACCTCCACCTGGATGGACTCGCCGTGGTGCAGCCACACGATCTCGAAGGGCGCGCCGGCCGCCTCCGCGACCAGTTCGCCCACCAGGCGCTCGGCCTCGGGCAACGCCGACATGGCGGCCCACGCTGTCATGACCTCACGCGTGAACCGCTTCGCATCGGGTACGGCCGTCTCACCCGGCGTGAAAGACGCCGCCAGGACGGCTCTAGGGGTAGTTGTCACCACCATTGTGCTTACCACACTTCCGGCTGACCTCGGGTCAAACAAGAGGGCCCCGCACCCCACGGAACGTGACAGACTGGCATGGAGTCCGCGGCTGGACAGGCCGTATGAGGCCCTAGACCGTGGTCGCGTCAGCCCCGATCGGGGTAAAGGAGGCTAGATGTCGCCCGCCAACGCCGAGCTGGCCGGGACCGAACGGGTCTACCGCGAATCCGATCTCGTCCCCTTCCTGGAGACGCTCATCACCTGGCGGGACGGCGACTTCCGCCGCCGTGTCTCCCACGCCCCGCCGGGAATCCTCAGCGAGATCCGGCTGCTGCTCAACGAGGTGGCGGACCGGCGCGAACACCTGGCCAACGAGCTCGCCCGGGTGCAACGCGAGATCGTCAAGGAGGGCCGGTTCACCGAACGGCTGAGCCCCGGGCCGGGCGTCGGCGCGTGGGCGGAGAGCGTGGGCTCGGTCAACGACCTCATCGACGCCATCGTGACGCCGGTCAGCGGCGCCGCCGACGTCATCGACGCCGTGGCCAAGGGCGACCTGTCCCGCCGGATCGACGTGGACCGCGCGGCTCGCGGCGAGGTACGGCGGCTGGGCAAGGCCATCAACGGCATGGTCGACCAGCTCTCGCTGGTCACCTCGGAGGTGACGCGGGTCACGCGCGACCTCGGCACCGAGGGCAAACTGGGCGGCCGGGCCAACCTGCGCGGCATGTCGGGAAGCTGGCGCGACCTCACCGTGGCCGTCAACACGATGTCCGACCGCGTCTCCGCGCAGGTCCGCGACATCGCCGAGGTGACGACCGGTGTCGCCCGCGGCGACCTGAGCCGCAAGGTCACCGTCGACGCCGTCGGCGAGATGCTGGAGCTGAAGCACACCGTCAACACGATGGTCGACCAGCTGTCGGCGTTCGCCGAGGAGGTCACCCGGGTGGCCCGCGAGGTCGGCACCGAGGGCCAGCTCGGCGGCCAGGCGCAGGTCCGCGGCGTGTCGGGCGTCTGGAAGGACCTCACCGACAACGTCAACTTCATGGCCAACAACCTGACCTCCCAGGTCCGGCAGATCGCCGTCGTCTCCACCGCCGTCGCGCAGGGCAACCTGACCAAGAAGATCACCGTCGACGCCCAGGGCGAGATCCTGGAGCTCAAGGAGACCCTCAACACGATGGTGGACCAGCTGTCCGCCTTCGCCGACGAGGTGACCCGCGTCGCCCGAGAGGTCGGCACCGAGGGCAAGCTGGGCGGCCGGGCCGAGGTGAAGGGCGTGTCGGGCGTCTGGAAGGACCTCACCGACAACGTCAACTCGATGGCCAACAACCTGACCTACCAGGTGCGCAACATCGCCCAGGTCACCACCGCCGTCGCCAACGGCGACTTCACCCGCAAGATCGACGTCGACGCCCAGGGCGAGATGCTCGAGCTCAAGAGCACCATGAACACCATGGTCGACCAGCTGTCGTCGTTCGCCTCGGAGGTGACCCGCGTCGCCCGCGAGGTGGGCACCGAGGGACGGCTGGGCGGCCAGGCGCAGGTCCGCGGCGTGTCGGGCATCTGGAAGGACCTCACCGACAACGTCAACTTCATGGCCAACAACCTGACGTCGCAGATCCGTCAGATCGCCGTCGTCTCCACCGCCGTCGCGCAAGGCAACCTGTCCAAGAAGATCACCGTGGACGCCCAGGGCGAGATCCTGGAGCTCAAGGACACGATGAACACGATGGTCGACCAGCTGTCGGCGTTCGCCGACGAGGTGACCCGGGTGGCCCGCGAGGTGGGCACCGAGGGACGGCTGGGCGGCCAGGCGCGTGTCCCCGGCGTGTCGGGCGTCTGGAAGGACCTCACCGACAACGTCAACTCGATGGCCAACAACTTCACCTACCAGGTGCGCAACATCGCCCAGGTCACCACCGCCGTCGCCAACGGCGACCTCACCCGTAAGATCGACGTCGACGCCCAGGGCGAGATCCTCGAGCTCAAGAGCACCATGAACACCATGGTCGACCAGCTCTCCTCGTTCGCCTCCGAGGTGACCCGCGTCGCCCGCGAGGTGGGCTCGGAGGGCCAGCTCGGCGGCCAGGCCCGGGTCGAGGGCGTGGAGGGCACCTGGAAGCGGCTCACCGAGAGCGTGAACGAGCTGGCCGGCAACCTCACCACCCAGGTGCGCGCGATCGCCCAGGTGACCAGCGCCGTCGCCCGCGGCGACCTGACCCGGTCGATCACCGTCGAGGCGCCCGGCGAGCTGGCCCAGCTCAAGGACAACATCAACACGATGGTCGCCACGCTGCGCGAGACGACCAAGACCAACCAGGAGCAGGACTGGCTCAAGTCCAACCTGGCCCGGATCTCCCGCCTCATGCAGGGCCACCGCGACCTCATGGAGGTCGCCCGGCTGATCATGAGCGAGCTCACCCCGCTCGTCTCGGCCAGCCACGGCGCCTGCTACCTCTACGACGACGGCCGGCTCAATCTCATCGCCGGGTACGGCATCCAGCCGGGCTCGACCCCGAAGCCGAGCTTCGAGCTGGGCGAGGGCATCATCGGCCAGGCCGCGCTGGAGACCAAGCAGATCATCCTCGAAGGTGTGCCGGTCGACTCGATCACGGTCGAGACCGGGCTCAGCCGGTCGAACCCGGCGCAGATCGTCGTGCTGCCGATCCTCTTCGAGAACCAGGTGCTCGGCGTCCTGGAGATGGCCTCGTTCACCCAGTTCAGCGAGGTCCATCTGGCGTTCCTCACCCAGCTCGTCGAGACCATCGGGGTCACGATCAACACGATCATGGCCAACTCCCGTACCGAGGACCTGCTCACCGAGTCGCAGCGGCTCGCGATCGAGCTGCAGGAGCGCTCCGACGAGCTGCAGCGCCAGCAGGAGGAGCTGCGCCGGTCCAACGCCGAGCTGGAGGACAAGGCGGCGCTGCTGGCCAAGCAGAACCGCGCCATCGAAATTCAGAACTTCCAGATCGAGCAGGCCCGGCGGACGCTGGAGGAGCGGGCCGAGCAGCTCGCGGTGTCCTCGCGATACAAGTCCGAGTTCCTGGCGAACATGTCCCACGAGCTGCGCACCCCGCTGAACAGCCTGCTCGTGCTCGCCAAACTGCTGACGGAGAACGACGAGGGCAACCTGACCCCGCAACAGGTCGAGTTCGCCCGGACCATCCACGACGCCGGTTCCGCGCTGCTCCAGCTGATCAACGACATCCTCGACCTGACGAAGGTCGAGGCGGGCCGCATGGACATCCATTCCCAGACGATGTCGCTGTCCGCGCTGGTCGACTACATGGAGGCCACCTTCGCGCCGCTCGCTCAGGACAAGGGCCTGTCGTTCGCGGTCGAGGTCGACCCCTCCGTGCCGAACGAGCTGAGCAGCGACGAGCAGCGACTGCAGCAGGTGCTGCGCAACCTGCTGTCCAACGCGGTGAAGTTCACCCACGAGGGCGCGGTCAGGCTGGAGGTGACCCGCGCGCCCGCCGACGTCCCGTACGTGGACGAGAAGCTGCAGGGCGCGCAGGAGGACATGCTGGCCTTCAGGGTCGTGGACACCGGCATCGGCATCGCGCCCGACAAGCTCGAAGTGATCTTCGAGCAGTTCCGCCAGGCCGACGGCACGACCAGCCGCAAGTACGGCGGCACCGGCCTCGGTCTGTCGATCTGCCGGGAGATCGCCCGGCTCCTCGGCGGCGAGATCCACGTCGAGAGCGTCCCCGGAGAGGGCAGCACGTTCACGTTGTACCTGCCCCCCAACTACACGGGGCCGCTCGCCGCGCCCGACGGCGGCGCGATCGCCGCTCCGCCGAAGCCTGACGGCCGCGAGAACGAGGGCCCCGACCTGCACGTCAAGGACATCCTCCCGGAGATCCCCCTTCCCACCGACCTGCCGCTCCTCCAGTACACGCCGCTCGTCGACAGCCACGACTGGCAGGGGGACGACCCGCTGGCCGGGGCGAAGATCCTCATCGTGGACGACGACATCCGCAACGTCTTCGCGCTGACCAGCGTGCTGGAGCGGCACGGCTCGACCGTCGTGTACGCCGAGAACGGCCGCGAGGGCATCGAGCAGCTCGAACGCAACGAGGACGTCGCGCTCGTGCTGATGGACATCATGATGCCCGAGATGGACGGCTGGGCCACGACCTCGGCGATCCGCACGATGCCGCAGTTCGCCGACCTGCCGATCATCGCCTTGACGGCGAAGGTCATGCGGGGCGACCGCGAGAAGAGCATCGCTTCCGGCGCCTCCGACTACGTGCCCAAGCCGGTCGACGTCGACCGGCTGCTCGAGCGACTGCGCGGATGGCTCATGCGCGGCCGCAGCGGGGGCACAGAACGAACGAGGGGCGTGCCGTCCCCGGAGTCCCGTGACGCCCAGGAGGCGTGATCGATGCCTGAGCGTGCCAGGGTCCTGCTGGTCGACGACCGTGAGGAGAACCTGATCGCCCTGGAGGCGATCCTCAGCTCGCTGGACGTCGTGCCCATACGGGCCCGGTCCGGAGAGGAGGCCCTGAAGGCCCTCCTGTCGACCGACTTCGCTCTCATCCTGCTCGACGTGCGCATGCCCGGCATGGACGGCTTCGAGACCGCCGCGCACATCAAGCGGAGAGAGCGCACCAGGAACATCCCGATCATCTTCCTGACCGTGGTCGACAGCGCGCCCGACTACGCCTTCCGCGGGTACGCCGCCGGGGCCGTGGACTACCTCACCAAACCGTTCGACCCCTGGGTGCTGCGCGCCAAGGTCGCCGTGTTCGTGGAGCTCTACACGATGAACCGGCGGCTCGCCGAGCAGGCGGCGCTGCTGCGGGAACGCCTGTCGAGCGAGCTTCCGGACGGCGGCGACCACACCTCCGTACTCGCCGAACTGGCGAACCGCGTCACCGCCGTGGAGGACGAGTTGCGGCGGGTGCGTGAACTGGCGGACAAGTCCGGCGACACGCCCCTGAACGGCGCGGTCGCCGAGCTGGGCGAGCGCGTCGCCCATCTGCGCGCGGGTTTCGACGCCCTCGGCTGAGCCCACGCGCATCTGACCCCGGCGCGCGCCTGACGCGGGTGGGCGGTGCGAATGCCTGACACGCCCGGGCGGCGTGACTGACGTGCGCGAGCCCGTGAAGGCCCAAGGCCTGTCCGACAATTCAAACAGGTGGAGCTTGATCGTCTCACCGCGGGCCGCCCCGGCCGGTGACGAGTCAGACGGGGTCGATCGCGAGGTCGGTGACCTGGTCGTCCTTGATGCCGAACACGAACGCGAAGGACAGAGGCCCGCCGGGGAACTCACCGTCCCCGGAGGCCACCAGACGGTCGCCCGCGAAAGAGGTCGGCGTGATCACGATCTTGGGGTTGATCAGGTGCCCCTGGATCCACTCGCGGATCTCGGCCTCGCCGGCGTAGGTCGTCCCGTCATCGCGCACGGTGGCCCCGTCGCCGAAGACCGCGGCCAGCGCGTTCGCGTCGTGCGCGTTGGTGGCCGCGATGAAGTTCTCGACAGCCTTGGGAAGGGTGATGTCGTCCATTTCTGCTCTCCGGTCTTCTCGGGTGACAGGACGCGGGCGCGTCCTGGTACGTCCCTGCGGCACCTCAGCAGCACGATGACGATGCGGGCGGCGACCCGCCACAGGCCGTGCAGCGCGGTGACCAGCTCGAGGTGCCGAGCAGGGGTCAAGTCGGCATAGACATGCGCGGGGCGCATACTGATGAAGGCTTCGTCGGGTCGGTTGTGTGTGGTGACTCAATCCACCCCGACGAGGCTCCTCACGTTCTGGCACCAGGCTTAGAAGTCCGCACCGCGCGAGAGCTTTTCGTTAGCGCGCAGCTCCGCGAGTGCGTTCTCGTGCATCGCAACAACGACGTCGTAGCCAGAGTTGCCGAGCACGATCCGTTGCGGCGGAACGGGTGCGTTCATCGCGCTGATCACGGCCTGCACTCCGCGTTCAGGGTCACCCTCTTGCTTGCCGTCATGTTCCACGAACGCCGCCTTGACGCCCTCGACCAGCGGCACGTAGGCGTCGACGGTCTCGTTGACGGGCTCGTTCTGGAAGCCGGCGTAAGCCTTGGTGCGGAACGCTCCCGGCTCTACGACGAGCACGCGCACACCGAACGGCTCAACTTCATGGCGCAGTGTCTCCGACAGTCCTTCGAGCGCGAACTTCGCCGCTGAGTAGTAGCCGAACCCCTGTGCGCCGACGAGGCCTGCCACCGAGGACATGTTCACGATCCAGCCGTCGCCGCGTGCCCGCATACCAGGCAGGACCGCGCGTATCACCTCGACCACGGCGAATAGGTTGAGGTCGAACGTGCGGCGGATCGTCTCGTCGGGGGCCCCCTCGACCGAGCCGAACCAGCCACGGCCCGCGTTGTTGACGAGCACGTCGATCCCGCCAAACCGCTCCTCTGCCGTCTTGACCGCCGCACGCACCTGCTCGGCATCGGTGACGTCGAGCTGGAGAACCAGCACACGGTCGCCGTGCGGTTCAGCCCATTCCCGCAGTTCAGAGGGCCGACGTGCTGTCACCACCACCTGATCGCCCTGTTTCAGTGCAGCCTCGGCATAGACCAGGCCGAACCCTCCGGGTGTCCCGCCGGTGACGAACCAAGTCCTCATGGACTTCTCCTTTCGCTATAGCGGGCAATGTAGCGCTATATGGGCTACTATAGCAAGCATGCAGAACGCACGAGATCGACTCCTGCTCGTCGCGGCGGAGTTGCTGGAGAGCGGCGGCACGGTGTCCACGAGGGCGGTGTGCGAACGCGCCGGGGTGCAGGCCCCGACGCTGTACCACCACTTCGGCAGCAAGCAGGGCCTGATTGATGCCGTGCTGAACCACGGCTTCACCCAGTACACCGCGATCGAGAGCTCTGGCGACCCGCTGGACGACCTGCGCGAGGGCTGGGACAGGCACGTGCGGTTCGGGCTGGAGCACCCGTCGTTCTACGGGCTGCTTTACGGCCGCGTCGAGCCGGGAAAGCCCTGCGCCGTCACCGCTCCCGCGCACGCCGCGTTGCGCGAGCGGTTGACCGCCGCCGCCGCCCAGGGCCTGCTCAAGGTGCCGGCAGACGAAGCCGCCGAACAGGTGCTTGCCGCCAACGTCGGCATCACGCTCACCTTGATCAGCCAGCCGGAGCCGGACTTCAGGCTGTCCGTACGCGTCCGCGAGGCCGCGCTGGCCGGAGTCCTGCACACGCCCTCCGCCGACGCCCCCGCGACCCGTGCGAGCGCCGCACTGACGTTGCGTGCGCTGGTCGGCAACGACCCGGGCGACCTCACCCCTGGCGAACGCGCGCTGCTCGGCGAGCTGCTGGACCGCCTGGCCCGCTAGAGCACGCGGTGTTCCTCAGAGGGGCCGCACGACCTCGTCGCTCCGGACGCGCGGCCCCGCCCGGATGTGCCGCTGCGCTACTTGGTTTGAGTTGTCAGACAGGCCTCTTAACGCGCGCGAGCCCGTGAAGGCCTGACGTGCGCCGGGCGCGTGAATGCCTGACGTGGGTGGGGGCGGAGTTGGCGATTCGCCGTTGGTAGGAGACGTCACTTCGCCGGCCGGAAGCTCCGGTCCTCGCGAAGCCCGCTCCGCTGGGCCTTCGCTGCGGTCCTCCCTCCCGCCCGCTCCGCTCCTCCCCGCCGCACCCGTGCGCCCGGGAGCGAGGACGGCCGGGTCAGCGGCGGGCGCGCTCGAGGGCGTCCCAGAAGCCGCGGCGCAGGGCGTGCCGGACCTCGTCGTGCAGCAGGAAGTCGATCGGCAGTGAGGACCCCTGCAGCAGGCGGGCCTCAAGATCGGACGGCATGCGGGGCTTGCGGGCGAGCACGGCCTCCAGCCACAGGGCGGGCGCGTCCCGGGCGACCGACTCACCGAAGTCGTGGCCCTCCTTGTGCGCCGCCTTGACCGCCTCGGCCAGCGTCGTGGTGCCCCCGGTCTGCACCGGCACCGGCGCGGGCTGAGGGCCCGTGTACGGTCCCAGCTGGGAGGGCGAGTAGCCGGCGCCGGCCCCGGAGCCGTACTGGCTCTGCACCGGGCTGCTCGGCGGCGTCTGGGCCCCCGAGGGCGGCGACGCCGGGGGAGCCGGCAGCGGCGTGCTCACGGGTGGCGGAGCCTGCCGCGGCTGCTGGGGCGGCTGGCCCTGCGGCTGCTGGGACTCCGGCGAGTACCCGTTGTAGGCCGGTGGGGACGGCTGCGCGGGAAGGGCCGGACGCGCGTGGGACGCGGAGGACCGGCCGCCACTGTGTGCGCCCGTGCCCTGAGGAGTGCCCGTGCCCTGAGGAGTGCCCGTCGCATGAGAGCCCGTGCTCTGGGAGCCTGTCGTATGAGAGCCCGTGCCCTGAGAGCCCACGCCTTGGGAAGTGCCCATTCCATGAGAGCCCGTGCTCTGAGGAGTGCCGGTGCTGTGAGCGCCGCTTCCGTGGATGCCCGTGCCGTGCGATCCGGAACTGTACGTTCCCGTGCCGTCCGTCCCTGTGGCGGGTGTCCCTGCGGAGTGTGTCCCTGTGGGGTGGGGTTGTGTGACGTTGAACGCCGTGCCGGACGCGCTTGTGTCGTGCGACGCGCTCGGCGACTGAGCGCCGAACGATCCCGTCGCCGGGTTCGCCCCACCCGGGAGGGCGGTGGCGGCGTGGCTCCCCTGAGACTGGGTCGCGCTCGGCTGTGTTCCGTTGTGTTGGGAGCCGTTCTGCTGGGAGCCGTTGAAGGAAGTGCCGTTGGACAGCGAACCGTTCCCGAGGGGGACGAGGCCATTGCCGTGGGACTGGCCGTTGCTGTGGGACTGGCCGTTGCCGGAGCCGGAGCCGGGGGCCGTCCCGGTCAGCATCGTGACGTACGGCCGCAGATGCCCGCTCACGATCTCGACGAGGTCGTCGCATTCCTGCCGCAGGGTGCGCGCCGCCGACCAGGCGCCGTCGGAGGCGATCTGCATGACGGTCACGCGGATGCCGAGATCCTGCGCGTCGCTGATCACCTGGGTGAGGTCCTCGTCGCCGCTGACCACGACCGCGTCGCAGACCGCGTTGTTGCGTGCCAGGGTCATGAGGTCGCGGTGGACCTGGGCGTCCACACCCTCCCGCCGGCCCGGCCGGATCCGGCCGAGACGAAGCTTGAGCCCGGGGATGTCCGCCAGCACGTCGTGCTCGGGCGTACGGAGGCCCTCGACGGTCGCCTCGTACCAGTAGCAGCGCAGGAGGGGCAGGCCCGTGCGCTCTCTTGACAGGTTCGTCAGGAACTGCAGCAGGCCCGGATAGTCCCAGGAGACGGCCTCGCGATGGCGGGTCCCATGGACGGCCATCGCGCCGTCTGCCAGCAAGTAGCCGGCGTCAACGAACAGCGCGCAGCGATCCACGCGACACCGCCCTTCCTACGTGGCCCTCTCAGGGTAGTCAAGCGTGTCTTCCCGCGAGGGTGATTCCCGGCGATTCAGCCCTCGCCCGCCTGGTGGGGGTCGGGATGCCAACGACCCTGGGATCGGAAGCGTTAACGCCGACCGTACCAGTTTGTCCAGGTATCGCCTCCCACCAAATTGTTATAGAACGAGGGGACATACGCGCTCCGTGCCGCCGAGTGAGCACGTCTGGGGACGCACCCGCGGTGGGGGCTCCCCGGCCGGGACGGACCGTCACGACCATGTTCGCGCGCTCACGACCGCGACGCCGAAGAAGACGGGGTCACGCCCGGTCGCGAGCTGGAGCGCGGGATGGGGTCCCAGGAGGGCGTGGAGGGTGTCGACCACGACGCCTCCGGCGTCGCTCCGGCCCAGGACACCGGGCCGGTGCCGGTCCTCCCTCTGCGCACGATCACCCACGGTGACCACCCCCGCCCTGACCCCCTCGCCGTTCCACACCATCAGGTCGATTCGCGCGGGCGCGCCGTCCGGGGCGAGGCCGTCGAGGGGGAGCCGCAGGGCCTTCTCCTCACCGCCGACGACCGCGGCGGCGTCCAACACCGCCGCCCGCGTGTACGGCTGACGCGCGTCCGTCACGATCACCACCAGACCCCACGCCGCGTGCCGGACCGTCCCCGCACGCGCCGGAACGCCCGCGACCCACCAGCGACCACCGCCCGCCGTACGGACGAGAGAGGTCACGTCGGCGAACGCCTGGTAACCCGACCCGATGGGCAGAGTCCGCCGGGCGACCTCGGCGGCGTGCAGGGTCGCGTATCCCGGCCTCCCCGGAGCGCGCACCCTGATGTCCTCTGCGGGAACGACCCCCCGGCCGCCGCCGGACCAGTAGAGGCCCGCCCACAGCACCTGGCCTCCGCCCGGCAGGGAGAGATCGGCACAACTGGACGTACGCGTCGACGGATCCCTGTCGAGGTCGACCGGCACGCTCACGCCCGGGTTCCGGCCGCCTGCGGCGGCTCCACAGGGTGCGGCCGGCGCCGCGGAGCCGACGAGCACGTTGCCGACGACCCGGGCGGCGAGGCGGCCGTCCGCGGCGAAGCGCGCCGCCGCGCCCGAGGCGCGCACTCCCACGGTCGATTCCGCGGTGGTCTCCAGCCGCCCCGACCGTACCCGTACCGTGAAGGCCCGTCCCGTGGGCGCATCCGCGGCCACGGTCACCTTCAGGAAGATCGCCGTCACCTCACCCCCGGCGAGCGGCCCCCGAACGCACCGCACCGTGCTGCCGGACGTCTTGTTGCCGGACGTCTTGTTGCCGGACGTCTTGTTGCTCGACGTCTGGCTGCTCGACGCCAGACGACCCGACGCCTCGCACGCCCAGTCGTCGTCCACGCCGCTCCCCGTCCGCGCGCGTTCCGCTCGCCCACCCGTCGTGTGCCCCTGACCGGTGCCGTCGTTTGCCCTGCGATCCGCCGGTGTGCCGCCGTTCTGCCCCATGACGTCCGGCTTCGCCTCGTGGCTCTGTCGCCTGTCACCGTTCACGGGGCTCTGTGAAGCACCGTTCGCCGTGCGGTTCCGGCCTCCGCGCTCGTCCTGATTCACGTAGCGAACGCCGGGCGGCAGGGTCACCGTCGCGGTGACTCCGGCGGTGGCCGCGTCGCCCGCGTTCCGCACCCGTACGGCGACGAGCCCCGGCTGGCCGCGCAGCAGGGCGCCGAGCGGGTCGACGGCGACGACGATCGTCTCCTTCGCTTTCTTCCCGCTTACCGCGGGCTTGTGGTTGTTCCCGCTTCCCACGACCTCGTGGGAAGCGGCGCCGCTCCCGTCCGGTCGGCCTCGCTCTTGGGCCGCACGACCGCGTTCCCCGGCCTGCGGGCGGCCCAGCGCGTCGCCCAGGCTCACGAGTGGGGTGCCCCCGGTGGCCGGTCGCCGGGCCTGCGGCTCATGCCGGTCACCAGCCCGCCCCGGCGCCTGCCACGCCCCGCCCCCCGCGCTGCTCCGCGCGCGGACCTGCTCGCGCTGGTCCTGATAAGGGTGCCGGGAGAGCTGCCCTCGCACGCGTTGCCGTTCGGGAGCCGGGCCCCGTGAGGCGTCCGTGTGTACGCCCCGATCGCGACCGGCGAGGACGGCGGCCGCGCCCGGCTCGCCCCCGTCGCGGCCCCCCGCGCGGCCGCCCGCCGAGCCTCCCTGCGTCCCGCTTCCCTCCGCCGTGCTTCCCTGCGTCATGCTGTCTCGTGGCGAGCCTCCCTGCGCCCCGCTTCCTTGTGGCGGGGCCTCCTCGCGCCGTGACCGGCGGTCGGCACCGGGCGTGCCCCTGCCGGTGGTCTCGGGCATGCCAAGCGCGATGCCCGCGCCCGGCGAGCCGGGAGGGCTCCCCGCCGCCGGATCGTCCCCCGCCGTCCCGGACGTTCGCGCGCTCGGCCTCGTCGGGTCGTGCGGGTTCGTGGGCTCCGCCGATCCGGCGCGGCCGGTGGCCGTCTGTGAGCGCGAGGCGCCGCCGTCCGCGCCTCGCGGGCGGTCCAGGGCCCGCGTCCCTTCCCGGTCTCGGGGACCGTCTCCGGAACCGACCGTGGAGAACATGCCCGTCGGCTGGGCGACGAGCAGGAAGGCGGCCGTCGCGAGGCCGGCCACGGCGATGCCTCCGAGCACCGCCCGCTGCGGCGTCGGCACGCTCCGCACGAGTGCGGACAAGCGCGCCAGCGCCGCCCGCGCCCGCGTGAACGTCGCCCGTGCCGCCGCGCCCGCCGACGCCCACGTCTGTCCCGTCTTCGCCCGCACGAACGCCACCCAGCCCAGCCCCGGCCGGGCGCGCCCGGCCGCCGCCCGGGCTCGCGTCACCACCGCCCGCGGCATCGCTCCCGCCTTCCCGCACACGCGCCGGGTCGTCACCCGTGCCCGGCCGTACGCCTGGAGCAGGGCGTTCGCCCGCCCGCGCACGCCGTTGCCCACCCCGTCCACCCTGCCGCCCACCCCGCCGTCCGATCCGCGGCCGCTCGTGCCGCTCGTCGTGCCGTCCCCGGACGACCGTGAGCCCGTGGCGGTCGCGGCGGCGAGGCCGGCGAGGTAGTCGTCCACGGCCGGCCCGGCGACGAGCTGGCCGACGACGGCCCGCAGTTCCTGCGTGAGACCGACCATCTGAAGGAAGACCGACCGGCAGTCGATGCACTCGGCCACATGGGCGTCGACCGCGCCGGCCTCCTTCTTGGGCAGGCCGTTCCCGACGTAACGGAGGATCATCGACAGGATCGGCCGGCACTCGGCCCGGGGGTCGTTCTCCAGGTGCAGCCGCACGTATGCCTCCCGCAGGCCCTGACGGGCTCTGCGGAACAGACACATCGCGGCCCTGCCCGACATGCCGAGCAGCGGGCCCGTGTCGGCCGGCCTGCCGCCCTCGATCTCCACATGCCACAGCAGCATGCGCCAGCGTTCCGGCAGCGAGCGGTATGCCCGGGCGAGCAGCGAGCGCTCCAGCCCCGCGAGCTCGGGGTCCACGTAGAGGGAGTCGCCGTCGGCCAGGTCGACCGCTCCGGTGGCGGCGTAGCGGCGCAGCGACGCGAGGAGGTAGGGCCGGAAGGCGGAGGCGGGGCCGCCGCCGCGCCGCACCACCTCCAGCACCCTCGCGAAGGTCTCGACGAGGAGGTCCTCGGCCGTGTCCTCACTCTGTGCGATCTGCCGCGCCAGGGACCGCGCGGCGACCGAGTGCCGCCGGTAGAGCGTGCCGAAAGCCGCCGTGTCGCCTCCCCGCACGGCCTCGAGCAGCTCCATGTCGGCATGCCGGACTTCTCTACGCATTGCGACCTCGCGATTACGATGAGTTGCACCGCGATACATTCCGCAGTCCATGTCCTGGCTAAACCGCAGCGGCCTCTTTACTCTCGGTAGTCACCACCCGTCACATCCGCAAGCCCGGCCCGTTCGGCCCGCGCGGTGAGACCGGCCGTACGCTGAGCCTCATGAGTGACCGCGAGAGACTGCTGGACGAAATCAAGAACAAGGGCATCGTGCACGGCCGGGTCGTGCTGTCCTCCGGCAAGGAGGCCGACTGGTACGTGGACCTGCGCCGCATCACCCTGGACGGCGTGGCGGCGCCGCTGGTGGGCCGCGTGATGCTGGATCTCACCGAGGACCTGGGCTACGAGGCGGTCGGCGGTCTCACGCTGGGCGCCGACCCGGTGGCGACGGCCATGCTGCACGCCGCGGCGGCCCGGGGGCGCACCCTCGACGCGTTCGTCGTCCGCAAGGCGGGCAAGGCGCACGGCCTGCAGCGCAGGATCGAGGGTCCCGACGTCGCCGGACGCCGGGTGCTCGCGGTGGAGGACACCACCACGACGGGCGGGTCCGTGCTCACCGCCGTGGACGCGTTGCGGGAGGCCGGCGCCCAGGTCGTGGGCATCGCGACGATTGTGCACCGAGGCGGCGACGAGGCCCTGGCCGCCACGGGCGTGCCGTACCGCTCCGCCTACACGCTCACTGATTTGGGGATCGCTTCACACTGAACGCCTGCCGCTCGCCGGGCGGCCCGGGGGACCTGGCGGTTCCGTTCTCGAGGACCTGCACCGTGCTCGCGTCGTCGAGGACGACGTCGAGCTCGGGCTGGAAGTAGGACGCCTGCTCGTCCCGGGCCAGATCCCGGTCGATGAGCACGTCGCCGCCCGGCACCCGGACGAACACGGGACACCGCTCGGCCTGACACACCACCCGGACGGTGGGCACGCGGGGCGCGGAGGGCTCTGCGGAAGGCCCGGCGGAGGACCGCGCCGACGGGGTGGAGGAGACGCCGGCGGCGGGCTCCTGCGATCCCAGGATGGACAGCAGCGCTCTCGCGCCGATCACGATGACGGCGAGCAGCAGCACGACCGCCAGGCCGGTCACTGCCAGCCTGGCGATGCCGAGGGGATCAGACCTGTGGCGTCCCACACCCGGGAGAGTAGCGGGTGTGGGACACATCTCAGCGCTGACCGGTCACTTGTTGTGCGGTTGCACTTCCCCGCAGGTCACCCGCCCTCTCCGCGCGTTCCGGGGGTGGCCCTCGCGCCGTTCCGGGACCGGCCCGCTCTCGCGGGACACGTCACCGCGGAGCACCGGTCGTGCCGCGGCACGACCGGTCGCACGGCCGGCATGAAGGACCGTACGGCGGGGCCTCTACCGGGGCGTTTACCTGGGGGCGTGGTGACGGCCCTTGGGGACGGCGGCGCCGGCCCGGCGGTTCTTCAGCACCTCACGCACGATCGGGATCAGCGACAGGACCACGATGACGAAGACCCCGGGCAGGATGTATTTGTCGATGTCCTTGACCGTGTCCCCCAGGAAGCGGCCGAGAAGAAGCAGGGCCTCGACCCAGACGACGCCGCCGAGGACGTTCCAGACGAAGAAGCGGCGCGCGTCCATTTCCAGCACGCCGGCCACCGGGTTCATGAAGGTGCGGACGATCGGCATGAACCGCGCGGCGACCACGGCCTTCGCGGGACCGAACTTCTCGAAGTAGTACTCCGCCTTCTCGACGTGCTCACGTTTGAACAGCCTCGAGTTGGGTTTGTCGAACATCTTCCGTCCGACCTTCGCCCCCAGGAAGTGGCCCAGCTGTGCGCCCGCGATCGCCGCCAGCGGCGCGCCGATCAGCAGAGTCGGCAGTGACAGCGGCGCGATCCCGAGCTCCTGCACCGCCGCGGCGGTGCTGAAAATTCCAGCGGCCACCAGCAACGAGTCGCCGGGGAGGAAGAACCCGACGAGCAGCCCCGTCTCGGCGAATACGATGGCGATGACGCCGATCGTCGCGAAGGCGCCGAGCATGCTCAGCCACCACTTCGGGTCAAGAAGGTCCAAGAGCACGTCCACGGGGCGAGCCTACCTGTCCCGGATGAGATGAGACTGAGAAGCGGCAGGGCTGTGGAAAACCGTGAAGGGCGGAATGACCGCGGCTTTCCGGCGTCCCGCGTACCCGGCTTTCCGTATCCGGCCGGCCTTCGGGATACTTGGCCACGCCGCATACCGTCAGAAGGAGATGACTTCGCATGCCTATCGCGACCCCAGAGGTCTACGCCGAGATGCTCGACCGCGCCAAGGCGGGCGGCTTCGCGTACCCGGCGATCAACGTGACCTCGTCGCAGACCCTGCACGCCGCGCTGCGCGGCTTCGCGGAGGCGGAGAGTGACGGGATCATCCAGGTGTCGACCGGTGGCGCGGAGTTCCTCTCCGGCACCACGGTGAAGGACATGGTCACCGGGTCGGTGGCGTTCGCCGAGTTCGCCCGCGTGGTCGCCGAGAAGTACCCGGTGACGGTGGCGCTGCACACCGACCACTGCCCGAAGGACAAGCTCGGCTCGTTCGTCCGCCCGCTGCTGGAGATCTCCGCCGAGCGCGTCGCGCGCGGCCAGGACCCGCTGTTCCAGTCGCACATGTGGGACGGCTCGGCCGTGCCGCTGGACGAGAACCTCCAGATCGCGAGCGAGCTGCTCGACAAGACCGCCGCCGCCAAGGTCGTCCTCGAGATCGAGATCGGCGTGGTCGGCGGTGAGGAGGACGGCATCGTCGGCGAGATCAACGAGAAGCTCTACACGACGCCGGAGGACGCGCTGGCCGTCGCCGAGACCCTCGGCCTGGGCGAGCGTGGCCGCTACATCGTGGCCGCCACCTTCGGCAACGTCCACGGCGTGTACAAGCCGGGCCACGTCAAGCTGCGCCCGAGCGTGCTCAAGGAGATCCAGGACGCCGTCGGCGCCAAGTACGGCAAGGAGAAGCCGTTCTCGCTGGTCTTCCACGGCGGCTCCGGATCCACCGCGGAGGAGATCCGCGAGTCGATCTCGTACGGCGTGGTGAAGATGAACATCGACACCGACACGCAGTACGCCTTCACCCGTCCGATCGTGGACCACATCTTCCGCAACTACGACGGTGTGCTGAAGGTCGACGGCGAGGTCGGCAACAAGAAGGCCTACGACCCGCGCGCGTACGGCAAGGCCGCCGAGGCCGGCATGGCCGCGCGCATCGTCGAGGCCTGCCAGCAGCTCAACTCCGCGGGCACCAAGCTCAAGTGACGGACGGCCCGGCGTGAACGGAGGACGATCTTCTGTTCCCGCCGGGCCGATCCCGTCTTGCTCCTCCACGTCCGCCGGAGAGCGGCCCGCACTCCGGCGGACGGGCCCTGCCCGTTCGAAGGACGAGAGCAGGGCAGCGATCCGCAGACACGTAAATTACGCTGATCAGATGGAAACGCACGAGAACCTCCTTGCCGGCCCGCCGCCCACCCTGCTGCCGGACAACCTCGAGGCGCGGCAGATGCTCGAGTCGGGCGCCAAGGCGGCGGACGTGGCCGCTCGCTTCCCCGCCTACTCGGCCGCCTGGGCCGCTCTCGCCGACGACTACTTCGCCGCGGGTCACGCCGTCACCTCGTACGCGTTCGCGCGCACGGGGTACCACCGGGGTCTCGACCAGCTGCGCCGGGCGGGCTGGAAGGGGCATGGGCCGATCCCGTGGGAGCACGAGCCGAACCAGGGGTTCCTGCGCTGTCTGAACGCCCTCTCCCGGGCCGCCAACGCGATCGGTGAGAAGGACGAGGCCGAGCGCTGCGCCCAGTTCCTGCGCGACAGCAGCGCGGCCGCCGCGGAGACGCTCGCCGCGAGCTCCTGAGCCCGCGGAGGGGCCTGTCTCGCGACTTAAGACTCCGTTCACCGTCGGCATGCCCCTCGGGTAGTCTCTGTGTGCAAGAGGCCCCTGCCGCGCTTGCGTCAGGGGCTTTCGTCTTGGTGCGGGAGTTAAAACCATGCCGGCTGTCGTTCTCGTTGGCGCCCAGTGGGGCGATGAGGGCAAGGGGAAGGCCACCGACCTGCTGGGCGGCGACGTCGACTACGTCGTCCGTTACCAGGGTGGAAACAACGCGGGCCACACCGTCGTCATCGGCGACCAGAAGTACGCGTTGCACCTGCTGCCGACGGGTGTGCTGTCGCCCGACGTGGTGCCGGTGATCGGCAACGGCGTGGTCGTCGACCCGGGCGTGCTGCTCAGCGAGATCGACGGGCTGGCCGAGCGCGGCATCTCCTGCGACCGGCTGTTGATCTCGGCCAACGCGCACCTGATCATGCCCCAGCACAAGGCCATCGACAAGGTCAGCGAGCGTTTCCTCGGCAAGGCCAAGATCGGCACGACCGGCCGCGGCATCGGCCCGGCGTACGGCGACAAGATCTACCGCATGGGCATCCGCGTGCAGGACCTGCTCGACCCCGGCATCCTCGGCAAGAAGATCGAGGCCGCGGTGAGCGAGAAGAACCAGATCCTCACCAAGATCTACAACCGCCGGGGGCTCGACCCGGCGAAGGTTCTGGAGGAGTACCTCGGCTACGCCGAGCGGCTGCGCCCCCACATCGCCGACACCTCGCTCGTGCTCTCCCGCGCGCTCGACCAGGACAAGGTCGTGCTGCTCGAGGGCGGGCAGGGCACGCTGCTCGACATCGACCACGGCACCTACCCCTTCGTCACCTCGAGCTCCCCCACCTCGGGCGGCGCCTGCGCCGGCTCCGGCATCCCGCCGACCCGCCTGACCAGGATCATCGGCATCCTCAAGGCGTACACGACGCGTGTGGGGTCCGGGCCGTTCCCGACCGAGCTGCTGGACGAGCAGGGCGACTGGCTGCGCCAGACCGGCGGCGAGTACGGCGTGACCACCGGCCGCAACCGCCGCTGCGGCTGGTTCGACGCGGTCATCGCGCGGTACGCCACCCGGATCAACGGGGTGACCGACTTCTTCCTGACCAAGCTCGACGTGCTGTCGGGGCTGGAGCGGATCCCGGTCTGCGTGGCGTACGACGTCGACGGCGTCCGCCACGACGAGATCCCGATGACACAGACCGACTTCCACCACGCCACGCCGATCTACGAGGAGCTGCCCGGCTGGCAGGAGGACATCACCAGCGCCAAGACGTTCGACGACCTGCCGCCGAACGCGCAGGCGTACGTCAACGCGCTGGAAGAGATGAGCGGCGCCCCGATCTCGGCCATCGGCGTGGGTCCGGGCCGCACTCAGACCATTCAGATCCGTTCCCTCATCTGAGGACCATTCAGATCCGTTCCCTCATCTGAGGACCATTCAGATCCGTTCCCTCATCTGAGGACCATTCAGATTCGTTCCCTTATCTGAGGACCATTCAGGGTGTTCCCTTATCTGAGGATTCGTGGCGTACGCGCCCGGAACCGGGGGGTTCCGGGCCGCGGACGTGCGAGGCGGTAGGGTACGCCGCTGTGCATGGATACGTTGAGCTGCACGGGCACCGTGGAGCGCGGGGCCTGAGGCCCGAGAACACCCTGCCCGGCCTGGCCTTCGCGCTGGAGCTGGGAGTCGACGCACTCGAGTTCGACGTCGCCATGTCCGCGGACGGACAGCTCGTGCTCACCCACGACCTGCACGTGTCCGCGGTGACCAGCGCCGACACGGGCATGGCCACGCCGGGCGACGAGATGTTCCCCTACGTCGGCAAGCCGGTCATCGCGCTCACGCTGCCGCAGCTGCGCACCCTCGACGTCGGCGTACGGCTGCCTGAGCGGCCGGACGACCGCTTCGCGCTCACGCAGGTGCCGCTGCCCGACACGCGGATGCCGACGCTCGGAGCGGTGCTCGGCCTGATCGGCGCCCTCGGCGCAGACCACGTGCGTCTCCACGTCGAGCTGAAGTCCGATCCCACCCGTCCCGAGCTGTGCGCCGACCCGCGCCGCTTCGTCGAGGAGGTCGTCAGCGAGCTCGACCGGCACGACCGGCTGTCGAAGGCGGCCCTGCTCAGCTTCGACTGGCGCATCCTGGAGATCGCCAGGCCGCTCGTCGAGCGGCGGTACGCGCTGGTCGAGCGCGACACGATGACTCCTGCCTGGATGAACGGCATCCGCCTCGGCGAGGCCGGCGGCGACCTCGCGGCGGCGGCCGCGGCGGTGGGGGCGACGACGCTGTCCCCCGACCGCGTGCTCGTCGACGAGGCGCTGATGACCGGGGCGGCCCGGCAGGGCCTGCCGGTCGTGGTGTGGACGGTCAACGAGCCCGACGAGGCCGCCCGGCTGATCGACATGGGCGTGGCCGGCATCGTCACCGACTATCCCGACCGCATGCGCCGCCTGTGGAAGGCTCGCGGCCTTCCGCTGCCCGGCCCGGTGAGCCCGCTCCGCCCGGTCGGCGCCTGACCCCTCGGACCCGCGGACCCCGGGCAGGGGAAGAGCCCCGCCCGGACGACGGTTGTCTCAACCACCGGGGCGGGGCTCCAGGGTCACCCACAAAAATGGCTTTTACAGCCGATTACCAGCCAAGCGCATCGGACCGTGCCCGTCAAGTCGCCGAGCGTCACCCAGCCCAGCGTGCCGGGCGGGTTCACTCCTCCACGGACAGCGCGCCGGACGGGCAGAGCTGTACGGCCCTGTTCACAGCGGTCACGAGATCGGCCGCAGGCTCGGCGTCGAGCACCACGACCGTCCCGTCGTCCTCGCTCTGGTCGAACACCTCGGGCAGCGTGAGCACGCACATCCCCGCACCGACACACCGGCCGGTGTCCGCCTTGATCTTCATCGTTCCCCCAGCGGTCTTCCTCACCACAGCACCGGCAGCCGGTGCACACCATAGATCGCCATGTTGGACCGCAGCGGCACCTCCCGCGCCGGCACGGCCAGGCGCAGGTTGGGGAAGCGGCGCAGCAGGGCGGGATAGGCGATGCGCATCTCGATCCGGGCGAGCTGCTGACCCAGGCACTGGTGGATGCCGTGCCCGAAGCTCAGGTGCCCGTGCGCAGGCCGGGTCACGTCGAGCGCGTCGCCGTCCTCGAAGCGCCCGGGATCCCGGTTCGCCGCCCCGAGGGACAGCGTCACCGACTCGCCGGCCCTGATCAGGGCGCCGCCGACCTCCACATCCTCCAGGGCCGTACGGGTCGGCCCGATGTGCACGATGCTGAGGTAGCGCAGCAGCTCCTCCACCGCGTTCTCCACCGCGGCCGGATCGTCCCGCACGAGGGCGAGCTGTTCGGGGTTGGTCAGCAGCGCGAACGTGCCGAGGCCCAGCATGTTCGCGGTCGTCTCGTGCCCCGCGATGAGCAGCAGCAGTCCTACGCCGCCGATCTCCTCGGCTGTCAGCTCCCCGCCCGCGACCAGGCCGCTCAGTATGTCGTCGGCGGGATCCTTCGCCTTCGTCGTGACGAGACCGTGCAGGTAGAGGTACAGATCCTGCACCGCCGCCCGGATGTCCTCGATCGAGGAGTCCAGGTTCAGCAGCACCGCCGAGTCGCGCTGGAACTTCTCCCTGTCCTCGTACGGCACGCCGAGCAGTTCGCAGATCACCAGCGAGGGGATGGGCAGCGCGAAGGACTCGACGAGGTCGGCGGGGGCGCCCTCGCGCTCCATGGCGTCGAGGCGGCTCAGGGTGATCTCGTGGATCCTCGGTTCGAGCTGCTTCATCCGCCTCACGGTGAACTGCCCGGTCAGCAGGCGGCGGTAGCGGGTGTGCGCGGGAGGATCCATGCGGATGAAGAACCCCGGTGTCAGCGGCTCACGGCGGAACTCCCCGCGCTGGGGGATCGGCGAGTGCAGCAGTTCGGGGCGGCTGCTGAAACGGTTGTCGGCCAGAATGGCCCGTGACTCCGCGTACCCCGTCACCAGCCAGCCGTCGTGCCCGTCCGCGTACGTCATCCGCTGGACGGGCGCCTCGGCACGGCGGCGTGCCAGCTCGTCCGGCGGGTCGAAGGCACGTTCCCGAGTGAGGGGATAAGTCGCCAGCCGGGGTGTCGCCTCTGTCATGACACGCTCCTGCGAGAGTGGAAACGGTCGAGTGTCGAGCGCCCGCTCCCCCACCTAACAACATCATCTGACGTATCGCAATGACTGGTTGCTCACGATTACGGTCAGAAAGCGTACGCGTCCCGATTGCGAGGACGGGGGTCCTTCCCGGAAGACACCGGCGCGGGTTTCGCGAGAAGGCGACGCCCCCGGGACGCGCGGGGCGGCGTCCCGGGAAAGGGCGGTCAGAGCCAGCCGTTGCGCCGGAAGGCGCGGTGCAGAAGCGTGCAGGCGATCACCATGACGCCGATCACGACCGGATAGCCCCAGACGGAATCGATCTCCGGCATGTTGTGGAAGTTCATGCCGTAGATCCCGGCGATCATCGTGGGGACCGAGATGATCGCCACCCAGGAGGAGATCTTGCGCATGTCCTCGTTGGCGAGGGCGTTGGAGCGCGCCAGGGCGGCCTGGAGGATCGAGTCGGACAGCTCGTTGGACGCCTGGACCTGCTCGCACACGCGGGACAGGTGGTCGCCGACGTCGCGGAAGTACTCACGCATCTCGGAGGGGATGCTGCGCCGCTGGGGAAGGGCGTTGAAGGGGGTCTGGAGCGGCCCGACGGCGCGCTTGAGCTCCAGCATCTCGCGCTTGAGCTGGTAGATCCTGTTGATGTCGCGGGAGCTGACCTCGGCGAAGACGGCCGCCTCGACCTCTTCGAGCTCGGCCTGCATGAGGTCGGCCACCTGCAGGTACTTGTCCACGACGTGGTCGGCGATGGCGTGCAGGACGCCCGTGGGGCCGCGGCCGATCAGCTTCGGCTTCGACTCCAGCTTCTCGCGGACGTCGCCGAGCGGACAGTGCCGCCCGTGCCGTACGGTCACGACGAAGTCGGGCCCGACGAACGCCATGATCTCGCCGGTGCCGATGATCTCACTGCTCGCCGTCGACACCTCGTGGTCGAGGAACGCGACGGTCTTGAGCACCATGAACAGCGAGTCGCCGTACCGCTCGACCTTGGGCCGCTGGTGGGCCTTGATGGCGTCCTCGACGGCGAGCGGGTGCAGGCCGAACACCTCGGCGAGCCACTCGACCTCGGGCGCGGCGGGCTCGTGCAGGCCGACCCAGACGTACGCGTCGGGCACCTCGTTGGCCTCGTTGTGCTCGCGGACCAGGCGCACGGCCTCGGGAATGCCGCCGGCCTCGACCTTCTTGCCGGCGACGTACGCGCCGAACTCGACGAGGGAGTTGCTCGGCGGCACGCAGCGGACGACCGTCTCCGCGTTCATCGACGCGGCGCCGAGGTGCGTGGACATGACGCGGGTGTGCCTGTTGATGCGGGGAAAGAGCAGAGAGGAGCGCATGGCGGTCCCTTCCCGCCCGAGCCGGCACGCTCTACGCGCGACGTGATGTCACCCCTTCATGCAGGCGTGAGCTGCCCTCGGGCTTCAGTTTCGGAGTGGTCGGGAATGCGCACGACGTACGTGCGCGAGCACGTACTGACGGGATCACCAGAAGGCATCCCAACCACCTCCAATCGCCACGAGACAGCGCGAAGCCTAGCTAATCTACCACATTGCCGTTCGACGGCTTTTCCAGAGTACCCGCGTCAAGTGCCGTCGATCATGCACTTCTTGCCAAAAACAGCCCGAACAAACTAGCCATCGCTGTGTAACCCCACCCAAATGGGGCATCGCCCCATGCCCCTTGTGGATGGTCCGGAGAGCGGCGGCGCGTCCGGACAGCTCCTCGGCGTCCGCACCGGGGTGCCGGCCCGTGCCCGAGAACGGGAGGCGGCCGAACGCTGCGACAATGGTCGGGTGCGCGTACTTGTCATCGGTTCCGGGGGTCGTGAGCACGCTCTGTGCCGGGCCCTGCGGCTCGACCCCGCCGTCGTTGAAGTCCACTGCGCTCCCGGCAACGCCGGCATCGCCGAGGTGGCCACCCTGCACCAGGTCACGCCGACCGACGGCGCGGCGGTGACCGCGCTCGCGGAACGGCTGGGGGCCGGCCTCGTGGTGATCGGCCCCGAGGCGCCGTTGGTCGCCGGCGTCGCCGACGCCGTCAGGGCCGCCGGAATCCCCTGCTTCGGCCCGTCGGCGGAGGCGGCCCGGGTCGAGGGGTCCAAGGCGTTCGCGAAGGACGTGATGACCGCCGCCGGCGTGCCGACCGCGCGCGCGTACACCTGCACCACCGAGGAGGAGGCCGCGGCGGCGCTCGACGAGTTCGGCGCGCCGTACGTGGTGAAGGACGACGGCCTGGCCGCGGGCAAGGGCGTGGTCGTGACCGACAGCCGCGAGGAGGCCCTCGATCACGCCAGGGCGTGCGGGCGGGTCGTCATCGAGGAGTACCTCGACGGCCCCGAGGTGTCGCTGTTCGCGCTGTGCGACGGAACGAGCGCGGTGGCGCTGCAGCCCGCCCAGGACTTCAAGCGGGCCTACGACGGCGACAAGGGCCCCAACACCGGCGGCATGGGTGCCTACACCCCGCTGCCGTGGGCGCCCGAGGGCCTGTCCGAGCGGGTCATGGACGAGATCGTGCGCCCGACCGTGACGGAGATGGCCCGGCGCGGCACGCCGTACACGGGAGTGCTGTACGCCGGGCTGGCACTGACCTCGGCCGGACCACGGGTGATCGAGTTCAACGCGCGGTTCGGCGACCCGGAGACCCAGGTCGTGCTCGACCGGCTGGAGACCCCGCTCGGTGAGCTGCTGCTCGCCTGCGCGACCGGCGCGCTCGCCGGTCACCCGCCGCTGCGCTGGCGCGACGGCGCCGCCGTGACCGTGGTGCTCGCCGCCGAGAACTACCCGGCCGACCCGGTGAAGGGCGATCCGATCGCGGGGCTGCCGGTGACCGTCGAGGATGCGTACGTGCTGCACGCGGGCACGGCCCTGGACAAGGACAACCGGATCGTGTCCAACGGCGGGCGGGTGCTCAGCGTGGTCGGCACGGGCGCGGACGTCGCCCAGGCGCGGGCGCGCGCCTACGAGGTCCTGGAGCAGATCACGCTGCGCGGCTCCCACCACCGCTCCGACATCGCTCTGGCCGCCTCCTCCTGACGCCTGACGAACGGTGATTTCTGCGTAACGGTTGGTGCACGGATCGTACGCGGACATACCATCTGATCAGCGGAGGGGAGGGCGCATGGCCGCGGTGACCAGGCCACGACTCGAGCAGGTCCGTCTCGCACACCTCCTTTGGCTGGCACGCGACGGGCGGCTGCGCATTCCGTCCTTCCAGCGCTCCTTTCGCTGGGGGCGCGACGACGTCATCAAGCTCTTCGACAGCGTCCTGCGCGGCTACCCCATCGGCACCCTGCTCCTGTGGCAGCGCCCGGCGGCCGCGGCGCGCCTGGAGATCGGGCCTCTGGTGGTCGACGCACCTGAGGCGGCGGACGCGTACTGGGTGGTGGACGGCCAGCAGCGTCTGACGAGCCTCGTCGGCGCCCTGGCCGCACCCCCGGACGTGGTCGACCCACGGTTTCGAATCTTCTACGACCTCCGTGAGGACAGGTTCGTCTCGGCGGGGCGACGTGAGTCGGTGCCTGAGCACTGGCTCTCCGTTCAGGCCATGCTCAGCGGGGAGAGTGTCTCGACCTGGCGGTGGAACCGTCCCGGGCTGTCGGACACCGATGTCCGCCGCTGTATCGAGGCCACCCGCGCGATCCAGGATCACGAGATCCCGCTCACCATCGTCAGCGGCGATGACGAGCAGGCCGTACGGGAGATGTTCGACCGGTTGAACACCTCCGGGCATCGGCTCACGCAAGTGGAGATCTTCGACGCCCTCAACACCGTCTCCGATCAGATGGAGCCCTCCGGTCTCGCTGCGCTGTCCGCCGACATCAGGGGCTTCGGCTTCGGTGAGGTCCCCGATCGGATCCTCATGCAGTCAGTCCTGGCGACCAGGCACGGACGTGTCGACCGGGATTTTCGCGGCGAGTTTCACGATGACGCCGATCGGCACGAAGCGTTCAAGAACACGGAGCACGCGCTGGGGATCGTTGTCGACTTCCTGCGAGAAGAGGCGGCGATTCCACACGTTCGGGTGCTCCCGTACCTGCTCTTCCTGCCGGTACTGGCGCGGTTCGTCGCGTTGTTCGGGCCGCCGGAGGGTCGCGCAGGGGAGCTGCTGCGCAGATGGGTTTGGCGCGGCTCCGCCGTGGGCGTGCCGCCGCGGGGCAACACGGCCGCGCTGCGAAAAAACGCTGCGGCCGTCGTGGACGACCCGCTGAAGAGCGCGGACCGGCTGCTTCAGCTGCTCCCCCCTGCCGGGTGGGATCCCGATCTGCGGGCCGTTCGGCTCGCCCAGCCTCAGGCGAAGCTCAATCTGCTCGCCATGCTCTCCGACTTTCCCCGAGTCCTCGCCGCCCCCGAGGATGCACAGGAGCGGAAGGGCACACTGATCGATCCCGTCTGGCTCCTCGACCAGGGGTGGAATCCCCTCATCACCCTCACGGCCAGCGGAGGAGAGATGCGGGACACCATGGCGAATCGCGTCGTACACCCCCGCGACGTCTCCGAGCGGCACGTGCGGCGAGCGATCGAGCACGCCGACGACGAGACGCTGTCCAGCCACATGATCGACGAGGACGGTCGACGCCTCTGGCATCAGGACCAGGAGATGTTTCTCAAACACCGAGCGCGTCTGGTCAGGAACACGATCCTGACCCACGTACACGAGAACGCGCTCTTCGGTTTCCCCGACGGCCCTGATCTCGTCAGGCCGGAGTGAGCCCATGAGCACACAGACCACCGCTCAGGTGCTGCTCGGCGAACGCCCAATCGGCGTGCTCACCATGCGAGCGGGACGGGTGACGTTCCAGTACACGGATCGGGGGCTCGACCGGCCCGTGCTGGGCCTGGCGTATGAGTACAACCCACGCAAGCGAGAGACCGCTCCCGGCGGGCAGCTTCCGCCCTGGTTCGCCAATCTACTGCCGGAGCGGGAGTCGGGGCTGCGGCGGCTCATTACGGCACAGCTGGGGCTCAAGTCCGTCGCGGACTTCTCCCTGCTCGTTCACCTCGGTCAGGACCTTCCGGGGGCCGTACGAGTGGTCTGCGAGGCGCCCGGCCTGCAGGACAGCGAGACAGAACGCGCGTGGCGACGCCCCGACGCCCGCAAGATGAGCTTCTCTCTCGCCGGCATGCAGGTGAAGCTCTCGATGGTGCGGACCACGGACAAGTTCCTGTACGAGGGCACCGGCGGCGACTGGATCGTGAAGTTCCCGAGCGACCGGCATGATCTTCTGCCGGAGAACGAGCACGCCATGATGACCTGGCTCGCCATGTCGGGCATCGCCGTCCCGCCGCACGAACTCGTCCCGGCCGACTCTCTGGTCGACATCCCTGACGGCCTGATCCGCCCGGGTGAGAGGGCTTTCGCGATCCAGAGGTTCGACAGGCGCGCGGGTGGGCGGATCCACCAGGAGGACTTCGCCCAGATCTTCGGGCTCCTCCCGCAGGAGAAGGACCGCGGACGCGCGGAGCACGTCGGAGCGGTGATCCAGCGGGAGTGCCCGGACGATCTGGAGGAGTACGTCCGGCGTCTGACGGCGTGCGTCCTCATCGGCAACACCGACGAGCACCTGAAGAACTGGTCGCTGCGATATCCCGACGGGCGGACTCGCAGGCTGTCACCGGCCTACGACTTCGTCTCGGTCACCTCCTATGAGACGTTCAGGAGGGACGTCCTCACCTTGCCGGTGGGCGAGCAGAACGACACGTCCTTCATCACGCTCGATCACTTCCGGCGCTTCGCCGAGACCGTGGGCGCCGACGAGGAAAAGGTCACCGCGGCGGTGTCGGCGACGGCCGAGGCCATGGCGTCCTCGTGGTCCTCGGTGCTGCGGGAGTGTCCCGTTCCCCCGTTCGTGGCCGACCACGTCGGCGCGCGGCTGCGTACTGTCCCCTTGCTCAATGCGGGATGAAGAGCTGGGAAGATGGAACCGTGAAGCACCTGCACTCCGGCAAGGTACGCGACCTCTACGAGACCCCCGACGGGCTGCTGCTGATGGTCGCGTCCGACCGCATCTCGGCCTTCGACTACGTGCTCGAACCCGGCATCCCCGACAAGGGGGAGATCCTCACCCGGCTGTCGCTGTGGTGGTTCGAGCAGCTCAAGGACGTCGTCCCCAATCATGTGGTCTCGACCGACGTCCCGGCGGAGTTCGCCGGCCGCGGCGTGCTGTGCCGCCGCCTGCGGATGGTGCCGGTGGAGTGCGTGGCCCGCGGCTACCTCACCGGCTCCGGGCTGGTGGACTACCGCAGGGAGGGCGTCGTCTCCGGCGTACGCCTCCCGGAGGGGCTCACCGACGGGTCGCGGCTGCCCGAGCCGATCTTCACGCCGTCGACCAAGGCCCCCATGGGGGAGCACGACGAGCCCATGACGTACGACGAGGTCGCGGCGGAGGTGGGCGAGGACGTCGCCGAGCGGCTGCGCCGGATCACCCTCGACGTCTACAGCCGCGGAGCCGAGATCGCTTTGGAACGTGGCATCATCCTGGCCGACACGAAGATCGAACTGGGCTGGGACGCCGACGGTGTGCTGACGCTGGGCGACGAGGTGCTGACGCCCGACTCCTCCCGCTTCTGGCCCCTGGACCAGTGGGAGCCGGGCCACTCCCAGCCGTCGTTCGACAAGCAGTTCGTCAGGGACTGGCTGCTGTCCCCCGAGTCGGGCTGGGACAGGTCGTCCGGAGAGGCGCCCCCGCCGCTGCCCGACGAGATCGTCGAGCGCACCCGCAGCCGCTACGTCGAGGCGTACGAACGGCTCACCGGAGAGCGCTTTCGCGGCTGAATCACACAGGTCACAGCAGTAGTCTCAAGTGACCCGTTCCCCCACGCGTTCTGGGGGTAGTTCCTCCCCGTAACTCCCGGGCCAGCGGCTACTCTAGGCCGATCGTCCTCCCCGACGATCGGCCGCCGGCTGACGGGAGTCCCCCACTTTCCCCCGAAATAGGAGTCGTATTCATGGTCCGTTACCGCGTGCGCGGTGGCAACGTACTGCGTGGAACCGCCTTCATCCAGGGCGCGAAGAACGCCGTACTGCCCATGATCGGGGCGGCGCTGCTCGCGGCCGAGGGCCGCACGGTGCTCCGCAACGTGCCCGTCATCGAGGACGTGCGCCGGGCGGTCGAACTCGCCCAGGCCATCGGCGCGAAGGTGGAGTTCCACGAGAGCGAGCGGACGCTCGTCATCGACGCCTCCCGCCTGACCAGCCCTGTTCTGCCCGCGGAGATCGCCCGCCGGTTCCGGGGGTCGGTGCTGTTCGTCCCCGCGCTGCTCCACCGCCTCGGCGAGGCGATCATCGAGGGCATCGGCGGGTGCAACCTCGGCAGCCGCAACCTCGACTTCCACTACCTGGGCTACAAGCGCCTGGGCGCGATGGTGGACGAGGGCGAGGCCGTCATCCACATCAAGGCCGGCGGGCTCCTCGGCGCCCCCCTGTACCTCGACACCCCGTCGCACACCGGCACCGAGAACCTGATCATGGCCGCGTCTCTGGCGCGCGGGACCACCGTCATCGAGAACGCCGCCCTCGAGCCCGAGGTGCTCGACGTCATCACGATGCTGACCCGGATGGGCGCGCGCATCCGCGGCGGCGGCACGGGCTTCATCACGGTCGAGGGCGTCGACGAGCTGACGGCGGTCGAGCACACGGTGATGCCGGACCGGCTCGACGCGGGCGTGTTCGCGATGGCATCGGCGATCACGGGGGGTGAGGTGAGCCTGGTCGGCGCCTCCCTGGAGCACCTCGGCGTGGTCCGGTGGAAGCTGGAGCAGATGGGCGTCGAGTTCGAGCAGCACGGCGCGGTGCTGCAGGTGCGCCGTGACCGGCCGCTGCGCCCGATCAACGTGATCACCGACACCTACCCCGGCTTCGCGACCGACCTGCAGTCGCCGCTGATGACCGTGGCCTGCCTCGCGGAGGGCTCCAGCTACATCCACGAGCGCATCTTCGACGGCCGTTTCGCGCTCGCGGGCGAGCTCAACAAGATGGGGGCGAACGTCGAGGTCGAGGGGAGCCGGGCGGTCGTGCACGGTCCCACACCGCTGCGCGGCACCGACGTGACGGCGCACGACCTGCGGTCGGGAATCGCGCTCGTGCTCGCCGGTCTCGCGGCGGAGGGCGAGACGACGATCGGGTCCGGATATCTCATCGACCGCGGTCACGCCGCGCTCGCACAGCGTATGCAGGCGCTCGGGGCAGATGTGGTGCGTGAAATTTCCACTTCGGACGAGGGCTGAGTCCGCAAACCTTTACTAATGCCCTGACCAGCGGGGACCTTCCGATTTACGGAAGCGCCCGGACCACCCAGAATGGTATTCCGGAAAATCTGGGCGTGACATTACGGCCTTGACCAGCGATCGTTCCAAAGAGAAGCCACAACAACGAGGGCGACGTGGGATGGGACGAACATTGGTCGAGCGCACGGAAGACACTCCGCGCGGGTCACGTCTGGGAACGGTGACACCCGACCTCACCATCGGCGTGGTGGGGTCGCACGATCTGGTCGAGCGGGTGATGTTGATGGGGCACTCGGCTGCCCCGGTGCCCTGCCGGCTGGTCGCCGCCGCATACCGGGATGAGCAGGAGGCGGCGGACAAGGTGACCCGGCTCGGGCCGGGTGTGGACGCGTGCCTGTTCGCGAGTCCGGTGCCGTTCGAGCTCGCGCGACGGGCCGGGGTGCTCACGATGCCCGCCACGCACGTGCAGCTTGGCGGGGCGGCACTCGTGGCGGCGATCGCGCGGGCCGCACTGGACGAGCGGATCGATCCGCGCCGGGTGAGCGTCGACGTGGTCAGCCGGCCGGACATCGACGAGGCGTACGCGGATCTCAACCTCTCCTCCGGGGAGGTGCACAGCCGTGACGAGCCGGGCCCTGTCGGCGCGATCACGGCCTTCCACGAGCGGCTGCTCCGCCAGGGGGCCACGACGGGCGCGCTCACCTGCGTGTCCGGCGTGGCCGACCGGCTGACCGCCGCCGGGGTGCCGGTGGTGCCGATCCGGCCGACCTCCGCGGCCGTCCGTACGGCACTGCACACGGCGGCGCTGCTCGGGGCCCGGCACCGGCTGGAGGAGTCGCAGCTCACGGTCGTGCTGGTCGAGGTGCCGACACTGCGCGAGCCGGTACGGCGGGCCGCCCCGCGCTACTGGCGTGACGAGCTGCGCTTGTCGCTGCACCGCCTGCTCGTGCAGGAGGCCAACCGGATCAACGCGAGCGTGTGGCCGATCGACGACCACAGCTACCTGGTGGTGGCCACGAAGGGCTCGATCGCGACGGCCACGGACGGGTTCCGGGTGCTGCCGTTCGCCGCGAGGATCCGCGAGGAGCTGGGCCTGGCCGTCGAGGTGGGTGTGGGGATGGGCCGCACGACGCACGAGGCGGAGACGCACGCGAGGGGCGCGCTCGCCCGCACGCAGGGCGGCAAGCAGCCGCAGGGCTTCGCGGTGGACCGGGAGGGCCGCGCGCTGGTGCCGCCGCCCCGGATGCCGCCCCAGCCCGGCGGGCCGATCAAGCCCAAGGGGGTCGAGGTGCTTGCGCGCCTGGCCGCCAAGCTGGAGGGCGGGGACACGGTCGTGGACGCGGAGGGGGCCGGGCGCATGCTCGGAGTGACCCCGCGTACGGCCAGGCGGTTGTTGCGCACGCTGGTTGACGAGGGACTCGCGTGGCCGCTGCCGCCGAACCGAACCCCCCAGCCGGGCCGGCCCCGGCAGCTCTACCGGCTCATCGTGGAGAAGCTGAACCGGTAATCACCGTCCGGAGGCGACGGTTTATTGTCATGACCTATGGAGCGAAACGGTCATGACATACGGGTGTGGTTGGCGCTGGCGGCCGTGTACGTGGTGTGGGGCTCGACGTACCTCGGCATCGCGATCGCCATCGAGACCCTTCCGCCGATGACGAGCGGTGGACTCCGTTTCGTCGCGGCGGCGCTGATCCTCGGCACGGTCCTGCTCGTCAGGGCCGTGCCGTACCGGATGAGCTGGAGACAGTTCGGCGGTGCCGCGCTGGTCGGGCTCCTGCTCCTCGCCGGAGGCAACGGCATGGTCGCCGTGGCCGAGCAGCACATCTCCAGCGGCCTGGCCGCGCTGCTCGTCGCCTCGACCCCGCTGTGGCTTGTCGTGCTCAGGACGGTCTTCCGGGACCGGCCGCACGTGCTGACCCTGGCCGGGGTGCTGGTCGGCTTCGCAGGCGTCGCCTTCCTCTCGCTCGGCGGCGACGACGCGTCGGGCAGCACGGGCAGCGGGGTGGGCATCGCCGTGGTGTTGCTGGGCTCGTTCTCGTGGTCGGTGGGGTCGTTCATCTCCCCGCGGATCCCGATGCCGGCCAATCCGTTCGTGGCCAGCACGATCGAGATGGCGGTGGGCGGCGCCGCGCTGCTGGTCATGGGCGCCGTGCAGGGTGAGCGGCTGCACCTCGGCGCGGTGAGCTGGCAGTCGTGGGCGGCCCTGGCGTACCTGGTGCTGGTGGGCTCCCTGATCGGCTTCACCTCCTACATCTGGCTGCTCGGCCATGCGCCGATATCGCTCGTGTCCACCTACGCGTACGTGAACCCGGTGGTGGCGGTGATCCTCGGAGCGGCGATCCTGTCGGAACCGGTCACCGGGGCCATGCTCGTGGCGGGAGCCCTGATCGTCGTCGGGGTCGCGCTGGTGGTCTCGACAGAGCGCCGCAAGCGGGCCGGTGGGAGGCCTGCGGTGCGGAAAACGGCGACGGGCCCCGAACGCGACCCGGCGTCCTCGCCCGGTGGTGAACGCCTCCCGGACGCCCGGCCGGCCACCGAGGCGTGACAGCGACCGGGCTCGGGTGGAAGCGCGAGGGCGGCGCCCGCGAATCGAGGCCGCGACCGAATCGGCCGCTTGATTTCGAAGCGATTCGCCAATCGTGCCGCGACATTCGTCAGAGGAATCATGAAATAAGGCGGCAGATGCCCGAACTTCGGCCAGTCTCCTTACCAACTCTGCTCACTGCTGCATGCATGACTCGCAGAGGTCCACTACCGTCAATCACAAACGTCCCATCGGACCCACAATGGGACCACTGACTGCTTTGTGAGGAGTGCGCAATGTTCGAGAAGTTCACCGACCGAGCGCGACAGGTCGTCGTCCTGTCTCAGACCGAGGCCCGGACGCTCGACCACCACTCCATCGGCGCCGAGCACATCCTGCTCGGACTGATCCGCGAGGACGGGGGCATCGCGGCCCAGGTGCTCAAAAGCCTGGGCCTGAGCCTTGAGGACGTGCGCCTCCAGGTCAAGGAGGCCACCGGCCACGGCCAGGCCGCCCCGTCGGGGCACCTTCCGTTCACTCCGGCGGCCGGCGCGGTCCTCCAGTCGTCGGATCAGGAGTCCCTGGAGCGCGGCCATGACCGCATCGGCACCGAGCACATCCTGCTCGCGCTCATCCGCGATCGCGAGAGTGCGGCGTGCCGGATCCTGGTCACGCTCGGAGCCGACCTCGACCAGGTGAAACAGAGCACGGACGCGCTCGTCCGGCAGTACTACCCGGCGCGCTAGAGAGCCTGGCGGAACGCCTCGGCGGCGGCGAGGAAGACGTCGTTGGCCTCTCCGTCGCCGATCGAGATCCGGGCCCCCTCCCCGTCGAACGGGCGCACGGCGACACCCACGGCCGCGCACTTCTCGGCGAACTCCATCGTTCGCTCGCCGAGGCGCAGCCACACGAAGTTGGCCTCCGTGGGCGGGACGGTCCAGCCCTGCGACAGCAGCGTCTCCCTGACGCGGGCACGCTCCTTGATCACCGTCTCGACCCGCTCCTGCAACTCGTCCTCGGCCTGCAGCGACGCGATCGCGGCCGCCTGGGCGAGGTGGTTGACCGCGAAGGGCAGCAGCGTCTTGCGGACGGCGGCCGCCACCGGCTCGTGGCCGATCAGGTAGCCGACCCGCAGCCCCGCCAGGCCGTACGCCTTGGAGAACGTGCGCAGGACGGCGACGTTGGGGCGGTCGCGGTAGAGCGTGAGGCCGTCCGGCACGTCCGCGTCCCTGACGTACTCCCGGTAGGCCTCGTCGAGGACGACGGTGACGTTCTCCGGCACGCGGTCGAGGAATCGCGTGAGCTCCTCCGTCCGGTTCACCGTCCCGGTCGGGTTGTTGGGGTTGCACACGAAGACCAGGCGCGTCTCCGGCGTGATCGCGTCCGCCATGGCCTCGAGGTCGTGCGTCTCGTCGCGCAGCGGCACCTCGACCGCGTTGGCGCCCGAGAGGCCGACCAGCAGCGGGTAGGCCTCGAACGAGCGCCACGCGTACAGCACGTCCGCGCCGGGCTCGCCGACCGCCTCCAGGATCTGCTGCGCGACCGCCACCGACCCCGCGCCCAGCGCGACGTGGGCGTACGGCACGCCGAACCGCTCGGCGACCTTCTCGGTGAGCCTGACCGCGCCGGGGTCGGGATAGCGGTGGACGTCCGTGGCCGCCCGTGCGATCGCCTCCACCACCGACGGCAGGGGTCCGAAGGGGCTCTCGTTGGAGGACAGCTTGTACGACCGGCCGTCCGGGGAGACCACGGCCTTACCGGGCTTGTAGGGCGGCATGGTGTCGAGGATCGAGCGGAATCGAGGCATGTCCTAACGATAGGAGATCCGCCTGATCGGGCGGCACCCCGCACGCCCCTGTGTGGACGACCCGCGGGCCCCGGCCCCTAGTTGTAGTAGGCATAGAGGGTCTTCCAGGTGCCGGCGTACTGGCAGGTGAGAGACGGCTTGGCGGCCTTGGTCTCGGAGCAGGTCTTGAGCTCGACCTCGCCGACGTTCCTGACGGTGAAGGCGAACTTCGTCTTCGCGCCGTACGAGCAGGTGCGGTAGTTGCGGTAGGCCAGGTGCGGCTTGTTGGCGGCGTCGAAGTAGCTGACGCGGAACAGGGCCCAGCCGCAGGTGGACGCCTTCTGGGTCAGGCTGGTGACGCTGCCGGCGACCTTGACATACGGCGCGGGCCGGCTCGGGTCGTCCTTGGCCGCGGCGGTCAGCGAGCCGCTCACCTTGGCCTTCGACCCGGCCGCGTAGTAGGGGCCGAAGGGCTTGGCGGTGTCGGCCTGGGCGGCCGTCGCCGTGGCGAGCGGGGCCAGGGCCAGGATGCCTGCCGCGAGCGTGATTCCTGCCAGGGAGCGGGTGAGGGTCATGGCTGGGGTTCCTTTCCTCTGTCGTCGCCGGCAGTTTGTCGCGCGCCGCTTTCAAAGTCCTTGACGCCCGCTGTACCACGCCCTTCGCCTAGGGCCCTTCGCCTACGGCCCATCGCCTGGTGGGCCGGGGACCGCGTGGTTAGGATCACGCGGTAACCGGCGAGCGGGGAGAGCATGACGAGCGGCGCGGAGGGCGGCGGACCGCGACACGGCGATCCCCGGCGGATCGGGCCGTTCCGCATCCTCGGCAGGCTCGGCCAGGGCGGCATGGGCACGGTCTACCTCGGCCGGGACGACGAGGGCCGCGACGCGGCGGTCAAGGTGATCCATCCGCAGTGGGCGGCCGACCCCGACTTCCGGCGCCGGTTCCGGCGCGAGGTCGCCGCCGCGCAGCGGGTCGCCCGCTTCTGCACCGCCGCCGTCCTCGGGGCGGGGCTGGACGGCGACGTCGCCTACCTCGCCACCGAGTACGTCCCCGGGCCCACGCTGCAGGAGGTCGTGCGGGAGCGTGGGCCGCTGGCGGGGTCGAGCCTGGAGGCGGTGGCGGTCAACGTGGCCGTGGCCCTGCAGGCGATCCACAGCGCGGGGGTGATCCACCGCGACCTCAAGCCGTCGAACGTGCTGCTGTCTCCGGTCGGTCCCAAGGTCATCGACTTCGGCATCGCCCAGGTCACCGACACCACCGCGGACATCAGCGGCATCGTCGCGGGGACCCCGTCCTTCATGTCACCCGAGCAGGCGAAGGGCGACCGGCTGACCCCGGCGTCCGACATCTTCGCCTGGGGCGCCCTGGTGGCGTACACCGCCTCGGGCCGGGCGCCGTTCGGCGGCGAGTCGATTCCGACCATCCTCTATCGGGTGCTGCACGAGCCCCCGCGCATCTCGGGCCTCGACCCCCGGCTGCGGTCGATCGTCGACCTGGCGCTGGCGAAGGACCCGGCCCACCGGCCGACCGCGCAGCGGCTGGTCGAGATGCTGACCGGCCACGAGCCGATCGCACCCGCGCCGGGAAGCGTGCGGGGAGAGCCGACGGCCATGGCGAGCGCGACGGGCGGGACGGGCGAAAGCGGGACGAACCGCCGGTCGCGCCTGGGCGTGGGCATCGCCACCGCCGCCACCGCCATCGTGGTCACGGCGGGCGTGGTCGTCGCCGTCCGGGCCGCGTCGTCCGGCGACTCCGGGCCGTCTCCGAAACCCCCGGCGCACGCCACCGCGAGCGCCTCGGGCGGGAACCCGCTGCGCGGGCAGGCCGTACGGCTCTACGTGAGCCCGACCGGCGACGAGGCGCACCAGGCGGACGTCTGGCAGGCCGCGGGCCGGGCCGGCGACGCCGCGCTGATGCGGAAGCTGGCCGCCGTGCCCAGGGCCGTGTGGCTCGGCCAGACGAGCGCGAGCGAGGTGGCGCGTACGGCGAGCGCCACGGCGGAGGCCGCGGCGCGGCAGGACGCGGTTCCGGTCTTCGTCACCGATCACATCCCGCTGCGCGCGTGCAACGAGGACGGCGGCGCGGCGGACTCGGCGGACTACCTCGCCTGGATCGACGCGCTCGCGTCGGCGGTCGGCGACCGCAGGGCGGTGTTCGTGCTGGAGCCCAACAGCCTCGCGGAGTTGCCCGGCTCGCCCGACTGCTCGCTCGGCGACGCCGCCGACCAGCGCGCCAGGCTGCGCATGCTCGCCTCGGCGGCCAAGCGGCTCGGCGCGCTGCCGAACACCGCCGTCTACCTCGACGGCAGCCTCGACGGCTGGCCGTCGCCGGAGGTCGTCGCGACTCGGCTGGTCGACGCCGGGATCGCCGACGCCGACGGCTTCTACCTCAACGTCTCCGGATTCCAGAAGACCGACCGGCTCGTCGCGTACGGCACCCGCCTCGCCGCCTGCGTGAAGACCAAGTCGTCGAATCGCGGCCGCGCCTGCGACGACGCCGGCACGGACGCGGGGACGGCCGGGCTCCCCCACTTCGTGATCGACACGAGCAGGAACGGCACGGGCGAGTGGACCCCGCCGGAGGGCAGGTACAAGGACCCCCAGGACTGGTGCAACCCGCCGGGACGCGGCGCCGGCGCACGGCCGGCCACCCGCACCGGCAGCGCGCTCGTGGACGCGTACCTGTGGGTGCGGCCGGCCGGCATGTCCGACGACCGGTGCGACCGCGGCGAGGGCGGTCCCACCGACCCGGTGTACGGCGTCGTCCCGCCCTACGGCGGCGTGTGGTGGCCCGAACTCGCCCTCCAGCGGGCCGAGGCCGCCGTTCCGCCGCTCTGACGAGCGGCTCAGCTCCGGTACGCGGGCAGCTCGGGTCGCTCGTCGGTCCAGCCGATCGCCCGATAAGAGGTGGAGACACGCAGCTCCGCCCGCCGCCCGTTCGCGAGCGTGGTCGTGTTCGTCCTCACCTCGGCGAGAAGCAGGCCGGTGCCGGGATCGACCACGAGCTGCACCTTGCTGAACAGGCCCGGCTCTATCTCCTCCTGGTAGCTGAGCGCCTGCCCGCGCCGGCCCAGCGGGTCTGTCGTCTCCCCCTCGGCTTGTATGCCGGGCAGAGACGCGAGGATCCGGTACGCGGACGCACGGACCTCGGGCGAAGCGGGCAAACCGCTGATGATGCCCACACAGTCGCGCAGCAGGATGTACGCCCTCGCCTCCTTCACGTCCATCCCGGAGCCGGACAGCTCCAGCCGGCCGATGCGCTCCTCCAGGTAGCTCCGGAGCTTGCCGGTCTCGCCCGGGATCGCGCGCACCTCCTCCCAGGTCATCGAATCCCCCGCCATGTCACCGGCCGAGCCCTTCCACTTGCCGCGAAGCCGTTCGGCGGTTCGCTCGCCCGCAGCCGCCTTCAGCGGCCCGAACGGGACGGCGAACAGGTTCTCCGTCTCCATGTCCTTGGGGTAGCGCCAGCTGGTGGGCGCCCCCGCGGCCCGCCACGCCGCCTCGTCCTGCGGGGTCGCGGGCTTGACGCCGAGATCCTGCCCGATGCGCCAGCTCTGCAGATCCGGCCGCTTCGCCAGCCACTCCTCGATGGATCGGCCCTCCTCGAGCACATAGCTGCGCGTGGGGTCGGTCAGCATCCACCGGGTGACCGTCGCGGTGCGCCAGTAGTCGCCGCTCGCGGGGGCCTTCTCCATGGCGACGGCGGCGGCGAGCAGGATCTGCCGGGCGGTCGGCTCGGCCGCCGGGTGCGACGACGTGCTGGGCCTGGCCACGACGGAGATCGTGTCCTCCGACAGCACCGCGGGGACGACGGCCGCCACCGCCGCGGCCATGGCCAGGCTCAGCCCGGCGCCGATCAAGCGGCCACGCCGCCTCTTCCGCCTGGGTTCTGGGCCGTTGACCGTGGTGGTCGCCGTCGCTTCGGCGAGCAGCCGGGCACGGCCCGACGTGATCGCGTCGAGTGAGGGTTCATGAGTCCCCAGCAGGTGGAGCACCGCGTCCACGTGGCGCGGCTCGACACGATGACGGGAGTCCTGGTCATGATGCAGCTCATCCATCGGATCCTCCAGATTCAGCGGTGAGGTCGTCCAGCGCCGCGCGCAGCCTTCTGCGCACCCGGTGGAGCCGGGAGGCCACGGTGCCCAAGGGGATGTCGAGTGCCTGCGCGATCTCCTCGTAACTGAGATCGCCGTACGCGACGAGGAACAGCACGTCTCGCTCGCCGTCAGGCAGCCGGCTGAGTTCGGCGGCGAGCCGGCGCCGAGCGCCCGCCGCGGTCACCTGCGCCGCCACGCGGTCCGCGTGCTCGCCCTCGGCAGGGTCCTGCGGCGGCACCCTGGCCAGCGCCTCCAGCCTCCGGGTCTCGCTGCGGCGATGGCCGGCGAGGAGGTTGGTGGCGATTCCGTACAACCAGTGGCGCACGACGCCACGGCCGGGATCGAAGTCATGTCGTTTGCGAAAAGCGACCAGGAACGTCTCGGACGCCAGGTCGTCGGCGGTCTGCGGTCCGACCCGCGCGGCGACATAGCGGTAGATGTCACCGAAGTGGCGGTCGTACAGCATGGCGAAGGACTCGGGCCGATGCCGTGACTGCTCGATGAGCACGGCGTCGTCGAGTCTTCCGGGTGTATTGGGGGGAGCGGTCATCCGCATGGCGTCCCTTCTTTCAGGTACACCACTAATCCGCCGCAGAGCCCGGTTCACTTCGCAGTCGTCTTCGTCACCTGTCACATCGGGGGACAAGCACTAAGATCCACCGACATGTGGCGGAAAGTACAAATCGTGATGGCCGGTGCCTGCGCAGCCGGCGTGTGCGTCGTTCCCACCGCGGCCGGCTCCGCGACCGCCGCGACCTCCGGGGCAGCGGCCGTGACCGCGAAGGCCGCGGCCCCGGCCGGGGTGAAGACCGGAGTGCAGAAGACCGGGGTCAAGAAGAAGAACGTGCCCTACTGCGCCCGATACAAGTGCATCGCCCTCACGTTCGACGACGGCCCCTGGCCCTACACCCCCGAGCTGCTCGACACGCTGAAGAAGCACAAGGCCAAGGCCACGTTCTTTCTCCTCGGCCGGAAGGTGGCCAACCGGCCCGAGCTCACCCGGCGGATCTACGAGGAGGGGCACGACATCGGCAACCACACCTGGACCCACCCCTCGCTCACGAAGCTGTCCGACAGTGAGGTGCTCGAAGAGGTCTCCAGCACCTCCGACGTCATCTTCCAGATGATCGGCAAAAAGCCGGACTACATGCGCCCGCCGAACGGCGCGACCAACGCCAGGGTCTCGGGTCTCATGGCCGACCTGGGACTGCCGCAGATCCTGTGGACGGGGTCCACGCTCGACTGGCAGGCCCGGAACACCAAGGTGATCGCCCAGCGCACGCTGAAGCTCGCCAAGCGCGACGGTGTGATCCTGCTGCACGACATCGTTCCCGAGACCGTCAAGGCGATGCCCGGCGTGCTCACCGCGCTGGAGAAGGAGCACTACAAGTTCGTCACGCTCACGACCCTGCTGCAGGACCGCACCCTGCGCGGCGGCGAGATCTACCCGCCGCGCGGCAAGTAGCCGGTGCCGGGCGTCTCCGCGTACGGCGCCGGGGCCCGCAGCGGCGGGGACACCGGCGCGGACAGTTGCGGGGACACCGGTGCGGACACCACGGGCACGGCGGAGGCCGCCGCCGTCTCCGGCAGGGGGACGTGGGCGGAGTCGGCCGTGAGCGAGCGCTCCAGCGCCGCGCGCATCCGGGGTTGCAGGGGCCGCTCGACCAGGCGGTGCACGCCGTACGCGACCACGAGCGCGGCGGCCACGGCCAGCGGGAGCGTGACGCGGTTGCCCAGCACCGGGTGGAGCCACTGGATCAGCAGGAACCCGACGTGGTGGTGGAAGAGATACAGCGGATAGGTCAGCGCGCCGAGGAAGGTGAGCCACCGCCAGTCGATCCGGACGAACGCGCCGACCGCCACGAGGATCATCACCAGGAAGATCAGCGAGATCACGCCCACGACGAGCGCCGAGCCCAGCGCCTGGCCGTATCTCCGGACCGCCGGTGGCCCCTCGTTCAGCGCCGAGTAGAGCGCGAGGATCCAGCCCATGCCCACGAACAGCCAGGGGAACAGCGACCCGCCGAAGCGGTGGATGAGATAGAGGGCCATCCCCGCGATGAAGTACGGCGCGCTGAACGGGACGAGCACCGCCTGCAGCAGGTCGGCGTCCACCCGGTCGGCGATCGCCAGCAACAGCACCCATGCGCCCATGAACGCCAGGCACCGCCTGTAGGTGATCCCCACGGCCGCCAGGCAGGCGATGAGGGCGTAGAAGACCAGCTCCTGCCACAGCGTCCAGTAGACGATCTCCAGATCGCGTACGCGGAAGCCGTGCTGGAGCATCGTCATGTTGGCCAGCAGTTCGGTGAGGCTCGGCCGGTGGTCGGTGATCAGGCCTCCGACGGCCAGGCCGCCCAGCGCGAGCACGCTCGCCCAGTACGCGGGGAACAGCCGGGCGATCCGCGACGCCGCGAAGTGGCCGGGCGTGCGGCCCCAGGCGCTCATCAGGATCACGAATCCGCTGATCAGGAAGAACAGGCGCACGCCGTACACGCCGAACATGGTCACGGCGCTCAGCGCGGGGAAGGCGTTGGGCGTGCCCCAGGCACGCGTCTCGCCGAAGTGGAAGAGGACGACGCCGAGGGCCGCGCAGAACCGCAGAAGGTCGAGAACGCGCAGCCGGGACGGTCCGGGAGGAATGGCCGGCGCATCGGGGATGCGGGGGGCCGCAGCCAGCATAGGCCGGAATATATCCTGAAAGATCACTGTGAGTCGGAGCATTCGGTGGGCGAAACCCGTCGAGCCTCCGTATCCTCGCCCGGATGTCCGGCCGAGGCAGGCGGCGTCCCGCTCACCGGCCGGACCCGCCCCCCGCCGGGCGCCGCCGGTCAGGTGCGCAGCATGGGCGGATGCAACAGCACGGCGGGACCGCGGCGGTGGAGCATGGCCGGACGGCCACCGTCGCGGGTCGTCGTGCGCCCGGTGGGCACGAGGAAGCCCTCCGTCTTGGTGACCTTCCGGTGAAAGTTTCGCGGGTCGAGCGGCCGTCCCCAGACGATCTCGTAGACCCGGCGGAGCTCCGCGACGGTGAACTCGGGCGGGCAGAAGGCGGCGCCGAGCGAGGTGTATTCGAGCTTGCCCCTGGCCCGCTCCACGCCGTCGAGCATGATCCTGCGGTGGTCGAAGGCCATCTCGGTCAGCTCGGCCACCGGCTGCCAGCTCATGTGGGCCTCGGTCGACGCGGGCAGGTCCGGGGCGAGTCCCAGGTAGGCCACGCTGACAACCCGCTGGCGCGGATCGCGGTCCGGATATCCGTAGGTCTGGAGTTGCTCGAGGTGGACCGGCGCCCCGGGAAGGCCGGCCCGTTCGGCCAGCACGCGGGCCGCCGCGGCCGGAAGGTCCTCCTCCAGCTTGATGAAACCGCCGGAAAGCGCCCACCGGCCCTCGTACGGCGGCCGGTCGCGCCGCCAGACGAGGGCGCTGAGCTGCTGGGACCTGACGGTGAGCACGACCAGATCCACGCTGACCGGAATGCGCGGGATCATGTGCAGCACGCTACAGGACGCGGGCCGCGGTTCGGGCCGTCCTGAGTCGGCGGGGAGCCTCACCACCGCGTGCCCCCGGACGTCGCCCGGCCCGGCGCGTACGGGGCCGGGCGACACACCACCGGGAACGTCAGAGCGCCTGCGTGGGCTTGACGTAGGTCACCCGGAGGTTCAGGTAGGCCGCCACGCCGGCGTCATGGCCGCGTACGGCGAGCAGGTTGCAGCAGTCCAGGTCGGCCGCGGACACCACGACGTCGATCGCCCCGGCGGCGCAGGCGCCGCTCTTCACGCTCTGCACGAGGTGGCCGTTGAAGTAGACCTGCGCGTCGTTGTCCACCGTGCCCTGGATGCGCACCGCCTGCGCGTCCCGCGGCAGGTGCAGCCAGTGACGCGCGAGGATGTCGGTGTTGACCGCCCACGGGGTCTTGACGCTGGCCGCGTTGTTCCACGAACAGGTGCCGTTGGTGGTGCCGAAGCCCGCCTGTCCCGCCGGCCAGGCGCTGTCGTCGAATCCCCGCTCGGCGAAGCCCGGCACCTGCGTCGTGGCGGGCACCTGGCGGTAGGTCCAGCCCGTGCTGTTGTAGTCGAGCGCGGTGACGACGTAGGAACGCGCGTTCGCGGCCTGGGCGGCGGTGGCCGCCGGGGCGGCCAGGGCCATCGCCCCCACCAGCGTGCCCGCCGCGAGCCCTGCGGGCAGGAGGTGACGAAGTCGGTTCATGTGCGGTCTCCTTGTCGATCGTCGGATGCCCCGATGCGGCGGGCACCTCGGAACCGGCGTGGACGGGCCGGCCGTCGCTCCGCCTGCGGCGCGGGATCTGCCACGCGGCGGCGCAGGCAAAGAAGATCAGCGCGCGGGGCCGGCCGCGCGGGCGCCCCGCCGCGGCATTGTCCGTTCCTGGCGCGGACATTGCCGGGCCCAGACGGGACAGGGGAACCGGGACACGGGCCGGTACGGCCCGGCCCCTCCCGACGCTCGCGGGAAGGGTGGTCAGGCGGTGTTGTGGTAGTAGACCGCCTCGGCGGCCTTCCTGCCGTCGGTGGAGGTGACCTCCACCCGTATCCAGACGTCGCCGGGGACGGTGGCCCAGTCCACCGGGATCCAGATCATCTCCGTGCCCGTCGGCAGCCCCGTGATCGGCGTGGGGTCGTGCCAGCCGACCGTGGCCGAGTCGACGACCCGCGGGGTGTCCAGGCCCGGCCAGCTCAGCGTGACCTTGGCCGAGCCGAGGTGGTAGCCGCGGATCTCCAGGCCGTCCTGGATCTGCCGGGAGCGCCGCTGCGCCTCGATCGGAATCGGTCGGTCCCAGTCCGCCGCGATCTCCTCCGACAGCGACGGCGAGCCGCAGGTGAAGAAGTCGCTCCACATGTACGAGATGATCTTCGACACGTACGGCGCGGCGAGCGTCACCTGCGTGTCCAGCCTGGGCTTGTCCGTGCGCCCGCGGGTGCCCTGACGGCCGCATGCCTCGATCGAGGTGGACGGCTCGAAGGCCTCCACGTTGGCCCACAGCTCCACCTGGATGTTCTCCTGGGCCAGCTCCTGGCGGGCCAGGGACATCGCGCGGTAGTAGTCCCGTGTGGCGCCGTAGTAGGCCGTGGCGTACGTGCTCTCGCCGACGACCGGCTTGAGGCTGTCGTCCACCGGCTTGTTCTTCCAGTTGGGCCAGAACAGGCCGACCTTGCCCGTGCCCCGGCCGTCCTGCGGCGCGATGATCTCCACGCCGGTGCGTGCGAGGGCCTTGAAGCCCTCGGCCACCTGACCGGGCGTGGAGGTGTACTTCACCCGTCTGCGGCTGTCGATGTACGGGCTCACCAGGATCGGCTTGTCCGGCAGCACCTGTTCGACGATCAGGTGCTGCTCGGCGTACACCTGGAGCGTCTGGACCTTGCTCGGGTCGGGCCAGTCCCGCAGCTGCAGCTCGAACGGCTGGTAGACACCGCCCAGGGACTCGCGGCCGTTGAAGCGGTCGCCGTAGTCCTGCAGGATCCGCCGCGTCAGGGTGGTGAGCGTGCCGATGTGCCGGGGGTCGGCCCGGGTGGACTCCTCGGGGTCGCGCGGCGCGAGCGGCAGGGCCGGGAAGACCTTGATGCCGAACCGGTCGCCGAGGCCCAGCAGTTCGCTGAGGCTGTCCTCGGCGCCCGCCGAGACGAGGATCAGGTGAAAGCCGCGCCCCTCACGGGTGAAGTCGCAGGTGGGGTCGTCCGAGCCGTCCTCGGGCGCGAGGAGCCGGAAGAAGACGGCGTCCCCCACGACGACCTCGTGCTCCATCTGCGGGCAGCGGAAGATGCCATGGCCGAACCGCTCGTCGGTGCGGTAGACGTACGTCCGCGTGATGCGGTTGCCCGGGTTGGCCGCCTGAAGCTCCTTTTCCGCCGCCTTCAGGCAGGTGAGCCCGTTCTCGACGCAGCGGGCGTACCTGGCATCGGGCTTCGGGTTCTTCCCCTCGGGGGTCGACGCCTCCAGGACCTGCCCCGCGTCGTCGGTCTCGCGCGGCGACAGGCCGAAGCCGAGGCGCACGACCGTGTCTCCGCCGAGGCGGTGGATGGCCTCGAGCTGACTCCGCCAGGTGCAGGGGTCGGAGGTCGGGATCAGCCAGTAGCCGCTCACGGCGTACGGCGTGGTCGCGGCGGTCTCGAACGTTCCGCAGGGGTCGGTGAACTCGCTGTGCGTCGGCGACCCGATCCCGGGTGTCACGGGGGCGGTCTGCCCGGCGCTGGCGGTGCCGGAACCGGTGCTCCCGTCGCGGAGGACGATCACCACGGATGCGACACCGGCGAGAATCACCACGCCCAGGATCAGAGTGAGCCAGCGCACTTTCAGGACACTACCGCCCGTCGTTCAAATGATCTTGCTGCGCACAGACTACCCGCTTATCGCACTGCCCGACGGTCGTCACGAGCCGTCCCGAGCAGTGTTCACCGCGCGTTCAGACCCGTCCGTACGACCCGTGTGACGGGTGCGTCCTCAGCGCTTGACGCCCGCCCAGGTCTCCAACTGGTCGACGAACCGGCGTGCGGAGTTGGGCCAGTGGTGGTACGCCCGTGCGGCGGCGTAGCCGCGTCCGCCGGTCCCGTTCCGCTCGAAGGGGTTGTCCCTGAGCTGGAGCACCGCCCGCGCCACCGCCTGGGCGTCCCGCCAGGGGACGACCAGGCCGCACTGGTACCGCTCCACGAGCTCCACGGCCCGCGGCGAGGGAGTGGTGATGACCGGGATGCCGTGCGCCATGTACTCCACGATCTTCGTGGGCATCGAGTGGCGGTAGTTGGGCTCGTCGTGCAGCAGCGAGAGCCCGGCGAGCGCGCCGTCGAGCCGCTTGAGCGCCTCGTCGTTCGGCATGAAGTCGCGCCACTCCAGCACGCCCTGGGCGACGGCCTCGTTCAGCAGAGGGCGGCTCTGCGGGTCGGCGTAGCCGATGAGCTCCACCGCGACGCGGTGCGGCCGCAGCAGGCGGGCCACCTCGACGGCCTCCTGCACGCCCCGGGCCTCCGACAGCCAGCCGAGGTACACCACCCGGTCGTCGCCGGGCGGGCTGACGCTGTCGGGCACCCAGGTCTCGTTCGGCACCACGAGGTGCTGCTGTTTGAACCGCCCGGCGTACGCCGACTCGGCCAGCAGCAGGTGCAGCCGGCGCTCGGCGGTCCCTTCGAGGAGCCGGGCGAGGAACCGCGTCGGCGGGCGCAGGAACGCCGGCAGCCACGGCTTGAGCGACAACGTCGCGGGGGTGTCCTCGTGGACGTCCCACACGACCGGCGGTCGCCTGCGCACCCCGGCGACCGCGAACAGCAGCTCGGGGTCGTGGATGAGCGCCAGGTCGACCTTGCCGCGCATGCTCTTGAAGAGCTTGCGCGCCGCGCGCACCGCCGCCAGGCGGCGCCGCTCGGCGGCCCTGGGCAGGTCCACACCCGTCACCCACGAACGCGGCACGACCCCTCGGGCGGTGTACGGCGCGGCATACGTGACCTCATGACCGGCGTCGACGAGCGCGCGGATCTGCCGGTGCAGGATCCGGGCGTCCTCGGGGTGATGCACCACCGTCATGACGAGCACGTGCACGCGCGAAACCCTTCCTACAACCGCTCGACGCGATCACTCGTGGCCAGAACGCCGCGAGTGTCCAGCACGAGAGGGGCTCGCTCCTCCACGACGTCAAGGTCGAACACCGAGTGCTGCTGCAGCAGGACCACCACGTCGGCGGCGGCCACGGCCTCGCCCAGGTCCTCCTCGCGGGGGATCGCCCTGCCCTCGACCGACCACTCCTTGACGTACGGGTCGCAGAACGACAGCTCCGCGCCCAACTCCAAGAGCGCCTCCGCGACGGGGATCGCGGGCGTCTCCCGTTCATCGGCGATGTCCGGCTTGTACGTCACGCCGAGAAGCAGGACGCGCGAGCCGTTCACGGGCTTGCGGGCCCGGTTGAGCAGCCGCTGCACGCGGGCCACCACGTACGAGGGCATCCGCTCGTTGATCTCCTGGGCCAGCTCGACGAACCGGAAGGGATAGCCGAGCTTGCGGACCGTGTACGACAGGTACGAGGGGTCCACGGGGATGCAGTGCCCGCCGACGCCGGGGCCCGGCAGGAACTTCTGGAAGCCGAAGGGCTTGGTGGAAGCCGCCTCGATGGCCTCCCACAGGTTCACCCCGAGCTCGTCGCAGAAGATCGCCATCTCGTTGACGAGGGCGATGTTGACGTGCCGGTAGGTGTTCTCCAGCAGCTTGGCCATCTCCGCCTCGCGGGTGCCGCTGACCGGCACGACCCGCTCGACGAACTGGGCGTAGAAGGCGGCGGCCCGCTCCTTGCAGGCGGGGGTGTAGCCGCCGACGACCTTGGGGGTGTTGCGCAGGCCGAACTTGGGGTTGCCCGGGTCGATCCGCTCCGGCGAGAACGCCAGGTGGAAGTCCTCGCCGGCCGTCAGGCCGGACTGCTCCAGGATCGGCCGCGCCAGCTCGTCGGTGGTGCCGGGCCACGTGGTGGACTCCAGCACGACGAGCGTGCCCGCCTGAAGGTGCTGTGCGACGGTCCTGGTGGCGCCCTCGACGGCCGACAGGTCCGGACGGTGGTCCTCGTCCAGCGGCGTCGGGACGCAGATGACGATCGTGCGCGACCGCGACAGCACGGAGGCGTCCAGCGTGGCCGTGAAGCCGGCGGACAGCATCGCGTCGAGATCGGCGTCGGTCAGGTCGTCGATGTAGGAGCGGCCGGCGTTCAGGGCATCGACCTTGCGGGGGTCGACGTCCAGACCAGCCACCCGCAGGCCCGCCGCCGTGGCCTCCTTGGCCAGCGGCATGCCCACGTATCCCAGCCCGATGATCGTGAGATCGAAGGCTGTCACGACGAGGCCTTGGGGGGAACCTGGGGGCGGAAACAACACTTCATGGTCGCAAAGGTTATCTCAACTCGGAACCAAGCATGCCTGATGCAACACATCCGACTTTCTGCTGTTTATCGGCTTTCGGTCAACGACTGGTAGATCCCTCGGTAAGTGCGGGCCAGGCTGCTCCAGGTCCGGTGCGCGGCGACCTCGGCCTTACCGGCCTCGCCCATGGCGCGGCGGCGCTCCGGATCGTCGCGCAGCGCGGCCAGCGCCTTGGCGAGCTCCGCCGGGTCGCCGGGCGGCACCAGCAGGCCGGCTCCCTCGCCGCCGACGAGCTCCGACAGCGCGGGCAGGTCGCTCAGCACGACCGGCTTGCCTAGGGCCATCGCCTCGACCGGTTTCAGCGGCGTGACGAGGCGGCAGACGCGCAGGTCCTCACGCGGGCAGACGAAGATGTCGATGGCCGCCTGGGCCTGCAACGCCTCGTCCGGCCCCACCCGGCCGGGCAGGATCGCCTCCTTCAGGCCGAGCAGCTCGACCTGTTCGAGCAGCGCGGGCCGTTCGGCCCCGTCGCCGACCAGCAGGACCCGCACCGGCGTTCCGGCGTCACGCAGCAGCGCGGCGGCGTTCAGCAGCGTGGCGAAGCCCTCGTAGGCGACGATGCTCGACACCGAGCCCACAACGATCTCGTCCCGGCCGATCCCGAACTGGTCGCGGAACGTGTCTCCGTCGTAGTCCGCGGTCAGCAGGGAGTCGTCCACGGCGTTGGGCGCGAGGAAGATGCGCTCCCTGGGCACGCCGCGCTCCACGATCTCGGTGGCCATCGTCTCGGCCAGCGTGACGACCGCGTCGGCCTCGCGCATGATGTGCGCCTCGCGCTCACGCTGGAGTCTGTGCCGCTCGCTGCCGACCCTGGCCGGGTCCCGGGAGACCCAGGTCTCCTCCAGGAAGCCGCGCACCTCGTACACGAAGGGGGTGTTCGTCCGCTCGCGCACGGCGAGCGCGACCGAGCCGTTGCGGTGGTCGGTCGCCGCGTGCAGGACCTGCGGGCGGAGGGTCCTGACCAGCTCCGAGACGTCCGCGGCGCCCCGGATCATGCGCCCCTGGCTCTCGAACGGCATCTCGCCCTTGGGCAGCAGGCGGTAGTAGGGAATGCCGTCGATCTCCTCGAACGCCTCGGCGTCGGTGTGCCCCTGGAGCATGGGCCAGCCCCAGCTCGTCACGACGTGGGGGTCGAGCCCGGCCGCCTTCTGGGCGCTGACGATGCGGTGGGTGCGCACGGTGTAGCCGGCCTGCGTGTACGGCAGGGCGTTGGTGACCATGTGCAGCACCCGGCCGGGCACCCGCTCACCCATGATGATCTTCGGTTTGGGCGGGATCGGGGTGGGCCCGAGCGCGGCGAGCTCACCCTCGTAGTAGGCCATCCTCCGGCGGACGAACGGCCAGCGGCTCTGCGGCTGGAGCACCTTGACCGCGTCGGACATCCGGCCGGCCTCGAAGTGGGCCTTGGCGTCCCGCAGCGGGCCCTTGGCCGCACGCTGCAGGATCTTGCGGGTCCTGACCTTGACGAACCGGGCCGCGGGCCAGGCGACGCGGCCGACGACCGGGCGCACCCCGGGCGGCATCGCGTCGGCGGCGGCCTGGGCGACCCGCATGGGGTCGGACTTGACCTTGCTCACGAAGATCCGGGAGACGAGAACCGGGTTCTTCGCGAACCCCCGGAGGAAGCCGCCGAGGCCGGCCTTCGCGGACGCGGCGGACACGGCCTTTGTGGGCTTGTTGGCCTCGGTTTCCACGGCGCGACCGTACCATAGGCAACGTTTGTCCCAGGTCGGAGAAAAGGCGAAAGGCGAGGTAGATGAGAGACAACCCCCTCGTCCTGCACGTACTGGGCGCCCGGCCCAACTTCGTCAAGGCGGCCCCGGTCGTCAAGGGGTTGGCCGAGCTCGGGATCCGGCAGGGCATCATCCACACCGGCCAGCACTACGACGCGCTGATGTCGGATGTGTTCTTCGCCGACCTGGGGCTGCCCGAGCCGATCGCGAACCTCGGCGTCGGCAGCGGGACCCACGCCCGGCAGACGGCGGCCCTGCTCACGGGGCTGGAGGACGTGGTGCTCGAACACCGCCCGGCGCTCGTGGTGGTGTACGGCGACGTGAACTCGACGCTCGCGGCGATCCTCGTCTGCGCCAAGCTGCACGTGCCGACGGCGCACGTCGAGGCGGGCCTGCGCTCGTTCGACCGGGAGATGCCCGAGGAGGTCAACCGGGTCGTCACCGACGCGCTGTCGGACCTGCTGTTCGCCACCTCGCCCGAGGCGCTGTCGCACCTGGCCAACGAGGGTGTGGACCCGGCGAAGGTGCACCTCGTCGGCAACCCGATGATCGACAGCCTGTTCGCCGCGCTGCCGAAGCTCGACCCCGCCCCCGTACAGGAGCGGCTGGGGATCTCCGGGCGGTACGCCGTCGCCACGCTGCACCGGCCGGCGAACGTCGACGACCCGGAGGCGGCCCGCGAACTGGTGGACGCCGTGCTCGGAGTGGCCGATCAGGTGCCGGTCGTCGTCCCGCTCCACCCGCGCGGCCGGCAGCGGCTGGCGGAGGCCGGTCTCGTGGACCGGGAGAGCCTGAAGATCGTTGACCCGCTCGGCTACGTGGACTTCCTGTCCCTGGTGCGCGGCGCCGCCCTGGTGGTGACCGACTCGGGCGGCGTCCAGGAGGAGACGACCATGCTGGGCGTCCCCTGCCTCACCGTGCGGCCCAACACCGAGCGGCCGGTCACCGTGACCCACGGCACCAACCGGCTCGTCACCCCCGCCTCGTTGCCCGCCGCGGCGTCCAAGGCGCTGGCGGACGGCGCGGCGACGCCGAGCGGCGAGCTGCCGCCGCTGTGGGACGGCGCGGCCGGGCCGCGGATCGCCCGCGTCATCGAGGCCTGGCTCCGCGATGACAACCTCTCCCCCGCCGCCAAAGGCCGGGCGCGCTAGCGACCGGCGAGCGAAACCCCTATTCAGGCATAAAGGCGGCGCTGACCCCCGTACGATGACCCTTCCGTAAAGGGGAGAGGTATGGCTGAGACCGAAGAGACTCCTGAAGAGCCCCGCTTCCAGCGGCTGGGGCCGGTGAATTGGCTGCCCGAGGAGCGCAAGCACGTCGAGCAGTACGAGCAGCGGATCCGCGACCTGGAGAACCGGCTCGCCTACCAGGAGGCCCGCGCGGACTACGCCCTCTGGAGGCTGCAGGCCACCCAGACGCAGAAGCCCTACCGGGTCGCGCAGGTGCTGACGAACGCGGCGAAGCCCAAGAAGATCGTCCGGTTGCCGCGCGACCTCAGCAAGGCGATGAAGGACGGCAAGAAGGCGCCGAAGGCGCCGCCCTCCGCGATCGAGGTCGCCGCCGCCGCCGAGGCGCGGGGCCCCGAGGTCAAGATCCCGGGCCTCAAGTGGCCGGACGGCCCGATCGTACGGCCGGACCTGCGCGTCGCGGTGATCCTCGACGACTTCTCCCGCATGGCCTTCAAGTACGAGTGGGACCAGATCGAGTTCGGCCTGCAGGACTGGCGCGAGATCTTCGCCGAGAAGCGTCCCGAGATGCTGTTCTGCGAGTCGGCCTGGCACGGCAACCAGGGCCGCTGGCGCTACCAGATGACCGGGACCAACGCGCCCAAGCAGGAGCTGCGGGACCTGATCGCCTGGTGCCGCGAGGAGGGCATCCCCACGGTCTTCTGGAACAAGGAGGACCCGCCCAACTTCGACTTCTTCATCGACACGGCCAAGCTGTTCGACTACGTGTACACGTGCGACGGCGACATGATCCCGAAATATCGAGAGATGCTGGGTCATGACCGTGTCGGGGTGCTGCAGTTCGCCGCCCAGCCCCGGATCCACAACCCGATCCAGACCAAGCAGGGCCGGCCGTACGACGTGGTCTTCGCGGGGATGTACTTCCGCGACAAGCACCCCGAGCGGCGCGAGCAGATGGAGACGATCCTCGCGCCCGTACGCCCGCTCGGCCTGCACATCTACGCCAGGAACGCCTCCGTGGCCGACAAGTACGCCTGGCCCGAGGAGTACCGCCCCCACATCGTGGGCGAGCTGCCGTACGAGCAGATGCTGGCCGCGTACAAGATGTACAAGGTCTTCCTGAACGTGAACTCGGTGATCGACTCGCCGACCATGTGCGCGCGCCGGGTCTTCGAGCTGTCGGCCTGCTCGACCACGGTGCTGTCGGGGTGGTCGCGGGCCATCGAGGAGACCTTCGGCCCGCTCATCCCGGTCGCGCACTCCCAGGAGGAGGCGTACAACCGGGCCATCTACCTGATCAACAGCCCCGAGCTGCGGGCGCGCCAGGGCCACCTGGCGATGCGCGAGGTGTTCGACAAACACCTGTTCTCGCACCGGGTCGACCAGATCCTCGGCGACCTCGGCCTGCCGGTCGTCTCACGGTCGCGGTCGATCTCCGTGGTGCTGCCGACCAACCGGGCCGGCCAGCTCGAACACGCGATCAGCCAGGTGGCGCGGCAGCGGCACCGCAACCTGGAACTCGTGCTGGTCATGCACGGCCTGTCGGAGGACCCGGCGGTCGTCCGGGACAAGGCCCTCGCGGCGGGCATCCCGGCCGTGAAGGTGCTGACCGCCGATCCGTCCTGGACGCTCGGCGAGGTGCTCAACCACGGCATCGCCCACGCCGAGGGCGAGCTGATCTCGAAGATGGACGACGACAACATCTACGGCGAGCACTACCTGTCGGACCTGGTCCGCTCCTTCGACTACGCCGACGCCGAGATGGTCGGCAAGGGCGCGCACTACACGTACTTCCCCGACCAGGACGTCACGATCTTCCGCCTGCCGGGGCTGGAGCACCGCTACGCCCACCTCATCCAGGGGGCGACGATCCTGGCCAAGACCGACCTGCTGCGTGCCTTCCCGTTCGAGGCGGTCAACGCGGGCGAGGACACCCGGCTGGTACGGCGCTGCAAGGAGGAGGGCGTCCGGATCTACTCGGCCGACCGCTACAACTTCATCTACATGCGCGGCTCGGACGCCACCGCCCACACCTGGCAGGCGGCCGACTACAAGCTGACCCGCAACGCGCAGTTCTGCTTCGCCGGCAACCCCGAGGCGCACGTGCTCATCTGATCGTCGGGAGGAGGGCCGTTCAGGGCACGTGGCGGCCCTGAACGGCCGCCTCCGGCCTGCTCCGCACCCTCTCCCGGTCTCCGGGCCGACGCCCTGACCTGGTCGTTCCCTCCGTGGTACCCCTGGCTATACCTCCATTGGGCAGCACGCGGGAGCGACCGGGAGGGCCCGCGGCTGGTGTGCTGATCACTGTCAGTCGAGCACTCCACGGGAGACAGTGAAATGGCAGTCGACAGCCGGCCGGAGGCCGGAAACCACACGAGCGAGACCGGGATCCGGGGCTTCATCCGCCGCCGCCCGCTGGTCGGCTTCTTCGCCCTGGCCAACCTCATGAGCTGGGCGGCCTGGTTACCCTACGTCCTGTCGAACAACGGCCTGGGGGTCTGGGACTTCGACTTCCCCTCGCTGCTCGGTACGACCCAGTTCGCCGGCGTCCTCCCCGGCGCCTACCTCGGCCCCATCTTCGCCGCGTACATCGTGACCAGGGTCGCCGACGGCAGGGAAGGCGTCCGCCGGTGGGTCGGGCGGATGACCAAGTGGCGGGTCGGCTGGGTCTGGTATCTCGTGGCCGCCCTGGGCGTCCCCGCCGCCATCATGGTCACCGGTCTCGCGCTCTCCGGCGACGACCTCCGCATGCCGCCCGTCGCCGCGCTGGTCGCCTACGTGCCCAGCCTGCTGCTCCAGATGGTCACCACCGGGCTGGCCGAGGAGCCCGGCTGGCGTGACTTCGCCCTGCCCCGTATGCAGCGCAGGTTCGGCCCGCTGGGCGCCACCGTCATCCTCGGTCCGCTGTGGGGCGTCTGGCATCTGCCGCTGTTCCTGAGCCAGTGGGGCGGGTGGCCGGACGTCACCTGGATGAGGGTCGGCGAGTTCATCGCCTTCGCCTCCGTCTTCAGCGTGGTCGTCACCTGGGTGTTCAACCGGACCGGCCAGAGCCTGCCGCTGGTCATGCTGCTGCACGTCAGCGTCAACAACTTCATGTCGATCGTCTACTCGGGCATGTTCCCGTCGATCGACACCCCCGAGGCCGCGAGTCATGTCACCCTGCTCGCGGCCACCACGGCGGCGGTCCTGGTGCTCCTCGCGACCCGCGGCCGCCTCGGATACCGTCCGGCCGGGGAACCCGCGCCTGAACTCACTCCGCAGCGCTGAACCGTCGCGCCGAACCATCGCGCCGGAAGCCCGGACCCAGGCACATAGGCCGCGAAAAGACCCTAAGCTCCTTGGCCCGAGGGGGTGCACGATGGCGGCGCGCCAGCGGAAGCCGGCCGACACCCGGCGAGACGACCGGCAGGACGGCGGGCAAGACGACCGGCACGACGGCCCGCGAGACGGCCGGAGGGGCGTCGCCGCACGCGCCCGTGGCCTCTTCGACGCCTTCGAACACCTCGTCGGCGGTCTCGGCACCGCGCTGCTGGCGCTCGCCGGTCTGCTGTGGCTCGTCCTGGTCGCGCTCACCTGCGTGATCGGTCTGGGCCTGCTCCTGGCGCCCACCGTGCCGCGTGTCGTGCGGTCCGTCGCCGAGCGGGAGCGCGGCCGGTTGTCCCGCTGGGGGCCGGAGATCCCCGATCTGGGACCCGCGCCGGCCGGCGTACGCGCCGCCCTCGCCGATCCGGCCGTACGGCGGGAGCTGTGCTGGCTCCTCGTGCACGCCACGCTCGGCCTGTTCCTCGGCCTGGCGGCGTTGACCCTGGTGATGGACGCCGTGCAGGACATCACGTACCCGCTGTGGTGGCGGGCGCTGCCCGTGGAGGATCCCGCCCCGACCCTGGTGTTCTGGGACGTGCGCGACGACGCCGACGCCTGGGCGGTCGCGCTCCTCGGCGTGGGGCTGGCCGTCTGCTTCCTGGTCCTCGGAAGCGGGATGGCCCGGTTGCAGGCGTGGCCGGGACGCCGGCTCCTGGCGCCCACCGCCGACATGGACCTGTCCCTGCGCATCGCGCAGCTGTCGGCCACCCGTGCGGCGGCGCTGGACGCCCACGCCGTCGAGTTGCGGCGGATCGAACGCTCCCTGCACGACGGGGCGCAGAACCGGCTGGTCGCCGTCACCGTGCTGCTCGGGGCGGCCCGCCGCGCGCTGGCGCAGAACCGGCCGGGCGCCGACGACATGCTCGAACGCGCCCAGGAGACCGCCGAGCAGGCGCTGGCCGAGCTTCGTACGGTCGTCCGCAGCATCCTGCCGCCCGTGCTGGCCGACCGGGGGCTCGCCGACGCGCTCGCCGGGCTCGCGGCGAACTGCGGGGTGCCCTGCCGGGTCGACGTCGACGCGCCCGGCAGATGCGCCGCCTCCATCGAGGCCACCGCCTACTTCGTGAGCGCCGAGGCGCTCACGAACATCTCCAGGCACAGCCGGGCCCGGCACGCCACGGTGACCGTACGGCGGGAAAGCGGCCGGTTGTCCCTGCGGATCGAGGACGACGGCGTCGGCGGCGCGGACGAACGGCACGGCTCCGGGCTCACCGGCATGCGCAGCCGGATCGAGGCGCACGACGGGCGTCTCACCCTGACCAGCCCACCTGGTGGGCCGACCACCCTCGACGTGGAGTTGCCGTGCGGATCGTGATAGCCGAGGACGACCCGTTGCTGCGTGAAGGGGTCGCGCTGCTGCTGCGCGCGGAGTCGCTGGACGTGGTGGCCACGACCGACTCGCCGGACACCTTCCTGGCGGCCGTCGACGCCCACCGGCCCGACGTGGCCATCGTCGACGTCCGGATGCCGCCGACCCACACCACCGAGGGCATCGAAGCGGCCGTGGAGGCCAGGCGCCGTCGGCCCGGCCTGGCGGTGCTCGTGCTGTCCGCCTATGTCGAGCAGGCGTTCGCCACCGAACTGCTCGCCGCCGGAACCGACCGGCTCGGATATCTGCTCAAGGAGAGAGTCGGCCGCGTCGGCGAGTTCCTCGACGCCCTGCACCGGGTGGCCGCCGGAGGCACGGCCATCGACCCCGAGGTCGTCGCCCAACTGCTGACGCGCACCCGCTCCGACAGCGGGCTGGAACGGCTGACCGCCCGGGAACGCGACGTGCTCGCCCTGATGGCCGAGGGGCTGGGCAACACCGCCATCTCCGAACGGCTCTTCGTCAGCGAAGGCGCGGTCCACAAGCACATCCGCAGCATCTTCGCCAAACTCGACCTGGCGCCCACCGACCGGGCGGACCGGAGGGTCACGGCCGTCCTGCGCTACCTGGAGGAGACCCAGCGCCGCGGCTGACGTCGTATCGGCGACGAGGAATGCTGGGCGGTTTGCGATAGTTGGCCTGTTCCGGGGCCTTCCCGCTTCAGGCGGGCGGGTCCCGCGTACGTGCACGAACGCGTTCAGGGGAGCCTTCCACGTGACCACGACGACGACATCGAAGGGCATCGGCCTACGGTCGGAGCGCGGTCCCGTGCTCGCCGCCATCATGCTCTGCACCGCTCTGGTGGCGCTGGACAGCACGATCATCGCCACCGCGGTGCCGTCCGTCGTCACCGACCTCGGCGGGTTCTCCCAGTTCCCCTGGCTGTTTTCGATCTACCTGCTCACGCAGGCCGTGACCGTCCCCATCTACGGCAAGCTCGCCGACGTCTTCGGGCGCAAGCCGGTGATGTTCTTCGGCATCGCGGCGTTCCTGCTCGGGTCGGTGCTGTGCGGAGTGGCCTGGAGCATGCCGGCGCTGATCGCCTTCCGCGCGATCCAGGGCATCGGGGCCGGGGCGGTGCAGCCGATCAGCATGACGATGGCCGGCGACCTCTACACCGTCGAGGAGCGGGCCCGCGTCCAGGGCTACCTCGCCAGTGTGTGGGGCATGTCGGCCGTCGTCGGCCCGACGCTCGGCGGTGTGTTCTCCGAATACGTCTCCTGGCGCTGGATCTTCTTCATCAACCTGCCGCTCGGCGCGGTGGCCGCCTGGATGCTCGCCCGGCGCTTCAAGGAGCAGGTGAAGCGGGGCTCGCACCGGATCGACTACACCGGCGCCGTGCTGCTCACCGGCGGATCCTCGCTGCTCATCCTCGGCCTGCTGGAGGGCGGCGTCGCCTGGGACTGGAACTCGGCGCCCAGCCTGCTGATCTTCGCGGCGGGGCTGCTCCTGATCGTCGCCTTCGTGCTCGTGGAGCGCCGCGCGGCCGAGCCGGTGCTGCCGCTGTGGGTGTTCCGCCGCCGCACGCTGACCGGCGGCAACCTGACCTCGCTCGGCATCGGCGCCCTCACCATCGGGCTCACCTCGTACGTCCCGACGTACGCGCAGGGGGTGCTGGGCACCGGCGCGCTGGTGGCGGGCTTCGCCCTGGCCGCGCTCACCGTCGGCTGGCCTCTCGCGGCGACGTTCTCCGGCCGTTTCTACATGCGCATCGGATTCCGCGACACCGCGCTGATCGGCGTCGTCGTGGTGGTGGCCGGCACCGTGCTGTGCGCGCTGCTCGGGCAGAACGCGATGATCTGGCAGGTCGCCGTCGCCTGTTTCGTCGTCGGCGTCGGCCTCGGGCTGTCGGCCAGCCCCACGATGGTCGCCGTGCAGTCGGTCGTCGGCTGGGAACGCCGCGGCGTGGTCACCGCGACGAACATGTTCTGCCGTTCGATCGGCAGCACGGTCGGCGCCGCCGTGCTCGGCGCCATCTCCAACGCGACGCTGTCGGACCGCTTCGCCCACCCGCCCGCCGACGTCGCGGGACGCCTGCCGGGCAGCCTCGACGCCACGAGCCTGGTGTTGAAGGCCCAGGGCGCGCAGGCCCATACGGCCACCGCGTCCTTCGTCCGGGGCGCGTTGTACGACGCCGTCCACCACATCTTCATCGCGCTCGTCGTGGTGGCCGTGCTCAGCGTCGCCGCGCTGCTGCTCATGCCCCGCCGTACGACCGAGCTGACGTTCGACTGACCGGGGTTCCCTGCCCGCTCGGGGCGGAGGCACGGTCGCCGTGCCCCCACCCCGAGCGCCTTGGCGCTAGCGCCTCCACTGCTCCGCCGGTGACAGTCCGGGGAGCGGCTTGCCGATGAGGGCCAGGGGGATGAAGAAGCAGACCTGGCCGATCGCCATGATGAGCGTGGCCAGCGCCCTGTCGTCGTAGTGCTCACGCGCCTGGGCGTACAGCTCGTCGGAGACGCGCTCCCCGGCCGGGTTCGCGGTGAGGACGGCCTCCACCAGTGCCAGCGCGGCACGTTCGGCTCCGGTGAAGTAGGGGGCGTCCCTCCATGACGCCACTGCGGTGATGCGCTCCTCCGTCTCCCCGGCCTTGCGGAGGTTCCCTGTGTGCAGGACGGTCAGGTAGGTGTTGCCGACGATCTGCCCGGCGCGCAGGTGCAGCAGGCTGATGGTGGCCGCCGGGACCGAACCGTTCCCCGTGGCCTTGAACAGGATTCCTCCGATGTCCTTCAGCTCCGGGATGAGCTCGGCGGGGTTGGGCAGACGCGACTGGGAGGCATCCTGCTGGGCGGTCGCGGGTGTGGTCGACATCGTGGGGTCTTCCCTTCTGGTTTTCGTCGTGGTCACCGCTCTGACGGGTCGCAGGCGGTGAAGGTGACCGGCGATGGTGATCGGTTTCAGGACGCCTCAGAGTGCGCGGCGACGCCGTCTCGGCGAATCGCGCAGGAGGAGGGCGGCGGCGACGACGGCGGCCAGGTAGAACACCCCCGCGCCGAGCATTCCGGTGGTGTAGCCGCTGGTGAGCGCCTCGCGCACGGCCATGCCCCGCGGCGCGTCCGCGGTCGCGGTCACGGCGACGCCGGCCAGGACGGCCAGTCCCAGGGCGCCGCCGATCTGCTGGCTTGTGTTGACGAGCCCGGAGGCGATGCCCGAGTCCTGCGGCGCGATCCCCCGTACGCCTCCGATGGTGGCGGCGACGAAGCCGATGCCCAGGCCGACGCCGCCGACGAGCTGGGCGGGCAGCAGCACGAGAAACGCGTTCTGGTCCGGGACGAGCAGGCTGAACCAGCCCATCGCCGCGGCGGCCACCACCATGCCGATCGTCAGGACGTTCCGGGTCGAGGTGCGCGCCTGCAGCGTTGGGCCGATGGCACCGGAGCCCAGGCCGATCCCGATCGCGAACGGCAGGTAGGCCAGCCCGGTGATCATGGGCGAGTAGTGCTCGATCGCTTGCATGTAGAGGGTGAGGAAATAGAAGGTGGCCAGCTGCCCCGCGCCCATGAGCAGCATGACCAGGATGGCGCCGGACCTGCCGCGGTCGGCCAGAACCCTGGCCGGCAGCATCGGGGCGCGGGCGCCGCGCTGGATGAGCAGGAAGGCGATGAGCAGCGCGACGGCGACCGCGCCGAAGGTCAGGGTGATCCCGTCGCCGACGCCGTGGGATCCGGCGCGGTTGATCGTGTGACGAAGGTGACCGGCGGAGGTGGGTCACCTTCGTCGGGCGTGTTCCGTCAGCGGTACGAAATACGCGAGGAGAGGAACGCCCGTGAAGCCCCATGACCTTCTGGCCGTCGAGTTCGAGGGCCATCGCCCCCATCTGAGGGCCGTCGCCTACCGCATGCTCGGCTCACTGACGGAGGCAGAGGACGCCGTCCAGGAGGCATGGCTACGGCTGGCCCGCTCGGACGCCGACGACATCGACAACCTCGCCGGCTGGCTGACCACGGTGGTCGGCCGCGTGTGCCTGGACATGCTCCGGGCCAGAAAGACGCGGCGTGAGGAGCCGTTGCAAGCCCGTCTCCCGGATCCGATGATCAGCCGCGGGAACGCCGCCGATCCGGAGCAGCACGCGCTGCTGGCCGATTCCGTGGGGCTCGCACTACTGGTGGTGCTGGAGTCCCTCACCCCCGCGGAACGGCTGGCCTTCGTGCTGCACGACATGTTCGGCCTGCCGTTCGACCAGATCGCGCCCATCGTGGACCGCACACCGGCGGCGGCCAAGAAGCTGGCCAGCCGGGCGCGTCAGCGGGTCCGCGGCGCCGCCCCGAGCCCCGACCCGGATCCGGCCGGTCAGCGTCGGATGGTGGACGCCTTCCTGACCGCCGCGCGCGGCGGTGACTTCGACGCGCTGCTGACCGTCCTCGACCCCGACGTGGTGCTGCGAGCCGACGGCGGCGTGCTCACCGGCGGCATGCAGATCATCCGTGGTGCCGGGGCGGTGGCCGATCGGCTCGCCACCTTCCAGCGCATGGCCACCGCCGCCGTCACGCACCCTGCCTTGGTCAACGGAGCCGCGGGCCTGGTCAACACCATCGGCGACCGGCCGATCTCCATCATGAGCTTCACCGTCTCCGAGGGCAGGATCGCCGCGATCGACATCCTGTCCGACCCCGACCGGCTGGCCCGGCTCGACCTCACCCCCGTGGAGTCGTGACACCCGATACGTTCGTCCCCGTCCGGAGAGACGGGGACGAACGCACGCACCGTCAGGAGGCGCCGTCGACGGCGTTCTTCGCGACGGGCTCGGCCGGCGGAACCGCACCGTTGACACTCGGCGCGGCCGGGGTGCCCCCGGCGAGCAGGGAGCGCGCCAGGCCCAGCCCGGTGCCGCCCAGCGTCAGCGCCTTGGCCAGCATCTCCTCGATGCCCTGGGCGCCGTTGAGCACGACCATGTGGTCGACGTTGCCGAATGCCTTCGAGCCGGCCTCGACGATCTGCGGCCAGTTCTCGGCGAGCTGCTGGGCGATGACGGCTTCCTGGTTCTCGCGCAGCGCCTCGGAACGGGCCCTGATCGCCTCGGCCTCGGCCAGACCCTTGGCCTTGGCCGCCTCCGCCTCCGCGAGACCCTTGGCCTTGGCCGCCTCGGCCTCCGCGAGACCCCGCGCCTTGGCCGCCTCGGCCTCGCCCAAACCGGTCGCCTTGGTCGCCGCCGCGGCGGCCTCACCGCGCACCCGCACCGACTCGGCGTCGGCCGCCGCCGCCTGCTTCACCTGGGACGCCTGGGCGGCGGCGCGCAGCTCGGTCTCCCTGGCCTCCGCCTCGGCCTGGGCGATGCGCGCGTCGCGCTCGGCCTGGGACAGCGTGACGGTCTCGTACGCCTTGGCGTCGGCGGGCTTGCGCACCTGCGACTGGAGCCGCTGCTCGGCGAGCTGGGCCTCCAGCTCCGCGGCCCTCGTCTCCTGGACGACGACCTCCTGACGCGCGGTGGCCTCCGACAGCGGGCCGGCCTGGCGCGCCTTGGCCGCCGCCTGGTCCACCTCCGCCTGGTAGCCGGCCTGCTGGATCTGCGACTCGCGGATGGCGGAGGCCTTCTTGGCGGCCGCGACCTGCTCGGCCTCGGTGGCCTCCTGGTCGCGCTGCGCCTCGGCGATGCGCGCGGCGGCGGCGATCTTCGCGGCGTGCGGCTTGCCGAGGTTCGTGATGTAGCCGGTCTCGTCCTCGATCTCCTGGATCTGCAGCGAGTCGACCACCAGTCCGAGCTTGCTCATCTCGTCGGCCGCGGAGCTGCGGGTCTCGCTGGTGAGCCGCTCACGGTTGAGGATGAGGTCCTCGACGGTCAGGTTGCCGATGATCGAGCGCAGGTGACCGGTGAACAGCTCGTGGATGGCGCCGTTCATCGAGTCCTGCTGGTCGAGGAATCGCCGCGCGGCGTTCGCGATGCTGGTGAAGTCGTCGCCCACCTTGTAGATGATCACGCCGCGCACCTGGACCGGGATGCCCTGCTGGGTCACGCAGTTGACCTGCAGGTTGGTGGCCCGGCTGTCGAGGCGCAGCCGCCGGGCGGTCTGGAAACCGGGCAGCACCGCCGTGCCCTTGCCGGTCACGATCTTGAAGCCGAGGCTGTCGGCCAGCTCGTTCTTGGTGTGCGCGCCAAGGCCCGAGATGATGAGCGCCTCGTTGGGCTCGGCCACGCGCCAGATGGCCTTGAACAGGAGGATGAGGACGATGACGGCGACGATGGCCACACCGCCCACGACCACGATCTCCGTTGGCATGGGAGCCTCCGTGTAATGGGGGGAAGGGAGGAGGGAGCGAGTCAGACGACCGCGCGAGCGACGTAGACGGTGCGCGGGGGCGAGTACTCCACGACGACGACGATGGACCCCACCAGGATCTCCTCGTCCGGAATGCTCGGATAGGCGTAGAACGCCTCAACACCCCCGCGGATGGGCACCATCACCTCGCCGACGAGGCCGGGGCCGATCCTGCCCGTGACCCTGCCCTGTCTGCCGACCACCCGCGTCACCCCGTCGTTTCCACCGCTCCTGGCTGCACCGCGAACGCGCACGTTACCCCGTATCACCGTGCCGTGACAGAGCCGTCTTCCGTGCCCTGCCCGGCCGGCCGCGCGATTCGCCCTACTCTGCACCATCACTCAGGAGAACGGAGGCTTTACGCACGAAGTTCCGGTCATGGCGCCGTCTGGTGAACACCCAGGAGACGTCGGGCTCGACCGCCCATCGGAACGCCCCGCGTACCGGGGACGTGCAGAGCAGGGCCGCGAGGACGGCCCCGAAGACCGCCATGGCGGCCACGCCGAGCGGGCTGACGAGAGCGTCGTGGAAGCGCTCTGCCACCTTCACGACGAATCCGTGCAGCAGGTAGGCGTACATCGTGGCGGCGCCCAGGCCGGTGAACCAGGTGCGGCGGCTCGGGGTGACCGCGAGGAACGCCGCGACCAGCAGGGCGCCCACCGCCAGCATGGCGAGCCGGATGAGCGAGCCGGTCAGGTCGTCCACGCCGATCTGGTGGTTGGAGTGACGCCAGCGGATCCACTCCGTCGGCACGAGCGTGTGCACGGCGAACGCCGCGGCGAGCGCCGCCGCCAGGACGGCCCCGCCCGCGATCCTCACCCGGCGCCCGCGCAGCAGGTCGAAGTGCTCCGGTGTGAGCATGAGGCCGAGCACGTAGAACGGCAGCAGGCCGAACGTCCGGTTCATCGACAACTCGTCGGGCAGAGCGCTGGTGCCCGACAGCAGGCACAGCCCGACCGCGATCACCAGGGGCCGGCGCAACTGGTGCCATACGGGCGTGGACAGCCGCCACAGGAACAGCGACATCAGGAACCAGGTCAGATAGTACGGGTCGAGCAGGCTGATCTCGAGCTTGCCGTACAGGAAGAAGCGGGGCAGCGAATAGGCCGTCTCGAAGATGACGTACGGCACCGCGAGACCGCTGATGAGCTTGCGCGCCCTACCCGGGGAAAACGTGAAATTTCGGGACAAATAGCCACTAACGACGATGAAGAGTGGCATATGGAACAGGTAGACGAAGAAGTAGAGCGCGTGCGCCGCGGGGACGTCCCGCAGATCCTCGACGAGGTGCCCGGAGACGACGAGCACGATGGCCAGGAACTTGGCGTTGTCCAGCAACGGGTCACGGGCGACGGCCACACCGGACGGGCGGGCGGGAGCGGTCACGGTCATGCGGCCGGACCCTAGTCACCCGTCCGTGAGCACCGGCGCAACCGCGGGCGAACACTGCCCGAACTTCTCGTACGGCCGCCCCCGGCCCCGCTTCCGCCGTCGTGGATCCGTCCGGCGCCCGAGAATCCGGACGACCGTGTGACCCGGCGCCCGGTCTTCCCGGAGCGTCGCAACGTGCCGCTCCTTCGGGCGGACAGGCTCAGGCGGACAGGCTCAGGCGGACAGGCCGGTGGCGGCGAGGCTCGCCTCCCACAGGGCGGCGGCGAGGGCGGGGTCGGACATCTTCCCCGGCACTCGTGCGGGAGCGTTCTTGACGAAGTACCGCCCCGGATGCGCGACGCCGTCGGGGTGGGTCGCGAGATGGACGAGCCGCTCCGCCCCGGCCTCGACCGGCTCGCCCATACCGGGCAGATGCCACACCACCTTCATGAAGAACGTGCCCTCCGCGAAGCCGGTCTTGAGGACGCCCGGGTGCAGGCACGTGGCGGCCAGGCCGCGCTCGGCGAGCGACACGGTGAACAGCGCGTTGGCCTGCTTGGAGTCGCCGTACTGCAGCCAGCCGTTCCAGCGCCGCCGCTCCCTGGACAGGTCCGCGGGGTCGAGGCCGCCCGTCTTCGCGGCCCGGGACGAGGTGGTGACGACCCGGGCGGACGACGCCGTCAGCCGATCGAGGAGCAGGTTCGTCAGCAGGAACGGCGCCAGGTGATTGACCTGGATCATCCACTCGTTGCCGTCCACGGTGGTCCGGCGGTCGGGCGTCATGACGCCGGCGTTGTTGATCAGCACGTCGATGCGCTCGTACCGCCCCAGCAGCTCGGCCGCCAGGCGGCGCACCTGATCAAGAGAGGAGAAGTCCGCGACGAGCGTGTCCGGGCGGTCGCCGCCCGCCTGCTCCACGCGGTCCGCGACGGCGCGGAGCTTCTCGGGCGTACGGCCCACGAGCACGATTTCATGACCTCGCCGGGCGAGATCAAGGGCAGAAGCTGCACCGATTCCGGCACCAGCCCCAGTGATCACGGTAATCATCGAATCCTCCCACTGCGCCAGAACTGTATCGGTGCTAGCCTTCTGTGCGATCTTCCGGAGGTGCATTTCCCCATAAATGCAGCGCGAGCCTCCAGCAATGCAGGAGTGGCCATGGGTTCCAAAAACCGGTCGATTCGGTTCAAGATCTTTCTGTTGCTGCTCCTACCCTTGCTCATGCTGAGCGCTATGTGGGGCTTTGCCCTGAAGCTCACGGTTGGCGATGGCCTCGTCCTCCTCAACTCCAAGACGCTCTACGACACCATCGGAGCGACCTCCACCGACCTCGGCACCGCGATCCAGACCGAGCGCGCGCTGACCGCCGGCGTGCTGAGCAGTGGTCAGACCACCTCCACCGCGCTCACCGCCCAGCAGGCCAAGACCACCGCCGCCGCGGACAAGTTCAAGAAGTCCGCCGGCGAGGAGGCGACCCGCAACGCCATGAGCGACGAACTCGTGGCGCCCCTGGAGTCCCTGCTGGCCTCCCTCGAACGCCTCCCCTCGATCCGCGAGTCCGTCGCGCTCGGCAAGGCCGACAGGCTGACCGCGATCTCCGCGTACAACACGATCATGGACGATCTGTTCGCGTTGTACGAGCGGCTCGTCTCGGTGCCCGACCTGACCATCTTCCAGCAGGCCAGCGCGATGCAGGGGATGGGCAACGCGCACGAGATGATCACTCGTGAGGACGCGCTCGTACGCGGCGCGCTCGCCAGCGGCGTGATGACGGCCGAGGAGCAGAACGCCTTCAGCGAGTGGGTCGCGACCCGCCGGTTCCTCTACGGCAAGAACCGGCCGGTCCTCGGCGGTGAGATGCGCGCGCCGTACGAGCAGGTGCTCACCTCGCCGCTGTTCGACCGGTTCACCGCGCTGGAGAACCAGATCGTCTCCCAGGTGCGCTCCGGCGGGCCGCTCCCCGCCGAGGCCGAGAGGTGGTCGCCGACCGTCGACCAGCTCGTCATCCGGCTCGACTCGGCCCGGTTGAAGGCCTCGGACGCGCTCAGCGCCTCCGCCACGTCGGTCGCCACCGGGATCATGCTGCGCATCCTGATCGCCGGCGGCCTCGGTCTCGTGGTCATCATCGCGACGATCGTCTTCTCCGTCCGGTTCGGCCGCCGTCTCGCCCGCGACCTCGCCGGCCTGCGCGACGCCGCGCTCGAGCTCGCCGACGTACGGCTGCCACAGGTCGTCGAGAAGCTGCGGCGCGGCGAGGACGTGGACGTCGAGGCCGAGGCGCCTGCGATCAAAGCGACGGGATCCAACGAGGTCGAGGACGTCGCCCACGCGTTCAGCTCCGTCCAGCGCACGGCCGTGGAGGCCGCCGTCGGGCAGGCCGCCCTCCGCCGCGGCGTCAGCCAGGTCTTCCTCAACCTGGCCCGCCGCAAGCAGACCCTGCTGCACCGCCAGCTCACGCTGCTCGACGCGATGCAGCGCCGCGCCGAGGACCCGGAGAGCCTGGAGGACCTGTTCCGGCTCGACCACCTGACCACCCGTATGCGCCGCCACGCCGAGAGCCTGATCATCCTGTCCGGCTCCGCGCCCGGACGGTCGTGGCGCAAGCCGGTGCCGTTCATCGACGTGGTCCGCGCGGCGATCTCCGAGGTCGAGGACTACACCCGCATCTCCATGGCTCCGATGCCGAACGCCGCCGTCGCCGGCGCGACCGTGGCCGACGTGGTGCACCTGATCGCCGAGCTGCTGGAGAACGCCGCGATCTTCTCGCCCCCGCAGACGAAGGTGGAGGTGCGCGGGGAGGTCGTCGCCAACGGACTCGCGGTGGAGATCGAGGACCGCGGTCTCGGCCTGATGCCCGAGGAGTACGCCGAGATCAACGCGCGGCTGGCCGACCCGCCGGAGTTCGACCTGGCCGACAGCGACCGGCTCGGGCTCTTCGTCGTCGGCCAGCTCGCCGCCCGGCACGAGATCAAGGTGGTCCTGCGGGGCTCGCCGTACGGCGGGACGACGGCGATCGTGCTCATCCCCCGGGCGCTGATGGCGGAGGAAGGCTCGCCCGCGGCGCTCGCGGACCCGCCCGCCCGCGGCGCCCATGCCAGGCCCGCACTCGCCACCGCCGGCGGCGGCCACGACACCGACATCTCGCTCAGCGAAACGCTCCACGCCGACCTCGGCCTGGACGGCCCGGTCCCCGCCGGTGGCGCCCGGAGGATCCACACGGTCTCCGGAGAGGTCGCCGAGGAGGTCTCCGTCGACATCCCGGCAGACCTCTCCGGAGAGAGCGCGGAGCCTACGGGCGCGTCCGAGCCGTCTCCGTTCTTCACGCCGGCCGCCCTGCGGATCGAGTCCGTGCCCTCCGCGGCGCGTGACGACCTGTCGCCGCGGCCCCTCGGCTCCGGCTTCGAGAGCCCGCGCCCGGCCGCCGTTCCCTCCGGTCCGGCCCCCGTCTCGCCCTCCTCCGAGCCGGCGTCCCCCAGGGTGGCGGTGAACGGCCTGGCGCAGCGGACGAGCACCAAGCGGGCCGGAGGCTCCGTCTCCAACGGCACGCACGCCGGCCTGCCGCGCAGGGTCCGCCAGGCCAACATCGCCCCGCAACTTCGCGCCCAGCCCCCGCAGGCGCCGCCGCTGTCCGCCCCGCCCGTGGAGGAGCGGTCGCCGGAGGAGGCCAGGGCGACGTTCTCCGCCTTCCAGCGCGGCGCGCTGCGGGGACGGGAGGACTCCGACCAGCCGGGTGGGGCCGCACCCGGCGATCACGTACACAACACGCACGGCGAGAAGGGTGACGAATGACCGGCAAAGCGACGTCGACCGGCGAACTGAACTGGCTGCTCGACGATCTCATCAGCAGGGTCGCCGCCGTCCGCCAGGCGGTGATCCTCTCCACCGACGGCCTCGTGGTCGGCGCGTCCCAGGGGCTGAGCCGGGAGGACGCGGAGCACCTGTCCGCGGTCGCGGCCGGGTTCCAGAGCCTGGCGCGCGGCGCGGGCAGGCACTTCGGCGGTGGCGAGGTCAGGCAGACCGTCGTCGAGATGGAGGCCGCGTACCTGTTCGTCACGGCCGCGGGCCAGGGCACCTGCCTCGCCGTCCTGGCGGTCTCGGACGCCGACGTGGGCCACATCGCGTACGAGATGGCGATGCTGGTCAAGCGCGTGGGCCAGCACATCTCCACCAATCCCCGGCGGATCTCGCCATGAGATGGGCAGCCACATGACGGGACCCCAGTGGATGGACGAAGAGGCCGGGCCGTTGGTCCGGCCCTACGCGCTGACGGGGGGCCGGGCGCGGGTCTCGGGGGCCAAGCTCGACCTGATCACCATGGTGACCGCGACGAGCGCACCGCGGGACGTTCCCGCCGTGGGCCCGGAGCAGCGGAGGATTCTCGAGCTCGCACGCTACGGCGCGTCGGTGGCGGACATCGCGTCCGACATCGACCTGCCGCTGGGCGTGGTCCGCGTCCTGATCGGGGATCTGCACGACCTCGGACTCGTCGACGTACGGGCTCCGGGCACGGTTGCGCCGCTGCCAAGTGAGCGCATTCTCAAGGAAGTGATCAATGGCCTTCGCGCCCTCTGAGGAGCCGGTCGCCCTCAAGATATTGGTGGCCGGCGGCTTCGGCGTCGGCAAGACCACGCTGGTCGGCGCGATCAGCGAGATTCGCCCCCTGCGTACGGAGGAGGTGCTGTCCGACCGCGGCGTCGGTGTCGACGACACCGACGGTGTGGAAGGCAAGACGACCACGACGGTGGCGATGGACTTCGGCCGCATCACCATCAGGGAAGGGCTCGTGGTCTACCTGTTCGGCACCCCCGGGCAGGAGCGCTTCTGGTTCATGTGGGACGAGTTGTCCTACGGAGCACTCGGGGCGGTCGTGCTGGCCGACACCCGGAGGCTGACGGACTGTTTCCCCTCGATCGACTACTTCGAGCAGCGCGGCACGCCGTTCATCGTCGCCGTGAACTGCTTCGAAGGCGCCGATCGGCACGAGGCCGAGGACGTGCGGATCGCGCTCGACCTCGACCCGGAGGTCCCCGTCCTGCTCTGCGACGTACGACGCCGCCCCTCGGCCAAGGTCGTGCTCGTCACGCTCGTGGAGCACGCGCTCAAGATGCTGACGGCCGCCCAGCGCTGATCTGCCCGCGTGGCCGGGGCCGAGCCGGGCCCCGGCCAGGGCCGGACATGTCCCTATGGAGCACCGTCCCCTACGTGGCGCTGTCCTCGGCGAGGGTGTGCGCGACGAGGGCGTTCGCGTGTCCGTGCCCCAGTCCGTGCTCGCTCTTGAGCCAGGAGACGAGGTCCATGTGCTTGGTCAGCGGCGAGCGGCGGATGAGCTCCTTCCACTCGGCGATCGGTCGGCCGTACTTCTCCTCGATCGAGGGGAAATAGCTGGCGGGGCCCTTCACCGGCTCGGTCATGTCGTGTTCTGTCCATCCAAGTCGCAATTGTGGTCAGTTGCGTGCGACAGTGTGCCGCACAGGAGCGCGGAGGGCATCTCCCGTTCGGCGGAGACGATCACCTCTGAGGGGACCGGCCACGCACCGGCGGCTGGAGTACGACCATGATCAGCAGGTGGGCGGCCGAGGCCGTCGCACGCCTGGACCGGGAGCGGGCCCAGGCGGGCACGACACCGCTCCGCGGGTTTCCGCTGCCCCGCGCGTGGGGCGTGCGGCTGCGGCTGAAGGACGAGTCGGCGCAGCCCACCGGGGGTCTCAAGCACCGGCTGGCGCGCGCCCTGTTCGCCCAGGCGATCACCTCGGGGCACATCACCGAGGGGACGACCGTGGTCGACGCCACCGGTGGTCCCATGGCGGTCGCCGAGGCCTGGTTCGCCCGGCTGCTCGGGCTGCCGTACATCGCGGTGATGCCGAAGAAGTCGTCCGGTGCCGGTGTCGAGCGGCTGGGCGGCACCTGCCGGCACGTCGATCCTCCGCTCGCCGTGTACGAGGAGGCCGCCCGCCTGTCCGACGAAGTCGGGGGTCACTACCTCGATCACTACCGCTCGGCCGCCGCGGTCGACTGGCGTGGCGCGAGCCTGGCCGACGAGTTGTTCGGGCAGCTCGACGGCTGCCCCCGCTGGATCGTGGCCGGGGCGGGCACCGGCGCCACGTCCGCCGCCATCGGACGGCACCTGCGGGCCCACGGCCTGCCGGGAGGGCTGGCCGTGGCCGATCCGGAGAACTCCGCCTACTTCCCCGGCTGGGCCACCGGCGCCCCTGACTACGCCACGGGCATGCCCAGCCGCATCGAAGGCGTCGGCCGGCCGCGGATGGAGCCCGCCTTCGACTCCGCGCTCGTCGACCTGGTCGTCCCCGTGCCCGACGCCGCGAGCGTGGCCGCCGCCCGCTACGTCCGGCGGGTGACCGGCCTCGCGGTCGGCCCCGCGACGGGGACGAACCTGTGGGCGGCCCTCGAACTGATCACCAGGATGCGCGACAGGGGCGAGCGGGGCGACGTGGTCAGCGTGATCGGCGACGCGGGCGAGCGCCATCTCGCGACCTGCCACGACGACGCCTGGGCGGCGGCCAGGGGCCTCGACTGGCGGCCGTACGCCGAGCGCCTGCACGACCTGCTCGGCGAAGTTTGATCCCTCGTGGTGCCGGCGCGCTCGTGCTCCCCAATGGGACCTCATGGGAGGCGAGCCCTCAACCAGTGCCCGGCTGCCGGGGTCCCGCCCGGGGCGAAGATCGGCGGGAGGGCACGGGGAACACGCACAAGAGGGCTTGACCTGTCAGACACGACGTGGATTCGTGCGGGAGGAGCGGTGGAGCACGAGCCGGTGAGATCGGCGCGACGGTGGGTCCTCTGGTCCGTGGCCCTGAGCGTCCTCGCCTCCCTTCTCCTCCTTGTCGTGCCGGTTTTCGCGTCGGAAACCCCCGGCGGGACCAGTGTGGAACACGCGATGGACGTCATCGGCCCTCGCGCGCTCCTCGTCCTCGTCCCGTCGGGGATCGCTCTGCTGACGCTGCTGGCCTTCCAGATCGGCGGGACGTCGCGCAGGGCGGTGGCTCTCACCGGAGCGATCCTGCTGGGGGCATGCTGCCTCCTGACCCTGCCCTCGGTGGGGTTGCTCTTCCTGCCGTCCGCGGTATGCATGCTCGTCGCATTCGGACGGTCGCCGGTCACCGGTCGATGACGGCAGCGAACGACGGCGGCCGATGACACCGCACGCCGGGCCACGCGGCGCCCCCGCGCCCGCGCGACCCGGCGTGCCGCCCCTCCGCCCCGCAACCGGTGGACACGGCTCAGCGGCCCACACGGTCCCGGGGTGAACACGGCTCAGCGGTGAACGCTGCTCATCGGTGAACGCTGCTCATCGGTGAACGCTGCTCATCGGTGAACCAGGAAGCCGGCGCGCCGGCCGCTCATCCGCTCGCGCAGCCACGGCCCCCAGGTGAGCTGCGTCAGCCGTACGGCGAGCACTCCGAGGACGGCCACCTCGGCGGTGAGGAGAAGCCGCTCCACCAGGCCGATCATGACGCCATGGCCGGGCAGCGCGACGTACGTGATGACCGCCAGGCCGAGACCGGAGGCGAGCGACGACCACTCCAGCGGCCGGACGGCGGCCTTCCATCGCTCGTCCTGTCCCAGGCGGCCCACCAACTGGATGGCGGCGGCGGGAACGCTCACGAAGGCCGTCACCGACAGGACGCCGTGAAGGTCCCCCTGCCAGGCCGCGCCCGACGGGACCACGGCCGCGCCGATGAGCGAGACACTCCACAGGCCGATCAGGCGGGCGGGCCAGCCGTCCACCGGGGCGTCAAGCGCGCGCATTCCGGCCAGCAGCGCGAGCGAGGCCAGGCCGAGGACGGCCATGGCCGTCTCGATGGCGCCGCCCCCGTCGCGGGCGGCGTACTCGCTGATCGTCATGGAGACGGGGTCCAGGGAGGGATCCCCGCCCACCTGCGCCGCCACCACGGTGACGACCGCGAGCAGGATGCCGCCGCCGGCGAGCAGGGGATAGATCCTCTTGACCATAAGGAGAGAATCCCGCGAACAGCCCGTTCCTAACATCCGGGACAACGCGTAGTTCCCCCCGAGAAGGGGTCAGGGTCGTCTCAGGGTGGGGCCCCCGGGGTCACCCGGGGGCCCCACCCGGAGACGTCACTCCTGCGCGGCTTCGTGGTAGCGCTCGCGCAGGCCCGAGGTGGGGTCGGCCTCGTACCGCTCGGTGGCGCCGGTGTCCCACACCGGCGGTTCCGGCTCCCCGGACAGCAGCCAGGCGGCCTGCTTGGCCGCGCCGTCCGCGACGTACTCCCCCGGAGTGGGGACGAGCACCGGACGCCCGAAGACGGTCGGTGCGATGCGACGCACGGCCTCCGAGCGCGCGCCGCCGCCGATGAGCAGCACGCGCTGCGGCTCGACGCCGAGAGCGTCCAGGGCGTCGGCGAGCCCGCAGAGCATGCCCTCCACCGCGGCCCTGGCCAGGTGCTCCGGCGTGGAGTTGCCCAGCCGCAGGCCGTGCAGCGAACCGGTGGCGTCGGGCAGGTTCGGGGTGCGCTCCCCCTCCAGGTAAGGCACGAGCACCAGCCCGTCCGCGCCCGCGGGGGCCCGCAGAGCCAGGTCGCTCAACTCCTGGGGCGTGACCCGGAGCATCCGGGCCGCCGCGTCCAGCACCCGCGCCGCGTTCAGCGTGCACACCAGCGGGAGGTAGTGCCCGGTGGCGTCGGCGAACCCGGCGACCGCCCCGGAGGGGTCGGCGGACGGGCCCTCGGCGACGGCGAACGCCGTCCCGGAGGTGCCGATGGACACGACCACGTCGCCGGGCCGCATGCCGACGCCGAGCGCCGCCGCCATGTTGTCGCCCGTGCCGGGCGCGAGCAGCGCGCCACCCTGCTCGACCGTTCCCGCCTGTTCCGCGGGACCGAGCACGCGGGGCAGGTCAGGAACCCTGCCCATGGCCAGTTCGAGCAGGTCCGTCCGGTACTCCCCGGTCGCCGGCGACCAGTAACCGGTGCCGGAGGCGTCGCCCCGGTCCGTCGTGATCGCGCCCCGCCGCCCGGCCAGCCGCCAGGTGAGCCAGTCGTGCGGCAGGCACACCGATCGCGTACGGCGCGCGTTGTCCGGCTCATTGCGGGCGAGCCAGCGAAGCTTGGTCACCGTGAAGGAGGCCACCGGAACGCTGCCGACGGCCTCGGCCCACGCCTTCGGGCCGCCGAGTTCGGCGACCAGGTCGGCCGCCGCCCCGGCCGAGCGGGTGTCGTTCCACAGCAGTGCGGGCCGGACCACCTCGCCGTCCTCGTCGAGGCAGACCATGCCGTGCTGCTGCGCGCCCACGCTGACGGCGGCGACGTCCGCCAGACCTCCCGCCTGCTCGATCGCGCTCTGCAGCGCGGTCCACCAGTGCTCGGGATGGACCTCCGTGCCGTCCGGGTGGGGGGCGCGGCCCTCGCGCACGAGGGCCCCGCTCTCCGCGTCCCGGACCACGACCTTGCAGCTCTGGGTCGACGAGTCGACCCCCGCCACGAGCGTCACAGTCGTCTCTCCGCTCTCAATGGACCGTTCAGCCGCGCACGCCGAGGAGGTGCTCGATCGCGAGCTGGTTCAGCCGGGTGAAGTGGAAGCCGCGCGCCGCCACCGCGTCCACGTCGATCGACTCGGCGAGGACGTCGTCGTACGTCTCGCCCGCGGCGAGGGTCGGCTGCGCCAGCTCGTTGTACTTGCTGGCCTCCAGCGCCTCCTGCACCTCGGGGTCGGCGCGGTAGGCCTTCGACTTCTCCTTGAGGATGAGGTAGGTCCGCATGTTGGCCGCGGCCGAGTCCCAGACATCCTGCTTGTCCTCGGTGCGCAGCGGCTTGTAGTCGAAGTGGCGCGGGCCGTCGTAGCCGCCGTTCTCCAGCAGGTCGACGAGGAAGAACGCGTTCTTCACGTCGCCGTGGCCGAAGATGAGGTCCTGGTCGAACCGCGGGCCGTGCTGGCCGTTGAGGTCGATGTGGAACAGCTTGCCGTGCCACAGCGCCTGCGCGATGCCGTGCACGAAGTTCATGCCGGCCATCTGCTCGTGACCGGTCTCGGGGTTGAGGCCCACCATCTCGGGGTGCTCGAGCGAGTTGATGAACGCCAGGGCGTGCCCGATCGTCGGGAGCAGGATGTCGCCGCGCGGCTCGTTCGGCTTGGGCTCGACGGCGAAGCGGATGTCGTAGCCCTTGTCGATCACGTACTGGCACAGGAGGTCGAAGCCCTCCTTGTAGCGGTCGAGCGCGACCCGCACGTCCTTGGCGGCCTCGGACTCGGCGCCCTCACGGCCGCCCCAGCACACGTACGTCTTCGCGCCCAGCTCGGCGGCGAGGTCGATGTTGCGCATGACCTTGCGCAGCGCGTAGCGCCGGACCTCGCGGTCGTTGCTGGTGAACCCGCCGTCCTTGAAGATCGGGTGGGTGAACAGGTTGGTGGTGGCCATCGGCACCTTCATGCCGGTGTCGGCCAGCGCCTTCTTGAAGTTCTCGATCGCCTTGGCCCGGTCCGACTCCACCGCGAGGAGGTCGTCGTCGTGGAAGGTGACACCGTACGCGCCGAGCTCGGCCAGGCGGTGGACGCTCTCGACCGGGTCCAGCGGAGCCCGGGACGCGTCGCCGAACTGGTCGCGCGCCTGCCAGCCGACGGTCCACAGCCCGAACGTGAAGCGGTCCTCGGGAGTGGGGGTGTACATAAGTCGCCTCCGAATTAGTCTACGTTGTGGACTAAATATCGGACGTGATGAGCCGCAGGGTCAAGAGGGTGTGTGCGTATTCTCAACGTCCGCCGGTGGAGGATGTGATGCCCGTCCGCGAGGCGGGCGGCGGGACGACGACGAAGGGGCGCGATGACGCAGGCGTTACGACGTGAGACGGAAGGTGTGTGAAGGGTGCGATGACGCAGGCCGTGCGGCATGACGCGATGCGCGCGCGGAACCTGGCGCTCGTCCTCGGCGCGGTCGGCGCCCGGGGCTCGGTGACGCGCGCCGCGCTCGCCGAGATGACCGGCCTGACCAAGACGACCGTGTCCAAGCTCGTCGGCGACCTCATCGAGGGCGGGCTCGTGGTGGAGACCGGGACCGTGCGCGACGGCGAGCGCGGCAGGCCGGGGGTCGAGATCCGGATCAGCGGGCAGCACGTCGCCGCCCTCGGGCTGGAGATAAACGTCGACTATCTCGCGGCGTGCGTGGTCGACCTCGCCCGGACCGTACGGCTGCGTCGTAGTACACAGGCTGTGGACAACCGGGCCGCATCCCCTGTGGATGTGATCGCGCGACTTGGGGATTTGGCCGCATCGGTTGTGGACGAAGCTGTGGAGAAAGGTCTGCGGGTGGTGGGCGGCGTGCTCGCCGTCCCGGGCCCCGTGGACATGACCAGCGGGGTCGTCCACAACGCGCCGAACCTGGGATGGCGCGACGTGCCGCTGGCCTCGCTCCTGCGGTTCCCCTTTCCCGTGGGCGTGGAGAACGAGGCCAACCTGGCCGCGCTCGGCGAGCTGTGGTTCGGGTCCGGGCTGCCCGATTTCCTGCACGTGTCGGGAGAGATCGGCATCGGGGCGGGCCTCGTGGTCCGCGGCCGGCTCTTCCGGGGCGCGCACGGCTTCGCCGGAGAGCTCGGGCACGTCGTCGTCTCCCCTGACGGTCCGCAGTGCCGCTGTGGCGGCCGGGGGTGCCTCGAGCAGTACGCCGGTCAGGACGCCCTCCAGACCGCCGCCCGCGGCGCCGCCGCCCCGGTCCGCCCCGCCACCGGTACGCGGCCCGCCACGACCTCCGGGGACGCGCCCGCCGTCTCCCCCCGCGAAGGCACGGACGCGCCCGCCGGCGCGCCAGGGACGCTCCTTCCCGCGCAGCAGGGCGTGTCATGGCTGCTCTCCCGGCTGCGGGAGGGCGACCCGGACGCGCGTGCCGCCTGTGAGCGGGCGGCCTGGGCGCTCGGCGTGGCCCTGTCGTCGGCGGTCAACCTCGTGGATCCCGACGCGATCGTCCTCGGCGGGATCTACGCGCCGCTCTTCCCCTGGATCGGCCACATGGTCGCCGACACGCTGAAGGCCCGCCTCGGTCAGATGCGCGGCGCCGTACCACCCGTGGTCGTGTCACGGCTCGGCGCCGAGGCCGCCGCCCTCGGCGCGGCAGGCCAGGTGATCGAGCAGGTCATGGCCGACCCCGCCGCCCTCCTCCAGCATTAGGCCGTGTCCGGACGTCGGCTACCGAATCGCCACTCGGTGGCGTGCGGCCGGTGACACGAATTCCGGATCTGACGCATGACTCTTATCGTCGCGGCTGCCGCTCAGCGTCGCGCGTCGTCGGCCGGTGGCGCGGAGTCCTCCACGAAGCGAGGACGGCAAGCGAACCAGCCGGCGATCACCCCTGGAATGGCGCTCGCGGCGAGCACCAGGAGCGGGATCGACCACGATCCGGTCGCCTCGCGCAGCAGGCCCAAACCGATGGGGCCGAAGCACGCCAGCCCATAGCCGATGCCCTGAACGAAGCCCGACACCGCGGAGGCCGTCTGCGGGCTCTTGGTCCGACGGTTGATGAGGGTCATGCAGAGCGGGAAGGTGCTCACCCCGACTCCCAGTGCGCATGCCCACACCAGCGTGCCGTCGAGCGGGGACAGGAGCATGCCCAGGTATCCCGCCACCAGGAAGATCGCACACCCGACGACCACGATGAACGGGTTCTTCATGCGCGTGGCCAGGTGGGGAACCACCAAGGCCGCGAGCATGCCCCATGCCGAGTAGAGCGCGACCATGGAGCCGCCCAGGGCCGCGCTGCCTCCCGCGTCGGTGAGCACCGCCGGGACCCAGGTGATGATCCCGTAGTTGGACAGCGAGATCATCGCGAAGAGGATCACCAGGCCCCAGACGGTCGACGACCGGCTGATCCTCGGTCTCGCATCGGCCGCCGTAACGGCCGCGGGCGCGTGGTGATCGGCGGGCAGCCTGACCGCCAGGATGAGCCAGACCACGCCGGCCACAGCAGCCGGTCCCGCCCAGATGCCTACCGAGAACCGCCACGTCGTCGCTTCTGCCACCGGGACCGCGAGGAGCGGGGCGATGAACTGGCCCGCCTGCATGAGGATCAGGTAAAGCGAAGTCCCCAGGGCCAGTCGATCGGCGAACCATGCCTTCACCAACGGAACGACCACGACGTTCGCGGCTCCGATTCCGGCCAGTGCCAGGACGGTCGAAAGCACCAGCAACAAGGGCGTCGGAGAGAAGGCGCGCATCAGGATCGACAGAGCCGTCAGGCCCAGCGCCACAGTGGCCGTGCGCTCGAGTCCGAACTTCCTCGTCACCGCCGGGGCGAGGAACCCGAAGACGCCGAAGGACACCGCCGGCACGGTGCCGAGCAGGCCGGCAAGCGTCACCCCGAAGCCGAGATCGGATCCGATGATCTCCAGAAGCGGAGTGAACCCGGTCACGGCCGTGCGCAGGTTGACCGCTGTCAGGGCGATGGCGATCCAGGCCCACAAGGTCAGACGCCCACGATGCAACGGAACGAGCGACGAGGAGAGCGTTGCCACGTTATACTCCATTGTAAGGTTAGCAGATGATGGGGTTATGGGATGAGTTACGGAGAGTCTGGCACGCGCCGGCCCATGCGTCGAGTGGGACTCATCGACCAGGCCGCCGAGCGCTTCCGCGAGGAGGTGGTCTCCGGACGCTGGCCGGTCGGCGAGCAGATACCGACCGAGGCCGCACTGGTCGCGGAGTTCGGGATCGGTCGTAACACGGTGCGCGAGGCGCTGCAGTCGCTGGTGCACGCGGGTCTGCTGCGCCGCGAGCAGGGCCGGGGCACCTTCGTCATCTCCAGCTCCGAGCTGACAGGCACTCTTGAACGTCAGCTCGCCGGTGGCACCCGTCGCCACTACCTGGAACTACGCCTTGCCCTTGACAGCGCCGCGGCGTCACTGGCCGCGTCGAACCGCTCGGACGCCGACATCGAGCTGCTCCGCGAGCTGCGCGACCACCGAGAAGCGAGCTGGTCGACCGATGATCTCGACCTGCGAGCGAGCGCCGACCTCGCCCTGCACCGCGCGATCGTGGCAGCGACGCACAACCCTCTCTACGTCAAGCTGTACTCCAGCATGCTCGACGTCTTCGCCGCCCACATGCGCGACGAGAAGAACGAGGACGAGGACGCGGCACACCGCCACCACCACGAGCTGGTCGAGGCGATCGCGGACGGGGACGCCGACCGCGCCGCCATGAAGGTGGCTTCCATCTTCAAACCCTTCATGTGCTGAACCACGCAATCACCTCCCCGCTCGGGCCAGGCGTCACCGCGCCTGCGGACGTCTGCACGCCGAGCGCGCTCGGATCCCCTCGGCCGTCCCGATGACCGTTGCGGAGGCCGTCCCGGGTGAGCGTGCGGACCCCGTTGTCCCGGGGGCGGCCGGACGGCTCACAGACCCGAGGGATCGCGGCCGAGGCTGATCTCCTCGGCGATGCGCCGCAGCTCGTCGGCGGCCAGCCGGGGCGTGCCGGGCAGGCCGGCGGCCAGCGCCGAGACCACCTGGTGGTACGGCGCACCGGCATGACGGACGGCGACCTCGTGCACCGCCCGGAACAGGACCAGGTTGTCCTCGTGCTCCCGCGTCGCCCTGTCCACGATCATGACGCCCCCTTCGCCGGCCTCGGCGCCGGCACCCGCTACCGGACCGCCCGCGTCCGGCGTCGCGCGAAACGCCGGCGGACGGCTCGCCACCCCCCGGCGGCTATGCCCGTGGGCAACCGTACGGCCTGCCACCGACAGTTTGCGGGGAACCCGGCGAGGTACAATTACTTGAGAGTTCAAGTTTTGGGGAGGGCGTCATGCCGGTCCAGCGACTCAACCACGCCGTGCTGTACGTGCGGGACGTCTCCCGCAGCGTGGCCTTCTACCAGGAGGCCCTCGGGTTCCGCGTCGTGCAGGCGTTCTCCGGGGCGGCGTTCCTGCAGGCCGAGGGATCCTCGAACGACCACGACCTCGGGCTGTTCCAGATCGGGGCGCAGGCGGGGTCGTCGGCCGCCGGGCGCGCGACGGTCGGCCTCTACCACCTCGCGTGGGAGGTGGACACGCTCGCCGAGCTGCACCGGATCGCGACCACGCTGACGGAGATGAACGCCCTGGTCGGGGCGTCCGACCACTCCACCACCAAGGCCCTCTACGCGAAGGACCCGGACGGGCTGGAGTTCGAGGTCTCCTGGCTGGTGCCCGCCGACCTGCTCACCGACGAGATCCTGGAGGGACGGGCCCAGATCAGGCCGCTCGACCTCGCGAAGGAACTGGAGCGGTACGGAGCGCAGACGCGTGGCGGAGTCGGCGTCAGCGTCTGATCCGGCGCTCGCGGGCCGCCGTCGCAGCCGGCCGCGGCCCGTTGGCCGACCTGTTCGTGCCACTTATCGCAAACGCCCTTCTTTCGGCCGCCCGGGAGCCTTACCATGATCACGGTCTGGACCGGTACGGCGAGGGAGCAGGACGGATCGTGGCCGACGACGACAAGTACGTGAGCGGTGCCCCTGCGGAGAACGAGCAGGCGGAAGCCAGGATCGACACGAGCAAGCCGAGCATCGCCCGTGTCTACGACTTCTTCCTCGGGGGGAAGGACAATTTCGCCATCGACCGGCAGGTGGGCGAGGCGACGTTGAAGATCGCACCGGACGCTCCCGCGGCGGGCCGCGCGAACCGCGCCTTCCTCCGGCGCGTCGTCCATCACCTCGCGGCCGAGGCGGGCATCCGGCAGTTCGTCGACATCGGCTCGGGCCTGCCGACCCAGGGCAACGTGCACGAGGTGGCCCAGGAGGTCGCCCCGCAGGCGCGGGTCGTCTACGTCGACAACGACCCGATCGTGCTCGCGCACGGCCGGGCGCTGCTCGCCACGAACGGGAGCACCACGGTCGTCGAGGCCGACATCCGCGACCCGGAGTCGATTCTCAACCACCCCTCGGTAGGGGCGCTCATCGACTTCGACCAGCCGGTGGCCCTGCTGCTGTTCGCCATCCTCCATCACGTCAACGACCACGAGGACCCCTGGGGGATCGCCGCCCGCTTCCGCGAGGCCCTGCCCTCCGGCAGCTATCTGGCGCTGTCCCATTTCCACAACCCGGGCCCGGCCATGCCAGAGGTGTCGGCGCAGGCCACGTCGGCCGAGAAGCTGTTCAACGAGCACCTGGGCACGGGCCGGTGGCGCACCCGCGACGAGATCCTGGCCTACTTCGGCGATCTGCCGCTCCTCGACCCCGGTCTGGTGCCGCTCGCCGAGTGGCGGCCGGACCCCGACGAGTTCGTCGATCGCGGCATCACCTATCACACCTTCGTCGGCGGTGTTGCGCGCAAACCCTGAAACGCTCTTCATGCGTTAAACGTGAGTTACGTCACGGTCTCGCCGCGTGGCCTGCGCACAATCGCCGCAGGCCACAGGGTCCGTGGCCGGTGTGACGGCCGGCGGCCCCCGGTGACCCGGACGGCGGTTCGGTTGACATCGGTCAGCAGCGACGGTGATGCTCGGAGATGGCTGCCCCTCTACAGGAAGGCGGCACCGTCATGATGACCGTCAACGGGTCGTTCGAATCGGCCCTCAGCAAGAAGACCCTGCTCTACCTCGACAAGCAACTGGTCGTACGCGCCTCCCAGGACGGCTCCGTACGGCTGATCGGGCAGATCGATCTCACCAACGGCGACGCCATCGCCGGCGCCCTGCACAGGCAGTGGACGAGGCCGGGGACCGGGACCGTGGACGTCGCCGAGCTCCAGTTCATCGATCTCTACGGCCTGCGCGCCCTGGCCCTGCTGTCCGAGGTCCCCCTGGGCCGGCCGATCCGGCTGCACAACGTCAAGCCCGGGCTGCGCAAGCTGCTCGGCATGCTCGACTGGCCCGCTTTCACCATCGGGTGATCCCGCCACCGGGCGCGGGCCCACGGCCGCGCCGACCGCGGGCGGCCGGGTTTCTCTCTTTCTCGCGCTCTCGCGTTTCTCGCCCTCCGGATGGAGGAAAAGTATCCGAGAACGGTCGTACGACCGTTATGACCAGCGCCTGAGCCTTCATGCGGGTTCAGGCGGAATGCATCCGTGAGTTCCCCCCGACTCTCGCGAGGAGGGGTGATGAGCCATTTCCGGGCACTCCGGCAGCCCGCCGCCGAAGGCGGCCATCCGCCGACGTGGCGCAGCCGCCGCCGCGCGTTCGCGCGGCGGTGACGAGGCGACCTGGCCGGACCGGTTGACACACCGGCACGGCCGCCCGCTCCGGCCCGGACTCCCGCGTCCGGGCTCCCGTCCGCTGGAGAGCCGAATGTTCCTTAACCAGGTGCTCACGACGTCCGCGGCCCTGCTGCGCGGCGTGCTGCCCGAACCGCTCCGGGATCTGTTCCCGAGCCCTCGCGAGGTGCGCCGTTGCCCGGGCGGCCTGCGCGTCGACCTGCGGGGGATCGGCCGGCCCGGCTCCGAGGACGCGGCCGGGCGGCTGGAGGAGCGGCTGCGGGCCGTCCCCGGCGTGGAGCGTGCGGAGGTCAACGGCCGCATCGGCGCCGTCTTCGTCGCCTGCGATCCCGAGCGGACCGACCAGGACCGGTTGCTGGCCGTCGTCACCGAACTCGACGAGCAGGAGGAGCACGCCCACGAGAGCCCCGTCCATCTCGTGGAGGAGCACCTGCGGGCGACCGTGCGGCTGACGGCCGGTGTCGCCGGAATCGGGCTGATATTCCTGGGCAAGGCGATCCGGGCCCCTCAGCTGCCGGCGGCCGTGCCCGCGTTGCTGCACCTGGCCGACGCCACGCCCGCCATCCGCGAGCAGCTCGACCGCCGGCTGGGGCGCCGTCCCACCGACGCCCTGTTCACCACCGCCGGCCTCGTCACCCAGACGCTCACGCTCCGTCCCACGGCGCTGTTCGTGCAGGCCGTCGCCAACGTGGGCCGCTACATCGAGACCAGGGCCAGCCGGTACGCCTGGGAGAGACTGGAGGAACGGCTGGCCACGCGTCCGGGTGCCTACCACCACATCAGGGCCGAGAGCCGGCGACGGCCGGTTCCTCTGCCGCACGGCCCGATCGAGCGGTACGCCGACCTGGTCGCCCCGCTCAGCGCCGCCGCCTACGCGGTGACCCGGGTGTTCACGCGGGGCGAACGGGCCGTGGCCATCCTCGTGTCCACCACCCCGAGGGTCGCCGACCTCAGCCGGGACGCGTTCGCGGGCGCGATCAGCCGCGCGCTCGGAAAACACGACACGGTCGTCTTCGACGCCGAATGCCTGCGTGCGATGGACCGCGTCGACACGATCGTCCTGCACGCCGACGCTCTGACGACCGGCTCGTGGACGATCGACCGCGTCGAGCCGCTGCTGGCGGGACAGGACACCGACGAGCTGTACTCCCGGCTCTACTCCCTCATCGACTTCTCCGACCCCGGCGGCGCCCGGACCGCGGACGGCTGGTCGGTCCGGCCGCTGCCGGACCCGGAAGACCTGCTCGCCGACGCCGCCGTCTGGCGGTCGCGCGGGCTGCGAGCGGTGGAGGTGTCCAGGGGCGGCACCCGGGTCGCCGTCGCCGGTCTCACCCAGGAGATCGACGCCCTGGCCGTGCCCATCGTCGGCGCGGCCAAGGCGGCAGGCACCGTCCTGCTCGCGGGTGGCGACGAGGGCGGCTACGAGGGCTTGGCGCAGCGCCTCGCCATCGGCCGTACGCTGCCGGGCGGCGCCGAGCTCGGCCGGCACGTGCACGACCTGCAGGAGCGAGGCCACTGCGTGGTCGTCGTGTCGCGGGGCGCCTGGCAGTCGCTCGCCCAGGCCGACATCGGCGTCGGGGTGATCGATCCCGCGGCCGTCGAGCCCGGATGCGTCGTGCCATGGGACGCCGACATCGCCGGCGAGCTGCACGGCGCGCACCTGCTCCTGCGCTGCCTGCCCCGGGCGCGCGCCAACAGCGGGAACGCCGTACGGCTCGGCGCGGCCGGCGCGGTCGTCGGCACCCTGCTGGCCGTCGCGGGCCCGGCCTCCACCGCCCTGCGCCGGGCGCAACTCGCCGGCGCCGTCGTCTCGCTGGCCGCCATCGTGCTGGGCGAGTGGAACGGGCAGAGCGCCGGGCGCATCCCCACCCCGCCGCGCGCCGACACCACCCCGTGGCACGCCATGTCGGCCGAAGAGGTGCTCGCCCGGCTCCGTTCCTCCCCCGACGGCATCGGCGAACAGGAGGCGGGCAGGCGCCGTACGGAGGCCGCGCCCGAAGCGGCGGAAGGACCGCACTCGCTGGCCCGTGCCACCGTGGAGGAGCTGGCCAATCCGCTCACGCCCGCCCTCGCCACCGGCGCGGGCATATCCGCCCTCGTCGGCTCGGCCCTCGACGCCGTGCTGATCAGCGGCGTCATGGTCATCAACGCGTTCCTCGGCGGCGTGCAGCGGTTCAAGGCCGACCGGGCGCTGCATCGCCTGACCGAGTCGACCGAGGTCCTCGTACGGCTGCACCGGCCCGAGGGAGTCGTCGAGACGACCAAGGACGAGCTCGCGCCCGGCGACGTCATCGAGCTGCGCGCCGGAGACGCCGTGCCCGCCGACGCCCGCGTCATCAAGGCCGTGGGGCTGGAGGTGGACGAGTCCACGCTGACCGGCGAGTCGCAGCTCGTGGCCAAGACCGCCGCGCCGACCGTGGCGGCGGCCATCGCGGACCGCAGCTCGATGGTCTACCAGGGCACGTCGATCGCGGCGGGCAGCGGGCGTGCGGTTGTCGTCGCGACCGGCGGCATGACCGAGTCGGGGCGCAGCGCCAGGCTGGCTGGCGAGCCGAGCCCGCCCACGGGCGTGGAGCTGCGCCTGCGTGAGCTGAGCCGCCGCATCCTGCCGCTGTCGATCGCCTCCGGAGTGATGCTGCTCGTCACCGACCTCCTGCGCGGACGGCCGCTGGCCGCCGCGCTCACGCCCGCCGTCAGCCTGACGGTCGCCGCCGTGCCCGAGGGGCTTCCGTTCGTCGCCACCGTGGCGGAGCTGGCCGCGGCGCGGCGGCTGTCCAGGCGCGCCGCACTGGTGCGCAACCCCTCCACGATCGAGGCCCTGGGCCGGGTCAACGTGCTGTGTTTCGACAAGACGGGCACGCTGACCGAGGGCCGCATCAGCCTGCGTCACGTGTCGGACGGGCGGGCGGGCCGCCCGGTGGAGGAGATCGCCGAGGAGGCGGACACCACGCTGCGTCGCGTCCTCGCCGCGGCCGTGCGGGCCAGTCCCAAGTCCGGCGGTGGACGGGTGATCGCCCACCCGACCGACCGCGCCGTGCTGGACGGCGCGCACCGGCTGGGCGTCACGCCCCAGGAAGGGTTCGAACGCTGGGAGCGCGTGGACGAGATGCCCTTCGAGCCGGGCCGCGGCTATCACGCCGTGCTCGGCCGCACCGAGGACGGACACCTGCTCAGTGTGAAAGGCGCTCCCGAGATCGTGCTCGACCACTGCGTCACGGTGCACCGCGACACCGGGCCGGTCCCCTGCGACGAGGCCGTACGAACGGAGCTGGGGCGCGAGGTGGAGCGGCTGGCCAGGCAGGGCTACCGCGTGCTCGCGGTCGCGCAGCGGCCCGCCTCCGACCGGAGCGACCTCGACGAGTCACGCATCGAGGAGCTGTGCTTCCTCGGCTTCCTCGGCCTCGCCGACCCGGTCAGGTCCACCGCCGCGGAGAGCGTCAGGCGCCTCACCCGGGCCGGGGTGCGGATCGTCATGGTCACCGGCGACCACCCCAGCACCGCCGAGGCGATCGCGGTCGAGCTGGACGCGCTGAACGGCCAGCGCGTCATGACCGGCCCGGAGCTGGACGAGCTGGACGACGAGACGCTGACCAAGGTGCTGCCCGAGGTAGCGGTCTTCGCCAGGACCACCCCCGCGCACAAGGCCAGGATCGTCACGTGCCTGCGGCGGGCCGGGGAGGTCGTCGCCGTCACCGGAGACGGCGCCAACGACGCGCCCGCCATCCGCACCGCCGACGTGGGGATCGCCCTGGGGTCCCGCGCGACGCCCGCCGCGCGGGCCGCCGCCGACCTCGTCGTCACCGACGACCGCATCGAGACGATCGTGGACGCGATCGTCGAGGGCAGGGCGATGTGGACCTCGGTGCGCGACTCGCTGAGCATCCTTCTCGGCGGCAACGTCGGCGAGATCGCGTTCACCGTGGGAACCAACCTGCTGGCCGGCGGCAGCGCGCTCAACGCCCGGCAGCTGCTGCTGGTCAACCTCCTCACCGACATGGTGCCGGCCATGGCGGTCGCCGTACGGCCGCCCGCGTCGACCGATCCGGACAAGCTGCTCGCCGAGGGCCCCGAGGCGTCGCTCGGCGAGTCGTTGACCCGCGACATCTACCTGCGTGCGGCGGTCACGACGGCGGGGGCGACGGCCGCGTGGATCCTGGGGCGCATGACCGGAACCCGCACGCGGGCGAACACCATCGGCCTGGTCGCGCTCGTGTCCGCGCAGCTCCTGCAGACGCTCTCGGGCGGCGGCAGGGACAGGATCGTCGTGCTCGCGGCGCTGTCGTCCCTGGCCGTCCTGTGGCTCATCGTCACGGTGCCGGGGGTCAGCGCGGTCTTCGGCTGCCGGCCGCTCGGCCCGGCGGGCTGGGTGATCGGGCTGGGCAGCGCGGCCGCCGCCACGCTGGTGGGGATGCTCGTTCAGCGCCCGGTCAGGGAGGCGACGACCCGCGCCGAGGCCGAACGCCGCAGAGCCGCGGCCCACCTGCCCGTCCCGGCCTGACCGGATCGCATCGGCGTTCACCGCGCCGGCCGGCACGGCGCCCGCCCACCGCGGCCGGGCGCGCACCGGAGGAAGGCGCTCAGCGGGAGACGACGCTCACCAGGGGGCGGGGGTCCCGTCCCAGGAGAAGAAGCCGCCGGTGGGCCCGTCGTCCGGCAGGAGGGCCAGCCTGACGGCGCCCGCCGCGCCCTCGGCCGGATCTCCCCCGATGGCGGAGGCGCGCGGGGCGAGATCGGTCGCCCGCGCTCCCGGGGCCAGCGCGTTCACCTTGAACCCCTCGGCCGCGAGGGCCTGGGCGTAGAACAGCGTCAGCGCGTTGAGTGCCGTCTTGGAGGACCGGTACGCCGCGGCGGCGCCGGCCGACACGACGAAGTGATGCTCCGGGTCCGCGCTCCAGGTCAGGGATCCGGTGCCGCTGGAGACGTTCACGATGCGCGGCCGGGCCGAGCGGCGCAGCGCGGGCAGGAAGGCGTTGGTGACCGCGAGGACGCCGAAGAGGTTCGTCTCGAACGTACGGCGGAAGCCGTCGACGTCGGCCTCGGGTGCCGGGCGGCTGTCCACCAGGATGCCGGCGTTGTTGACCAGGATGTCCAGGCTCTCGACCCGCCGAGCGGCCGCGGCGACGCTTTCCGCGTCGGTGACGTCCAGCACCAGCGGCCGGGCGTCGCCGCCGATCTCCTCGACGGCCCTCCGTCCGCGGTCCTCGTCGCGTGAGCCGACGTAGACGGTCAGCCCTTCGGCGGCGAGCTGCCGGGCGATCTCCTTGCCGATGCCCTTGTTGGCGCCGGTGACCAGTGCTGTGGATAGGTTCATGACGTCGACGATTCCGTCGCGGCGGCGACCGATCCAGGGACAACCAATCCCTGGCAGGCAATCCCCGGCAGGGGAAGGAGGCACGCGTGGCACGGCAGGAACTGGCCCGTTTCCTGCGCGGCAGACGGGAGCGCCTGCGCCCGGCCGACGTGGGGTTGCCCGCCGACGAGCGCCGCCGGACCCCCGGCCTGCGCCGGGAGGAGGTCGCCGACCTGGCCCACATGTCGGTGGACTACTACACCCGCCTCGAACAGGCCCGGGGGCCGCGTCCCTCGCCCCGGATCCTCGACGCTCTCGCGGACGCGCTCCGGCTGACGCCGGCCGAGCGGATCCACCTGTTCCAGCTCGCCGGCACCGGCCCGACGCCGCCCGCCGGCCCGGTGCGCCGCGTCCGCCCGCACGTGGCGGGCCTGCTGCACCGCATCCCCGGCACGGCGGCCATCGTGACCGACGCCGCCTACGACGTCGTCGCCTGGAACCCGCTCGCGCACGCTCTGCTCGGCGACCTCGGCACGGAGCCGAACCTGGCCCGCCGGCGCTTCCTCGGCCGCCACTACGAGAGTTCGAGCGCCGAACAGTTCGGCCACATCGTGGTGTCCCGGCTGCGCCGCGCCGCGCACCGTTATCCCCGCGACGAGGCGCTCGGCCGGCTGCTCGCGGACCTGCGCGCGGGCAGCGAGGAGTTCACGCGGATATGGGATGCCGATCCGGTGCACGACCCCGGTCACCGCACCAAGGTCGTCGACCATCCGCGGGCGGGGCGGCTGCACCTGAACTGCGACGTGCTCGCCATCCCCGGCGACGACCAGCAGGTGGTGTTCGTCACCGCGGACCCCGGCACCCCGTCCGAGCGGGCCCTGCGCCACCTGCTCGCCACGTGAGCGAGACGGCCGGTCCCGTCAGACCCGGCGGATGACGGAAAGACGCCGGCGACGGGTCCCCGGCGCCGTCAGCGGTGGCGGCGGTGGGCCTTGCCGCCGTGGCGGTGCTTGTTCCCCCAACCCCGGACAGCGTGGTGCTGCCGCGCCGCGTGGCCGTGGAACTTGTGGGCACGCGGATGGTGGGCGAGCGGCTTGTCCGTCACCTTGAACTTCTGGAATCCGAAGTCGGGCAGCGTGATCGGCTTGGAGGGGTCGTCCGAGATCGGGACGACCACCACGTCGTGGCGCACGCCGTCCTTGCCCTTCAGGTGGTAGACGGCCTGCTTCGGTTCGCTGGGCGGTGCCATGACGGCAGCGGGCCGCGCGGCGACCGGCATGGCCACCGGCGCGTACCCCGAGCCGTAGCCGGGGGCGTAGTCGGGGCCGGTGGGGCCGTAGCCGGGGTTGCCGACCACTGTGTCGGGCGGCGCGGCCGCGAGCGGCGCCGCGCCGCCCGCGGACGTGCCGGCGGACGGCGCGGGGTCGGCGGACACGGCCGGTCCGGCGATCAGGGTCGCGGCGAGGGCGGCGGCGGCCGAGTAGATGATCATGAGTCTCCCCCGAGGTCACGGATCGTATGAGGAAGACGGTAGGCAGGGCGTCACCGCCGATCACGCGGGCCGCGTCCAATGTCAGGTCAAAGCTGAAAACTTGCCCATCATGATCATCGGCCGGCCCGTCCGCCGGCCCGCCACCCGTCCGCCCGAACGTCCGGCAGAGCCGCACGCCACCCCGTGGGTCTCAGCAGAGCAGCGGGCTCAACGCAGGAAACTCAACGCAGGAGGCTCAGCGCAGCGGGCTCAGGTGGACGACCTTGGTGTGGGTCATCTCGTCGAGCAGTTCAGGGCCGTACCCGAAGCCGTGCCCGCTGGCGCGCAGCGGCTGGGCCGCGCCTCCCGGGGCTCCGCCGAAGACGGCGTTGATCTTCACCGTGCCCACCGGCAGCTCGCGCCAGGCGCGCTGGGCGTTGGCCATCGACGGGGTGAGGACGGTGGCCGCCAGGCCGTACCGCGACTCGCGGGCCAGCTCCAGCGCCTCGTCGAACGACTCGACCACCCGCACCGCCGCGACCGGCCCGAACGTCTCCTCGCGCATGACGTCCATGTTCTCCGTGCAGTCGGCCAGGACGGTCGGCGGGTAGAAGGCCCCCGGCCCCTCGGGCACGTACCCGCCGGTCAGCAGCCGTGCGCCCGCCTCGATCGCGCCGCGTACGTGCCGGTCCACGACGTCGCGCTGGGCCCGGTCGACGAGCGGCCCCAGCGTGGTCTCCTCGTTCGTGCCGGGCCCCACGCGCAGCTCCTCGGCCCGCTGCACGAGCGCGGCGAGGAACTCCTCGGCGACGTCGCGGTGCACGTAGACGCGCTCGGTGGAGGTGCAGATCTGCCCGGCGTTGGCGAAGCATCCGGTCGCCGCCTGTCCCGCGGCCCACTTCACGTCCACGCCCGCGTCGACGATGAGCGGGTCCTTGCCGCCGTTCTCCAGCAGGGTCTTCGCGCCGGTGCGCGCGGCCACGGCGGCGATGGCCCGGCCCGCGGCGGTCGAGCCGACGTGCGCGACGAGGTCGACACCCGGGTGCGCGGCCAGGGCCTCACCCGGATGCCTGTCCCCCGGCACCATGGTCAGCACGCCCGGCGGCAGCTCCGCCGCCATCAGCTCGGCGAGCAGCGCCCCGGTGTGCGGCGTACGCTCCGACGGCTTGTGCACGACCGTGTTGCCGGTCACCACGGCCGCGCCGGCGAGCCCGCAGGCGATGGCCACCGGGTCGTTCCAGGGGGTGATCAACGCGACGACACCGCGCGGCTCGTGCACCATGAGGTCGGTGGCGTCCCAGCCGCCCTGCAGGCTCCGGCCACGGTGCAGCGGTCCCAGCTCGGCGTACTGCCGCAGCGTGCCGATCCCCGCCGCCACGCCGCCACGGCTGTCGCCGATCGGCTTGCCCATCTCCCTCGTCACCAGCTCGGCCAGCTCGTCCGCGCGGGCCTCGATCCGGTCGGCCATGCGGTGCAGGCACGCGGCCCGCTCGGCGGGAGCCGTACGGGCCCAGCCGGGCTGGGCGCGGCGGGCCGAGCCGACCGCGCGCTCCACGTCCTCCGCGCACCCGGCGGGGAAGTCGCCCACCGGCTCCCCCGTGGCCGGGTCGGAGATCGTACGGTCTCGCTCGCTCGCGCTCGCCGTCCACTCGCCGTCGGTCAGCACCCAGCGATCCCTGTCCCGCACCCCGGTTCTCCTCCCGCGACTCGCACAGCTGGGATCGCTCTACCCTCCGGCGCGTACGGATATCACCCGGCTTCTTCACTTTCCGTATGCGACGACCGACAGCGGTCAGCGCCGCGGGCGGCCGGTCAGCGCGGCGGTCACCTCGTGCGCCCGCTCGTTCAGCCGGGCGACGAACTCGATGAGCAGGGCGAGCTGCTCGTCGTCGTAGTCGGCGGCGATGGCCCGGAACTCCGACTCGACCAGGGCGAAGATCTCCTCCAGCGCCGTCTCGTGCCGTCCCGTCGAGCGGATCAGCACCTTGCGGCGGTCGAGGCCGTCCCGTCGGCGCTCGACGAAGCCCCCGCGTTCGAGCCGGTCGATCAGAGACGTGACGGCCGACGTGCTCAGGCCGGTGAGCTCGGCCAGCCGCCCCGCGGTCAGCTCCGGCTCGTGGCGGGCCAGGTCGAGGCACTTCAAGTCGGTCGGCCCGAGCCCGAACCGGTCGGCGATGGCCTGATGCAGCACGACCCCGCGGCCGGCGTTCTCGCGCGGAATCCGTACCCGTCCTCGTCGCCGGAGCCGGCCTGGCCGGGCTGTCCACCGCGATGTTCCTCGGCCTCCACGGGGTTCCCGCCCTCGTGGTGGAACGTCACGCGGGCCTGTCCGTCCAGCCCAAGGCCCGGGGGCAGATGCCCGCCACCATGGAGGCTCTCGCCACGGCCGGGGTGGCCGAGCGGTTCGCCGCGGCGGCGCCGCCCGGGAAGAACCTGGGCGTCATCGTCATCGCCGAGAGCGTCACCGGCACCGTGCTGCACGATTTCGTCGAGGCCGCGCCGGACTTCTCTCGCTTGTCCCCGATACCGATGGCCGCGACCAGCCAGGAGCGCGCCGAGCATCCTCGCCGACAGGGCCGCCGAGCTCGGGGCCGAGATCAGGTTCTCCACCGCCCTGGAGTCCTTCCGGCAGGACGGCGACGAGGTCGTCGCGTCGCTCCTGGACACCGCGACCGGGCGGCGGCGGACCGTGACCTCCCGCTACCTCGTCGCCGCGGACGGCCGCAAGGGCACGATCAGGGACGCCGCCGGGATCACCGTGCACGGGCGGACCTCGTCCCGGACCAGCCGATCGGTCTTCCTCCAGTTCGAGGCGGACCTCGACGCGTCGCGCAAGGACGCCGCGTTCGCCCTGTTCTACGTGCAGAATCCCGCGCTGCCCGGCGGGTCGGCGACCGTGGTGACGACCGACCACCCCGGCCGCTACATCTTCAACTCCGTCTTCGCCGTGGGCGAGGAGCCCGGCCAGGACCGGCTCGCCGACATGATCCGCATCGCCTGCGGGGTGCCCGATCTCGACCTACGGATCGTGGGCACCGCCTGGTCGTCCTCCGACAGGTACGTCACCCGGGTGGCCGACACCTTCCAGTCCGGACGGGTCGTCCTCGCGGGGGACGCCGCGCACCTCATGACGCCGAGCGGCGGCCAGGGCGGCGACTCCGCCGTGATGGACGGAAACCACCTCGCCTGGAGAATCGCGTACACGCTGTCGGGCGTGGCGGGCCCCGGCCTGGTCGCCTCCTATGACGCGGAACGCCGGCCGTACGCCGACGTCCTGGCCGAGCAGCAGTACGCGAACATGGTCCAGCGCCACGCTCCTCACCTGCGCGACGACAGCGTGGCCGAGATCATGGATCCCGCGGTGGGACTGTTCGGATACCTCTGCCCCTCGGGCGCGTTCGTCGCCGAACCGGGCGACGGGGACGCGCTCTTCGAGGACCCAGCCTCGCCGTCGGGACGCCCGGGGAGCCGGGCCTGCTCGTACGGCCCGACGGAATCATCGCCTGGCGTTCGTCCGGCCACGCGGACTCCCGGGAGCTGGAGAACGCGCTCCGCACAGTCCTCGGGTGAGCGCCCCGCCGTCCGTACGAAGCCGCCGCGGATCCGGCGAGCGGCTCAGAGGGCGGTGAAGTCGGCGAAGTCGAAGCCGGGGGACACGACGCAGCTCACCAGCACACCCTCCGTCCCGGCCGGACGGGCCGCCTGCCAGGTGCCCGCCGGCACCACCGCCTGAGGGACCTGCCCGTGCTCCACATCCGGGCCCAGGACGATCACGTCCTTGCGGCCGGGGCGCTCACCCGCGCCGCCGAGCACCAGCGTCAGCGGGCCGCCCCGATGCCACAGCCACACCTCGTCGGACCGTACGGCATGCCACACCGATTCCTCGCCCGGCTGCAGCAGGAAGTAGATGCCCGTCGCCGTCGCCCGCTTGCCGTCGTAACCGGGTGGCTCGACGGAGACCGGCGCCCGCCACGTCTCGCGATACCACCCGCCCTCGGGGTGCGGCAGCAGGCCGAGCGCTTCGGCGATCGGGGGACGCGCCTGGACCGCCACGAACGCCCCGGTGACGTCCCGGCGCAGGAAGCGGAGCGGCGCGCACGGGTCGTCCTCGTCCACCGCCACGACGGCGTCCGTACCCGGGAAGGCCGCGGTGGCGAGCCGCAACGCCTCCTCCTCGTCGCGGGCGGACAGCCCGGGGCCGCCGGGGTGGGCGGCCAGCGTCATCAGCAGCACGCGGCCGATCGTACGGCAGGGCGGCGCGGCGGGCCCGCGGGCCGGGTGGCCGGCCACGGGCGCCTCGACGGGAGCGCGTGCGGCGACGGCACCGCCCCGACCAGTGTTACTTGATCGTTACGGAATCAGCCGCACAAAACGGTGGTTTCACACGTTCCAAGTCAGTGCAAATCACTGCGATATACCCCCTATGAGGAGTAGACCGTGAATACCCTCCGGCGGGCGGCCCACGTCACACTCACCGTCGCCGCCATCGCCGTCGCTACGGCCTGCTCGGCGGGAGGCACACCCACCCCCGCCGCATCAGTCACTGGTGCGGCCGGTACGGCCACTCAGGCTCCGGCCACTCAGGCCCCGGGCGCCAAGACGGCGGCACTCGCCCCGCGCGCGGCGTCCAAGACGGCACGCAAGGCGGGAAAGCCGAAGCTCGGCATCGCCGACATCACGCCCATGGGCGAGAAGGTCGAGCGCGTCGGCGTCGGCTTCCCGATCATCGTCACCTTCGACCGGACCGTACGCAACCGGGCGGCCGCGGAAGCGGTGCTGCAGGTCCAGGCGGAAAAGCCGGTCGAGGGCGCCTGGCGATGGGTCTCCGACCGCAAGGTCGTCTATCGCACCAAGACCTACTGGAAGCCGCACCAGAAGGTCCTCTTCTCCGCGCACCTGAGCCAGATCCCCGGCAACGAGGCCGCGAAGGACGTCTCGCGCCGCTTCGCCGTCGGCACCGCCAACATCTCGGTGGTCGACACCAAGCGGCACGTGATGAAGGTCCGTCGTGACGGGAAGATCGCCAAGACCATCCCGATCAGCGCGGGCCGCGGCGGCCTGCCGCGGAACGGCGTCGACGTCTACCTCACGACCACCGGCGTGCACCTCGCGATGGGCAAGAAGCGGGTCGAGACGATGACCTCGTCCTGGCTCGGTGTCACCGACCCCAAGGACCCGCTCTACTACAAGCTGGAGATCCCCTGGGCGGTCCGGATCTCCGACAGCGGCGAGTACGTCCACCAGAGCGCGGGCGACTACCAGTTCCTGGGCAAGTCGAACCAGAGCCACGGATGCGTGCGCGCCACGCCCGCCGGGGCCAAGTGGTTCTACGGCATCAGCCAGCGCGGTGACGTCATCACGGTCACCGGCACCAAGCGCAAGCTCGACTGGCGCAACGGCTGGAGCTACTGGCAGCTGAGCTGGAACCAGTGGAAGCGCGGCAGCGCGCTGCCCGCCGGTGCCGCCTCGGCGACGCCCTCGCCCTCGGCCTCCCCGTCCGCCGACGAGGACGCCCTGCAGGGATAGATCGTCCGCTCTTCACGGCGCTCCCACCCCCGGTCCGTACGACCCGGGTGGGGGCGCCGCTTGCTTTCCGGCGCCTCTTTCGGCAGATCGGGCATCAGGCCGTGAGAGTCCTCCAGGACTCCACCGTCGCTTCGGCGATGGTGTGTATGCGCCGGCCGTAGGCCTGATGCCCGTCGGACACGAAACCGCCGTCCCCGCGCGGCAACCCGGAGAAGCCCGCGCGGAAGGGCCCGGGGGATCCGGGTCCCGGGAGCGGCGCGTAATCCGCGAGCGGCGCCATGTCGTAGCCCGATCGCACCCCGTGCTTGTTCCGCGCCACCTGATGCGCCTGCACACGGAGCAGCGCGTCGAGGCCCTTGTCGAGGTAGAGCTGCAGCAGGCGGAACTGCACGTCGAGGTACTTCTCATGGGCCCGGGCCGGGTGCTGCAGGAGGTACGCGCAGACCACGACCGCGTGCCACCGGTACATCTGGGGGTCGGCCTGCTCCTCGGCCAGGACCGCGTAGAAGTAGTCCGCGCATTCGCCCAGCGGACCGGCGGTGGCGCCGCAGTCGCACCGGCCCGTGGCGGAGCTGTCCGTCATGGCCCGCACCATAGGCGGCCGGCGACAGCCGTGTCGACGGAATTCCCTCGGGTCATGAGAGCACTGCTCTTGACATTCACCGCACACGGCAGAGAGCATCGCTCTCGATAGTGAGCACTACTCTCGCAGGGAGACGTCCATGTCGCTGCTCTACTCGGGTCCGTCCCTGACCGTCCTGCACGAGGAGTACGCCGCGCGGGGACGCGTCGACCCCGACGCCCAGCTGACCTCGTCGTCGCAACTGGTCGCGGACGTGCCCGTGGAGCGGGTCTGGGCGGTCATGGCCGACCTGCGGGCATGGCCGTCGTGGGCCTCCCGCATCCGGATCCTCGAACTCGGCGACGTACGGCCCGGCGCGTCCTTCCGGTGGCGCCTGAACGGCGTGCCCCTGCGGTCGCGGTTCGCCGTGGTCGAGCCCTGGCGGGAACTCACCTGGACGGGCACCTTCCTCGGCCGTTACCGAGCTGTGGACCGGCACGTCCTGGAACCGCTGGAGGGCGGGCGCACGAGGATCACCGTGGAGGAGTCGCTCGCCGGTCCGCTGCTGCCGCTCTTCTACCGGGAGCCCATGCTCCGGGCCAACCACGAGCGATGGCTCGCGGATCTCGCCCGCGCCGCCGCCTGAGCCCGCCCCACCCCGGCATCGGCCCGTGGAGCCGGTACGCCCGGACCGTCTCGCGAACTGAACGCACATATACCGAAAAAGTCGGAATTTGGCTTTTCGGATAATTCCATCGCCCCAGAGCGCCTGTGGAAAAAGTCGACGGGCGATGCCGGGCGATGCTTTGATGAGCAGTAGCGAAAGAAACGCCGGTCAAAGGGCAAACACATGCTTAAGATACTTCTTCAGCAAATGGCGGCGCTGCTCGACCCCGATGACGACCCGCATCTGGGCGACGACGCGCATGCCCTTGACCAGGATGACGACGCGGACGAAACGGAAGATCTGGACGACGACTTCTGACGTTTCCCCCCGAAATCCCTCCACAATTCAGGAAGTCCCCAAATGACGTTCACACTCCATGACGTACGTTCTCGGACATATAAGGCACGCGACGCCTGGTGGACCGTTTTCCTGGTGGACCCTCTGGCGGGCCGGCTGGTGGTGACGACGGCCAACCGCACGTCCATCACCCCGAACCAGATCACCTGGGGCGCCTTCGTGCTTGGCCTGGGCTCGGCCTGGTGCTTCATGCGGGCCGAGTGGCCGTGGCTCGTCGCCGGGGCCGCCCTCTACCACGTGAGCTTCGTCCTCGACTGCATGGATGGGAAGATCGCGCGGCTCAAGGGGTCGGGCACGGTCCTCGGCGGCTGGCTCGACTACGTCTTCGACCGGATCCGCGTGCTGGCCTGCACCGCCGCCCTGATGTGGGGGCAGTACCGCGCGACCGGGCAGGACGTCTATCCGGTCCTCGGAATCGGCGTGGTGTTCCTCGACATGCTGCGCTACGTCGACGCCCTGCAGATCGCGAAGGTCCGCCGTCAGATGCGCCGCGCGCTGCGGCACGCCTACGAGGAGTCGGCGGGCGGCGGCCCCGTCGCGCTGCCGGCGTCTTTGCTGCGCGAGGACCTCGACAACGACCCCGACGACGTCGGAATCCGCCTGACGGAGGCCGTGGACCTGCAGAGGGAGTTCCGCGACCGTTTCTCCTGGTACCCCGGTCTGCGTGAGTGGCTGCGCGAGCACCGGATCCGCACGCACCTGGTCAGCGGCATCGAATTCCAGATGGCGGTGTTCATCGTCGGCCCGCTGGTCGGCGCGGTCGTCCCGGTCACGATCGGCGCGGCCGCCCTGCTGCTCCTTTTCGAGGCCGCCATCATGTACAAGCTGGTGCTGTCGTCACGGGATCTCAGCCGGGCGCTGGCCGCGATCCGCACGTCCGCCGAGCCGTCCGTCTCGGGCACTCCCGCCGGTTGAGCGTCTTGTGTTCGCGCCGATAGAGGCGCCGCCGCGTGGGGTAGCGGTGGGACATGACCGAACGCGAGGAACCCGCCGGCCTGCCCGATCCCGGCCACCGCCGCCCCGAAGGGCTGGACGACGTCACCGTCGACGCGCTGGGCAGGCTCAGTAAGGCGCTGGAGACCATCCACCGGGTCAGAGGCCACCTGTACGCCTTCCACCAGCTCACCGGCACCGCGGACTTCGAACTGGACAACGCCGTACGGCTGCTGCGGCAGGCCGGGCACGACAAGTGGGCCGACCGGATCGAACGCGAGCTGATCGGCCGCAACGTCATCCAGGGCCGCTGGACCTTCCAGATCGTCGAGGAGTACGACGACGGTTACTACGCGACCTTCCAAGAGTTGGAACTCCAGGCTCGCAACGAGCTGGCCGGGGGGATCCGTCACCTCTACGAGGCCGAACTCAAACAGCAGCGGCGCACGCCTGGCCAGCCCGGCCACGAGACCACACCTTGAGGCCCGGGTGCCCGTCCGGCAGTCCACGAACGCTCGTCCGTGACGCCCCCGCCGGTCAATGACCGTCGCGTCCGCCGAGGAGGTGTTCGCGTCCCCACACGCCGAGCGGCGCCAGCGCATCGTTCAGCGTGACGCCGAGCGGGGTCAGCGAGTATTCGACGTGGGGCGGCACCTCGTCGTACACCTCGCGGTGCACGATGCCGTCGGCCTCCATCTCACGCAGGTGCGAGGCGAGCACCTTCTCGGTCACGCCCGGAAGCATCCTGCGCAGCTCGCCGAAACGGCATGCGCGTTCGTTCAGCGCCCAGAGGATCGAGCTCTTCCACTTGCCGCCGATCACCTCCATCGCCGCGTCGAGCCCACATCCGGCCGCTCCCGGGCGCCGCGCGGTCCGCATGCCCCACCCCCTCCTGGCTGCTCGCTCACCCCGAAGTAAGCACCCACTTCAAAGTGCGTACTTGATCGGCTCGAAGCTCGTGACCAGCCTAATCGGCATGACCCACAACACGGAGAAGTCCCCGCTGTCCCTTCTCGGGCTGGGCGCGATGGGCGGCGCGCTCGCCCGCGCCTGGCTCGCCGCCGGGCACCCGCTGACCGTATGGAACCGCACCGCCGGCCGGGCCGAGGCCCTCGCCCGCGAGGGCGCGCGCGTCGCCGCGACCGCCGCCGAGGCGGTGTCCGCGAGCGACCTGGTGATCGTCTGTCTGCTGGACCACGCCTCGATGGACGACGCCCTCGCCGGCGTCGACCTGTCCGGCAAGGACCTGGTCGACCTCACCACCGGCACTCCGGAGGAGGCCCGCGCCCGCGCCCGGTGGGCCGAGCAGCGCGGCGCCCGGTTCCTCGACGGCGGCGTCATGGCGGTCCCGCCCATGATCGGGGCGCCGGGCTCCGGGGCGTACGTCTTCTACAGCGGCTCCCGCGCGGTGTTCGAGGCCCACGCGGGCACGCTGGCCACACCCGCCGCCACCGTCTACACCGGCGAGGACCCCGGGCTCGCCGCCCTCCACGACGTGGCGCTGCTGAGCGCGATGACGGGCATGTTCGCGGGAGTGGCGCACGCCTTCGCGCTCGTCCGCGAGGAGATCCCCCCGAAGGGCTTCGCCGACCTCGTCGTGGACTGGCTGAGGGCGATGGCCCCGTACGCGTACGGCGTCGCCGACCATCTGGACAGCGGCGACTACACGAAGAACATCACGTCCAACCTCGCGATGATGGTCCGGGGCAACGCGACGCTGCTGCGCACGGCCGAGGAGCAGAAGGTCAGCCCCGAACTGCTCACGCCCTTCACGACCCTCATGGAGCGGCGGCTCGCCGACGGTCATGCCGATGAGGGCACCACGGGGGTGGTCGATCTGCTGCGGGTCCCCTGACCCGGGCCGCCCACGCCGGAAAGTTATCCTCACAGAAGGATGCCGACGACGTCGTGCGAGGTGAGCCGTGACCGAACGCAAACCCCTCGGTATGAGCTTCGAGTCGTGGATCGACCGGCAGATCCGCGAGGCCACCGAGCGCGGCGAGTTCGACGACCTGCCGGGCGCGGGCAAGCCCATCCCCGGTCAGGGCAAGCCGTACGACGAGATGTGGTGGATCAAGCAGAAGATGCGCGCGGAGAACCTGTCGTTCCCGCTGCCGGGGACACTGGCGCTGCGCAAGGACGCCGAGGAGGCGAGGGCGGAGGCGCTGGGCGCGCGGACCGAGGCCGAGGCGCGCAGGATCGTCGAGGAGATGAACGTCAGAATTCGCGACAGCCACCGCACGCCCCTGTCCGGCCCGCCCGTCGTGCAGCCGCTCATCGACGTGGACGAGGTGGCCGCCGAATGGCGGGCCCTGCATCCGGTGGCCGAGAGGAAGCCCGCTGCCGCGCCCGCTCCCGCCACGCGCCCGAAGCGCACTTTCCTCCGGTGGTTCGGGCGCCGCTGATCGCCGTCGTCCGGGACTGACGGTCGTCGGGCGAGGACCCTCCGATCGCCCGCGCCGTGACGACGCGGTGCATCAAGCAAGATCCAAGCCGATTGCAGGAGCGTGTCGCGATGCTCCTGATGTCGGCGGCGTCCCGCTGCCGTCGGACGGAAACGCGACGAACGGCCTCGGCTCCGGATTTTGTCGGCGGCGGCTGCCACGATGTCGCGAAACGACCATGGGAGCCCAGGTGCCTGATCCTCTCGCCCCATTCCGGTGGCTGGCGGCCCCGGCCGGAACCTCGCACAACCCGCTGGGCGACGTCTTCAGCGTGTCGTTCTTCCATGGTCTTGAGCCCGCCGATGTCGCGGCCCGTTTCGAGTCCGCCGGAGCACCGTCACGCTCGATGAGCTTCGCCGACCTCGAGGACGAGGTCACGCGGTTCCTCGAAGAGACCGACGGCGGCGACGGCGGCGGACACGTCGGCATCACCAGGATCGGCGAGTGGAGCGTGGCGCTCGAGCCGTGCGGCTGGCACACCGCGCTGGGCGAGAACCTCGCACGCCTCGCGCAGGGATGCGAGGCGGTGGCCGTCGGACGGCACGACTACGCCGAGCACGGCTTCCTGTACGCGGTGGACGGCGAGATCGTCACCGCGTTCACGCCGCACGCGTCGACCAACCGCTGGGGCAGCGACCCCGACCGGCTGAAGGAGCCGATGCGCAGGGTCCGGCTGCCGTTGACCGCCGCGACCGGCAAGGCGGTGTGGAACGCGCGGTGGGACGACGCGCTCCCGAGGGCGTTCGCGCTCGCCGCCACGATCACCGGGGTGACCCTGACCCCGGATTGCTTCGACGGGCCGCTGCTGGTCGCCTCCATCACCGAGTGGTGCCAGGTTTAGGGAAGTCGCGGAGGCTCGCCGCACGATCCTGCCGGAAGGCCGGGCGGCGGCGGCTTGTCGGGGGGTTCTGCTAGACACGATCCATGAGCTCACCCGCAGCCCAGCGGCTCGGCATCGTGCCGTCCGTGTTCGCCGTCCAGCACCTGCCGCAGGCGACGTTTCCCGAAGACGACGACTGGATCGCGCTCGTGCGCGCCCCGGAGGGCCTCACAGTGGTCCGGGAGACCTGGCCGGCCGGGTCAGGTGACCGGTGGATCGGCCTGTACGGCGGGGAGACGCCACACGGCCTCGACGTCCCGGGCATGCTGGCGGCCGTCGTGGGCCCCTTGGCGGAGGCGGCCATCCCGGTGTTCGTCGCCTCGACCTTCCACGGCGACCTGGTCCTCGTGCCCGAGCCGAGGATCACGGACGCGGTCGCCGTCCTGGAGGAGGCGGGACATCGGGTGGACACCCGCCACCTGCGCTCACCCGGCTCCTGATCGCCCCGGCGTCCCGGGACGACGGGTCACGGCAGCAGGGGCAGCCTTCCCACGATCTTGTCCACCCGGTTGCGCGGCCCGACCACGCTGACCGCGTAATACTCGACGTCGTCGGCCGTGGTCTCCTTCATCGCGGCGAGGTAGTCGGCGTAGACCCGCGTGCGCTGCGCGGCGGCGGGCATGCCGGCCACGTAGCACCCGGCCGACGACGCGGCCTTGGCGCGGATCGCGCGCAGCGTGGCGGTGTCCGCGGCCAGCACCGAGCAGCCCGCCCAGGGCAGACCCGGGTGCGCGCCGCCGTCGGCGTCCACCGCGTCGTCGCCGAGAAGCCCCGTCACCGCCGCCGAGGTCGCTGCGGCCACGCAGACGGCGGCGTTCGCGGCGCGGCCGGCGGGAAGATCGCCGTCGACCACGATCACCCACTTGAGGCGGGCCGCCCGGGTCGGGAGGGCCGGGTCGATCTCCTCCGGGGCGAACCCGATCCCCGCGGTCATGCCTTCGTCCGCCGCCATCCGTGTTCTCCTGTCCATACGTCCGGAACTACCCCGTCGATGCTAGGCACTCGTACAATTGAGCTGCAACAACTCCGTACTTAATTTGGAACAGAGAGCACGCGGGCAGGCATGGACGAACTTGATAAGGCGATCCTGGCGGAACTGCAGTCGGATGCACGGAAGACCAACCGTGATGTCGCGGCGGCGGCCGGGGTCTCGCCGACCACGGCTCTCGACCGTACGCGGGCACTCCGTCAACGCGGCGTCATCCGGGGAGCGATCCTCGACGTCGACCTGGCGGCGATCGGGCGCCCGGTCCAGGCCCTCATCGCCATCCGCGTACGTCCCCCCTCGCGGCGCAACATCGAGGGCTTCCGCAACTGGGTCAGCGCGCTCCCCGACACGCTGGGCGTCTACGTGACGGCCGGCACGGAGGATTTCATCGTGCACGTCGCGGTGCCGGACAACGCCAGCCTGTACGCGTTCGTCATCGACAAGCTCACCGAACGGCCCGAAGTCGCCGACGTCCGCACGTCGATCGTCTACGAGCACATCCGCAACACCCGGATCAGCCCCGCATGAGCCCGCCTGCCGGTTCGGCGGGCCCAGGCGGCACCCACTGTGAGCGGGTGCGCCTGCTCGTGCCATATCAGCTCCAGCTCAACCGCTCGCGTAGTAGGGCCTGCTGGGCCGGGTTGGCGGTCAGTGCCAGGGCGTGCTCGTCACACGCCCGCGCGTCGCTCGCGTGACCGAGCTCGCGCAGCAGCTCGGCGCGGGTGGCGTGCAGAAGCGGGTAGCGGGACAGGCTGTCCTCCAGACCGGCGAGCTCCGCCAGCGCCACCGCCGGTCCCCTGACGTACCGCAGGGCGACCGCCCGGTGCAGCCGGACGACCGGCGACGGCGCCACGGCCACGAGCATGTCGTACAGGACCAGGATCTGCGCCCAGTCGGTGCGCTCGAAGCTGGCGGCCTCCGCGTGACAGGCCACGATCGCGGCCTGCAGCTGGTAAGGGCCCGGGCGGCGATGGGCTCTGGCGGTGCGCGTGAGCAACGCGGTCGCCTCGGCGATCGCGGCGTGGTCCCACAGGCCGCGGTCCTGGTCGGCCAGCGGCACCAGACGCCCGTGGGAGTCGAACCGGGCCGCGCCGCGCGCCCGGTGCAGCCGGATGAGCGCGAGCAGGCCGGCCACTTCCGGCTCGCCCGGCATGAGACCGGCCAGGAGTGCGGCCAGCCACTCGGCGTCGTCGGCCAGGTCGCGCGCCTCGGCCCGGTTGCCCGCGCTGGACAGATAGCCCTCGTTGAACAACAGGTAGACGACCATGAGCACGCAGGCCAGCCGCTCGGGGAGTTCCTCGGCGGCCGGGACGCGATAGGGGATGCCCGCTTCGGCGATCTTTCGTTTGGCGCGGGTGAGCCGCTGGGCCACCGTGGTCTCGGGCACGACGAAGGCCGCGGCGATCTGCGCGGGGCTCAGCCCGCACACCACCCGCAGGGTCAGCGCGATCCGGGCGGCCGGCGACAGCGCCGGATGGCAGCAGGTGAAAATCAGCCGGAGCCGGTCGTCCTTGTCCACCGGCTCGGGCCACCGCAGCCGGGCCAGCTTGGCCCGGTAGTTCGTCTCCCGCCGCAGCACGTCCAGGCCGCGGCGACGGGCCACGGTGAACAGCCAGGCGTCCGGCCGGTCCGGTACTCCCTCGACCGGCCAGCGGCGTAGCGCGGTTTCCACGGCGTCCTGGACCAGATCCTCTGCCGCTGAGAAGTCGCCGAGCAGCGACACCAGCCGGGCGGCGAGACAGCCCGCGTGCTCACGCACTACACGGGTGAGCGCCTCCCGGCTCTCCCGGCTTCCGCCGCCCTGACATCCCTCCCGGCCTTCGGCGCTCCCGCCGGGCCGGCCACCGTCTCGGCCCTCACGGCTTCCGGGCCCTTCCACGCGATCGGCACGGTCACCGTGCGGCCCGCTCACGAAACCGGCCGGATCTCCACCACCGGGCACGCGGGCCAGGACGCCACCAGCTTGAGCGCCTCGTCCAGGTCCGCCACATCCACTTCGGCGAAGCCGCTGATCACCTCCTTGCCCTCCGCGAAAGGCCCGTCGGTGACGATGGGCTCCCCACCGTCGAGCCGTACGGTGGTCGCGGTGTGCACCGGCGCCAGATGGGTATGATGGGTGATCTTGTCGGAGTTGTCGGAGAACCAGCGGCCCACCGCCTCGTAGGCGGCCTCGCGCTCCGGCTCGCCCATCGCCTCCAGCCGCTTGGCGAACTTCTCGGTCTCCACGAACATCAGGACATACTTCACTGTTGCTCCTTTTCGCGCTGCCGATCGGCTTCCTGTGCCTGGCGGACCGAATCGGCACGTGCCTCTTCGCGACCGCCTCTCTCATAAAGACGATCGGCGACAGGGCACACACGACATCGACGCGTCACGTCCTCTCCGAACCATGCCGGGGCCCTCGTCGTAAACGACTGGTCTCGCCACGGTCCGCCTCGTAGATTGTGATCCTCGAAAGGATCTTCGGTAGCGAGGGGGACGCGGATGGGGTTGGAGGTCGAGAGCCGGCCGTCCGACTCGCCGTACATCGAGCGGGTGTGGCGGAGCACCAGCGACGACGTCGGCGGGATGACGTCGGTCGCGACGGCGAGCTGGGACCTGGTCTTCTGGGAGCATCTCGGCCGGGTCAACGTGTCCCTCCAGGGTCCGGAGCCGAGGGCCAGCCGGGCCGAGGTTCCCGAACACGCCACGTTCTTCGGGATCGTGTTCTCGCTCGGCACGTCGATGCCGCATATTCCGATCAATCGGCTCGTCCACGGTGGCGCGGAGATTCCCGACGCGACGCGCACGTCGTTCCATCTGAAGGGCTCCACCTGGCGCCTCCCGGACTACGACAACGCCGAGGAGTTCGTACGTCGGCTGGTGCGCGAGGAGATTTTGGCCAGCGACCCGGTCGTCACCGCGACGCCCGACGTGGAGGACCTGTCCGAACGCACCGTCCAGCGGCGCTTCGTGGCGTCGACCGGACTCACCCGCGGCGCCGTGCGGCAGATCAACCGGGCCAGGCAGGCCGCGGTCCTGATCCAGGAGGGCGTGCCTGCCGTCGAGGTGGTTCACCGGCTCGGATACTTCGACCAGCCGCATCTGGCGCGGTCGCTGACCCGTTTCATCGGGCGGACCGCCACCCAGTTGAGCAGGCGGAATCCGCCGGAGCCGCTGTCACTCCTGTACGGGTCCTGACCGCTCGCCCGGCACATTCACAAGTGCGTGGTGACGCCGAACGCCGCGCGCAGGTTCGCCATGTCGTGCAGGTCGCGGTCCCGTGGATCGTAGCCCTGGTGGAAGGCGACCTGCTGACCGACGGACAGGCAGCGCACCCGCACGCCCTCGATCGTGCCCGTGACGAAGGCCTCGGCCGGGTAGTGGAGCACCGCGCCGCGGGCGTCCAGATGCTGCACGGCCGAGCCGTCCTCGGCGACGTGCAGCGGATGGAGATCGAGCTCGTGCCCATGGCCGTCGGCCATGACGAACCTGGCCGGCCGCCCGGGCACCGCGCCGGGCCGCTCGGCATACCCGGACGACTCCAGCTCGCCGATCACCAGCCGCTCCTGTTCGGCTCGGTGGAGCAGGTCGAGGTCATGATGCTCCCGGGTGACGCGTCCGACCAGGACGTCGATCCCCCAGCCTCCGGCGACCCAGACCTCGCACCCGGCGGTCTCCAGCGCTTTCAGCACCCACAGCATCTCGCCTATCGGCAGCACCGGCTCGCAGATCACCACCGCAAAAGCTCGCGTCGTCCCTGGCCGGCCGGTAGCGCCGACCGGCCTTCCACCCAGACGGTCAGGCCGGCGGGCAGGTGCTCTCCCGGACCGTGAGGGTGGTGGCCAGTTCGAGACCCACCTGCGGCGTCTCCTCTCCCCGCCCCAGGGCGAGCGCCAGCTCGGTGGCGGCCGCGGCCATCTCGGTGAGCGGCTGGTGGACGGTGGTCAACGGTGGATCGACGAGGGCGGCGATGGGCAGGTCGTCGAAGCCGACCACGCTCAGGTCCACCGGAATCCGTAATCCCAGCTCGCGGGCGGCCTGGTAGACGCCGAGCGCCTGGAGGTCGTTGCAGGCGAAGATCGCCGTAGGGCGTTCCGCGCGATTCAGCAGACCGATCGCAGCCGTCCACCCGTCCTCCTTGGTGAGGTCGGTGCGGACGACGAGGCCGGGGTCGACAGAAAGGCCGGCGGCCTCCAGAGCTGAGCGATACCCGTCCAGCCTGGCCCGGCAGCACAGGACCCGGTCCGGACCGGCGATCATCGCGATGCGGCGGTGTCCAAGCTCGATCAGGTGACGGGTGGCCGACCGGCCACCCGCCCAGTTCGTCGCGCCGACGAAGGGGACGCCGTCCGGCAGTTCGGTAGTGGGATCGAAGACCACGAACGGAATGTCCTTGGCGCGCAGTTGGTCGCGCTGCTCCTCCGACAGCTGGGCCACCGTCACGACGCAGGCAGGGCGTCGGGCCAGCGTCTCGTCGATCGGATGTTCCCCCGTGTCGCGTCGTGGGCCGAACTCCGTCAGGACGACCCCCACGCGGTGCTCACGGGCCACCCGCTCGACCCCGCGGATGATTTCGATCCCCCACATGTCCTCAAGCTCGCCGAAGACGAGTTCCATCATGTTCCTGCGGTTGCCCTTGCGGTATCCGTACTCGCTGATCAGTGCTTCGACGCGGGCGCGGGTGTCCGGGGACACGCCGGAACGGCCGTTGACGACCTTGGACACCGTGGGGATCGACACCCCGGCGGTCTCAGCGATGTAGGAGATGGTCACGGGCCTGGCCGGGTCGCCTTTCGGGCGCTCGCGGTCGGCAACCGGTCCGTGCGAGTCGGCGTACGACAACTGGCCCCTTTCCTCGCCGGCCCGGCGTCGGCTCACGCCGTGCCGTCCTCCGCCCGGTCAGCCGCCGCGGGCCACTTCACGGCGCAAGAATAACCCGTCGGGCCCCGCATGGAGGTCGCGCTGCTCGTGTGCCGGAACCGATCGCATCAGTGGCGCACATGCCGATACTCGCTCCGATGGTGCCGCCGGTTACCCGTCCGCACGTGGAAGCGTATGTGAAACTTTCAGATTCCCTATTGAGAAAGTTTCTAGTTCCGATTCTCGGACACTGGGAGAAGGGGCTAATGACCTCGGCGAAGGCGCAGCTGAGCGGCATCCAGCTCCTGTGCTGTCGATTTTTAGGTTCGCCCAGCCCAGGTGACGGAGATGGACAGTGGCCACCCCTCGCTTCTGTTGCTATGTTTCCAGGGATTTTCTAGAAACTTTCTCACATGACGATCGGTGCCGCCCATGACTGGCTCGCACAGGGGAGAGTGACCGTGGCTCTGTTCAAACTACGAAGAACCCGTCTGCGCGTCAGCGCGGTCGTCGGAACCTTGATCACACTCCTGTCCGCAGCGACAGTGACGGCCGTCAACGCGCAAGCGGCCGCCGGCTGCCGCGTGGCGTACGAGATCTCAGCCCAGTGGCCGGGCGGTTTCACCGCCAACGTGGGCGTCACCAACCTCGGCGCCCCGATCAACGGCTGGAGATTGGCCTGGACGTTCCCCTCCGGACAGCAGGTCACCCAGGTGTGGAATGCCACGCTCGCCTCGTCGGGCGCGCAGGTCACCGCCGTCAACGCGAGCTGGAACGCGGCCATCGCGACCAACGCGACGGTCTCCTTCGGCTTCAACGGATCGTGGTCGGGCAGCAACGCCGCACCGGCCGCGTTCACGCTCAACGGCGTCGCCTGCACCGGAGATACCGGCGCCTCGCCGTCACCCAGCCCGTCGCCGTCCGCCAGCCCGTCGCGGTCACCGTCGCCGTCACCCAGCCCGTCGCCGTCCGCCAGCCCGTCGCGGTCGCCGTCGCCGTCACCCAGCCCGTCGCCGTCCGCCAGCCCCTCGCCGTCGCCGCAGCCGGGCGACGCGATGGCCACGGTGGCCGCGATGCAACCCGGTTGGAATCTCGGCAACACGTTCGACGCCATCCCCGACGAGACGGCGTGGGGCAACCCGCTCACGACCCGGGCCATGCTGCACTACGTGCGGTCCCAGGGGTACAACAGCATCCGGATCCCGGTGACCTGGAGCAACCACCACGGTGCGGCGCCTGACTACACCATCGACGCCGCCTGGCTGAACCGCGTCCGTCAGGTCGTCGACTGGTCCCTGGCCGAGGGCTTCTACGTGATGATCAACCTGCATCACGATTCCTGGCAGTGGATCAACGGATACCCCGGCGACCGTACGACCGTGATGAACCGGTATACCGCGCTGTGGAGGCAGATCGCCGGCACATTCCGCGGCTACTCCCAGAAGCTGGTGTTCGAGAGCATCAACGAGCCGCAGTTCACGGGCACCTCGGGCGACAGCGAGAGCGATCAGGTGCTTGACGAGCTCAACACCGGGTTCGTCCATCTCGTGCGCGAGTCCGGCGGCGGCAACGCCACCCGGCTGCTCGTGCTGCCCACCCTGTACACCAACGCCGAACAGGCCCGGCTGGACGCGTTGACGACCACCTTCAACCGGCTGCACGACCCCAACCTCGCCGCGACGGTGCACTTCTACGGGTGGTGGCCCTTCAGCGTCAACATCGCCGGCGGCACCCGATACGACAGCAACGTTGAGCAGGACCTGGTCGGCAGCTTCGGCCGGGTGTACAACACGTTCGTGTCCCGCGGGATCCCCGTGATCATCGGAGAGTGGGCGCTGCTCAGCTACGACTACACCCGGCCCGGCATCATCGAACGCGGCGAGTTCCTGAAGTACATCGAGGCCGTGGGCTACCACGCCCGCACCCGGAAGCTCACCACCATGCTCTGGGACGCGGGTTCGTTCCTGGACCGCAACGAGCTGCGATGGCGGGACCAGGGCGTGTACGAGATGATGAAGGCCAGCTGGACCGCGCGATCCGCCACGGCCTCGTCCGATCAGGTGTACGTGCCCCGCAACGGCACGATCACCGGCAAGACGCTCACCCTCAACCTCAACGGCACCTCGTTCCAGGGCCTGCGGCAAAACGGTGTCAACCTCGCCAACGGCGCCGACTACACCGTGTCCGGCAACACCCTGACCCTCACCGCGGCGGCCCTCACCCGGCTGGCCGGGAACCGGGCCTACGGCGTCAACGCCACCATCGAGGCCCGCTTCTCCCAGGGCGCGCCGTGGCAGATCAGCATCATCACCTCCGATCCGCCGACCCAGGCCGCCGCCACCGGCACGACCTCCTCGTTCGCCATCCCCACCCAGTTCCGCGGCGACCAGCTCGCCACCATGGAGGCCAAGTACACCGACGGCAGCCCCGCCGGACCAGCCAACTGGACCCCGTACAAGGGTTTCTGGGACCACTTCCAGCCCGACTACAGCGCCAACACCATCATCCTCAAGCCCGAGTTCTTCAATGAGGTCAACGACGGTCGCGTTGCCCTCACCTTCCATTTCTGGAGCGGGGCGCAAATCACGTACTACATCACCAAGTCCGGCACCACGGTGACCGGCGGCACCGTCTGACGGACCATCCGGCGCATGCCACGGCCCTTACGGCCGCGGCATGCGCCGGCGAGACGACACCGCCCATAAGCGAACGGCCACGGAGCCGTGCCTGTGGGAGCCACCCCGATGCCGGCCGAACCGGCAAAGCGGCTCTTCATGGCGCGGGCTCGGCGTGCACCTGCTCGAAGAGCTGGGTCAGCCGGCCGAGCCCCGCCGCGGTCCGCAGCACGTCGGAGTAGTCGCGCAGATGAACGATACGGCCGCCACGGGCGCGCAGGACGAGCACGAACCGGGAGGTGAACGGCCGCCCGGTCGCGTGGTCGACAGCGTCCATCTCACCCTCGGAGATGACCACTTCGGCGTCGGCCGTCTCGTGAACGCACACCTCGCGCAATCCGGTCAGGGGCGGCTTGGGGACCGACCCCCATGCCGCCCTGAAGCCGGCGCGGATCTCCTCGCGCCCGTCGTACCGCTGCGACGGACCGCGATGCGGCGTCCAGAACACGAACTCGTAGATCGCGTCATCGGCGAACAGATCGGCGAGTCGGTCGGGCGAGAAGTCCAGCATCGCCTGGTGGAAGCGGTCGAGCAGGTCTCGTGGAGTTGCGGGCATTCTGCCTCCCTCATCGGCCTATTTTGGCTCAACAACCGTAGACTGAAGGCGAACCATGGTCAACAAGCGTAGAGCGATCCGATGCCGGTCCCGGACTCCGCACGGACAGGGGCGAGATGCTCCGTAAGCTTGAGGGGATCCCGTGGGCGCTGTTAGCTTCACCCGGGTGGACGACATGCCCGCACGGGCGGAGGCGATCGAGGACTTCGCGGCGGCACTGCGACAACTCCGCGAATCGGTCGGCAATCCACCCTTCCGCGAAATGTCCGGCCGGTCGGGAGCGATCTCGCACACGACGTTGCACGAAGCCACGAAGGCCAACCGGCTCCCGAGTTGGGAGACCACCGTCGAGTTCGTCAAGGCGTGCGGCGCGGACCCGGCCGCGTACCGCGAACGCTGGGAGAGGGCGAACTTAGCGGTCAGATCGGCGAGCGCCGGAGATCCTTCAACCCGCGCGGGCACCCTGGGGACCCGTCCGTCCGACGGACTCGAAGCGTCCGCCACGGGCCTCGCGGAAGGTCGTATCGTGCACAGCACCGCCGCATCGCAGGCCCCACGGTCGGCTGGCGGCACCCCGGTATCTCTGCCTACGCCGCCACCACCGCCCGACGAGATCGCGCACGACGTCCCGCCCGTCCCCTCCCCGGCGGGGGGCCGAGGGCGATTGCGGCCGACCCGCCCGGCCGCGGCCGCGCTCGCGGTAGCGGCCGTGGGCGTGGCGACAGTGGTCCTCGTCATGGTCGCCGTCAATCGTGGCTCCGGAATCGACGAGCACGGCCTGAACCCGTCTGACAGCCTGTCGAAGACCGGGCTGTCAGACGCCGACTGCCCGGTGCAGGCCACCACCCCGCCGTGGATTCCGCCTGTACACGAGGGCGACTCGGCGAAGTTCATCGGGGACATCACGCTGACCGACTGCACGCGCGTAGGCCCCCGCCAGACCGTGACCAAGGTATGGCGGCTCAAGAACGCCGGGACCGTGCCGTGGAAGGGATATTCGTTGCATCGCCTCGACCTCCCGCAGAAACCCGATCAATGTCAAACCGTCTCCGACGTACCGGTCGAGGACACGTCACCCGGAGAGGTGGTCGACATCCGGACCGACATCACCACGCCGGGGAAGCCAGGCCTGTGCTACGTGCGGTTCAAGATGATGGAGGGGTCGGGGCGGGTCGCGTTCCCCGGGGGCCGGCCGCTCAACTTCCAGATCATCGTCGAATGACGCACGATTCCCCGCCGTGCGTCACACGGCGGGGAATCAGGGGCGGACGACCCTTGGGGATCAGGAATTGAGAGCGATCCCGTTGTAGTAGTAGGTGAGGATCCGGGAGTGGCTCCAGCCCGCCTCTGCCTTGTCGCGGGAGCCGGTCTGCGACATCCAGTCGCCGGTCACCCAGTGGCCGCACGCCGTCGTCGTGGAGCAGTACTGAGCCTTGAAGATCTTTCCATCACGCGTCATCCGGGTGCCCCATGTCGCGTCGACCGCGGCGTTCGTCGCCGCCGTCGCGGAGCCGGGCTTGTACACCTGGCTGGACGTGTCGTCGGTGACGTCGTAGCACTGGCCGCTCGGCGTCTTGCTCGCCGACCTCAGCGCCCAGTACCAGCCGAAGTGCTTGACCGCGATCGCCCCGGCCCTGAGAGACTCCGTCGGCCAGTACGACCGCCACTCGTTGGGCAGGACGTTCTTGATGTAGGTCTTGAACTCCACCCGGTCCACGCGATCGAGGGCTTTCCGGTAGACGAGGATCGTCGTGGGCAGCCTGCTGTCCGTGCCGTCGGTCTTGCAGCCGGTCGGCGGTGTGGAGCTGAGGAACTGGTGGGAGGCGTTCTGGTTCTTCAGGCCCGCCTTGAGGTTGCCCTTGGCGCCGGGTGCGAAGTCCTGGTAGACGCTGCTGCCGTAGTTGCTGTTGTAGTAGACCCGGACGGTCTTGCCGCTGCGGTTCCAGACCGAGGCGGCGGAGTTCTTGACGCACGTGCCCTTGCCGTTGCCGGGTCCTTTGAAGTCGTAGCAGGACGGCTGCTCGGTGCCGTAGTCGCCGACCGATCCGGTGAAGTCCGAGACCGACCCCTGGTTGTTGCTGTTGAAGTAGTAGCAGAACTCGCCGCTGTCGCACACACCGTCGCGGGCGGCCGCCGAGGCGGGCGAGGCGGCGGCGAGCACCGCCCCACCGAGCACCATCGCGGCGGCCGGCGCGACGAGCCGCGAGAGCAGTAGTGGAGTTCGTGGAGACACAGTCGTCTTCCTTCTCGTCACAGGCCGCGGTGCGCTAGCGGACGTTGTAGCCCTGGGAGACCCAGAACGAGTTCGGGTTCGGGTTGCTCAGAACCGGGTCGCCCACACTCTTGGCGGCGAGCGTCTGCCGTCCGGGGCGCATCTCGACGTGGGTGTGCGCGGCGCCACTGGACGACACCCCGTGCCACGCCTCGTCGGCGATGACCTGGCCGCGCGCGATCTGCTGGCCCACCGCCAGGGAGGCCCGCGGAGCGGAGTGCAGGTAGATGATCGTCTTGTTCAGCGAGGAGTTGTAGATGGAGATGGTGGACAGCCCCGAGCTGCCGTTGGACCCCCGCGCGAGGTAGATGATCTGACCGCTCACCAGGGCGTGCACATCCGAGCCCACGCCACGGGCGATGTCGATGCCCTCATGCCGGCCGGAGGTGCTGGTGTAACCGTCGAAGCCGCAGCTGATGTGGCCGCCGCCGGTCTTGTACAGCGCGTACGACATGTCGACGCGTGCCGATGACGTCGACGGGTCGAACTGGTGGGAGGCGTTCTGGTTCTTCAGGCCCGCCTTGAGGTTGCCCTTGGCGCCGGGTGCGAAGTCCTGGTAGACGCTGCTGCCGTAGTTGCTGTTGTAGTAGACCCGGACGGTCTTGCCGCTGCGGTTCCAGACCGAGGCGGCGGAGTTCTTGACGCACGTGCCCTTGCCGTTGCCGGGTCCTTTGAAGTCGTAGCAGGACGGCTGCTCGGTGCCGTAGTCGCCGACCGATCCGGTGAAGTCCGAGACCGACCCCTGGTTGTTGCTGTTGAAGTAGTAGCAGAACTCGCCGCTGTCGCACACACCGTCGCGGGCGGCCGCCGAGGCGGGCGAAGCGGTGGCGAGCACCGCCCCGCCGAGCACCATCGCGGCGGCCGTCGTGCTGAGGATCTTGTGAAGCGTTCCCATGGTGTTCTCCTTCGTGTCTGTGCAGCTGGGTTTTCGGATGGTCAGCGGCGCTCGTACTCCTCCCAGGTGCGGATGGGCACCTTCGGGCCGTCGTCCGGGCCGCGGCCGGCGAGCCCGTTCAGGCCGAGGTAGTAGTCACCGATCTGATGCTGAGCCTGGCTGGAGAGGTCGGTGTCGTTGATGGCGGCGGCGTGGATGTGCCATGGCCAGTCGGCTTGGTCGGGGCTGCGCACCCATGCCGCGAAGCCGACACGCCGCAACGCGCGGACGACGGCGGTGCGGGTGGCCGAATCCATTCCGTCGACCGAGATGTCCACGACGCCGCCGCCGTCGTGGGTGCCCGCGGACGTGGGGTCGCCGCCGGGGTTGTACGACCCCTGCAACAGCACGAGGTCGCGGCCGAGTAGCCGCTTCGCCTCGGCCAGCATGCTCCGCGTGCGGGTGTCGACGACGACGTCGCCGGCGGACACCCGAGCGCCCGGTCTGATGATGTGCGTGACCGTGAAACGGCCGGCTCCGAGCTTGGTGAGCGACGTCTCACCCGGGAGGCCGTTGGCGGCGAGCCCGGTGAAGCCGAGCGACTTCTGGAACTTCGCGAAAGCGGCGACCGTCGTGGTGCCGAAGTAACCGTCCACCCACTTCGCGTCGAGCAGGTGCCGGTCGCGCAGCGCCTGCTCCACGAGGAGCACGCTGGCCTTCGCGCCCGGGGTCAGCGTGTCGTCAGCCCGCCGCGGGTCGATCTGGGCCGCCTTGACAGCGGCTTCCATGTTCACGCTCGGAAGGGCACTGGCGTCGGCTGCCTGTGCCGCCGACATGCCGGACGCTCCGGTCACGTAAGCGAGCAGGAAGGCCGCCGCGAGGGCGGCGGCGCATGGAGGCAGCTTCATCGTTTCTCCTGGGGTCGGACACCGGCAGGTGATTCCTGCGGCGGACCCACGGTTTCGGACCGCTCATGCTGTCCACAAGGAGATCGTGTTGTCAGCCTGTCCGTCAGGCTGCCCGTACAGGCGTACGCGCCGTCTGACAGGTAATCCATGGCGAGCGAGACGCACAGCCTGACGTGGGGCGGGCAGCCACGGCGAGGCACTCGGGCTGATGCGGGGCGGCTTCGCCCCCGACGGACTACGGCTTGACGTTCCCGACGGCTACCGGCAGCCCCCTGACTTCGCCGTGTTGGCGGGAGTCACGAAAGGGATTCGAATTCGAAGTAAGTAGGGTGGGCGGTGTGAGTGACCCGACGGCCGGCCTGAACACCGAACAACTTGGCGTGTACTTCGCCTTGATGGAGGTCAGCAGCCTCCTTCAGTACGCGGTGGAGGAGCACCTGCGCGCCGATGGCGACCTCAGTTACGTACAGTTCCAGATCCTGGCCCGGCTGGTCGATGCGCCTGAGGGCAGTCTGCGGATGACCGATCTGGCCGATGGCGTCGTGTACAGCCGCAGCGGGCTCACGTATCAGGCAGGGCTGTTGGACAAGCGTGGTCTGATCACCCGTTCACCGTCGCCGGATGACGAACGCAGTGTGATCGTGACTGTTACGGACGCCGGCCGGGATCTGGTCGCCCGGGTGCTTCCCGGACACGTCGACCGTGTACGGCGGTTGTTGTTCGATCCGATGATCGACGGAGACCTCACCGCGCTCGGTGAAGTTCTGACGCGCGTCCGCGAACATATGCGCGCCACCCCGCCACGGTCCGCCAAGTCCCGCGCCGTACGTAACCGAACCGCCTGACCCGCCGGCGCTGTGGCACGTCGGCTTCACCCCGGGGCGAGGGCAGGGGTAGTCGGTGCAGCCGACGGAGCAATTCCTCCTCGCACCGGGGAAGAACAGGAAGACCAGGCCTTGAGGCCACTTTCAGTGTTGGGGATCAGGCGGCGGGTGCGACGATGACGACCTTGCCGTGCAGCGCGCCTGTGGCGGCCTGGGCGTGGACTGCCGGCAGCTCGGCCAGCGGCACCCGCCGGGCGACGTCCACGCGCAGCTCGCCGGAGTCGATCAGCGCCACCAGCCGCGACAACTGATCGGCGTCACTACGGACGAACAAGTCGATGCCACTCACGCCGCGCTGCTCGTCGGAGGGCGCGGGCATCCACACCGTCGTGTTCACCAGCACTCCGCCGGGACGGATCAGGGTGAGCAGTGCTGCCAGCCGCTCCGGGTCGATCGGAGCAAGGTTGAGCACGATGTCGACCGGCTCGCTCACCGCCGCGGTCACCTCGGTGGCGGTGTGGTCGATGACCTCATCAGCGCCCGAGAGCTTGACCTGCTCGATGCTCCGCGGGCTGGCCGTGGCGATCGCATACGCGCCGGCATGCTTGGTCAGTTGCACGGCGTAGCCACCGACCGCTCCGCCCGCGCCGTTGATCAGCACGCGCTGCCCGCTCGTGAGCTTGGCGTGGTCGAAAAGCGCCTGCTGCGCCGTGAGGCCCACCACTGGCAGCGCGGCGGCATCGGGCAGCGGGATGCTCGTGGGCGCCGCCGTCAGGACCTCGGCCGGCGCGAGAACGTACTCCGCGGCCGCGCCGGTCCCCGCCATCGGCAGGAAACCGACGACCTCGTCACCGACCTCGATGCCGTGCACGCCCTCGCCAAGTGCGTCGACCGTGCCGGAAACGTCGAGACCGGGAGTGTGCGGCAGCGTCACCGGGATGGGACCTTGCATGAAACCCGCGCGGATGTTGCCGTCGACCGAGTTGAACGACGTCGCGGCGACCCGGATCCGCACCTGTCCGGCGTCGGGGACGGGCTGCTCCACATCCTCGTAGCGCAAGACCTCGGGGTCGCCGTACTCGTGGAAACGCACTGCCTTCATTGCGGAGCTCACTTCCCATGGAGAGGTAGTTGCTTCGAACTTGAAGCATCGACTCGACAACCCTAGACCCGCTTCGAATTTGAAGCAACAGGCGGTGTCTGTGCGGCAGGACACACAGGCTTCGAAGTGCAAGGTGATTGCTACGCGCAACTAGAGAGACGACGGAACGTGCCATCGCCAGCCGCCTCCACGATCACGTGGCCGACTGGCTGTGTGAACGGCGCCCACTTGAGAGGGGGTCGGATCTCCTCGTGGGAGTCTTGGGGTTCGCCCTCGCCGCACCTGGTGACCTGTCCCTGTCAGCAGGGGTGTCGGCAAGCCAGCCTGATCCAGGAAGCAAAGAGGCCCGTGCCCAGGTTCAACCTGGTCACGGGCCTTGTTCGATGTGCGCGGCAGAGAGGACTCGAACCCCTAACCTTCTGATCCGTAGGGAAGGGCAGGCCGCCGACCAGCCCTAAGGGGCGCCAGGGTCGTCACCGAGCCGTGTTGCCGAGGGCGCACACGAAGCGGCGGAGTGTGACGGACCCCGAAAATGCCGCGTATGGCAGTGAAAGATACTGTAGAGACACATAAGTGGTGACTTGCCCCATTGTTGCGCTTATGCCGGGAGGTGAAGTGGCGGCCGCGAAAGTTAGGTCCGAGGGCCACGCTGAGCAGCCGCAGGCGGAGCAGCTCGGCGTTGCGCGGGCCTCGGACGAAGGGCAGTGGAGCCGGCAGACGCTGACGCTGGCTCTCCAGCAGGCGATGACGAGCCTGGGCGGCCTGGGCGCCCTCGTGCACAGGTGTGATTCCGCTACCGGTTGCCTGCACCTGGCGGCGGCCAGCGGGCTTCTCCCGGAGACCGCCGAGGCGTGGGCAGATCTTCACACCGTGCAGGATGTGGCGCCCACACGCGCCGTGCGGCGTGGTGGCTACGTCTGGGTGTGCGGGGACAGCTTGGGGGTCGGGGCAGCCGGCACGGCGGCATTGCCCCTCCCGGGTGCCGGCGGGCCGGTCGGGGTGTTGTCCGTGCTTACGGCAGGGCCCGCCGAGCCGGACGACGAGCAGCGTTCCTTTCTCGGTGCGGTAGCGGCATGGGCCGCTGCGCGCCTGGAAGGCTTGCCCGGCACGGCGCCGGGCCTTACTTCGGCGGCAGGGTCCGAGCAGACGGTCCGGATGGGCGAGCTGACCGCGGCGCTCGCCGAAGCCGTCACCAGCCGGGACGTCGTGCAGGCCGTCGCGGACCATGTCCTGCCTCCGTTCTGTGCCGACGGGCTCGTGGTCTGGCTGATCGAAGGCGACCGAGTGAATGTGGTCGGCGCCGCCGGGTACCCACAGGAATTCCTCAATCTTCTCGACCGGGTCCCGCTCACCGAAAGCGCATCGGTGACCGATGTGTTGGAGAGCGGTACTCCCCGGTTCATCGGATCGCGCGCGGAGTATCGCCGGAGCTATCCAACGATGGCGATCGTGGCGGGGGCGTCACCGAAGAACGCCTGGGCGCTCCTGCCCGTGATCGCCTCCGGGCGGGCCATCGGTGTATGTGTGGTGTCCTTCGCGCGGGAGCGTGTCTTCAGCGACGAGGAGCGCACCCTGCTGACGGCGTTGGGCGGTCTGGTCGGCCAGGCGCTGGAACGGGCCCGGTTGTACGACGTGGAACACGCCCGCGCACAGGAACTGCAGCGCGGCCTGCTTCCCCGGGAGCTTCCCCGTCTCCCCATGGTCTGCGCCGCTGCGCGCTATCTGCCCGCGGGCCGGGGCGAGGAGGTGGGCGGCGACTGGTACGACCTGATCCCGCTGTCCGGCGGCCGGGTCGCCATGGTGATCGGCGACGTCATGGGACACGGCATCACCGAAGCGGCCACCATGGGGCGCCTGCGCACCGCTGTACGCACCCTCGCCGACCTCGACCTGCCGCCCGACGAATTGATCGGCCACCTCAACGACCTGGTCAGCGATCTCGGTGACGACTACTACGCCACCTGCCTGTACGCCGTCTTCGATCCCACCACCCGGACCTGTACGCTCTGCCTGGCCGGCCATCCCCCACCGGTCATCGTCAACCCCGACGGCACCGTGCTGTGCCCCCACCTGGCCGCCGACCCGCCGCTGGGCGCCGCGGAACCGCCCTTCGAGATCCACGAATTGCATCTGGCTGAGGAGAGCCTGCTGGTGCTCTGCACCGACGGCCTGGTCGAATCCGCCACCCGCGACGTCGACCAGGGACTAACTCAGCTCTGCCGGATCCTGGCCGAGGCCGTGCCCCGCGTGCCTCACCTCTGGTCAGGAGGCCAGTGCGACGACGTCGGGCACCTGGAGGATCTCTGCGACACGGTCGTTTCGGCGCTGCTGCCCGCCCGTGAACAGACCGACGATGACGCCGCCCTGTTCATCGCTCACACCCGCAGTACCGCCACCGACGATGTCGCCACCTGCGGTCTCCCCGACGATCCCAGGGCAGCCGGAGAGGCCCGCAGATATGTCCGCAAACAATTGGCCATCTGGGGACTGGACGATCTGACGGTCACCACCGAACTTCTGGTCAGCGAGCTCGTCGGCAACGCGATCCGGCACGCGAAGGGCCCCATACGCCTGCGCCTGCTGCGCAGCCACTCTCTGATCTGCGAGGTCTACGACGGTAGCCTCAGTACCCCGCGCATCCGCCACACCTCCTACACCGACGAAGGCGGCCGGGGCCTGCAGTTGGTGGCCGCCCTCTCCCGGCGCTGGGGTGCCCGCTACCTTCATGACGGCAAATGCATTTGGACCGAGCAATCCCTCCCTGCTGACGACAACGCGAAACGGCCCCTCGGGTGAGACGGCCTAGCATCCAAATCAGCCGTTCGTGACACCAGCAACCTGCACAGGCCTGGTCTTGCTTCAGAGCTCAGCGCTCACCAACGAACAGAAGAGGTACGCCCTGCACAGACGGGCTCAGGTTACGAACTACCAGTGCACGCGTCCCTGTCCGGCCGTTCCAGGCAACAGCGCCGGCAAGAAGGAACTCGAAGTACCGGGAACGAATGGGATCGCCAGTAGATGCTGTTGCTGCATCACGCTGCTGTACAGAGATCAAAAAGGCCCATCCCGATGACCGGAATGGGCCTTCAAGCTGCTGCGCGGCCGAGAGGACTCGAACCCCTAACCTTCTGATCCGTAGTCAGATGCTCTATCCATTGAGCTACGGCCGCTTTGCTGTCCGTTCACCTGCGGTGCCCGGCGACGGGTGTAACTCTACCAGACCCTCCACCCCTGCTTGCGCCAATAAGTCGCTCCGCCCCCGGTCACGCCGCCCCTGTACGCTCGGAGCGCGGCGGGCGGGAAGGGCCAAGGGCGGGAAGGGCCAAGGGCGCGAGAGGTCACTCCTGAGGAACGAAGAGCGTGAGCATGTCGGCGACGCAGGCCGGCCTGTCGGTTCCCTCGACCTCGATCGTGACACGGAGGTTCGCGAGGGTGCCCGAGGGAGTGCCCTTGACGTCGGTGATCTCCGCCCCGGCCCGTACGCGGGATCCGACGGGGACCGGCCGGGGGAAGCGCACCTTGTTCAGGCCGTAGTTGATCGCCATGCGCAGGCCGTCGACCCGATACAGCTCGCCGATCAGCGACGGCAGCAGCGCGAGCGTGAGGTACCCGTGCGCGATGGTGCCGCCGAAGGGGCCGTCCTTCGCCCGGTCCGTGTCCACGTGGATCCACTGGTGGTCGTCCGTCGCGTCGGCGAAGAGGTTCACCCTCTCCTGGTCGATCTCCCGCCAGTCGCCGTATCCGAGGTGCTCGCCTTTGGCCGCCTTGAGTTCGGCCAGGTCGGTGAAGATCCGCATGACCGCACCCTACGCGCGTGCGTCCGCATCCGATGGGAAGAGGGGGACTCCGGGCCCGCTGCCACCCACACTGGTCTCATCGGGGAGCGATTGAGCTATGACGTCCAGCAACGAATACGTCTCTCTCAGTGACGAACGGCACGATCCCCGCGGGGGTATCAGCACGACGCGGGGTGCGGGCCGGAACGCACCCCGGCATGGAGGAAACGTGGACGAGCGGCCCGGCCCACGCGGCAAGCGGTATCGGCTCCGCGGGCTCGTCGCGGTCATGGTCGCGGGTCTCGTCTGCTGGGCGCTCGTCATCCTGCTGCTGGTCAAACTGTTCGGGTGAGTCTCGGAAGGGGATGCGCCGGCCGGAGACCCGCCCCGGCCGGCACCGGTCGTCACTCGCCGCTCTGGATGCTCTCGACCAGGTCGAGATGCTCCTTGACCACCGGCTTGGCGGCCTGGGCCAGGTTCTTCACTTCCTGGGAGGACCCGCTGGACACTTCCTCGTCCAGGGCGAGCAGGGTCTTGCGGTGATCCCTGATCTGCGCGTCGACCCAGGCGCGGTCGAACGCGGCGCCGCTCTTGGCGGAGAGCCGGCGTAGTTCGGCCTGCTGCTCCTCGCTCGGCCGGCCCGGCAACTCCACCTTCAGCTTCTCGGCCACCCGCTTGACCTGGTCGTCGAGGGAGGTGTGGTCCTCGACCCACTTCCTGCCGGCGTCTTTGACCGACTGCTTGGCGGCCTGCCTCTCGGCGGTCTGTCCGCCCTGGATCTCCGCGAGGTTGTCCTGATGTGCAGCGACCAGGAACGCCTTGTCCTTGTCGCTGACATCCGGCGGCGCCGCGTATCCCGCGTTCGGCGGCGCCGCATAGCCCGCGGTGACCCCGGACAGCGCCGCGGCCACGGCCGCCACCAGGACGATGAGCCATCTCAGCATCAGATCCCCCGATCCTTCGCCGGACGGCCGAGCACCGGCTGATCGGCCTCGACCATCCGGGCATGACGCTTCACATGCCTCATACCCACCAGCCATGCTCCTTGTGCGGCTCAGCCCGTCTCGGGCCGGTAGCCCCGCACGTAGTCGACGACGAACTCCTTCGGGTACGGCCCCACCCGCTCGGGCCCCTCGGCGTCGGGGAACTCGTAGATCCCGAGCATGAGCTGCATCGGATAGTCCGGGGACTGCCGGATCGTCTTCACGTGCCGGCCGTCCACGAAGAACGTCACCCGGCCCGGGGCCCACTCCGCCGCGTACACGTGGAACTCACGCGCGTCGATGGGGAGGACCTCGGCGGCGAACTCGTCGGTGATCGCCGGGTCGCCGAACGGGTGGACGCCCATGCCGACCGCCGCCGTGTCCGGCCCCACGTCACGCCCGAAGATCTCGCACACGCAGATCTCCGCGGACCGCTCGGGCGCGTCCTCGAAGCCGATCATCCACAGCGCGACCATGGCGCGCGGGTCATCGGTGGCCCTGGCGCGCATCTCGATCAGGCCGTAGTGGGGGGTGTAGAGCCGTGCCTCGTCCTGCGCCTCGCGGACGACGGCCAGGCCGCCCCGCCCGTGCTGGCCGATGCCACTGCCCACCGGCCCGGAGAACACGCCCGTCTGCAGCGAGGACACGCGCAGCCGGCCCTCCATCTCCGGCGACCACGGCGGCTGGTCCTCCTCGATCAGCAGGCGCAGGCACCCGTCGCCCATGCGGTATCGGGCCGCCGAGGCGGCGCGCGTGGTCCACTGGGGCAGATATCGCGGGACCCACCGGCGCTCGTCGAGCACGTCCCCGTCGAAGGTGTCCTCGAACTCAAGCACGTAGCCGGCCTTGGTCACCGGGTCCGGCGCGTACGTACTGTTCCTGGCTTCGTTCATACGTCAATCCTGGATCGATCTGTGAGGGACCGGCGCGCATCCCGGGGCATACGAGAGGAGACAACGTCCTGGCTCGTGCCGGTGTCGAGATGACACCGGCGAGTGCCCGTCCTCTCGCCCTCGCAAGGAGGTCTCGTGCGGACCCCGCGACGCTTCCCGCCGTCCCTCACCGCCGTGATCGCCGCCATCGTGTGCCTCGCCGGTCCGACCGGCACCGTCCCCGCCCACGCGTCGGTCCACGGCTCCTGCACGATCTCCCGCTGCGCCGACGCCCGCTCGGCGAACGCGATCTGGGCCGGGAAGGGGTATCCCACCGGCGGCGGCTGGTACTCCTGGCCCGACGGCCAGTACAACTACACCGGCGGGCGCTTCCACAACCGGGAGGGCCGGCTTCCCGGCGGCGCCGCCTACTACGAGTACGACGTCTACTCCCGCCCACGCGGCGCCTCGCGTGACGCCTACCGGATCGTCGTCGACCGCGGCACCGGCGTCACCTGGTTCTCGCCCGACCACTACACCGACTTCTACCGGCTCTAGGACCTGTCATGGCCTCCGCCGCACGCCCGCTGCCTCCGTGGCTCACGGTGACCGCCGATCCCGCCCCGGCGGTCGCCGACGGGCGGGCCTGCCGGACCCGTGACGCCTTCTTCGACGAGGTGACACGAGTTCTCCGCCTCCCCGCGTACTTCGGCCGCAACTGGGACGCCCTCACCGACTCGCTGCGCGACATCGGGACGGTCGACCTGGTCGTGAACCACGCCGAGCAGCTGCTCGACGCCGAGCCTCCCGGGCAGTTCGCCACGCTGCTGGCCGTCCTGACGGGTGCCGCCGAGGCCGGGCTGACCCTGACCCTTCACACGGACCCCGCCCACGAACCTCTGCTCCGCCGCCGGCTGATCGACGCGCTTCCCTGACCGGCGAAGGCCCGAAGAAACGCCCCGCTCTTACTTTTTCGCTTTCTACCGAAATATCAAAACAAATAATTCGGGCAGAAATTTTTCCCGCAGCCGATCACGCTCCGTTCTCCGGATCACGCCATCCGCTCTTTGTTCGGAAACAGCCGAAGTAGCCAGGACCGCGGACCGGCGCGACGCGACCGGAGACGGAGCGTGTCCTACCCGTTCCCGCCCGGCATCTACAAATGCGGGCACACCCCCCGGAGTTCCGCGAATCCGTCACCCTTCGTGATTGGACATCATTCACGGACTGATTACGGTGGCATTACACGCATCCAGGAGTGAGGACGGCGCGGAAATGAAGATGCATTACTTCGAATACTGCTTCGCCGACCGCCTCTTCTATGACGAGCCGAACAGATGGGCGGCCGAACAGAAGGGGTACAGGCAGGCCACGATGCCGGTGCCGGACGGCTGGCAGACCGGCGCCAAGGGCCCGTGGTTCAACTACATGCGCACCACGTCTCCCCCTCCGAAGCAGGGCTGGAAAATACACGTGTCCGCCACCCGTGAAACGGCCCAGCGTGTGCTCGACATCACGGCCGACTACTGCCTGCGGCAGGAAATCCCGTTCAAGTTCCTGGTCAGCGAGGCGGCCTTCATCGGCCGCAACCTCAAGTACGCCGACCGGAGCGGCAGTGGAAAGTTCATCACCATCTATCCCGCCTCCGACGAGCAGCTCGAGACAATCCTCACGGATCTCGACCCGCTGCTGACCGGACTCGGCGGTCCGTACATCCTGAGCGATCTGCGCTGGAAGGACGGCCCTCTTTATCTGCGTTACGGCGGCTTCGTCGAGCGGTTGATCCGCAACGAACTCGGCGAGCCCGCGATGGCGATCGAGACGCCTGACGGCGATCTGGTCGTCGACCGGCGCGAGCCCGTCTTCTACGTGCCCGACTGGGTGGAGCCGCCGGCGTTCCTCGCCGACCACCTCAGCGACCGCAAGCGGTCGGACCCGCCCGCCGACTTCCCGTACGACATCGAGTCGGCCGTGCACTTCTCCAACGGCGGCGGCATCTACATCGCGTACGAGAAGAAGAGCGGGCGGAAGGTGATCCTCAAGGAGGCCAGGCCGGGCGCGGGCCTGGACCAGGTCGGCCGCGACGCGGTGACCAGGCTCAAGCGGGAGCGCGACTTCCTGATCGAACTGGCGGACGTCGACGCGGTCGTCGACTACTACGACTACTTCGAACTGTGGGAGCACCACTTCCTCGTCCAGGAGTACGTCGAGGGGGTCACCCTCAACAAGCGCCTGGTCCAGGGGACGCCGCTGATCCACGCCGATCCGAGCGATGAGTCGATCCGCGACTTCACCGAGTGGGCTCTGGGCGTCACCGAGCAGATCGACGAGGTGGTGGGCCGGCTGCACGAGCGGGGAATCGCCTTCGGCGACCTCCACCCGAACAACATCATGATCACCGAGGACGGCCAGGTGAAGCTGGTCGACTTCGAGCTCGCCACGTACGTCGACCAGGACAAGCGCATCGGCATGGGCGCGCCGGGCTTCATACCGCCCGACGACCGGGGAAGCCTCGCGGCGGACCGCTTCGCCCTGGGGTGCCTGAAGATAGCGCCGTTCCTCCCGCTCACCGTGCTCCTGACGCTGGACACGACCCGCGCCGAGTTCCTGGTCGGCTTCATCGAGGAGCGGTTCCCCGTTCCGGACGGCTGGGGCGCCAAGGTGCTCGCGCAGCTCGACCTGGGGCCCTCTCCGTGGGCCGGCAGCGAGGAGCAGATGGCCCGCACCGGCGCGCTCATCGCCGGCGCCGGGGACGGCACGATCGACTGGGCGGAGATCGAGGCGTCCGCGGCCCGGTCCGTGTGGGCGAGCGCGACTCCCGACAGGGAGGACCGGCTCTTCCCCGGAGACGTCGAGCAGTTCCTCCTGGACGGCCTCGGCTTCGGCTACGGCACGGCGGGAGTCCTCTACGCCATGGCCAAGAGCGGGCACGGCCGCCGGGAGGAACACGAGGAGTGGCTGCTCGAACGGGTACGCGGCCACAAGGGCGTGCACCGGGTCGGGTTCTACGACGGTCTGCACGGCATCGCGTACGCCTTCGAGGAGATCGGCAACAGGGACGCGGCGATGTCGGTGCTCGACATGATCGCCGGGATCGGCGAGGTGTCGCTGGCCGACGAGCTGCTGACCGGTCTGAGCGGTGTGGCGCTCAACCAGCTCTACTTCGCCGGGCGCCTGGGGGACCAGGGGCTGCGCGACGCGGCGCTGAAGAACGCCCAGAGGCTCGCCGACCGGCTGCTGAACGACCCGCCCAAGCCGGTGGACGAGGACGGCAGGCACCGGCGGGCGGGCCTGTTGTACGGCCTGTCCGGATCCGCCCTCCTCTTCGTCCGGCTCTACGAGGACACCGGCGATCAGGGCTACCTGGACCTGGCCGAGCAGGCGCTGCGCCACGAGCTCGACTGCTGCGTCCGCGACGACGACTCCGGCGCGATGTACGTCGACGAGGGCTGGCGGAGCATGCCCTACATCGGGATCGGCTCGGCCGGCATCGGACTGGTGCTGAGCGAGCTGCTCCGGTATCGCCGTACGGACGAGCTGACGGCGGCGATGAACGGGTTGCGCCGGCCGGCGCACGCCGAGTTCCACATCTGCCCGATGCTGTTCTTCGGCACGGCCGGCCAGATGGGCTTCCTGAACCACATCCGGCCGCTCTACGACGACCGCGAGCAGCTCGACGAGCACATCGCCGTCAAACGCGACCGTCTGCGGCTGCACATGGTCGGCCTGCGAGGGGAGATCGCCTTCCCCGGTGACCAGCTCATGCGCCTGTCGATGGACCTGGGCACGGGCACCGCCGGCATCCTCCACGCGCTCGCCACGCTGCGCGACCCCTCGCTGCCGATCCTCCCCTTCGTCCGGCCCTTCGCCGGTTCCCCGTACGCGAAGGAGGCGCCCACCATCCGACACGACTGACCTTCACGGACATCGATCGACCCGACCGACAAAGGAGAAAGAAATGGCATTCCTGCTTGACCTGCAGGGCCGGAGCCTGCCCTCGGGCAAGAACGGCGACTACGCGCCGGCCGGCCCCAGCTCTCTCAGCACCTCGTTCTGCATCAGCGGCTGGACCCTCGCCGGCTGCTAGTCCCAGATCCCAGGCCACATCAAAAGGAGACCAGAAAATGTCGTTCATCCTCGACCTGCAGGGCATGCGGGACGCGCGGGAGCGCCTCTCCGCGGAGGCCATGCCGAGCACCACCAGCCTGTCCCTCTGCTTCAGCAACCAGAGCTGGATTTTCTGCTGATGCGCGGGGCCTCGGACGGAAACTTCGTGCTCGGTCTGCAGGAGCTGACCCGCACCACCGCGGACACCCGCGAAGGGGCGGCTTCTCCGCTCACGACCCCCTTCAGCATGACGAGCCTCTTCATATGCGACTGGTGAGGTGAGTCGGCATGGGCTTCGTACTCAACCTGCAGGACATCCCCGGCAACGCCTCGGGCAACCGCGAGGGGACGGATCCGACCACCGTCCTCACCACCTTCCCGACGGTCACCAGTTACCTCAGCATCATCGGCTGCTACTGACCTAAGGAGAGTCGACATGGGCTTCGTACTCAACCTGCAGGAGATCTCCAGGAGCGCCTCGGGCAACGGCGAAGGCGCCCGCACCGTCAGCACCAACAGCTGGTTCAACTGCCAGAGCACCGCCAGCCAGGTTTTCTGCATCACCACCATCACGGCCTGAAACAGAGGAAAAGTCGATGAGCTTCGTCCTGGACCTGCAGGTGAAGAGCGTTCACGAAGAGACGAACAAGGGCCCGGCCTCCCTGAGCTTCCTCAGCCCGGTGTCCTGCTGGAGCACCACCAGCGTCGTCCTCTGCTGATCGATCCCCGCCACTCCACATCCCTTCCACTCCGCGCGAAAAGGAAAACGACCATGGGTTACGTACTCAACCTGCAGGCCACCCGCGGCGCCTCCTCCGGTGGTGACGCGCCCGCCTCCATCATCAGCACCGCCAGCGCGGGCGTCGTCTGCGCCGGCAGCACGGTCAGCCTGTCCGCCTGCCTGACCACCAGCACCCTGAGCGTGGCCGTCTGCATGTGACACCTCGCCGGCCGGGGCGCGACTCGCGCCCCGGCCGTTCCATGTCGGCACCAGTGTGAAGGGCAGGAGACGAATGCGATGGTCGAACGCGGATCGACAACTCGCCCGGATGGTCAGGGTCGGCCTGGGATGGAACATCCTGCTGCTGGCGACCAACCTCGCGTCAGCCGTCGGAGCGCTGCTGTTCCCCGCCCTGCTGGCGGCGGCGATCGACGAGAGGCTCGGCGGGGCGGGACACGACGCTCTCCTCCGGCTGGCGGCGCTGATCGCGGCCCTGGTCGCCGCCGAGATCGCCGAGCAGATGATCGCCCCCTGGTGCGTCAGCACGCTCACCCTCGGCCTGCGCCGTGATCTCCTCTCCCGGGCGTTGCGCCTGAAACCCCGTGACCGTACGGCGTTCTCCCCCGGCGACCTGACCAGCCGGCTGCTGACCAACACCACCGAGACCGCCGCGGTCGTCCCCCTGCTCAGCGGCTCGGTGACCTCGCTGCTGGTGTCGGGGGGCGCGCTGGTGGCCCTCGCGATCATCGATATCCGGCTGGCCCTCGCCTTCGCCGCCGGCCTTCCCGCGGCGATGATGGTCACCCGCACGTTCGTGGGCCGTGTCACTCCCCTTCTGAACAGCTACATGAAGATCCAGGGCCGGATCGCGGGACGCCTGGTGGAGGTGCTCGCCGGCATCCGCACGGTGCGCGCCGCCGGCACCGAGCGGCACGAGATCGATCGGATCCTCGCCGACCTCCCCGACCTGCACCGCGCGGGCCGGGAGTCGTGGCGGCTCCAGGGCACGCTCAACCTGCGGGCGGGCCTGCTCATGCCGCTGATGCAGGTGGCGGTCATCGCCACCGCCGGTTACACCCTCATGGACGGGGCCATCACCCCGGGGGAGATGACCGCCGCGGTCGGCTACACCGGCATGGCCATGGGCCTGTTCAGCCAGGCCAACATCTTCATGGCCCTCGCGCAGGCGCGCGCGGGCGCCCGCCGCGTGCAGGAGGTCCTGGATCTGGAGGCCACCCCCCACGGGGACCGCGAGCTCCCGGAGGGGAACGGCGCCGTGTCCCTGCGGCAGGTGACGGTGGCGGGACCGGACGGCCCCGTCCTCGACCGGGTCGATCTGCACGTGCCCGGCGGCAGCGTGATCGCGGTGGTGGGCCGGTCGGGCTCGGGGAAGAGCACGCTCGCGGCGGTGGCCGGACGGCTGACCGACCCGGACGACGGCGACGTCCTGCTCGACGGCGTGCCGATCGCCGCTCTCACGCCCGCCGCCCTCGCCGCCGCCGTCGGGTGGGCGTTCGAGCGCCCTGCCTACCTCACCGGCACGCTGGGAGAGGCCATCGGCCTCGGCGCTCCGGAAGGCGCGAGCGACGGACGGATCCGCCGCGCCGCCGCGGCGGCGCAGGCCGACGAGTTCATCCGCCGGTTTCCCCGCGGCTACGACACCCCCTGCTCCGAGGCGCCGCTGTCCGGAGGGGAACGGCAGCGGCTCGGGCTGGCCCGCGGCATGGCGCACGGCGGCCGCCTTCTGATCCTCGACGACGCCCTCTCCAGCGTGGACAGCGTCACCGAGCTGTACATCGCCGACGCGCTCGCCGACGGGGACACGGCCGGCACGACGCGCATCGTGACCACGCACCGGATCTCGGTCGCGGCCCGCGCCGACCGCGTGGTCTGGCTGGAGAACGGCCGCGTACGGGCCTACGCCCCCCACGACGACCTGTGGAGTTCACCGGACTACCGGAGCCTGTTCACCCCCGGCGAGCAGGACCGGCCCGACGTACGGCAGGAGCTGAGCCATGCGTGAAACCACGGAGCGGCAGTGGCACCGGGAACCGGGGTGGCCGCTGATCCGGCGCTCGCTGCTGCGGGCGAGGGCGTCCCTGGCCGCGCTGGGCGCCTGGTCGCTCCTGGAGGCCGTTCCGGCGATGGCGTCCGGCGTGCTGGTGGCCAAAGCCGTCGACGAGGGCTTCCTGCGGCTCGATCTCGTGACGGGGCTGTCCTGGCTGGCCGCGCTGCTGGCGGCCTACGCGATCGGGGCGGTCGGCACCCGCTTCACCTTCCCGATCATCGGCCGGATCGTGGAGCCGCTGCGTGACGAGCTGACCCGGGCCGTGGTGGCGGGCATCGTGCACGCCGACGGGCCGGCGACCCCCGACGGCTCGATGATCGCCCGCGTCACCCAGCAGGTCGAAGCGGTCCGCCGATCGATCGCCACGCTGCTCAACGGGCTGCGCAGGTTCGTGTTCACGCTCTCGGCGACCGCGGCGGGGCTGGCCGCGCTCGGGCCCGGGATCCTGTCGGTCGCCATGCCTCCCGTCATCGTGTCGACGGTGCTCTTCGTGCTGCTGCTCCGGCGCCTGTCCCGCCGCCAGCGCGCCGCGATGGAGGCGAACGAACGGGTGGCCCTCGAAGTGAGCGAGGCGTTCGCCGGCAGCCGCGACATCGCCGCCTTCCGCGGACAGGATCGCGTGGTCGCCGGCGTCGGGCGCTGCCTCGCCGCCGAGCGTACGGCGCAGCGCCGCCTCGGGCAGGCGACCGCCGCGCGCAGCGCCGTCACGGCCGTCGGGGCGTACCTGCCGCTGTTGTGCCTGCTCCTCGCGGCTCCCTGGCTCATCGGCCGCGGCGTCACCATCGGGGCCATGCTGGGGGCGGCCACCTATCTGAGCACGCATGTCGAGGCGGCGATGCGCATGCTGACCGAGGTCATCGGCGGCTCCGGGCTACAGCTCGCGGTGACGGTCCGCCGCCTGGCCGACGCCCACCGCGGCGTACGGCCTCCTCAGGAGGGCACGGCGACGCCGCCCGCGGGTGGCGAGATCGTCGCCGACGGCGTCGGCTTCGCCTATCACGCGGACGCGGCACCGGTCATCGACCGCCTGGGCTTCGCCCTCCCCGAGAACGGTCATCTGGCCGTCGTCGGCCCCAGCGGCACCGGGAAGTCGACCCTCGCCGCGCTCATCGCCGGCCTGGCCGTACCCGGCAGCGGCCGGATCAGCGTCGGCGGGACCGCGCCGCACCGCCTCGACCCCGAGGGCAGGCCCTCGCACATCGTCCTGGTGCCGCAGGAGTCGTACGTCTTCTCCGGCACCCTGGGCCAGAACCTGCGTTACCTGCGGCGGGACGCGAGCGATCGGCTGCTCGCGGCGGCGGCGGGGGCCGTGGGGGCCGAGGACCTGTGCGCACGCCTCGGCGGGTGGGACGCCCCGATCGAACCGGCCCGGCTGTCGGCCGGTGAGAGACAACTGATCGGCGTCGCGCGGGCGTATCTCAGCCGGGCTCGTGTCGTCATCCTCGACGAGGCGACGTGTCACCTCGACCATCTGGCCGAAGCGCGGGTGGAACGGGCCTTCCGCGACCGTCCCGGCACCCTCGTCGTGATCGCCCACCGCGCGGCGTCGGCCATGCGCGCGGACCACATCCTGCTCCTGGACGGGGTGCGGACCTACTGGGGCGACCACGAGCAGCTCACCCGCACGTGCGGCCTCTACGCCGAGCTGACCGGCCGGCCGGGGCGGTGAAGGCCCGCCCCGGCCGGCGTACGGGTACGGCGGCCCTCCGGGGCCGCCCGGGCTCACCGCAGCCGCTGCCCGGTGAGCACCCCCATCAGCACATAGACCGCCGCGACCAGCATGACGGCCGACACGGCCACCACGAGGGGAGGCAGGAAGAAGGCGGCGACGACGCACGCCACGCCCAGGAGCATCATGGCGAGGCCGCCGGGACGCTGCGCCCGCTGCCAGGCCAGCACCACCCGCTCCGACGACCCCTCGGGCACGCGCGACGGGCCGATCTTCGGCAGGACGTTGCCCAGCGCGATCAGCAGCAGGCCGATGCCGACCGCCATGGCCCGGTCCAGGGGCACCTCGTGGCCCGCGGCCCGCAGCAGCAGGCCGCTGTGGAGGGCGAGAAGGAACAGGGGAAGGACGACGAACACGACGTTCATCGCCTTCGTCTGCGACTGCGGCCGCACGACGAGAGCGGGGTCCACCCGGCGCCGCAGCCGGCCGCCCGCCATCAGGGTGCTCGTCATGACCGCCCCGACGATGAGCAGTGTCACGGGAACCGCCGCGACGATCACGAAGCGCGGCACCTGGACGCCCGCCCGTTCGGCGGTGGCCTCCCTGGTGACGACGACGTCCGGCAGCGAGTCCCACAGCATCCACGAGACGGCGACCATGGCCAGCAGGCACAGGACGTAGACGACGATGCCGGCCCAGGGCGGCCGGGCGGCGGGCACATCGGTCTGACCGGAATGGATCGGGTCGGATGGTCTCATACAGCCTTCCTCAGCAGGACCCCGGTTTCCGGGGCGATCGATGACGGCACGACATCCGCGGACGGCACCGCGGAGAGACCGTCCTGACGCCGGGCCCGCGCCTCGCTGACACCCCCGAGCAGCGAGAACACGGCTTCCAAGGCCTCCTCGACAACGGTCAGGTTGAGGCGGTACCAGATGGTCGTTCCCTTGCGGTCCCCGACGATGAGGTCCGCGCACTTCAGCACGTTGAGATGGCCGGACAGGGTCGGGCGGGGGACGTCGAGCCGCTCCGCGAGCTGACCCGCCGTCAATCGGTCGCAGTCTTTGAGCAGGCGCAGCACCCGGCGTCGCTGAGCGTGCGCCAAGGCTTCGAACGTACGATTAGTCGCCATCACTGTGCCCCCTGTTCGATGAACGGATGCGGGGGCGCCTGGGATCTCTGGAGAATCGAGCGGCCGGCTCCCCGTCGTCGCGATGTAATGGACTGCTCCGTTCTAAACTTTAGATTCGGATGCATCCGTCATGAATCCCACCTTCGGCACAGGAGGTCATGCTCGCAGGCCAGGAGCCATGACCTCGGTCATGTCGTAATGCGGGTGTCATATGTGACCTGCGTCAGGCTGTGTAGGGCGAATCCGCGGAGATATCCTCGGGACATGCGCTCCACCATTTCGTCCATACCCGATGTGAGCGACTGGGTGGAGTTCGGCGAAGACCGCCCTCCCAAGGTGTTCAACATCTTCTTCTGGGCTTCCGCCGCCATCAATGCCCTGATTTATATGGCGGCATTCAGGGCGGGCCGGTACGGCACGGAGGGGTGGGCGCTGGGCGACGTCTTCTTCTTCGTCAGCGTGTTCGCGCTGGTGCCGGGATGCCTCCTGTGGCCTTTCCTGGCCTGGGGACCCTGCGCCTCCCTCTGGCGGAGAACCGCCTCGGCGGCGTTCCTCGCGACGAGCCTGCTTCTGATGCTCGCGGGCGGAGTCGCCGCCCTGCTGATCGCGGGTCTGGCGGTGGCCAACGCGCTCGCCGTCTTCGGGCCGCGCGGCGGCATCTTCTACGCGGTCGCCGTCGGGCTGTTCCACTTCACACTCGGTGTGATCAACCCCGGGCAACCTCTGGTGTCCGCGATCGTCAACGGCGCGGTCGTGCTCCTCCTGTGCCTGGTCATCCTCGTCGTGCTCACCGCCCTGGCCGGGGCGAGCCGCCGGGCGGACCGGACCCGCCGGTTGCTGGCCGACCTCGAACAGGCGCACGCCGAGTTGCGGCGCTACGCCGCGCAGACCCGGGACCTGACGGTGGCGGAGGAGCGCGCCCGCATCGCCAGGGACATGCACGACTCCATCGGCCACTACCTCACCGTGATCAACATGGGCCTGGCCAACGCGCAGCGCTACCGTGAGACCCGTCCCGAAGAGGCGTGGGACGAGGTGAGGCAGGCCAAGGAGCTCACCCTGGAGGCGCTGGCCGACACCCGCCGCTGGGTTCGGGCGCTCAAACCCCTGCGGATGGAGGGCCGCACCGGCGTGTCGGCGCTTCGCGCCCTGGCCGACTCCTTCGGCTCGGCGGATCCCCGCGTCGCCTTCACCATGACCGGCGCGTGGCCCGACGTCCACGAGAGCACGGAACTGGTCCTTTACCGCGTGCTGCAGGAGGGGCTGACCAACGCGCTGCGTCACTCACGGGCGTACCGCATCGAAGTGCTGCTCGAGTGTTCGCCCGAGAGGGTGGTCATGACCGTCTCCGATGACGGCGAGGGCGCGGACCCGGAGTCCGTGTCGCACGGTTACGGCCTGCGCAGCCTGCGGGAGCGCCTGGACACGGTCGGAGGAGAGCTGTTTACGACGAGCGAGCCCGGGCAGGGCTTCCGTCTGTGTGCGGCGCTCCCGGTGCACAGACCGGCCCCCCAGGCGGTGATCAGGTGATCTTCCGAGAGCCACGCGCCGCGGGCGTCATCAGGGTGCTGCTGGTGGACGACCAGGTGCTCATGCGCGAGGGCCTGCGCAAGCTCCTGGAGTTCGAGGAGGGCATCGAGATCGTGGGCTCGGCGGCGCACGGCGTCGAGGCCCTCGAGGTCCTGGCCGCGCTGCCCCCGCAGCGGCGGCCGCACGTGGCGCTCGTCGACGCCCACATGCCGCGCATGAACGGGGTGGAGCTCATCAAACGGCTCAGCACGGAGTTCTCCACCGTCGCGGCCGTCATGCTCACGACCTTCGACGACGACGACTACATCTTCGGCGGCCTGCGCGGCGGCGCCAGGGGCTACCTGTTGAAGGACACGCCGCCGGACGAGCTGGTCTCGGCCATCAACCGGGCCGCACGAGGTGAGACCGTCCTCGGCGGGCGGGCCGCCGAGCGGCTCGTGGCCGCCCTGCGCGAGCAGGAGACGACACCCGCCGCCGACGCCGGGGACCCGGGACACGACCGGCCCTGCGCGGAGCCGCCGGGCGGCCTGTCCGACCGCGAGTACGAGATCGCCCTGCTCGTCGGCGCCGGCGCGTCCAACCGCGAGATCGCCCGGCAACTGCACATCACCGAGGGGACCACCAAGAACCACATCTCCAGCTGCCTGCGCAAGCTCTCTTTGCGCGACCGCACCCAGCTGGCCGTCTGGGTCTCCTCGCTGTCCGTCGGCACGCCCGGTGATCCGCACCTGGCGCGGGGTCACGTCGGCGGGCCGGGCTGAAGCGCCCCGGCGTCCGGGCGGTGCGCTCGCGGCTCACCAGGGCACGGTGCCGGAGCGGTCGATGAACCGGCCCGTTCCGCCGCCGGCGCCCTCGGTCGCGAGCGTCACGATCGCGTCGGTTCCCTCCGTCACGGTCTGGTGGCCGCTGTGCCCGTTGAGGTCGGTCGCGGTGTAGCCGGGGTCGGCGGCGTTGACCCGGATGCCGGGCAGCGCCTTCGCGTACTGCGTCGTGAGCATGGTCACGGCGGCCTTGGAGGAGGTGTACAGCGGCCCGATGACCTTCGACTCCACGCGGGCCGGGTCGTGGGTCAGCGCGAACGACCCCGTGCCGCTGCTCACGTTGACGATCGAAGGGTGCTCCGACCGCCGGAGAAGCGGCAGGAAGGCGTTCGTCACGCGGACGACGCCCACGACGTTGGTCTGGTAGACCTCGAGGGCGTGGTCCGCGGTCAGCTCGTCGGCGGGCACGTGCGGGCCGATGATCCCGGCGTTGTTGATCAGGACGTCGACGCGGCCCTCGTGGGCGGCGACGTCGGCCGCCGCGGCGGCGACGGACCCGTCGTCGGCGACGTCGATCCGCACGAAGCGCGCGCCGAGCTCGTCGGCCGCCGCCTGTCCGCGCTCTGAGTCCCGGGCGCCGACGATGACGGTGTGGCCGAGGTCGATGAGGCGGCGGGCGGTCTCGAACCCGAGGCCCTTGTTGGCCCCGGTGATGAAGGTGATCGTCATGGCTCCAAGCATCGGCGGGCCGGGCGCGGACAACCAGGGAGAGCGCTCCGGTAGGACAGGCAGTACCACCCTGGCCTCCCGCGACCGGCGCAGAATGGGGACATGACCACAGACGAGACGAGCCTGGGCGCGACGATCCGCGCGTGGCGTGACCGGCTCTCCCCCGCGGCGGTCGGCCTGCCCGCCGGCCGCGTACGCCGTGCCGCCGGGCTGCGCCGCGAGGAGCTCGCCGACCTCGCGGGCGTCTCGGTGGACTACGTCGTACGGCTGGAGCAGGGCCGGGCGACCACGCCGTCGGCGCAAGTGGCCGCCGCGCTGGCGCGGGCGCTCCAGCTCAGCCGCGCCGAGCGCGACCACCTCTACCGGCTCGCCGGGCTGCAGCCGCCCCTGGACGGCGTGATCAGCGATCACATCCCGCCCGGGATGCAGCGGGTGCTCACCCGGCTGGGCGACGCGCCGGTCGCCGTGTTCGCCGCCGACTGGCGGCTGCTGTGGTGGAACCGCGGTTGGGCGGCGCTCCTCGGCGACCCCTCCGTGCTCGCGCCGGAGGAGCGCAATCTTGTGCGCTCGCGTTTTCCCGTTCCGTCCGATCGGGCGCGCCTCGCGGCCTGGCCCGTCGTCTCGGAGAACGCGGAGGCGACCGACCGGGCCATCGTCGCCGACCTGCGCCGCGCGTCCGGCCGCTACCCCGAGGACGCGCGCCTCAGCGGGCTGATCCGCCGGACGCTGGACGGCAACCCGCAGTTCGCCCGGCTGTGGCACTCGGGCGCCGTCGGCAGCCACGCGGAGGACCGCAAGACGATCAGGCACCCGGCGATCGGGGACATCACCGTCGACTGCGACGTGCTGTCCGACTCCGACACCGACCTGAAGATCGTGATCTACACGACCGTCCCCGGCAGCGAGGACGAGACCAAGCTCGACCTCGCCCGCGTCGCCGGTGTCACGGCTCGCGCGTTCTGAGGGCTCGTCGTTCAGTCCCTGCCGCGCACGAGCTCGGGACGGAACGCGATGATGAGGCCGAGCGTGGTGTAGCCCACGAGCAGGTGGGCCGCACCGACGACGTCCGACACGGAAGAGCCGAGGATCGCCATGGTCGGAAGGGTCACGACCACCCAGCTTTCGGCGACGAGCGGCCAGAGGCGGGCCGCCCCGCGCCACCGCCCGGCGACGGCGACCTTGACGCCGATCACGAACATGCCCAGCATCGACAGCGGCCAGAACGCGTCGAGGATCCCCATCCAGACGCTGTCGCGCGCGGCGGGCAGGAACGCGTGGAAGACGCTCCACGCCATGGCGAGGGCCAGCAGAACCCGCTCGACCCGCAGCATGGCGCGCGCCACGCGGCTCACGCCGGTCGCGCCGGTACGGCCCATGATCGCGAGGAGGCACAGGGCGCCGGACTGGAACGCCAGGCCGCCCAGGTCCGTGATCTTGACTCCCGCCTCGGTCGCGGGGTTGAAGCCATAGAGGAAGCTGACGGCGGACCAGGTCAGTGCGCCGGTGGACAGGCCCAGCGCCAGCCGGCGTACGGTCGTCTCGGCGAGCGGCGCGGACGAGGACGCGTCGGCGGCGTGGGCGTTGCGCTGGGTGTGAACGGTCATCGGTGTTCCTTCGGCTGATGAGGCGTGTCGTGGGGGCGGCGGTCGCCGCGCCGACGAGGACGATCCTCATGAACCACCGGCCCAGGCCGTCAGGGCGTCGCGTCCCGATTGCCGGCATCCTTCGTGTCCCAGGCCGGATGGGACGCGCGTCCCAGCAGTGCACGGCGAGTCATGCGGACGGCGTTCGTCCGACACTCCGTAGGGACATTCCGCACCTGCTACGGCACACTTTCCTGGTGCAGTTTGTGACGGTTCGCTGGCTTTCGCGGCTGAGTGTCGGGCCTGTGCTCCTCGCAATCGCCGTGACCGCCACACCGGTGGCAGCGCTCATCGATCTGCGGGTGCCCCAGGCCCACCGTGCCGTGCTCGAACTGCAGCCGGGCGGAGTCGACGCGATCGCGGGTGTCGCACTCGCCGCGGCCGGCATGGTCGTGCTCCGCCGTTGTCCGCGTCATCCCCTCGGCCGCCTGATGTCGGGCTTCGGCGCCTGGTGGGCGCTGGACGGCGTGGCGTCGTCGTGGATCGCCTACGCCACCCTGCACGAGCCCGCGCTCGCGGGCGCGTCCGCCGCCTTCGTCGTCTACCAGCGGCTCGGCGCGGGGCTGGTGCTGCTGCTCCCCCTGGTGCTGCTGCTGTTCCCGGACGGGCAGCTGCCCTCCGGGCGGTGGCGGATCGCCTCGCTGTTCAGCCTCGCGCTGACGAGCCTGCTCCCGCTCGCCCTGCTCGCGGCGCCGTCCGCCATCGCCCAGGCGACCGCGGAATCCACTCCGCTGCCCGCGCCGCTGCGGGGGCTTAACCTCGAGGCGCTCTATCTCCCGCTGCCGGACGCCGTCTGGACCGGTGTGTTGCGGGTGGCGCAACTGTGCCTCCCGCTGAGCCTGGTCACTCCGTTCGCCGTCGTGGTGCGGCGCTACCGCACCATGACCGGCATGGACCGCGCCCGGATGCGCTGGCTGGTGTGGGCGGCCGTGGTCGACCTCCTGGTCATGCTGACGTTCCGGCTGCTGCCCAACTGGTTCGGCGCCGTCGGCCTGACCACCGCCGTGATCCTCACCTCCGGGTCGGTCGCGATCGGGATCGTGCGCCCGGATCTCGTCGACGTCGACCGGTTGCTCGGCGGGACGCTGGTGTACGGCCTTCTGCTCGCCCTGACGTTCGTCCTCGACCTGCTGGTCCTGGGCGGCGCCGGCCGGTTGCTCGGGCCGCGCCTGAACGAGGGGGAGCGGCTGGTCATCGCCGTTTTCGCGGTGGCCATCCTCTATGCCCAGCTGCGGCACCGGTTGTGGCGTCTGGTGCGGCGCTGGATCATCGGGGATCGGGACGATCCCTACCACGTGATGTCCGGGCTCGCCGAGCGCCTGGAGCGTACCGACGACTCGGAGGCGCAGCTCGTCACGCTGGCGCGTACGGTCGCGCAGGCCTTCCGCACGCCCTACGTCGGTGTGGAGATCATCCAGGTCAGCGGCGAGGTGCTGCTCGTCGAGGACGGCGAGCGCCCCACCGGGACGCAGGCGCTCCCCATCACCTATCGGGGGGAGCGGATCGGGCGGCTGGTGCTGCCGCACCGGGCCGCCCGCCGCAGGCTCACCGCCGGCGACGAACGGCTGCTGGCCGACCTGATCCGCCAGGCCGCCGCGGCGGCCCGTGCCGTACGCCTCGCGGAGGAGCTGCAACGCAGCCGCGAGGGCATCGTCTCCGCCGTGGAGGACGAGCGCCGCCGCCTGCGGCGCGAGCTCCACGACGGCCTCGGCCCGGCCCTGGCGGCGGTCGCGTCCCGGATCGACACCGCCCGGATCACCGCGCGCCGGTCGCACGAGGACGCGGACCGGATCCTCGGCCTGGCCCGTCAGGAGCTCACCGGGATGCTCACCGAGGTGAGGCGGCTGGTGCACGGCCTGCGCCCGCCCGCGCTCGACGACGTCGGCCTGGTCGGGGCGATCCGCCAGCAGGCGGAGCGGCTGCGGACCCCGGGGCTGGCCGTCCGGGTCGAGGAGTCAGGCGACCTCACCGGTCTGCCGGCCGCCGTGGAGGTCGCCGCGTACCGGATCGCGTCGGAGGCGATCACCAACGTGGTCAGGCACGCGAGGGCCGGCGAGTGCGTGGTGTCGCTCGTCCACGACGTCGCGGGCGGGCACCTCGACGTCGTGGTCGCCGACGACGGCGTCGGCCTCGCGACCGAGGCGGCGACCGGCGTGGGACTGGTGTCGTTGCGCGAGCGGGCCGCCGAACTCGGCGGATCGTGCACCGTCACCCCGGGGGAACCGGCCGGCACACGGGTCTGGGCGCGGCTGCCCGTCACGCCGCGGACGCCCGCGCCGGCGGCGGCAGGAGAGGTGGGAGATGACCGGTAAGCGACCGGTGCGGGTCCTCGTGGTGGACGACCATCCGGTGTTCCGCGAAGGATTCGCGGCACTGCTGAGCAGCATCGACGAGGTCGAGGTGGCCGGGACCGCCTCGACCGGCGCCGAGGCCGTCGAGCAGGCCGCCGAGCGGGAACCCGACGTGGTGGTCATGGACGTGCAGATGCCCGGCATGGACGGCATCGAGGCCACCCGTCGAATCCTCCGGGCGCACCCGGAGATCGGCGTCGTGGTGCTGACGATGTCGGAGGAGGACGGCACGATCTTCGACGCGCTGCGTGCCGGCGCCCGCGGCTACCTGCTCAAAGGCGCCGAGCCCGACGAGGTCGTCCGGGCGATCACCACCGTCGCGGGCGGCGGTGTCGTGTTCGGCGCGGTCCTGGCCTCGCGCATCGCCGACTTCCTGGCCCCGAGGCCGGAGACCGGCGGCACGCCGTTCCCGGCCCTGACCGCCCGGGAACACGAGGTGCTCGACCTGGTGGCCGCCGGCCTGTCGAACGGCCAGATCGCCGCGCGGCTGTTCCTGTCGCAGAAGACCGTACGCAACCACGTGCACGCGGTGCTCACCAAGCTCCAGGCCGCCGATCGGGCGGAGGCGATCATCCGCGCCCGCGACGCCGGCATGGGCCGCGCGTAACCGGCTCTTCAGGCCTCTTCTGGGTCGCGTCCGAGCACCGACCGGCCTCCGTCGACGGGCACGGTCGCGCCGTTGACGAAGCTCGCCTCATCGGACAGCAGGTAGGCGACGACGGCGGCCACTTCCTCCGGGCGTCCCACCCTGCCGACCGGATGCAGCAGGCTCATCTCGTTCTCGACGCGGGTGGCCGCCGCGGGCTCCTGGCCGCGCAGGAACGCCTCATAGCGTTCGGTGATGATCGAGCCGAGGGCGACGGCGTTGACCCGGACGCCGCGCGGACCGTAGTCGACGGCGAGCGCCCGGGTGAGCCCTTCGACGGCGGCCTTGGCCGTCGCGTATGTCAGGGAGCCCCGCACCGGCCGCTGCGCCTGGTGGGAGGAGACGTTGACGATCGCCCCGCCCGCACCGGCGTCGAGGAATCGGCGGATCGCGGTCATGCATCCGACGACCGCGGGGTTGAGGTTCGCCCCGATGAGATCCAGGACCTCGCGCCCCGACGGGGCGTCCAGCGAGGCCGCGCGGAACACGGCCGCGTTGTTGACCCAGCCGGTCAGAGGGCCGGCGGCCTGCGCCAGATCGGCGGCCTGCTCCGTGACCGTCTCGTCGGCGGCGTCGCCGACCACCGGGATGACCCGGGAACCCGCCGGATGGGTGCGGGTCCACTCCAGCGCCGAGGAGTCGAACTCGATCACGACGACGCTGTTCGCGTCTCCGAGGAGCCGTTCGACGAGCGCGCGCCCGACGCCACGGCCACCCCCGGTGACAACGTACGAAGAGCTCACATCCGCCCCTTCAGTGCATCGATAGCTACTCGGCCGACGATCCACATACCCCGATGACCCATATATTGATCATCACTACTATTTGCGCCGTGATGAGAAAATTGATCTCCCTGGGCGCCGTCGCCGTCGCCGTCATCGGGGCCGTCGCCGTGACCGGCGCCGGCAGCGCCTCGGCCTCCTCCACCACATTCCTGCGGCTGCCCGGCGGGCCGACCCTGGAGATCCCCCGCGCCTGGCGGGTCCACCGGAGCGCCGACCAGGTGCACGTGGTGACCGGCGCCTGCGCCAAGCCCACGGGGCACTACTTCGAGCCCGGGTGCCGCGGATTCTGGGTGATGGGCGCGAAGACGCTCAAGACCGGCGGCGAGGGCTTCCGGCGCTACAACCCTGTCAATGGGCCGTTCTATCCCGCCGTCGACGTGGCTCCCTGTCCGGCGAACCCCAAGCTCGGCCACGTCCTCGGCAAGGCGATCGCGGTCGGTTACCGCAACATCGGGCAGGGCCACAAGGCGCACTACCGCGTATGGCCGGGCCGCTGTGTCACCTATGACGACGCGACGGAGAAGTCGACGTTCACCCAGCGCGAGTGGTACCTGCCGAAGGAGAGGCTCCTCATCGTCGACCAGTGGGCCACCCCCGGCCTCGCCACCGTGCTGAAGAACGCCACCTGGGCGAGTTAGGCCTTTTCACCCCCTTCACGGAAGGGCCGGAGCGCCGGCCACGGCCCCGGCCCGCGGCGCCCTTCGGCCATAGATCCTCTGTCGGTCCGGGGCCGAACCCGCCACCTTGCGTCCGCGACGTCGGCAACTCCGGTGATCGGGTGTACTCGTGGGCCAGGTCGGTGAGGCACGGATCAGGCATCCTTCGCCTGGTGGGGGCAGCCCGTCAATGCGGCCGCGGTCAGAGTGAGGTGCTGGGCCAGAACCTCGGCCGCGGTGTCGGCGTCGCGGGCCAGCGCCGCCTCCTCCAGGCGGCGGTGCTCGCCGAGGGCGTCCCGGTCCGGAGTGCGCTGCGCCGCCCAGCGGCGAGCCAGCTCGCTCGCGGTCCACATCCGGTCGAAGGTCTCCAGCAGGACGGGGTTGCCGCAGCCCTCCAGCAGGGTGCGGTGGAAGACCCGGTGGGCCTCGGACCATGCGCTGCTGTAGTACTCGCCCTCCTCAGGCACGTACGCCGGGGTGCGCGCCAGACGGTGGTGAGCGGCTCGGACGCGGGCCTCCCAATCGACGTCGCCACGCTCGATGGACATGCGCAGCACGACCGGTTCGATGGTCCGGCGGGCCTCCGCGATCTCCTGCCAGCGGCGGTCGGAGAAGGCCGGGACGGCGAAGCCGCGGTTTGGCAGCCGGTCGGCGAGGCCCTCGCCGACCAGCCGCACGAGCGCCTCGCGCACGACGGCCAGGCTCACGCCGTGTTCCTTGGCGAGATCCTGGGGTTTGAGAGCGTCAGCGGGGGCGTGGTCCCCGCGCATAATCGCATTTCGCAGGTGCGCGTAGACCTGCTCGGAGAGCATCTGCTTCCCCGGTGAGTTCGAGGCGTGGGCCGTCTGGGTCATGCGGCCATCATAGACGATTGGACAAATAATCGATTATTCGTGATATGGTCGATCATGACGGAAGACGCCGGCGGTGCCTGTACGCGAACCGCCGGCCGCATCACGGCCAGTCCGCAGCACGGCCTGAAAGGAACGACGCGATGAGCGCCAACGACCCCTTCGCCCGCCTCCCCGAGGCGGCCTCCTTCACCGTCACCAGCACCACCGTCAGCGACGGCGCCCCCTGGCCGCCCGAGCAGTTCTCCTCGGGAGTTCCCGGCGGGAAGGACATCTCCCCGCAGCTGTCCTGGAGCGGCGCGCCGGAAGGCACCAAGAGCTACGCCGTCACCGTCTACGACCCCGACGCTCCCACCGGCTCCGGGTTCTGGCACTGGGCGGTCGCCGACATTCCCGCCACCGTCACCGAGCTGCCCGAGGGCGCCGGCGACGACACGGGTTCGGGCCTGCCCGAGGGCGCCTTCCAACTGCCCAACGACGTCCGCGCGGCCCGCTTCATCGGCGCCGCCCCGCCGGCCGGCCACGGCCCGCACCGCTACTTCATCGTGGTGCACGCCCTCGACGTCGAGCACATCGGCGTCCCGGCCGACGCCACCCCGGCCCTCCTCGGCTTCACCATGTCCGGCCACACCCTCGGCCGCGCCGTCCTGACCGCCACCGCCGAAACCCCCGCCTGACCACCAGCATGTCCGGACTCATCGACACCACAGAGATGTACCTGCGCACCATCCTGGAGTTCGAGGAGGAAGGCGTGGTTCCCATGCGTGCCCGCATCGCCGAGCGCCTGAACCAGCGTGGCCCCACCGTCAGCCAGACCGTCGCCCGCATGGAGCGTGACGGTCTGCTGCAGGTCGCCGGCGACAGGCACCTGGAGCTGACGGAGGAGGGCCGGCGGATCGCCACGCGCGTGATGCGCAAGCACCGGCTCGCGGAGTGCCTGCTCGTCGACGTGATCGGGCTGGAGTGGGAGCAGGTCCACGCCGAAGCCTGCCGCTGGGAGCACGTCATGAGCGAGGCCGTCGAACGCCGCGTCCTGGACCTGCTGCGGCACCCGAGGGAGTCGCCCTACGGCAACCCGATCCCGGGCCTGGAGGAGCTCGGCGAGGAGGGCGTCGCGGATCCGTTCCTCGACGAGGGCATCGTCAGCCTCAGCGATCTGGAGCCTGGACCGAACGGCGCGAGCGCGGTCGTGCGGCGCATCGGGGAGCCGATCCAGACCGACCCGCAGCTGATGCACACCCTGCGGCACGCCGGGGTCCGGCCCGGCGCGGCCGTGAACGTGACGTCGTCACCCGGCCGCGTGATGGTCGGCAGCGGCGGGGAGTCCGCCGTACTCCCCACGCGGACCGCCGCGCACGTCTTCGTGGCCAAGCGCTGAATCCAGCCGGACGCCGGCCCTTTCGCCCTGGTCCGTGGATGGCCCTCGACCACGATCACTGCCGAGGGCCGGGCTGGGCTACGTGCTCGTCCCCCGGCCCGCAGAACGGGGCGTCAACGGTGGCCGGCAGGGCCCGCGACGAGCGGAAGGTGCGGCGGTAGGTGTCCGGAGGCACGCCGACCGTGCGGTTGAAGTGCCGGCGCAGTGTCGTGGCGGTGCCCATGCCGGTGGCCGCCGCGATGGCGTCGACGCTGTCGTCGGTGGTCTCCAGCAACTCCTGGGCGTGTCGGATGCGCTGAGTCAGCAGCCATTGCAGCGGGGTGGTGCCGGTCACCGACCTGAAGTGACGGCTGAGATTGCGTGCGCTCATCCGCGCCTGACGGGCCAGGTCCTCCACGGTCAGCGGCAGGTCCAGCCGTTCGATCACCCAGGGGAACAGTTCGGCGAGCGGATGGTTGTCCGGGGCGGGCACCGGGGTGGTGACGAACTGGGCCTGGCCGCCGTCCCGGTGCGGCGGCACGACCAGGCGGCGGGCGACCGTGTTGGCGATCGAGGAGCCGTGGTCGAGGCGGACGAGGTGCAGGCACAGGTCCATGGCCGCGGCCTTGCCCGCGGAGGTGAGCACGCTGCCGTTGTCCACGTACAGGACGTCCGGGTCCACCCGCACCTTCGGGTAACGGGCGGCCAGGTCCTCGGTGTGCGCCCAGTGCGTGGTCGCACGCTTCCCGTCGAGGAGCCCCGCGGCGGCCAGCACGAACGCGCCCGTGCAGAGGGAGGCCACGCGCGCGCCCGCCTCGTGGGCCGCGCGCACCGCGTCGACCAGGCCGGCGGGCGGGTCGACGTCGACGTCGGCCCAGCCCGGGACGATCACGGTGTCGGCACGCCGGAGACGGTCGAGGCCGTGGTCGGGCTCCAGCCGGAACCGGCCGGCCCGCACTGCTCCCGGCCCGCAGACGACGAGGTCGTACCAGGGCCCGGCCACGCCGGCCGGGTGCGCCCCGAAGACCTCGTACGCCAATGACAGCTCGAAATGCAGCATTCCGTCGGTGACGGCCAGCGCGACAGTGCCCATGTCCGGAATTGTACGGGTATTGGCGTTCCGGACACTCGCGGCGCGACACCCGCCATCGCCAGGATGTTCACGACACAGATCGTTGACGGCAGGAGAGAACCGATGGGATCGGGGCTCACGGTGGTGGTTTTCGGCGCGTACGGGCACACGGGACGCTTCGTGGTGGCGCAGCTGCGGGATCGCGGGTTCGTTCCGGTTCTGTCCGGACGCGACGCCGGCAGGCTGGCGACGCTGGCGGCGTCCGAAGGCGGGCTGGAGGCCCGCCCGGCGTCAGTTGATGACCCGGCCTCGCTCGACCGCGCGCTCGCCGGCGCGGCGGCCGTGGTCAACTGTGCCGGGCCCTTCGCCACGACGGCCGCCCCCGTGATCGAGGCGGCGCTGCGCGCCGGCATCCCCTATGTCGATGTGGCGGCGGAGATCGAGGCCAACGTCGACACGTTCACCCACTTCGCGGACCGTGCCCGCGCCGCGGGAGCGGTGGTCGTCCCCGCGATGGCCTTCTACGGCGGCTTCGGCGACCTGCTGGCCACCGCCGCGATGGGCGACTGGACGTCGGCCGACGAGGCGCACGTCGCGTACGGCCTGAGCAGCTGGCACCCCACCGCCGGGACGCGCGCCTCGGGCGTGATCTCCGGGCAGCGGCGGGGCGGCCGGCGCGTCCGTTACGCGAACGGCCGGCTGGAGTATCACCATGACGACCTGCCGACCCTGGAGTGGCCCTTCCCCGGCCCGATGGGGCCCCGGGCCGTCATCGGGGAGTTCAGCATGGCCGACATCGTCACCATTCCCAGCCACCTGTCCGTCCCCAGCGTGCGTACGTACATGACGGTCGAGGCGGCCAGGGACCTGTCGGCCCCGGACACACCGGCGCCGGCCCCGGTCGACGCGAGCGGGCGGTCCGCGCAGACGTTCCTCGTCGACGTCGTCGTGCGCTCCGACGGGCGCGAACGGCGCGCCGTGGCGAGCGGTCAGGACATCTACGCCGTCACCGCGCCGCTCGCGGTGGAAGCGGTCGACCGCATCCTCACCGGAAGGACCAGGACGTTCGGCGTCGCCTCGGCCGGCGAGATCTTCGACGCCCTCGGCTTCCTCCGCGCGCTGTCCCCGCACGTGTCCCTGGAACTGCTTACCTGACGCGCTCCCCGGCGACTCGTCTAGCCGGGCTTGCGGGCGTAGACGTACATGACCGGCAGATCGAAGGCGTCCGGCTCTGTCAGCAGCTCGGCGACCCGAGCGAGATAGCTCGCCCTGAAGGCGGCCGACTCCTCCGGGGAGAGCGACGCGACTTCGGGATAATTCGGGTTCACCACGTGGCCCCGCCACAGATCCGCCGCGGTTCTGGGCGGGAGCGCGATCACATCCGGCACGGCCCGTTCGTAGACGAACCCCGCCTCGGCCACCGCCGCACGGCTCCTCTCCTCCGTGCCCACCTCCGCCATCGGGTCGATGAGGGCGAGGCCGAAGTCCCCGGCGCACTCACGGAACACCCGGGCCGCGTGGGGGAAGCCCGCCCGCATCGCGGAATAGCAGAGAAGACCGCCCGGCCTCAGCACCCGGTGCCAGGCGGCGAACGCCGTCGAGGCCGACAGGTAGAGCATCCCCGCGCAGCACAGGACCACGTCGAACGCCTCGTCGTCGAATTCGTCGAGAGCGGTGGCGTCCGCCTTCACATAGCTCACGTTGGTCAGCCCGGACGCGGCGAGCAGCCGGTCGGCCTCCCGCAGCATCCCGGCCGAGATGTCCACGCCGATCACCTGACCGGTGGGACCGACCGCCCGTGCCGCGGCCAGCGCCGCCAGCCCCGTGCCCGTGGCAGCGTCCAGCACCCGCAAGCCGGGCGTCAGGCCCGCGAGCTCCACCAGCCGCTCGGCGTAGCCGGCGTGCCAGCGCAGATGCCCGTAACCGGCGGCTCGCCCGTCGAAGTACGACTCCATTCGCCTGTGATCCATAAGCCCATCATGTCCGCCCGCCGGGAGGCGGGCTTCCCTCCCGCCACTGTCCCGGCCGCGTATCAGTCGCCGCTGACCTACGCCGCAGGGTCGGGCCTCGCCGTGTAGCCGGCGTCGAGCCATACGGCCTGCGTGTGCTTGGGATCGCTCGCCCACCAGGCTGAGTGCTTGTAGGCGCTGGGAGGCAGCTCCGCACCGATGACGCGTGCGACCTGGGCGAAGGTCATGCCGACGTGCTCGCGTCCGTCCTGCCGGAGATGGCGTGCCAGGCGTTCGTACTGTTCTCGGGCGACCACGCCGTCAGTGTGAAGGTCGACTCGGCGCTTGTCACGAGCGGAGGATCTGCGAGATGCGCTGGTGGGACAGGCGTGTCGCGCTGCCCACGTCGCGGGTGGTCCACCCTTGGGCGGTGAGGAGGCGAGCGGCGTGCCGGACGGCGTCGCGCTCGGCCTGCTCGGCGAGGGCGCGCGCCTGGCGTGCCTCGATGACAGCCGCGAGGGCGGCCTTGGCCTCGGGGTCGGCGGGCTCGACGTGGACGCCGATCGCTTCGGGCTTGTCCTGAAGGGCGTCGAAGATGAGCTGGGCGACGTTGCTCCTGACGTCTGCCCAGCTCGCGCCCTGGGCCTGGACCGTGCGCCCGCCAGGGATCTCGACCGTGGCGGTCCACTGCTTTCCGGTGCGCGCGACGGTCGCGAAGTATGTGACAGTTTCGACGGCGACGTCGTCGTCGCCCGGGGGGACGAGGTCGGGCTGGTCGAAGATCAAGTCGTGGTTCATCAGCTTCATGGCCTCACAACCTAGAGACCACAGCGCGCCATGTCTAGGCCGCTAGCCAAAATCCGTCTAGCAGAGTAGCCAGGCGTCACCATCTCCGGCATGATGGCCCGATGCCCGCACATCGACATCGAGCCTCACGGGACCCACACGGAGCTGCCCGCCCTCGTTCATCCCGGCCGCGTCGTGACACCCAGGAGGGACCGTTTCCTCGCAACGCTCCTGGTGGCGGGTGAGCGAATCAGGGGTTGTGCTGCGGTTCGATGAGGATGGCCTCCTGGAGGCTATCCATGCTTCGGATAAACAGCTCTCTATCCGGCTCTGACGGCGATATGCCGAAGATCGCCCGTATAGGTCCCCAGGAGATCGACAAAGCCTGTGGCTCCTACCTCAGCCGGTTACGGTCCGCGTTCTCCATCTCGGCGACGTCGCGGAGCCGAAGCGCCCCCGCTGGAGGCGCTTTGAGTTGAGGTTCAGTGTCGGCTCCAGATGCGGTGGGTCTCAAGTGCGTCGGAGAGTTCCCGAGCCACTTCCGGCGAGCCGGCGGAGAAGAACGCGCGCTCCAGGATCGCCGCAGGGGCCGGTCCTCTGATCCAGTTGTCCAGGAGCACGTACCATTCGGCGCCGTGAGCGACGCTGACGGTGAAGTCGTGCACGAGCCACGCCATTTGACGGGCCGCCGCCTCGGTGGTGTTGGACTCCCACTCGGAAAGGTAGGGGGCCAGATCCAGCTCCAGACTGTCGGCGATGATTTCGATCATCTTCATGACGTCGACGTCGCGCGGATAGTGGTTCAGGGTGTGCCGCCACCAGGCACCGATGGTGCCGATGACGGCTTCCTGCTCCGGTTGCCTCCAACTTCTCCAACTGGCGCTGACCCGGCTGATCAGAGACTCGGCGTGAAAGAAGCCGTCGCGCTCTTCGAGGATGAGCAGTTCGAGCAGCCGGGGGAGAAAGTGCTTGAATTCGTCGAGGTCACCCCAGGTGGACAAGGCATGGCCCGCGTAGGGCCCCAATGCGGATGCGGTGAGCATGCGGAGGGGTGCTGCGCGCGTCGCGCGAACCTGTTCATCGGACACGCAGTGGTCACACGCGTTGGTCTCGGCCGGAAGCGGATACCGGGAGAAGGCCGAGTAGAGAGTCTCCAACGCGCGGCCGAGATCAGACGGCGTGTCCATGCTCGGATGCTAGCGCGCGGCTGCTCGGGCAGCGGAAGTCGGTTTTCCGCTTGAGTCGAGCGGATTGCGCGTGGTCGTACGCGCCGCAGGAATCGTCGCTTCGGGTACAGGCGGCCCGAGCTGCCGGCGGCCGGCGGGACGCGGCCCCAGGCGCATGCCCGGCCGCGTGGGGGCGTAGGGCCGCGAGGTGGCGAGCAGCGCCACCGGCCGATGGAGCGCAGAGAGGACTACAAGATGTGGAAGGCACTCCTGAAGCAGGCCAGGGTCAGGGAAGCCCGTTTGCACGACGCTCGCCACACCGCAGCCCCCCGCCGAAGCCCGGCGCGAGTACGTCGAAACCCTCGGTCAGTACCGCAACCGCGACGGAGGCTTCTGGGGCGCTTCCGCTGATCCCCTCGCCACAGACCAAACCCTCGCGGCCTACTGTCACATCATTTGATCTACTCCACCCACCACCAGCCGTTGCCAAGGTCGCGGACCGGATAGCCGACATCACCTGCCGCGGTCTGCACCACCCTCTGACTGCCCTTTGGCAGGTAAGCGATCCCCACCCCGGTCTCCCCACGCCACTGATCAATGAATACGGGCAGGTAGAGCGCGTTACCTTGCCGCTCGACCTTGCCGTTCACCGACAGGTGCTCCATCCATGAGGGCACCGTCATCGAGCGGCCGCTGTCATAGGCGTTGGCCAGTGCGGCGAAGGTGTCGCGATGGAGCCAGAACATCCCATCCACATAGAGGGCATTCCAGTCCGTCACGCGGACACCGACCCAAATGATCAGCATGACAACGGTCGTCACGACACATCGGCCGTACGCCCTGCCCGCCAGATAGGCCAACGCAGTCTTCGTTGACCAGACGATCGCCCAGCCCCATGCCATCGAAATCACGAGCCAACTGAGCCACAGGCTCATCCGGAAAAGCGGAATCCACAGGACTTCGAGGCCGACAAGGGCAAGCCAACCGGAGCACGCAAACACGAGAAGCCGCGGAAGGCGTCTCCGCGATCCCGTCCGGACACAAGCTGCCACAGAGACAGTCTGATCAGTGGGCTACGCGGCAGCCATCGGTGCGCGAGATATCTGCATGCCCTTCACATGCGCCGCACAATTGTGTCCCTTCCCGACATCAGCCATCTCGCCGGTGCGGGCGAAGGCTCGTGGCTGTGGTCGACCATCCGCGGCCTGCTCCCCGCGATGCGGGCAGGCCTCGTCCAGATGTCGAAACCCTCGGCCAACACCGCAACCGCGACGGAGGCTTCTGGGGCGCTTCCACTGATCCCCTCGCCGCAGACCAAGCCCTCACCGGCACCATCCCCGTCAACCGACCAAGTAAGCGCCGCGGCCCTGCTCACCGACGGAGCCGCCGGCGCCGTTGACCGCTACGGCCTCATGACTCGGCGGCTTCTCCTCGACGTCCTGGCGCAGAACGGACCGTCCAAGCTCATCAGTCGGGTACGCGAAACCGAGCGCTCCGACCCCCACGGCGAACGCTGGCCACGCAGCAAGGCCCACGAGCATGCGAGCGCCGTCTTCTGCCTCGTCTGACTACTCGACCCACCACCAGCCGTGGCCGAACGGTCGGACTGGCCTGCCAAGGTCCCCCGCCGCGGTCATGAACACAGTCTCGAGATCGGGCGGAAACGGCACGTAGGCGATGCCCGCGCCCGTCTCGGCCCTCCAGCCCTCGTACACCGGGAGATACACGCCGTCTTCCTGAACCTGCACGCTTCCGTCAATTGAGAGGAGACCCATCCACCACGGCACCGGCAGAGGTTCCCCCTGTCGGTAGGCGGCACCGATAGCGTCGAACCGGTCCCGCTGTAGAAGGAAGAGGCTGTCGATGAAGGCGTTCTCCCAGTTCGGAATGGCAAGCGCGGCAGCAACGATCACACCCACGAACAGAGGCACCGTTGCCCGGAGATAAGCTTTACGCGACAGATTTGCCATCACCGCAAGGAACGTCCACCACGCGGACCAGGCCAGCAACGCCATGATCAGCAGCCAGTACCACAACGAGAGCGCTCGGCCCAGTGGGAGGCGTAGATAGCAAGCGGCTACAAGCAGGAGCCAGCCCAGCAGAGCCACAGCCGACAGCGCTCGATGCCATCGAGAGCTCTTCCTTAGAGTCACCCGCGCAGTCTCGCCGTAGGAAAGAGCACCGACCAGGCTTCTACAGGTACTTTCACCGGCTCTGCACACATCCTCCACGGGCAGGCAACACAGCAAGTCTGTGACCGGCTCGTGGAGAAAGATCCATCCCTGGACCATCCAGCTGCAGCAGGGGTCGGGAGATCGAAAAGCCCCCCTCGCCGAAGACCGGCGAGAGGGGCTTTGAACTGCGGAGGCTCGGGGATTTGAACCCCGGATGGGCTTAAGACCCAAACCGCATTAGCAGCTCGGCTCTCGCCTGTCCCAATCCATTCCACCTGGACCAACACCGCTCGGCGGTCCACCTGGAACGACTTGGTACGGCGGGGAACTGCAACTAAAACTGCAACTAGAGCGGGCTCGTGGCCTGCGCGGACGCGCACGCCTCACCCTCCGCGCATCCCGTATGCCGTCGACCCACCGCGAAGCGGCAGCGGGCCGGCGACGGAGGGGCAAGCCCGTCTTTGCGTGTACCTTAGCCGGTCGCCGTTCCTCGGCCTTGGGACGCCAAGGGTCACAGACGGGCTTGAGCCGGAGGAGTCGGACTGCTGGGCTCTGCCTGGGTCGATGGCAGGAGGGATGCGCGGCTCCTACCTCAGCCATCTACGGCCTGCGGTCTCCAGCTCGGCGCCATGCCGGAGCCGGAGGCCCCCGCCGGAGGCATGTCTTGGTCAGCCGCGGATGAATGTCACCTGTCGTGCCTTGAGGTCGGGCCTCGCCATGTAGCCGACGTCGAGCCATACGGCCTGCGTGTGCTTGGGGTCGCTGGCCCACCAGGCTGAGTGATTGTAGGCGCTGGCAGGTAGCTCCTCGCCGATGATGCGAGCGACCTGGGCGAAGGTCATTTCGACGTGCTCGCATCCGTCTTGTTGGAGATGGCGGGCCAGGCGTTCGTACTGTTCTCGGGCGACCACGCCGACAGTGTGAAGGTCAATTGGGCGCTTGTCACGAGCGGTCGGAGCTGCTGCCGGCCGGGACCGGCCCCCAGGCCGCATGCCCGGCCGGCGAGCGGGCGACGGCCCGCGAGGCGGCGCGCAGCGCCGCCTCCTTGAACTCTTATGAGGACAATTCGGCAACACAAACACCTGAGAGCCGACAGGACCAACTCTCCAGGTCCACCCGCTAGACGTAACTAATCTGCCAGATTACTCTAAAGGCTGTCCGTGCTGTAGCGCAGATATCAGTTTCGCAACGGCTGAAGCAGCGGAAGGGGCAAGTGACCGTGATTGAGCCCACGAGCGAACAATCCGCCGTGCGGGTGTTGTTCATTCTCGACAGACTGGGCGATGAGTGCGGTCATGGTGACGTGCCAGCGTCAGCAGTAAAAGTTATACGAGCACAGCGGCGCCTACAGAAGCTAGACTTCCTCGTGCGAAACCCGGACTATCTGGCGGACGCTTTCATTACAGGTGTTGAAAGAAAACGCTTGCCAGTCTCCTGCCTCGCGGACGCGAAAGACGTTCTCGATCGACGCGAACCCGACTTGCACACCTATCGCATGCTGCGGAACAAACATGGCGCCTATGAGCCACTTGATGATGCCTTGTCGGTTCTAAGACATTTAGGTCTTATTAAAATCCAACGAGCGGGACGCACTTCAGACACACGAGTCCGGCGAAGGGACTACTACTTATTAGAGTCCGGGCGCGACGCCGCCGATCAGCTAAGACGCTATATACCGTTACTCGCCTGGTACGACGAGCAAGCGGCCTACGTAGGCCGCATGGCGAACGGCCTGAGTGCCGAGGAGCTGAAGAATCTGCAATACGAAAACGACGAGTATTCGGGGACGCCGATTGGCCAACTAATCGGGGGAATTGAAGAGCGAGTACGGTCGCGACTTGATGAGGCGTTAGCACGGGAAGGACTGGCGTGATCGTGGCGAGTAACATGACAGCTGACGGTCAGGTTGCCAGGTGGCTGCAGGAGATAGCAGACAAATCAGGAGAGCCGCTTGATGTCGTGCAGCGTGTATTGACTGAACACGGCGTCCGCGCACAAACCGCGTCTCCGAGGCCACACCGGCTTCTTATTACCCATGTTTCCTTCAACGGGCTTCGGCCTGTCTTCGGGGAGGGTGGCAGGGAGACCGGAGAGGCCACCCACTTCGACTTCTCTTGGAATCTCGGGCCAGGCTTATGGGGACTAGCCTCCTCAGGAAAGAACGAAGCGGGCAAATCAAGCATCCTTAAGATTATCATGTGGTGCTTGACGGGGCGATGCGATCTGCAAAGGGACGTTCGCGATTGGCTGCGGCACGTCGAGGTCGGCTTTAAGCTTGACGACGAGGCTCTAGTGGTTGCGTTTACCGTTAGTAACGGTATCCCTTCAGGACGAGTAGTCACAGCGGATAACAGTCGGGTCCTGATCACGTTCTCCGGGGTAGGAGATTTTGAGCAGGCCATGGACGCGTTCATGATGGATCGCCTTGGCCTTGAGCCATTACGCACAGTTCAGAGAGCTCCGCACGGCGCCGACGCCCCGCCCGTAACGGGACAACTCTCTTGGCCGTCATACGCCAGCGCATTACTTATAGATCGTGCCGGACTTGGAGCACTCCTGGGCGGCGGTAGCACAATGCACGCCCTGCCAACGCGGCTACTGGAGCTATTTCTAGGTGCTCCGTGGGCCTCAACGATGGTAGCGGCCGACGTGGCCGGCAAGATCGTGGCTGCAGATCTGTCCGCTGCACGCAAGCGAGCTGAAAGCGACGCTACAGCTCGTAAGACGCACCTAGACCTTCTTGTGAACAGACTCGAAGAAGCCAAAACTCGGCTTGCAAGGCTGCCCGAGATAACTGGTTCTGCCGAGGATCTGCAATCACTGTACAGTCAATTGGCTGCGGCAACGCAAGAGACAATGCAGTCTCAGGAAAAGCTTCTCCAAATACGTTCGACCCATAGTGCACTTAGCTCAAAGCGTAAGACGATAGCCGCCGCACTACGTGCTGTCGAGGAAGCAGCGCTTGCACGGGCCTTCTTCCATACCCTGACGCCCACAGTCTGTCCCCGCTGCGACACAGCAGTGGGCAGAGACCGGCTGGAGCAGGAGAAAGAAGGGAGCTGCTCCCTGTGCTCCGCGGAATTGAGCATAAACGATAACGACGATGAGGCATACACTGCCGATCAGGAGGCTGGGCTAGAAGAACTTCGAGCCATGCTTGCGGACGTACAGGTCGAATTAGATGCTGCAGCTATTTCCTTGGAGTCAGCGCAACGCGACTTTGACGAAGCCACGAGACGCCGGGAAGACGCAGCTGCAGCCCTCCGTCGCGCAACCAGTGATACACGAGCGGCGCAACGGCGAGAAGCTGAACTTGAGGTCGCCCGTCTTGAAGGGGCGGTTGAAGAACGTCGTGGCCGCTTCGACAATCTAAGCAATATGTCAGATGTTGCGTCGTTGCAACGAGCCGTCGCCATCCTGAAGGCAGCAAAAGACGCCGCCCATATGCGTCGGACCGCAGCAGTAAAGGATGTGCTCGACAAGGTTAATATCGATGTAACAGCTATGGGCAGGTTGCTGGGATTAGAAATGCTACATAGAGTAGAGCTCGGCACATCTGCCACCTTGAAGGTCTGGAAGGGGGGTCAGACTCAGAATTACGGTTCACTGACCGAAGGTGAACAGCTGCGTATAAAAATTATAACTACGATCGCGCTACTTCGGCACGGTCATCAAAGCGGCGTCGGCCGGCATCCAGGAATCCTTCTTGTAGATTCCCCAGGAGCAGAAGAAGTAGCAAGCGGAGATTTACGACTGATGCTTCAGGATCTCGCGACTCTCGCTGAACTAGTTCCTCAGCTTCAGATCATCGTTGCGACAGCTCGGGGGTCCGAGGTAGCGGACGTCATTCCAGCTGATCATCTGCGCCTGGCTACTGCTGGAGAGCGCCTCTGGTGACGCCCATTCAGCCCATCTAGGTGCAGATGGCCCAAGAGAGGGAAGTGAACAAGCAGAGGCCGGCGGCAGAAAGCGAGAAGAGAGCGGCGGTGAGGAAGTGCAGGTAGATCCCCTAGAGCAACTTGTGACGGCGCTGGACGCCGGTACCGCTCGCCCTTCCCTAGCTGACCTTGGTGGTACCTCACTCCTAGAAGATCACGATGCTCTCCTGAGGCGTGAAGAACTTCCTGAGTTGGTCGCCCTCGTAATAGACGACACTGACGCGCTCACCAGCGATACAGGGCGAGACTTCCTTCTGAGTGCTGCAACTGCTCCACGTAACCCTATTGTGCTAGAGGGGGTTATTAAGACTTTCCTCAGCCATCCTCAGGCGATCCTAGAATTGGGCCAAGACTTAGTTGATGCATGGCTGTACGCTAGTCGCCAGAGTCCTGATTTATTGGGGGGAATGGCTTTGGAAGCGAGTGCGCGCTTAGTTTTAGCGTCACAAGCTTTATCCCCCTACGCCTTACTTGATCGACTCACTCGACTACAGCGGGATCTGAATCGACTGAATGACGACTATGTGGCGCGAGCGATTCGAGTAGCAGGTGCTGTGGCAGAACACTTTGCAGCACCGGAGGTTCAACTCCTCTTGGAGGCGCTTCTTGATAGAGATGATGTAGCCGATGATGCTGCGTTCGAGCTTGGAATGTTAACGATACGCCAAGCTTTGGCAGCCAGTGATCCCACGGAGGCGCGAAACTTACTCATTTCAGCTCGCCAGTGGCTAGCTGATGCCGTTACTGAAGAAGAGCGAGCTGATGCATCTGCTTTTGCTGCAACCATCGACGTATTGCTCGCATACATTGACGGGGCCGCAGTTACACAAGAGATGAGTCACCGCCTAGCCTCGGCCGTGTCAGAATTCCGCCTCAACATGCTGCGCATGCCTCCAGGATGGCGTACGCCTCGCTTCGATACTCTGGCATCTTGGCAACATCTCGTGAATCGCTTAGAGCGCGCGCAAGCGGCGACCAATCCCAAAGCTTGGCTTCATGCTGCTGATCTAATTGATGATCTGGTCTCTGTCTACGGTGCTCATCGAACATTGTCGTTAATCCCTACCTCAAACCGCTTCCTTGGTTCGGCGGGACAGGGCATTACAGATGGCCAAGCCCCTGGCTTACATGCTCTCCTTGCGCCTCAGGTGGAAAGGGTGTTTTTGGCCCACGAAAGTAGGCGGGCCTTGCTAGAGGGATGGCTTGAGGAGTTCCAGGAGTCACGAGAGGAAGACCCGGACCTTGCCGCAGTGATCTGCGAGCAAGCGAGGGCTCTTCAAGCAGCGTTAGAAGCTAGAGATAGTAAACCTGCAAACCCAAAAGGCAGTGGCCCGGCGACGGTAAGTCTAGCCGGGCTCCTACTGGACGAGGAAACGACTCAAGCCCTTGAGGATTTATTAGAGTCTCGGCCTGAGATTGCTACTCGCATAGCAGCACGCATTGAGGCTCTTGAAGCAAGCCGTTCGGTCCACGAGATCCCGATAATAGCCACGGTATACCGCAGGATTCGTGAACAGCTTCGCCAGCAATGCAGGCAGGGTTACGTGGGGCGCTTTGCAGCCGACGTAGATATGCTCATACTTTATCTCCTCAGCTTTCTACACTTACGACTTAATGAAACACAGAAGTTTCGAGGCGAATGGTCAGCGTACCTACGCAAATTGCAGCCAGGTGAAGAAAAGCCGCTAGAGAAAGAGTTAGGCAAGGATCTGGCCAGCTTTCTTGGCGGCCTTGGCTTACGCGTGGAATTGGAAGTTAGCAACGTTGGCGCTGGTCGCGTCGATGTCGCGTGGCGCCCACATGACGAACTTATAACAATCGAGTTGAAGCGAGATTGGAAGAACATCACCTGGAACGGGCTCTCGAAACGCTACCTACCACAAGCGATCTCCTATCAGCTCAGTGGCCCCCCTTTGAGCTTTTTCATGGTCCTTGATCTGACCGACAAGCCTGATGGTCTTGCAGCCTTTGAGTCTTGTGTTCACGTCCAAACGATCGCTGGGCCAGCCAGTGACCCTCGCCCTCGTACAGTTGTGATGTTTCGCATCCAAGGAAATAAGCGCGACCCTCACTCTCTCTGAGTCCATCCCCAAAGCACACTTGGTACCAAGGTGCTCAGCTTTCCGTGATAGAACGCTCAGGTGGAGGATCGTCAGGGTCGGCTACGGGAACTGGGAGAGCTGCTGCGGCGACTGCGCAAGGATGCGGGGCTGACCGGCAAGGAGTTGGCTCGGCGAGCGGGGGTGGCGCAGCCGACGATCTCCCGTATGGAGACCGGGCGTCTCCTGCCCACGCCGGAGACGGTTGAGCGGGTGTCTATAGCTCTCGACCTCAAGCAGGACGCGCGGCGGGAGTTGGACACGCTGTTCGTACGGCTGCGTGATGAGGTGTCCCGCCTAAAGGGTGGGCTCGCTGGCCGGGAGGCGGCGAACGCCGCGCGGGTACGCTCGTCGAAGTGGATGGCCGTGTTCTCGTCGGCGATGATTCCGGCGCTGTTACAGACCGCCGAGTATGCGCGGCTGGCGGTGGCGATCGGCCGAGATGTGGACGAGGATGATGCAGCCAAGGCTGCGGCTGTACGGATCGATGCTCAAGCGGTGCTGTTTGAGGAGGGCCGGCGGTTCGCGTTCGTGCTGACCGAGGGTGCGGTGCGTACGTGGCCGGGGTCGCCGTCGTTGATGCTGGCTCAGCTTGACCGGTTGGTCCAGGTGTCGACGCTGCCGCATGTCCGGTTCGGCGTCGTTCCTTGGAAGGTGGAGGCTCCGGCCTTCCCGCTGCACGGGTTCACCGTCTTCGACGGGGCGGTGGGTGTGGTGGAGAGCCTGACTGGTGATCTCACACTGACCGAGGCGGCCGAGGTCGGCGCTCATGAAGAGGCGTTCGAGGCGTTCGCGGGTGCAGCGGTGTACGGGGACGAGCTGCGGGTGCTGCTGGGCGAGATCGCAGCGGACTTCCGGGACCTGGCGAAGCAGCTCGCTCACTGACGCATTTATACGTCGTATTCCTTGAGAACCTTCTAGCGTTGGTCATACGCTCCAGTCGAAGGCATGTCTAGCCCCCTATACGACGGAGCGTGTCCCATGCCCCCATGGCGCCTGTCCCGGCACTTCCTCGGCCGTCCCGCCTCGGTCACCGAAGCCCGCCGCTTCATCACCGCCTCCCTCGGCAACTGGCCCGTCGTCGAATCGGCCGAACTCATCGTGAGCGAACTGGCGACCAACGCCGTCCGGCACACCGCCTCGGCCCGGTTCGGCGGCAAGTTCATCGTCAGCATCCAAGCCGAACCCGATCAGGTCTGGCTCGGCGTAACCGACGAGGGCGGCCCCGGCCTCCCCCGGCTCGTACGGCCAAGCGACGATGAGGGCGGCCGCGGCCTGCTGCTGGTCGCCTCGCTGGCCGACAACTGGGGCGTGTACGGCAACCCGGCCGGCCGTACCGTCTGGGCGCTGCTCAAGGTCGACCCCATCGCAGCCGCCGCACAGGCCACGTCCCGGTCATGAGCTGCGTGAGCCCGCACGTCCCCGATCGCCGGCAACCCGGCTGCAAGAAACTGGCATGGTTCGAGCCCTCGGACGGAGCGCGGGTGCGAGTGCTCGCCTGGACCTGCGACTGCCTGGCCATTGTCTATGAGTTGTGCCAGGCGGGCGGCCAGGGATTCGTCCGGCGCACCCTGCAGAACGAGGACGCGCCCGAGATCCGCGAGACCCACCGCTGGCCTATCGCCGAGGCGCGTGACGTCTGGGCGGCCCTGCTGACGGGAATGGCGCGGTGAGCCCGCGCGGTGTCCCCAACCGGCGCTCGGCGATCCGGGCCGTGGACCCAACCACCGGCAAACCCGTCAAAACCGTACTGTCAAGAGGGATAGACGGCATTTCGTCTAGGGGCCTAGACTCGGGTGCGCAGAACCGAGGAGGAACCGTGCCACCGAGCGACCTGGACAAAATCGCCGCAATCGACGATCCCTATCTGCTGCTCCGGGTCGCCACCGAACGACTCAACACCGCCCAGCAAGAAGTCACCGAACTGGCCCGGCTCCGCCGCCGCGTCATCCAAGAACTCCACGCCCAGGGCATGTCGTATGCCCAGATCGCCGAGAAGGCCGGCCTGTCCCGCGGGCGTATCCACCAGATCCGCCACACCGGCCCCGCACCTGAGGGCGCCTTCCTCGGCGTCGGCACCGTGACCGTCGTGACCCCGCTGCGGCATGACGCCGCGAGCGGCCGCTCCATGGTCGCCCTGGACGACATGCGCGCCGGCAAGCGCCTGGAAGACCTCGCCCGCACCTTCGGCCTGGCCGTCGCCACCGACAACGTCACCGTCGACGGGGAGATCGACCTCAACAGGCCCGGCCTGCTCGTCATCTGCGGCCCCCGCATGTCCCTGGCCATGCGGACCGCGTACGACGCCGACCCGGTCATCCACTGGGACCGCGACGACAAAGGCTGGAAGCTCCTCGACACCCGCACCGGCCGCGAGTACCGCTCCGGCTCCCAGTTCGACCCCGCCCAGCCGACCGACTCAGCCTTTCTCGGCCGGTTGCCCCGCCCGGACGGCAACGGCTCATTCCTGGTCATCGCCGGCATCCACCCCAACGGCTCCCTCGGCGTCATCCACCTCCTCGCCAGCGAGATCGCCACGTTGTGGGGGCAGGTCGGCGACCGCCGCTTCTCCTGCGTGGTCGGCGTCGAATACGACCCGCAAACCGGGGAACCAGTGCGGACGGAACTGGCCAGCCCGCTCTACCGGCACGAGGACACCTGATGCGCGTCGCCTTCGCCAGCGAAACCGCCTACCCCGACCGGCCCAACGAAGACTTCATCGGCGCCACCGCCGACGCCGTCGTCCTGCTCGACGGCGCGAGCATCCCCCCAGGTGTCACCTCGGCCTGCTCGCACAGTGTGCGGTGGTACTCCCACACCCTCGGCTCCACCCTGCTCGCCGAGATGACTCAAAGCGCCGGCCCCCTGCCCGAACTCCTCGCCCAGGGCATCAAGCACGTCACCTCACTGCACGACTTCACCTGCGACCTCACCCACGGCGGCTCCCCCTCCGCAACCGTCATCATGCTCCGCCACACCGCCGACCACCTCGACTGGCTCGTCCTCGGCGACAGCACCCTCATCCTCGACACCGGCACGCCCGAGCCGATGGTGATCTGCGACGACCGGCTAGAACAGGTCGCCGCACCCCACCGCACACGCCTCGACAACCTGCCCGGCGGCACACCCGAACACGCCGAAGCCCGCCGCCAGTACGTCGAAACCCTCGGCCAATACCGCAACCGCGACGGCGGTTTCTGGGTCGCCTCCACTGACCCCCTCGCCGCCGACCAGGCCCTCACCGGCACCATCCCCACCGACCAAGTACACGCCGCGGCCCTGCTGACCGATGGTGCCGCCGACGCCGTCACCCGCTACCGCCTCGCAAGTTGGCGGCAGCTCATCAACGTCCTGGCTCACGATGGTCCGGCTGAGCTGATCCGTCAGGTCCGCGAGGCCGAGCGATCCGACGCCCACAGTGAACGCTGGCCACGCAGCAAGACCCACGACGACGCAAGCGCTGTTCACTGCATGCTCCAGCAGCTCATCTGATTGAGGGCGAAAATTCTTCCGAAGTCCTGTTGCATATTGTGTGCCACCACCGTCAACGGCTGATGGCCGGGATTGCGATGCTAGAGCTTGCATCTGATTGCAACGCGCCGAGCGGGGAGCAGATTTCTAGGCAACAAGGAGTTCCCGGTTGAGGCATTGAGGTTTATCAACTGCTGCCTCAACGGCAGCCTCACCTTTCCCCGCATCTGGCCCTATTCCGATGAAGAAGCTCAGCCTTCTTATGCCGGATCATCTCCCGCAGAAGAAGGAACATGAATGGCGAGCACAGTGACATCGTCATCTTGCTCATACCCCGACAACATCCGATCCACTAGGAAATCAAGTAGCAAATGTGGACTGCTCAGGACCTCCGGGGGCGCTTCGGCCACGACAGACGAAAGCTCCCTGAGTCCGGCGTCCAGCCCGCGCTTGCGGTTCTCCACCAGACCGTCCGAGTACAGGACAGCGGTGTGACCCGGCGGCACGCAGAACCGGAACTGCTTACGGCTCGTGGCCCAGCCGAGCGGCGTGCCCGGATCGGTCTCGTGCAGCAGCCCGACGCCCTGCGGCGAGACCAGCAGCGGCGGCGGGTGACCGGCCAGGGCCAGCGTACCCTCCCCGGTCCCGGGCTCCACGACCATGTACGCCAGGGTCGTGACCTGCTCCTCCTCCTCGGTCGCCTCGAAGACGCGGTCGAGCCCCGTCAGCACCGCCGCCGGCGGCGGGTTCGTCAGCGCGAGCGCCCGCATGGCGTTGCGGATCCGGCCCATGCCCGCGGCGGCCTTGACGCCCTTGCCCATGACGTCGCCCACCACGGCCGCCACCCGGCCGTCCTGCAGGACGAACGCGTCGTACCAGTCGCCGCCCACCTGCACGTGGCGTGAGCCGGAGCGGAAGCGGTAGGCGAGGGTCAGCCCCCGCACCACCGGCAGGCGGTCCGGCAGCAGGCTGCGCTGCAGGGTCTCGGCCGTCTTGTGCTCGCGCTCGAAGAGCGTGGCCCGCTCGACCGCGAGGGCGCACTGCCCGGCCAGCGCCTCCAGGAAGACGCCGTCCGCCTGGGAGATCTTCTGGGTCCGTTCGAACGAGAACCGTAGCGCGCCGAGCGCCCGCCCGGCCGCGACCAGCGGCAGGCCCACCCAGGCCCGCTCATCCGTCTGCGCCAGGAAGCCGGAGATCTGCGCCTCGTCGGCGCCAGCGTCGACCAGTTGGGCGCGCAGCATGTCGGGGGACTCGGCGAAGACCGGGCGGCGGCTGTTGACCGCCATCGTCATCACGTTAGGGTTCGCGAGGTCGATCTCCTCGCCCCGGTTGTCCGTGGTGCCGCCGCTGTTAATCACCTTCAGCGTGGCCCGGTCCGGGTCGAGCAGCGCGACGGACGAGTGGTCGGCGGCGAGGGCCGTACGGCCGATGTCGATGATGACCTGCACCACCTGCTCGACGGTGAGCGCCTCGGCGAGCTGGGCGGTCGCGCCCTGGAGACGGGCGGTGCGCAGCGCGGCCGCGCCGAGCTCGTCGGTGAGGCGGCCGCGCATCTCCTCGGCCTCACGCCGCGGCGTGACGTCGGTGTTGGCCCCAACCCACTCCACCACGCGGCCGTGCCTGACGATCGGCACGGCCCGGACCTCAAAGTGCCGGTAGCCGCTGGCCCGGGTGCGCACCCGGTAGCTCCACTCGAACATCGTCCGGCCGCGCAGCGCCTCGCGCCACGCCCCCTCGGCGGCGGCGCGATCGTCGGGGTGCACCGCGTCCAGCCAGCCGTGCGCAAGGTACTCCTCCAGACCCTGACCCGTGAGCACCCTCCACTGGGGTGCATCCTCGGTGACCGCGCCGGTGGGCGAGGTGATCCAGAGAATCTGCGACTGAGCAGTCACCAGGGTTGTCAGGCGCTCATACAGTTGCTCGGTGGAACTCCTATCAGGCTCGCGAGGCCTTATCGGGGATGCCGGAGGGGTGAGACCGAAGACATCCGAATCGATCAATGCGAATGGATCACCTGCTGTGCTGATGCCCCCGTTGCTATCCGGTGGCACATCTGGCACGTAACTTCGGAACGTATTTATCCCCATTCCCGCCCTTGCAGCAAGTTCACGCGAGACTGCCTGAAGGACACGGATAGCGGTCTGCCGAGAGGTGCGCGACATTGATCTCAGGAGGAGATTTCTGCCCCCGGGAACAAAGGTATAGAATCCCGGCTCTTGCTCGACTGGTTGTAGAAGTCCGCTGAGGATTACCTCTGCAAGGTGCTCTGGAGAAGAGTTGGGCAAAAGCGCTCTCTGCATGAGTCGCATCAAGGACAACGACGGAAATGAAGCGGTTGCCAGGTACCCGGCCAGCGAGTAAGCCTGGGATGAGGCCACAGCTCGAAAGCGCAATATCCTTTTTTCGATTGGTTGGCTATGCTCATCTTGAAGCCAAGCCTCAAGAGCATTTGGCTGATCCTCTAGATGTGTCACTCCAATCGGCCTAACGTTGCCGGCCATCACATGTGCCCAATTCGCGAACCAGGAAGCCGACAATCCAACCACTGGAACTGGAACCGCCTGATCCGTCATCTCCTTATGCAGTACTCTCGGCTGCAGCCTTAGAGATGTGTTAGCAGCGAACGGCCGAGCCAGGGACGCTTCGTGGACCGTCACACTGGTCGCTGTTCTATGCCACATGCGTTCTGGCAGCGGTTGCAGAATGGCTGTGGGCGAACTCGATGCCCACCTACGAATAGTATGAGCCATCCTGCCGGTCCACCAATGCGTTCCTGAACAATCGCTCAAAAGGAGCACGAGTCGACGGCCTGACGGATCGGTCAGAGCGCCCGGCGCGCCCGCTGAACCGACTGTGATTCCTTGGGGCCCATCTTTAAGGCGTACGAGTTGCACATTTCGGAAGGCACCCACACTTATATAAAGCTGTCGAAGCTCCTCGCCCAGCGGTTGCCATAGATCCATCGATGATCCAAAATCGATCACCAGGGTCAGTTCTAAGCGACGTTCCATAGCAGGAATCAGAACTGGTATCCAGGGCGACCGGTGATGCGGAAACTGCCCTGCGATACTGTCGGCGGTCGCTCGTTCGTCTACGATCCATCGGCGTTGGGCCGGTACTCTATGACGTAGCGGTCGCAGCGCTCGATTGAGCCGTAGACCGTTGGAGAGCATCGGGCCGGTGGAAACTTGAACCGGAACCGCGCTTTCACCGGTCGAGTCTGACGTTGCACGGGAGTAGATCTCGACTTGATTTTTCGCGACCGGCTGCGTTTCCCGGTCTAGTAATTCCGGTATTGCAGTACTCTTTCCGATCGGCTCTCTATCAGCGGGTGAAGTGTCTTCCCGGACCCGGTCGCGCCCATGAAGAAACTGAGCGAGCCAGAGGCACTCCGCCAGTTCTACAGCGGTTAGTGGTGGCCCAACTGCACTGAGGGCGAGGCGTAGCCGATCAATACCTGTCGTCACCGTGCGCTTCCGTTTCATCGGTGTCGCGATCGAGGTATGGCATCAGCCGGTCAGCCAAGCTCAATCGATCATCCGAGCTGGCATGGTGAAGGAGATAAACCGCGTTGAGCAGTTGGTCCGTCGCCAGAGCGCCACCGCTCTTCTTGGCTAGAAAACGTTCAATGATGTCATGACTATCAGCCATCAAGTCGGGGCCTAGATGCGCCGCAACGATCCGTTGCAATTTTTCGCCGGTGGGCTGATGCAGGCGAAGCGTTACGCACCGGCGCAGAAAGGCGGGTGGGAACTCGCGTTCGCCGTTGCTCGTCATAATTACCAAGGGAAATGCCCGGCAGCGCACCACACCTCCGGTGACGGTCACCGGTCTCCCGTCGGCTGTCATGACCTCTGCTGACTGCGAGGTATGACGTTGCAGCTCGGGGATCTCAAAATAGCCTTTCTCGAAAATTGTCAACAAGTCGTTGGGAAGATCCATGTCGCTCTTGTCGATTTCATCGATCAGCAGTACGCGCGGACGCTCGAAGGGAAGAAGAGCCGTGCCCAGCGGGCCCAGTCGTATGTAGCGGCCAATCTCCTCGTCGCTCGCCGTTTGGCCAGTGACTTCCTCTCTGCTAGCTGCGTATAGCCTGGTCAGAGGGTCGTACTGATAGAGGCCATCCGACAGGGTTACGCGACTGGTGATGGGCCAGTGCAGCACGGGCCCGAGGCGTAGTTCGTACGCCACTGCGTTCGCGAGGGTGGACTTGCCAGTGCCAGGTGGGCCAGTCACAAGGAGGGGGCGGCGCAGGAACAGAGCTGCGTTCACTTGCTCCACCGCCTGTGGGTCAGGCTGGTAGCTCGTCGCGTCGTGATCTCCGGCCTTCTCCGTCCACGCCGGCTGGGGCAGGGCAGGCTCACCGTTGAATACTCTCCACGGAGGCGGGGCCGGGAGATTTGTCTCGATCCTGTCGTGGGGAGTACCTGATCCCGTATAAATGAACCAATCGGACATATATTGTTTCTTTCACGAGGATGCCGCGAGCGGCGGGTCGGGCATACGGGTCGGATCGTCCCAGAAAAGCGCGATCCTCTGGACAGGTTTGGAATCCATCCCAGCTATACGCAGTTGCTTGACATGAAAAGGAAGCTGATCTGGCGTCGCCTTTTCAACGATCGCGGAAACTGCGGAGAGGAAGTTGCGGCCCGGACAGTCATCGTGAGCACCGGACCCGCACGGCGTACGCGGCCACATCATGATGGGAATGCCGAACTTGAGCGCCTTTCTGATCTCCGCCAGTGTTGGCGAAGCAGCATGAAGGATGGTCGTTCGAGCTTCATCAGCAAGCCAGCCGAGCGTGGCCTTTTCGCGGCAGCTGACCAGGCTTGGCGGCTCGTATCCGATTTCACGCAGTCTGCGCCAACGCCTGATGGCCTGATCCCACCGCTGGCTGCCACCTCGCCGGCGCGCCACGTCGCGCATAACAACCGGATATAGGAGGCCGAGTTGAATTTGATCGCCCGGGTCATCATTGGTAAACCAGTCTTCGACCCCAATTCTTCGGGTGAACCAGTCATCGGGCATCATAAATTCTATAATGAAATCTTCGCCTGCAACCTCCGCTAATAGCCGGGGCATCTCACGTTCTACGCTCGCTCTTACTTGTTCTTGCTCGACAGGATCGGGCAAAACATACGTCCATCCACTCCCATCGGCTCGCCAGATAGAGAATTCCAGGCGGTAACCACCAAGCCCGCTGGGTGTTATGCGGATAATGATCGCGACCGAATTGGGCGTGCCCGTCACATTCTGTGACGCTCCCAGGTGCCGGCTAAACCATCGCCGCACTTCAGCAGCCCTGGACGCATCGTCCAAGTTGAGGATTACTCGCGACAGAAAACGAGCCAATGCATCAGGTTCCTCGATCTCCTCTGCAGCCAGAGCGACGGCCCTCCAGAGAGACGGTTCACCTTGATCGGCAAGGTGTGGAAACACCTGTGCCAACAACCCTTTAGGAGAACTCCTCATCTCTGCATCAGCAAGACAACGGCGTAATTGCCCTCGAGGACCTGGACCGAGCGTTCCTAGCCACGAGTGAGGAAGCAGGTCATCAAGGGGCTCCCAGTACTTCCGCAGAGTGGAGATGGGGAGCATGCGTCCGACCCGCTGTCCCGAAGCCAAATCAGCATCCGTGATCATACCAATCACGTGATCGGTGTCCGGCAGATACACGGCGGCACCACTGAAACCCTTGGCGAGAAACTGACCGTGCCCGTCCCATGCGTTGACCTGACACCACTCGCCAGCCAAGATCTGACGGTCATCGATCCGGAGCTCAGCGAAGGCGCCAGATACCGTTTTTCCCGCCGCGAAACCATAGGCGAATAGCTTCTTGTCTCTCCAGGCGTCCGTATCGGTTGGATCGGCAAACTGTGCGGGTGACACTGGGGCAGGTTGCGAGAGTTTAAGCAGCGCAAAATCGCCTCGGGAGTCCGCCCTTTCCCATAGTCCTGTTTTAACCACACTGGCGGGATAGCGTTGCTGAGGATGGGTAGCTGGAAAAACCACAGTTGGGTCCTGCACATTGTGAACAACATGAGCGCAGGTCAGCACGTGGTAATCATCGATCAGAAATCCAGAACCCGCGGTGATGCCGACCGATCGATCGATGCGAGCATGCCACGAATTTCCCACTACTTCTCCTGGCGAGCCCAGGTAAGCTTGACAACGAAATGGCCCTCGGTCGAAGCCTTGGCGACGACTGCACCTGCAGCCGCGTTAAATTTCACGCCGAACTCGAGCTCGACTTCGTCAGGGTTCAACTGCTGGCTGCGGAAGGTATCAAGTACCCGTACCGCTGCGTCTCGCACGTTGCGCAGGGAATCCTCGAAACGGGTTTTCGCTTCTATTATTGTGAACTCACCGATCCCAACCGCTTGAAATCCTTCCGCGTCCTGGTCGGCGACCTCCATGACGATTGGCTCGCCATCCACTTCCCAACGCACCAACTCGGTCATACGTCTCCATTATCTCGCGTTGCGGCATATTGAGATCTGTGCCCTATGCAGCGTTATCTATAGCCGCGACGACACCTTCATCGCTGCAACCACTGCAGCCCAAACCAAGCTTATTGTGCTCTATCCACACCCACCCACCGATCATTCACGGGGTGTTTGTGAACATCTTCTTATAATGCCAGGCTGTAGGCATGTCAGCTCCGGAATGTTTCCCGATTGCAACACATCGTCATTTTGGTCGGCTACTATTTATGAAAATGTATGGGCCATATAGGTCGAACCCATCGACGCTAGAGACTCTTGCTCACGTATGCGAGTGCGTCAGCAAGGGCAGTCGACATGAGTTGCACTGCCCGTGCGGGACGGGGATGGGATGCGTCCTTCACGCCGCCGATGTCACAGAACTTCAAGGCTGGAGCACCACGTATCGAGCCGAGTTGAAGGCGCCAGGGCCGCGGTCGACAGCTCGCACCGAACTCGCTATCTACCCAGGGCCCTATGGCTAGTCTTGTCGATTCCCCTAGACGGCTCCCCAACCTCCTTGCTATCGTCTTGCCTAGCCCCCTAGACAGTCCGTAAGCGGATCAGCCGCTTCCGTCTAGGGGGGTGGACAAGGAGGTGGTGAACGATGGCACTGCAAGGACCCATCCCGATCAGCTTCGAGCTGCTGTTCCCGCACGGCTGCTACGTCGTCGGCGAGGTGACCGCCGCGAAGGACTTCGACGCCAAGCGGGACACCCAGGCCAAGGACAAGACGACAGGGCTTCCGGTCTGGCAGGTCCCGGTGATGGACGCCGACCCCTCGCTCAAGGCCGCGCAGAAGACGGTGACCGTGAAGATCCTCTCGGAGGTTCAGCCGGTCGTCCCGCCCGCACTGCCGGGTGTGCCGCTGGCCCCGGCCGAGTTCGAGGGGTTGGAGGTCAAGCCGTACGTGCATCAGGCGACGGGGCGGCTGGCCTACTCGATTTCGGCTCGGGTGATGCGGGCTCCGCGCACGGGGGTCGGCAAGTCCTCCAACGCTGCGAAGGACGCGGCGTGATGGGGCGGCGGACGGTGCGGCCCTCGGCCGTGATCAGCCTCAACATCGGGGGCGGGGCCTCGGTCAAGACCCTGCCGTACCCGGCCCGGTCGCCGGTGCTGGCGCTGGACTTCGGCTCGACCTCGGTCCTCGTGAGCACCTCGGACAGCGACCAGGTCAGCCCGGCCGATGTCGAGTTCGCCCGTCAGCTCGCACGTGAGGCGGCCTCGTTCGCCCGGTCGGTCGAGCGACGGTTTCACGGCCTGGCCAACGGTCGCGGGGTGGCCTGATGGCACACGGTCCCTACACCCACGTGTCGATGTCGATCGACCCCGGCCAGCGTCCCCGCATCGGCATCTCGTTCTACGCCTCCATCAACCGGGCGCGGGCTCGGGTGCTGGAGTCCGGGCGGCCGTACCTGGTCCTGGAGTCCGACGAGGCGGACGTGACGGTCTCGACCACCGGGGCGGCCGGGCCGGTCACCGCCGACGACCTGGACATCGCGCGGCAGATCTTCAACGCCGCCGCCCGGTACCTGGCCGACTGCGAACGCCTGCACGCCGAACACACCCAGGCCACCGAGACGGCGGCCTGACACACGAGCGGGGCCGCTGGAAGCGGCAACTTCCGGCGGCCCCTCGGTCTCTCCCTGACTGCGCATCACAAGAGAGGAGTTCAGCTTATGCTCAAGCGCCTTCCCGGTGGCGAGGTGCGCAACCTCGTGTCCACCACTCCAGACACGGCGGTCGTGTTCAAACCGGCCGTCGTCCAGACCCCGGCGATCCTGACCGTCCTGGTCTTCCTCGGCCGCCTGGTCGCCGGTCTCGTCCGTACCCTCCTCGTCCACCCCATCGCCGTGGCGGTGCTCGCCGTACCGGGTGTGATCTGGGTTCGGTACGGCTGGCCCACAGCGGTCGCCGCCGTCACCATCCCCGTCTCGTTGTTGTTCGGCTGGGTGCTGGCCGACCGGGCATCGTTCGCCCGCTGGGTCGGCTGGCGGCTGCTGGCCTTCTGGCGCCGCATCTGGATCTACCGGCGGCACTGGCAACCGGTAATGATCGTGTCCGGACTCGGCCGTCACCTCCAGGGCCGCGACTACCTGCCCCGCCTGCTCCAGGTCGAGTGCGACGGCTGGGCCGACCGCGTCACCATGCGCATGCTGTCCGGGCAGGCCGTGAAGGACTGGGCCGACCGCACCGACCACCTCGCCCACGGCTTCGGCGCCCCCTCTTGCCGGGTCGCCGTTGCCAAGGCCGGGCGGCTCGTGCTCACCTTCCCCCGGCGCGACCCCCTCGCCGAACCCCTACCTGCCGTACCCATTCCCGGGTCGGCGACGGTCGGGGCGGTGGAGATTGGGCGGTGCGAGGACGGCACGCCGTACCGGCTCAAGGTCCACGGCACGCACGTCCTCATCGCGGGCGCGACCGGGGCCGGTAAGGGCTCGTGGCTGTGGTCGACCATCCGCGGCCTGCTCCCCGCGATGCGGGCGGGCCTGGTGCAGGTCTGGGCGCTCGACCCCAAGCGGATGGAGCTGTCCTTCGGCCGGGCGCTGTTCGGAACTCGGTACGCGGCCGATCCGAAGGAGTGCGCCGACCTGCTCGACGAGGCCGTGAGCGTGATGCAGGAGCGGGCCGACCGGTTCGCCGGCCTCCAACGCTCACACGTCCCCACTGTCGATGACCCGTTCGTCCTGGTGCTCGTCGACGAGGTGGCGTTCCTGACCGCGTACCAGTCGGATAAGGGCCTTCGTCAGCGGATTACGGCGGCCCTGGCCACCCTGACCACGCAGGGACGCGCGGTCGGTGTCGGGGTCATGGCCGCGCTTCAGGACCCGCGCAAGGAGGTCATGAACATCCGCAACCTGTTCCCCGACAAGATCGCCCTCCGTCTGGACGAGAGCGAACAGGTGGACATGGTCCTCGGCGACGGTGCCCGCGACCGAGGAGCCCTCGCCGATCACATCTCACCGGTCCCCGAGCTTGGCGCGGGCGTCGGCTACGTCCGGCTGGAGACCTCTCCCGAGCCCGTGCGGGTCCGGGCGGCCTACGTCTCCGACGCCGACATTCGCCAGATGGCCGCCGAGCACGGCGGAAGCGAGGCCGCATGAACCACCTGGCGCACTTCCTCGACGGGCTGCGCTGCTCCATCTGCGGCGCGCTCAACGTCTTGTGGCTCGACCCCATCCGCGGCCTGGTCGAGTGCCACGAATGCGGCCAGACCGCCCTCACCATCCCCGAGACCACAAAGGAGGACAGTTGATCGACACCCACCAGGCCGGGGGAGACCAGCCGACCTCCCCCGTTCGGCTTAACGACCGGTCCACACCGCGCGCCGTGCGGATGGCTCAACCGCTGGCCCGTGAGGTCGTGGAAGAGATCGCCAAGCAGTACGGGGTGTGCATCCGGCCGGTTCCGCTCAGGCGGCAGGACATCCTCACCGGTCAGGTTGAGGTCATCGACGTGCCATGCGGGGCCACCTTGGAGAGCAAGTGCCCGCCGTGTGCCAAGCGCAACCGGCAACTCCGGCGGGCGCAGTGCCGGGAGGGCTGGCACCTCGACCACGAGCCGGTCAACCTGCCCGACAACGCCGACGACTACCAGCGTCACCTCGTCGAGCTGCGGGCCGACGCCCAGGCCTGGCGGGACGAGGTCGAAAAGGCCGGCGGCGACACAACCGACCTGGACGCCGCGATCGAGGACCTGGACGAGGAGATCAACCGGGCGGGCATGCGCGGCAACGTCCTCGGCCGCACCTCCGGCAAGCGGTCCCGCTCGACCAAGCGGCGGCAGGACGCCCCGGACCTGCCCAAGCGGCAGATGACCAAGACCACCCTTGGGCGGACCTTCACCGGCTCGGACGGCAAGACCTACCGGCCCTCGATGTTCGTCACCCTCACCCTGCCCTCCTACGGGCGGGTGCTCGACGGGGCACCCCTGGACCCGGACCGGTACGACTACACGCGGGCGGCCCGTGACGCCCTGCACTTCTCCAAGCTCGTGGACCGCTTCGTGCAGAACCTCCGCCGGGTCGCGGGCTATGACGTGCAGTACTTCGCCACCGTCGAGCCTCAGAAGCGGCTCGCCCCGCATCTGCACATGGCGATCCGCGGCACGCTTCCCCGTGCGGAGCTGCGGCAGATCATCGCGGCCACGTATCACCAGGTGTGGTGGCCCTCGACCGACGAAATCCGCTTCGAGGGAGATCACTTGCCGGTCTGGGAGGACGGGGCCGGCTACCTCGATCCCGACACCGGGGAGGTCCTGCCGACCTGGGAACAGGCCCTCGACCGGCTCGACCAGGACGAGGAGGCCGAACCCCTGCACGTGCTCCGCTTCGGCGACCAGCTCGACATACAGAGCGTCCTCGCCGGGACCCCGGACGCCGACCAGCTCATCCAGTACCTGTCCAAGTACCTGACCAAGTCCCTCGGCGACGCCCTCGGCACCGACGACCCACGCCGCAAGGCACACGCCGAACGACTCCTCAACGCCCTGCGGTTCGAGCCGTGCGCGCCGACCTGCCCGAACTGGCTCCGCTACGGCGTCCAGCCCAAGGGCGCCAAGCCCGGCATGGCTCCCGGCCGGTGCAAGGGCAAGGCCCACAAGCCCGATCACCTCGGCTACGCGGGCCGCCGTGTCCTCGTCTCCCGGAAGTGGTCCAACAAGACCCTCACCGAGCACAAGCAGGACCGGCGTACCTGGGTCCTGGAAGCCCTCGGCGTCGAAGACGAGCCGGTCGACCCCCACCGCTACATCTGGCGACCGGTCAAGCCCGGTGATCCCGAGTTGGCCCCCATCGGCGTGCGGCTCCTCCGCTCGGTCCACGAACGCCAACGCTGGCGCAACCACATGAACCAACTCGAAGCCCAGGCAGACGGACAAGGTTTTTCGGCAACTGAAGGGAGGGCAGCGTGATGGACAGACTCTTCTACCGGCCCAAAGACGCGGCGGTCGTCCTCGGCATGAGCCGTACCGCGGTCTTCCGGCTGATCAAGAGCGGCGAGCTTCGCTCGGTCAAGTACGACGGATACCGTCTCGTTCCGGCCGACGCCCTTCAGGAGTTCGCCCGGCGTCTGAGCGAGGCGGCGTGATGGCCGACCGGAAACCGAACGGGCGATCGTCCATCTACTTCGGTCAGGACGGCTACTGGCACGGCTGGGTGACCGTAGGAATCAAGCCAGACGGGTCCCCCGATCGCCGTCACCGGATGGGGAAGACGGAGGCGGAGGTCACGCGCAAGGTCCAAGAGCTGGAGGGCAAGCGCGAGACCGGGCACGTCGCCAAGCCGGGCAAGGTCCCAACCGTCGCCGAGTGGATGACCGAATACCTCGACGTGATCTGCGAACGGCTCGTCGCGTCCGGCAAGATGGCCCCTCGGACCCTCGACGACTACCGGTCCAAGACCCGCCACTGGATCATTCCGCTCCTCGGCCGTCACCGCCTCGACCGGCTCGCCCCTGAGCACCTGGACAAGGCGTACGCGACGATGCTGGAGCAGGGCCGCTCGTCCAGCACGGTCCTCAAGGTGCATCGCATCCTGTCCCGCGCCCTGACAATCGCCGTACGCCGGAACAAGGTCACCAGGAACGTCGCCACGCTCATTGACGCACCGGTCGCCGCTGACCCCGACCTGGAGCCGCTGACGCGGAACGAGGCACGCAAGATCCTGGAGGCGGCCAAGTCGCGCCGGAACGCGGCCCGCTGGTCGGTGGCCCTTGCCCTCGGCATCCGCCAAGGCGAAGCGCTCGGCCTCCGCTGGTCCTTCGTCGACCTCGAAACCGGCGTGATCAAAGCCTGGTACCAGGCACAGCGATCACCGTGGAAGCACGGCTGCGACGACCCGCACGCGTGCGGCAAGGAGTGGCACCGATGGCCGTGCAAGCCGCGGTGCAAGGTCCACAAGCACGACCCCGGCTGTCCACAGGACTGCACGAAGCGCGGCCACGTCTGCCCGACACGCGCATGCGCGAAGGACTGCACCGGCCACGCCGACCGGTGCCCGAAGCGCACGGGCGGCGGCATCGTCTTTCGGCAACGCAAGGGCCGCAGCCGACTGACCCTCCAGTGCCCGCCAGAGCTGCTTCCGATCCTTAAAGAGCACAAGAAGCGCCAGGACGCCGAACGAGCGGAGGCCGGTGAGCTCTGGGAGGATCACGACCTTCTCTTCCCGACCCGCCGGGGCCGGCCGATGGAGCGCAGCGAGGACTACAAGATGTGGAAGGCGCTCCTCAAGCAGGCTGGCGTCAGGGAAGCCCGCCTCCACGACGCCCGCCACACCGCCGGGACGCTCCTCGTCGAGCAAGGCGTCCACATCCGCGTCGTGCAAGAGATCCTCGGCCACGCCCGCGTCACGACGACAGAGCGTTACACCCACATCGCCAGTCCCCAGGTGAAGGACGCCAGCGAGCGCATGGGCGCCGCCCTGTGGGGCGAGGACTGAAACAAGGGACTGAAGGCAACTGCAACTAGAACTGCAACTAGAGGCCCTGCGGAGATCAAAAAGCCCCTCTCGCCGAAGACCGGCGAGAGGGGCTTTGAACTGCGGAGGCTCGGGGATTTGAACCCCGGATGGGCTTAAGACCCAAACCGCATTAGCAGTGCGGCGCCATAGACCTGACTAGGCGAAGCCTCCTGGTAGCGCGTTGCTCAGCACAGCGTACCGGCGATCGTCCAAGGCGGCAAAGCGGATTGCCGAGTGAAGCTCGCCACCGTCGCGGATCTCACGCGACGGGGCGTTTTGGATCGATGCACAGCCCTTGTCCACAGGTTGTGGACAAGGGCTGTGCACAGGGTGTGGATATCCGCCTCCGCCCCGCACAGGCTACGCCTGGCGGATGGCCTCGCCCTCGATCTCGATTTTGACCTTCTTGCCGACGAGGACGCCACCGGTCTCCAGGGCCTGGTTCCAGGTCAGGCCGTACTCCTCGCGGTCGATCTCGGTCTCCGCGCCGAACCCGAAGATCTCCTGACCCCACGGGTTGTTGGCGGCGCCGTTGAACTCGACCTTGAGCTCGACCTCCTTGGTCACGTCGCGGATCGTGAGGTCGCCGACGAGCGTGAACTCGTCGCCCGACAGGCCGGTCACCCGCTTGCTGCGGAAGGTGATCTCGGGGAACTTGTCGGCGCCCAGGAAGTCGTCGCTCCGCAGGTGGCCGTCGCGGTCGGCCGCACCGGTCTCGATCGTGCCCGCCTTGATGACGACGTCCACGCTGGACTCGAGCGGGTTCTCGGCGATGACGATCTTGCCCTCGTAGTCGGCGAAGTGGCCGCGGACCTTGCTGACCATCATGTGCTTGACGACGAAACCGACACGCGTGTGGGCCTTGTCCAGCGCGAACTCGCCGGCCGTCGGGACCTTCAGGCCCTCCCACTCACGGATGCTCATGACTGCTCCCCTGATCGTTGCTGTGCGGATGTCTTACTCAGCAAATGTCTACCGGAGAAATATTCCTCTCGTCAACTATCGTGCCGTAGACTTGGGCCATGGACCCATTCGACGACCCACGGCTCACGGCGATGGGCCTGTTGGCGGAGGTCTGCACCGGGCTGTCCGACAAGACCAGCCCCACGTTGGCCGCCGCCGGACTGTCCGAGGTCGACTTCGAGACCCTGATCCGGCTGGCCCGTTCGCCGGAACGACGCCTGCGGATGAGCGATCTCGCGGCCCAGACGTCGCTTTCCACGAGCGGGATCACCCGGGTGGTCGACCGCCTGGAACGCGACGGGCTCGTCGAACGGCACGCCTGCGCCAGCGACCGCCGCGCCTCGTACGCCGTACTGAGCGAGACGGGAGCGGAGCGACTGCGGGCCGTGCTCCCCCGGCACCTCGAGGACATCGAGACCTGGTTCACCGGGCTGCTGACCGAAAACCAGCTCGCCGAGTTTCTGCAGGCACTGCGGGTGATCCGCGACGTCGTACGGCCCTGCGCGACCGCCGGCGCACGGGAGGCAGGCAGGGCTCCGCAGGCCAAGACGGGCTGAGTCCCTCGAAATCAGGATTAGAGGGAACTGATCGGACGGACTGGCGTAAACGATCGTTTTCTGGTGGACTCCGTAATTCAGGAAACGGCTCCACGACAGCCGACGTAGTCCCCCGTACCCGAGCCCATGGAGCGCCCGTGCGTTTCCCCTCACGCGCACTCGCCGTCCTCGCCGCCGCGGCCCTCGCAGTCCCCGCCGCCGCTTCCACCTCCGCGTTCGCGGCGGCCACGGTGACCCCGAGCCCGAGCCCGACCCCGAGCCCGACGCCTTCTCAGACGCAGACGCCCGCCGCGGCGACCCCGAGCCCCCGCGCCACCTCGAATGCGACCCCCAAGCCCACCACCACGACGAAGACCACGCGGCCGAAGAGCGTGCCGAAGGACGCCGTCGAGGTGACCGTCAAGAAGATCCTGACCGGTGACACCGCGGATGTCGTCACCGTGAGCGGCAGGACCGTACGGATCGGCCTGCTGGAGGCGGAGGCCCCCGCCAAGGGCGCCTGCTGGTTCCCGGAGGCGACCGCCCGGCTGAAGGCCCTGCTGCCGCCCGGCAAGCCGGCGTATGTCCGGGCCGCCGAGCAGGTGCCCGAGAAGAACCGCATTCTGATCTACCTGTGGTCGTCCACCGGCGTCTACGTCAACGGCGACATGGTCAGGAGCGGCCTGGCCCAGACCGTGAACTCCTTCCCCGAGCACACCTACACCCTGTGGCAGTACAACGAGCAGGTTCGCGCGCAGATGGACAAGGTGGGCCTGTGGTCGGGGTGCTGGGCGGCCGACACCTACGACAGGCGTTCCGGCGTCCAGGTCCCTCCGGGCACCGGCGACGCCCTGACCCCGGCGCCGATCGAGCCGGCCGACGCGGCCCCCGCCCCGCCCGGCACGACGTACTCCCCTGAGCCGCTTCCGCAAGGAGGCACCACCGGATCGGTCGCCGCGGTCAGCCCCTCGCCGAGCCCCAGTCCGAGTCCGAGTCCCAGTCCGAGCCCGAGCCCGAGCGCCGGCGGCGCGACCGACACCAGGTACGGCACCTGCGAAGAGGCGATCGCCCACGGGTTGGGCCCGTACTATCGCGGATCCCTCGAGTACGAGTGGTACATCGACGCCGACAGCGACGGCGTGGTCTGCGAGAGGTGACGCGGGGCGTCAGTTGACCCTCTTGCGGGCGTCGGGCACGACCAGGTCGCCGCGCAGCTTGGCCATGCCTCGCGAGACCGAGCTCTTGACCGTGCCCACGCTGATCCCGAGGGTCCTGGCGATCTCGGGCTCGGTCATGTCCTCGTAGTAACGCAGCACGATCGCCGTACGCTGCCGCGCGGGGAGGCGGTCGAGCGCCTGCTCCAGTTCGTCGTACCGGTGCCGCGGGTCCTGCTGCACCGGTACGTCGGGGAGCTCCTCGGAGGGGTATTCCTCCAGTTTGCGCCGCCGCCACCAGGAGATGTTGATGTTCACCATCGCCCGCCGCACATAGCCGTCGAGCGACGAACGGTCGCGGATGCGGTCCCACGCGAGGTACGTGCGGGCGAGGGCGGTCTGCAGGAGGTCCTCGGCGTCGCTGGGGTTCCCGGTCAACTGGTTGGCCACGCGGAGCAGGGCCGCCCCGCGAGACTGCACGTACGTGCGGAACTCCTCATGGTTCACGATCAGGGATCACCAACCCGGCCAGAGAGGCATCTCGTGCCAGAATCGCAGCCGTGCCCTCGGATCCGGCTGAACCGAAATCCAGGTTTCGCACCCTCCTGGGCAAAGACCGGGCAAGCCGGTGGCGGCCCGTCACGCACGCCGTACGCGCTGTCGGGCAGTGGTTTGCCCGTAACAGGTGGCAACGCCTTGCACCGGGAGGAGGAATATTGATCCCGGACGCCACCAACGCCCGGAAAACCGCCTCTCCATCCCCCTCCGGCATGTGAGGCTGGAAAGCGTGGAAGGGGCGATGCCGTATCGGGCCGGAGAGCGAAGGCGGAAGCTGGCGGCGGCGGTTCTCGGCCGCGACGCCGGGCCCCCGCCGCGGTCCCCGGAGGAGACCGAGCCGTTCGACGTGGTCAGCGGCGACCTCCTCGACGTGAGCCCGCACCTGATCATCGTGGAGACCGCCGACGGCGAGCGGCGGCGTCTGGTGATCGCGCCGTGGGCGACCGCGTGGCGCGGGGGCGCGGTGGCGCCCGCCGACCTGCCCGCCGGGGCGCGGGTCGTCATCCGGGCGCTGCGATCCGGCACCGTGGCCGAGCACATCTGGGCCGACATCACCCGGATCACCGGCGTCATCCGGGAGGTTCGGGGCCGGCGGGACCTCACGATCGAGCTCGACTGCGGTCCGCATCGCCGGGAACGCTCCATCGTCGTTCCCTACCGCTCCTCCGGGCGCATCCGGGTGCGGCACCCCAAGCTGGAGCCGGGCTACCTGTTCGACGCGATCGGGCTGCTCGACCAGGGCACCACGCTCGCGCAGCTCCCGGCGACCTCGCAACCGCCGTACCGGGCCACGGCCGCGCCCTCGCCTCCGGCGGCGTACGCAGGAGGCCAGGCGGGCATCTCGGGCACGGCCGTCTGGGCCGACTTCACGGACCTCACGGAGTTCGCAGAAGAGGGCGTCACCTATCCAATGATCGAACGCGAGGACACCGGCTGCGAGGAGGGCGGCGTCTCCTGCGCCGGCCTCCCGTACCTCGCGCTGGGCTCGCTGCTGCGCGTGCGCAATGTGTGCGACGGCCGGGCGGACGCACTGCCGATCGTCGCGTGCGGGTGTCTCGCGGGGCGGTTCTGCGACCGATGCCTGGAATGCGGCACGTCCCCGCGCGGCAGGATCATGGAACTGGCCGCGTCCTCGTACGTCGCGCTCGGCGGAGACTTGACCAAGGGCTGTTTCAATGTCCGCGTCGGATTGGGGTGACCGGTGCTTTCGACCATCGCGGCTGCCGCGCTGCCGATCCTCGTGGTGACGCTGGCGCTGGGCGGCGTCGCCAAACTGGCCACGGCCGGACGCGAGGCGTCGCCGGGGGCGCTGGCCCGGCTCGGCCCGGCGGTGCTCATGCCCGAGCGCTTCGCCAGGCCCGCCACTTATGCCTGCTCCCTGGCCGAGCTCGCGCTGGCGGCCGGTCTGCTGGTCGTGGACCACCCGGCCGGCCGATGGCTGCCGGCCGCGTTCTTCGCTGTCGCGACATACGTCCTGTGGGATCTGCGCAGGCGGCGGCCGGACGTGGGGTGCGGGTGCTTCGGAGACGTGAGCGACACGCCGGTCGGGCTGCGGTCGATCGTCCGGGCCGCGGCGCTGACCGCGATGGCGGTCCTCGTCGGGGTCGAGGGCGTCACCGGGCTGCCTCGTGTCACCGCGGAGACGGCGCCCTGGATCGGCGCAGGGGTCGCCCTGCTGCTCGTCTGCTCCCCCGAGATCGACGAGATCGTCTCCCGCCTGCGGCACCGGGCGCCGTGCGAGCAGCGGCCGACGCCGCCCGGACGGGCCCTGTCACGGTTGCGGGCCAGCGCGGCGTGGCGGGCCCATGCCGGGTCGCTGCTGACGGACGAGCCGGCCGACATGTGGCGGGAGCTGTGCTGGCGCTTCTTCGTCTTTCCCGCGCAGGGCGACGCGGAGGTGGTGTTCGCCGTGCATCTCGACGGCCGGCGTCCCGACGTACGTGCCGTCGTGGTCGGGGCCGACGGCCACGTGTCCGCGGCCGGTGACCACAGCGCCGCCTCTCTGCGGGAATCTACGCCTGTATCGGCCTGACGCTATACACGCGTAGATTCCCGCATTGAGGACTTTCACTTCAGCTCTCTACGGCTCTCTAGCTTCCCCTCTAGAAAGCCGTAGAGAGGTCGATGGGCGCGCCGGTCACACCGGCTGCGCGCGGAGGAACCTCCCGAAATGCGGAACGGTGAACCCGATCACACCGCGTTCGGCGCTGTAGATCAGGCCCTTCTTGATCAGGCTGTCGCGGGCCGGGGACAGGCTCGACGGCTTGCGGCCCAGCGCCTCGGCCACCTCGGCGGTCGGCACGGGGTCGTCGCCGAGCTGGGCCATGGCGTGCATGTAGTCCCGCTCGGCGGGGGTGGCCCGCTCATACCGGCTGCCGAAGAAGCCCACCGCGAGCTCCTCCTCGGCCTCCGGGGCGGACACCTTGATGTCCTCGGCCGTGATCGGGCTGCGCGGAGCGAGATCCCAGGCGACCTTGCCGTACGCCTGGACGAAGTAGGGGTAGCCGTCGGCCGCCTCGTACAACGCGTCGAGCGCGTCGGGCGTGAACTCGACGTCTTCCCTGGCGGCCGGGGCGATGAGGGCCAGGTCGGCGGCGTCCCGGTCGAGCCGGTCGATGCGCGCGTAGCGGAACAGCCGCTCGGAGTAGCTCTTGCTCGCCGACAGCACGCTCGGCAGGTGCGGCAGGCCGGCGCCGACGACGATCAGCGGGCCGCCGTTCTGCGACAGCTCGTGACAGGCCGCGCACAGAGCCGAGACGTCCGGCGCCTGCACGTCCTGCATCTCGTCGATGAACAGTGCGATGCCGACGCCGAGATCGGTCGCGACGCCCGCGGCGTCGACGAACAGCTCGGTCAGGTCGATCTCCAGGTCGCCGGAGTCGGCCCGGCCGCGAGCGGCGGGCACGTCGATGCCGGGCGACCAGTGGGAGGTGCCCTTGGCCGCGGCGGGGTCGCGCATCGCGAACGCCTTGAGCACGCCGAGGAACTCCTCGATGCGCTCGGGGGCGCGGTGCCGGGGGGCGAGCTCCCTGATTGCCATGTGCAGCGCGGCCGCCACCGGGCGGCGGATCGACTGGTCGGGCCTGGCCTCGATCTTGCCGGTGCCCCACAGCCGTTGCATCGCCATGGACTTGAACGTGTTGAGCAGGACGGTCTTGCCCACACCGCGCAGGCCGGTGAGGACCATGCTCCGCTCCGGACGGCCCCGGGCCACCCGCTCGAGCACGATCTCGAACTGCTGCAGCTCGCGGTCGCGTCCGGCGAGCTCCGGGGGGCGCTGACCGGCGCCGGGGGCGTAGGGATTGCGCACGGGGTCCACGCTCTCGGACTTTATGACGGCATATAGCGGCCGTCGTAGATTTCCGTAGAAAGCGCTACGGCGTGTCGCCCGGCGCGGCCCCGGCACGCATCGCCCGGCGATGGGCGGTGCCTGAACCGGGACGACCGGGACGACAGCGGGCGGAGCCGGGGAGGGCACGACCGGATCGAAGGCCACGGGTCCGGCGACAGCCGGAGCGGGGGCGGCGGACACCGTGAGCACAGCCATCACACACCCCTTACCTGCCGGGACTCGACCGAACCCGTGTTCGATCCGATGGCCATGACTGTAGCGCGTCATCGAACACCTGCGCGAGCTTTCCGCGAAAGCGCCGTCAAACACCGTCGTTCAGGTGGCAGCCCAGCCCCACTGGCCCTGACCCTGCAACGGCCCCGGCAACGCCCTGCGCGCCGTAATCGGCGGCGCGACGCGGCCCACACCCGCTTGTCCGCCGGCCTGCCCGGCGACCGGTTCCTCGCGCGGCCCGCGCGTTCGCATGCCTCGTCCTGGCGTTCAGCGCCAGTGGTCGCGTTCGGGGAGCCTCACCCACGTGCTGGGCGATTCGATGGCCGCGGCATCGTCCAGTCGCAGGCCCGCGCCCGCACAGCAGTACGCCAGCGCTCGTCCACGGAACAGGTAGCTGCTGAGGATCTCCTCCGCCGAGCCGTCGGACGAAGGGTTGCCGCCACCGGGATGGGTGTCCCATGCCACGATCCCGCCGTCCCGGGTGACGCTCCCCTGGTTGCCGCTCTTGGGATTGGCGTACATCGCGAAGCAGACCGTTCCCGCCGACAGGCGCTTCGTGACACCGGTCGCGTACGGCATGTATCCCCACGGCTGACTGACGACGCAGCCGCCGGGCACGTCTGTTATCCCGACGATGGCGAGGTTCTCGTCGAAGTCCTCGAAGATGTCGTCCTCGAGAAGCTCGTCGACTTCGGCGCCGTCGACAGGGGCGGCATCCAGGCGGCGTGCCGCCTCGGCCGCGGTGACGCCGGCCACGCAGGCCACGGCCACCCCGTCATAGTAGAAGTCGCCCAACGCGTCGATGAGACGCCTGGCCTCCGCCACCGACTCCAGTTCGGCGTCGGACAGGCCGGGCCGGCCGGCGGGATCGCCGAACAGGCCGGGGGTCGGCGAGGCCAGGCTCAGCCGTCCGGGCGACCAGCCGTTCATCATCGGCCGCCACGGGTCGGCGCCGGCCTCGGCCAGGATCCGGGCGTTGTCCGGACGGCCGGCGAAGACGGCCCTCCACAGCGCCGTGCGGCCCTCGTGCTCGGCGTCGACGTCGTCGACGCGGGCGACCAACTCCGCCACCACCTCGGGAGAGCCGCATTCGGCGGCCGCGTGCAGCGGCCGTCCGTGGTAGAACACCCCCGAGTTGGGATCGGCGCCCGCGTCGAGCCGGGCCCGGATCAGCCTCAGGTTCTTCCAGGAGTCCCAGCCGATGCCGGACCAGTCCGCTTCGTGGGCGACAGCCATGACGCTCCCTCGGTGAGTAGGTAGGCCGATCATGGCGAGGCCCACCGACAAAACCGTGCCGCTTCGGAGTCCGCTAACGGGACACGTGCGGGAGCACGAGGGCCGCCGCGGCGGCCAGGGCGATCAGCCCCAGGTAGGCGAGGACGATCCGGGTGTCCCTGAGATAGCACTTGCTCCTGGTGAGCCCGGCACGGCGCGCCCGCCAGTATCCGGCGAATCCCAGGGCCGCGAACCCGAGCACGGCCCAGGCCCCGAAGAGCCAGGCGAGCAGCGCCACCGTCGCGTACACGCACAGCTTCAGCGGGTCGTACGGCTTCGCCTGCCCGCCCTCGGACGCCCGCGCCGCGAGGGCCTCCTCGTACGCGACGCCGGTCGGCCGGTCGCCGGGCTCCCCGGGCGGGAGGCTCATGTGATCTCCAACAGCGGAAGCCGTACGCCGGGGTCGGCCGCGGCGACGGCGGAAAGGCGCTGGCGCGCGAGCGCCGGCCAGGCCTGGACCGCGCAGAACGGCGCGCACTGGTCCTGGTCGGAACGGGTGCCGACATGGACGCAGCACTGGATCAGCCGCTCCTCCAGCATCGTGGACATGTCCATGAACGGCTTGATCGTGATGCGGACGACCCGTTCGCCGAGCAGCCGGCGCAGCCGCCGCTTCCGGCCGGGCAGGGCCGAGGACGCGAGCGTCAGCAACGTCGACAGCCCGAGATCGCAGTTCTCGCAGATGTCGCGCCAGATCTTGCCGATCTCGGGGTGCGACAGCGACGACTGCTCCGACAGCAGGCCGAGCAGCGACTCCTGCACGGCCATGCGGAGCTCACGGGGGATCTCCGAGTCGGCGATGCGGTTGGAGACGAGCCCGAGGTTCTCCTTGAGGCGGTCGTGCCCGATCAACGCCGTCAGGGAGCGCCACCGGTCGGCGTCGTCCTTGACCATGTAGCCGACCGAGCAGCAGTGCGGGTGCGAGCAGGGCAGGGCGGTCAGGTCGCGCCAGGTGACCAGGCCGTCCGTCTGGGGGCCGAGGCGCTTGAGCACGCCCGTGTGGGTGAGCCGGTCCATCGGGTCGATCGCGCCCGACCGTCCCGAGCCGAACTGCGGCTGGATCGAGACGCCGCCGACGTACGGCGTGTCGAGGGCCAGGCGCACGACGTCGCCGATCTCACCGTCGTTCACCCCGAGGGCGGCGGTCATGACGAGCGTGGTGAAGATCTCCCGCTCGGACAGCCGGCGCAGCGCCTCCGCCTTCTGCCGCCGCAGGTCACCGCCCCGGTGGTGCCGGGACGCCTCGGCCGACAGGCCGTCATACTGCAGGTAGACCTCGACGCGTTCGCGATGCTCGGTGAGCAGGTCGAGCAGGGCGTCGTCCCTGGCCACCAGAAGCCCGTTCGTGTTGATCAGGATGCGGGTGACGGGCCGGGCCGCCAGCTCGGTGAGCAGCTCGGGCAGGTCGGGGTGAAGGGTCGGCTCGCCGCCGCTGAGCATGAGCACGTCGAGACGGCCGTTCTCGCGGGCCAGGCGCTGGTCGACGTTGGCGAGGATCTCCCGGACCGGCACGATCCCCCGCAGGTCTGGCGAGGACTCGGTGAAGCAGGTCGGGCAGCGCAGGTTGCACGCCTCCGCCACGTCCTCGAGGAGGATGCACGTGTGCTGGGTCTGCATCTCCGGCAGCCCCCGCAGGTACGCCTCCGGGACCGGATCGAAGTTTCCGGGGACGTCGGGGAGGTGCGCCTTGGTGGGGGCGGTCCACTCCTCCAGGTAGGCGAGGATCTCCGGGTCCTCGTCGTAGAGGGTCCTGACCATGCCGTGGGTGCGGCAGCCGCGCTCCAGGTAGACGCGGCCGTCGCGGGCCACGAGCCGGCCGGACAGCCGCGGCACCTCCGCCAGCGGACGGTCGGGCCGCTCCTCGTGGCAGCGCGGGCAGAACGCGTTGACGTAGCGGAGGATGCGGTCTCCACGCAGGGGCATTCCGGTGCTCAAAACATGCCATCCGTGTAGAACGAGGGGTTGACGCCGGTGCAGAGGCCGGCGGTGAGAATCGTCAGGAGCGCCCAGCCGATCATCAGGCCCAGCCCGAGCCCGCGAGACCAGGGCTTACGGAGAAGAAGCAGGAGCGTTCCGCCGCCGAACGCGATCGCGGCCAGGATCACGGCCCCGCCGATGAGCGCGACGTTCTTGTGGTCGCTCGCGATCCCGTCCGCCACCGAAAGGGTCACGAGGAAGAGCACGAAGTTGACGACCACATAGGCCACGATCCCCACGAAGGTCATCGCGATGACCGTGCCGGTCGAGTTCGGAGCCGGGGGCGGCGGCCATGGGCGCGGCGCCCCGGGCCCCGGGCCACCCGGGCCGAAGGGTCCCCCCGGACCCTGTGGCCCGCCGGGACCGTAGGCTCCACCCGGGCCGAAGGCTCCCCCTGGGCCATGCGGCCCGCCGGGTCCCGGGGGTGATTGCGGGCCACCGGGACCGTTCGGCGCGCCCGCGCCGGGACCGTGCGGACCAGCCGGGCCGTGGTGAGCACCGGGGCCGTGATGAACACCGGGAGCAGGGGGCGCCGAGCCCTCGGACTGGTCGCCGGACGCCGCTCGGCCCTCGGGCCGGTCACCGGGAGACCCGGGCGGGCCTTCGGGCCGGTGAGGATCGCCCTGCTGCGGGTCGTGCGGCCGCTCGGGCGGCTCGGGGGGTGTGCTCATCTCTCCTCCTCGCCCACGGGCGACAGCCGGGCGGCCGGTAACAGCGGTCGCCGCTCGCCCCGCCGGGGGAGCAGTCGATCGTAGAACCCCTTGCGATATCCGAGCCAGAGACGGACGGCGAGAAGCGCGAGCCCCGGGACGAGGAACCACTGCGGGCGGGTCAGGTCGAGCCAGACCGTCTCGTTCGCTCTGGTGAACTCGACGAGGAATCGGAAGACGGCGTACGCGCCCAGATACAGAGTGAACAGTTCCCCCGGCCTGTCGACCCGGCTTCGCGCCCACAGCAACGCGCCGAAGGCGGCGAGCTGGAAGACGGTCTCGTACAGGTATGACGGGTGCATGGCCTGCCCGGCCAGGCAGCCGGGGCACTCCGGGACGGTGGCCGGGGCGTGGACTCCCCAGGGAAGGCTCGTGGGCCGGCCGGGGGCCTCGGTGAGGAAGCAGCCGACGCGGCCGACGGCCATGCCGAGCGCGACCGCGGGCGCGAACAGGTCGCCGGTCCGTTCCCGGTAACCGATCAGCCGTTTCGCGACCAGCACCCCGACGTACGCGCCGGTCAGGCCTCCGAGAATGCTCCGGGCACCGAACATCCACGCCTCGAGGAGGCCGGGGTTGAGCGCGGGATCGAGATGCTCGGCCCAGCCGGACAGCCGCATGCCCATCGCCCCGCCGACCAGCGCGCCGGTGACGGCGACGAGGGACTCCTCTTGCAGGGCCCCCCGGCGGCGCGCCTCCAGGACGAACACCACGCTCGCGAGGATCACGCCGAGGCCCACGAAGAACGCGTGGGTCGGCACGCTCACCCCGCCGAAACGCAGCTCCTCAAGCACGACGCCACCCTAGCGACGGCCCATAACGAATCCGACTGCCAATTCGTACGGCTTGCGCCCCTTCTGTACGGCGATTCCAGCCGAATAGCCGACGCTTTATCCACAGGAATCCCGCTGTCCACAGGAAACGTGCGCGACCGCCGGCGCACGCCTTGTCCGCAGGTAACCTGCGCCTATGACCTCCTTGTGGAACCGCAGGTCAGCGGTAGTGGTAGCGGCTCTCGTCGGGATGACCGGCTGTGCCGGGGTCGGTGACGCGGGTGCGTCCGGCACCGCCCGGACCCGGGTGTCCGCGCCCGCCGCGGCGTCGTCGCCGTCCAGCATGGCCGGCGCCGGCCCCTCGGCCGCGCAGGCCTCAGCCGCGTCCGTCACGCCTTCGCTCGTCACGCCCTCGGCCGCGCCGATCTCGCCCGCGCCCGGCAGCGGTCCCACGCCGAGCCCGAGCGGGCCGCCGCCCTTCTCGGCGAAGATCGAGAAGGTGTCCCGCGACGACGTCCGGCACTCGTGGCGGCCCGGCTGCCCGGTTCCGCTGAGCGGGCTGCGCAAGATCACCATGACCTACTGGGGCTTCGACGACCAGGCGCACACCGGCACGCTCGTGGTGAACAAGAAGGTGGCCGAAGACGTGGCCTCCGTCTTCGGGAAGCTCTACGACATGCGCTATCCCATCCGCCGGATGGAGCCCGTCGACGTCTACAAGGGCAGTGACTACGACTCCATCGACGCCGACAACACCTCGGCCTTCAACTGCCGCAACGCCACCGGTTCCGGCAGCTGGTCCAACCACGCGTACGGCCTCGCCGTGGATCTCAACCCCCGGGAGAACCCGTACGTCTACGCGAACGGGTCCAACGCCCACCGCAACGCCGACGCGTTCGTCGACCGGCCGCTCAAGAAGCCCGGCGTGATCAACGACGGGGATCGCGTGGTGCGGGCCTTCAGGCAGATCGGCTGGGGCTGGGGCGGCTCGTGGTCGGGCGCCAAGGACTACCAGCACTTCTCGGTGAACGGCCGCTGACGCCGGTGCCGCGCAAGCCGCACCGCGGGCCCCGCCCACCGCGTACGGCGCGTGGGCGGGTCGCCCGCCGGTGACCCGGTGATGGTTGTCCCGCCCACGGGTTGTCCCGCCCCGCCGGTGACCCGGTGACGGATTGCCCCGCCCGCCGGTGACCCTGTGAGAGGCCGGCAGGGCCGAGCCGTGATCCACCGGGGAGCGCTTGCCGGGTGACGAGACGACCGGTTACGGCGTGACCGGCCTGCCGCCGAAGGTCACGACGAGGTGGCCGTCCGAGGCGAAGGACCAGCCCATGGCGCCGGTGTAGGAGGAGCACCGGGACCCGTTCGAGCCGGACCAGAACTGGTTGGAGCTGTCGGCGTTACCGACCGTCTTGTCGTTGGACCCGCTGCCGCTGCGGCACGAGGTGTTGTTGCGGAACACCGAGGTGCCCGTGTCGAAGGAGAAGTTGCGCTCGGCGTTGTCGATGCCGACGTTGTTCGAGATCGACATCGTGCCCGGGTTGCTGTTGTAGGTGAACCCGTGGTGGCCGTTGCGGTAGGCGATGCTGCGCCGGACGATGTGGTTGACGGAGATCTTGTCGCCGCCCAGTTTGTAGCCGTTGCGGTCGCCGTCGCCGGCCTGGCTGCCGTCGGTGAGGGTGCCGTTGTTGTAGGACAGGGAATCCTCGATGGTCACCGGCCCGATGGCTCCGGTGTCCGTCTTGGTGTAGAGGTCCCAGCCGTCGTCGATGTTGTTGTGAGACACGTCGTAGCGGAAGACGTTGCCGGTGCCGGTGGTGAGCTTCGCGGCGAAGCCGTCGGCGTCCTCGCCGTCGGAGTCGGCGTTGTCGTGCGACTCCGCGCTGAGGATGAGGTTGTTGGACGGCCACTGGTCGCGGGGGGTGTCGGAGGCGATCCGCCCGAGCTGCAGCCCGGTGTCGCGATTGAACCGGGTCACCGTACGCTCGATGATGTTGTTACTGCCGCCGACGTAGATTCCGTTGTCACCGGCCCGCTCGACGACGATGCCGTACACATGCCAGTACGAGCCGTTCACGGCGAGTCCGCGGTTCGACGAGGACTCGCTCTGGGCCGAGAAGTTCAGCACCGGAGTCTCACCGGGGTAGGCGGACAGGGTCTTGCGGGCGTTCGAGGTGCCGTTGTTGCCCGGTGCGATGGTGATCGTCTGCGTGAAGGCGTACCGCCCGCCGCGCAGATAGATCGTCCCGCCGGGGGCGACGCGCGTGATCGCCGAAGTGAGGGTCGTCGGGTCGGACTGCGTCCCCGCCGCGCCGTCCCTGCCGTTCGGCGACACGTACACCGCGCCACTCGACGGCGTGGTCGAGGGCGAGGGGGTGGGTGACGGCGAGGGCGAGCGTGTCGGGGAGGGCGACGGGGTGGGCGACAGGGCGGGCGACAGGCTGGGCGAGGGTGTGGGCGATGAGGTGGTGGTGGAACCGGTGCACGTGACGCCGTTCAAGGTGAACGCGGCGGGCTTGGGGTTGGACCCCGACCAGCTGCCGTTGAAGCCGATGGACAACGACGCGCCGGTCGCGATGGCGGCGTTGTAGTCCACGTTCGTGGCCGTGACGTCCTGCCCGCTCTGGCTGTAGGTGGCCGACCAGCCGGTGCCCACCTTCTGACCGCTGTCGGGGAAGGCGAACCCGAGGGTCCAGCCGTTGATCGCGCTGCCCAGGTTCTGGATCGTGATGCCGGCGGTGAACCCACCCGGCCAGTCGTTGGTCGTGTAGGTCACGGCGCACCCGGTGGCGGCCTGTGCCGTTCCGGCGGTGGTCACGCCGGCCAGGGCGACGGCTCCGGCGAGGGCGCCGATCACCGCGGCGCCCGTTCTGGTTCTGCTTTTCACAACAGAGCTCCTTGCAAGGTCGCGCAGGGCCCCTGACCGAGGAATGACTCCTGACCCCACAAGGGGTTTCGTGCACCTGAACTACATCCATCCACAGGAACACCGCGCATCAAGCTACGATCCCGTCGATCGCCGGTCAACGCCGCGCCGAGGCGGCTTTCCGCCCAGGACGGCCCTCACTTGCGCAGGGATCGCTGGAGACGGGGAACGAAATCCGGGACCGGCTGAAACGTTCAGGCGAGAACTCGGAAAACAAAGGGGCGACCGCCGGCGATCATCGGGCCACTGCCGGCGATGTCCTCGCCCGGCCGGCCTGCCGTCGCCTCACCACACCCCTGACGGCGGCGACCCTGCCGGTACGGATGTACCGGCAGGGTAACGAGCCGAGCCCGTCGGAAACGGTGATCGGATAAGAGCCACCACCACCCGCACCGGCGACGGCGCGAGAAGGAGGAGAGAAAAGGGAGGACAACGCCCGCTCCTCCGGCCGCAGGAAGCGGGCGTCTCTCCAGATATGACATCTCCTGATTCTCCGGACAAAGGGGAATCACGAGTGAGGGCTCACACGTTAACGGGCTCCGGACACCGGGTCGGAAAGGATCGCTCACCGGTTAATAACGATCGGCCTACGACACCGTCACACTGGCGATCAGCCAGGTTCCACAGGTCGACTCCCTGCCGATCGCCACCGCTTCCCGCGAACCGCCCACGAGGCCGCCACGCGCCTTCGGGACGTACGTCTCGCGACGCGGATCCAGGTCGTCCGCATCGCGGATGGAGTGACCCTCGTCGATTTGGTCGCCGGGCTGGAGGTGCCCCTCGAACGCTGGTGACCGTCAAAGCGATTCGGCAGGCTGCGGCAAGATGGGTGCATGGCGGCGAAGGACGGCGACGGCTGGGCCCTGTGCGAGCTGGGGCATCAGCACTGGGGGCTGTACGGCGCCGCCGGCCTGCTCACCGTGCACCACACGCTCGACGGCATGCCGTACGTGCTGATGCAGAAGCGGGCCTGGTGGAGCCATCACGGCGGGACGTGGGGGCTGCCGGGCGGCGCGTGCGACAGCCATGAGGACGCCATCACCGGCGCGCTGCGCGAGGCGCGGGAGGAGGCCGCGCTGGACGCCGATCTCGTCCGGGTGCGCGGGCTCTACGTCGACGACCACGGCGGCTGGTCGTTCCAGACGGTGATCGCGGAGGCCGGGGGGCTGCTCGACGCCGCGCCCGCCAACGGCGAGAGCGCCGACATGCGCTGGGTGGCGGCCGACGAGGTGGCCGCGAAGGAACTGCATCCCGGTTTCGCCGACTCGTGGCCGAGGATCCGGCCGGCGCTGAGCCCGGTGGTCGTCGTCCTCGACATGGCCAACATCATCGGCGCGCGGGCCGAGCACGGGTGGTGGAAGGATCGCGCGGGGGCCGCGAACCGCCTGCTCAACGAGCTGGTCCCCCGTTCCGCACAGGGCTTCGACGAGATGCCGGAAGGGGTTCCCGCCCTGGCCCGGTGGTTCCCGCGCGTGGTCGCGGTGCTCGAAGGGGCGGCGGCCGGCGCCGCCGATCCGGGGCCGGTGACCGGGGACCTGACGGTCGTGGTGGCCGGGGGCAGCGGGGACGACGCGATCGTGGAAGCGGTGCGCGGCGCGCGGTCATGGGAGACGGCCCTCGTCGTCACCGCCGACCGGGGGCTGCGCGAGCGGGTGACGGCCCTCGGCGCCCTGGTCACCGGTCCTCGCTGGCTGCTCAAGCAGCTCTGAGCCACACCCATCCCGCCATCGAGCCCGGCACGCCCACCTGCACCCGGCACAGTCCGCCCCCGAGCCGGGGCAGTCGAGGGCTTTATGCCTATTCGCCCTATTTGGGCAGGATGAGGATGTGACCCTGCGCTACCGCCGGCTGGCCGCCACCTGGACCGTCACCGTTCCGATCCTCGCCGTGGCAGTGCTCGCTCTGGCGTGGGGACGGACCATCCCTCCCGTCGTCGTGGTGATCGCGGCGGTCTTCCTCGCGGTCTCGGTGCTCGCGGCCGTGCACCACGCCGAGGTCATCGCCCACCGCGTGGGCGAGCCGTTCGGGTCGCTCGTGCTCGCCGTCGCGGTCACGGTGATCGAGGTGGCACTGATCATCAGCCTCACCGCGTCGGGCGGGCCGGCCGCGTCGTCGCTCGCCCGCGACACGGTGTTCGCCGCCGTGATGATCACTTGTAACGGGATCGTCGGCCTGTCTCTGCTCGTCGCGGCGCTACGGCGGCGGGTGGCGGTGTTCAACGCGGAGGGGACCGGAGGCGCGCTGGCCACCGTCGCCACCCTGTCCACGCTGAGTCTCGTCCTGCCGACGTTCACCACCGGCCAGCCGGGGCCGATCTTCACCCCGGCCCAGCTCGCGTTCGCCGCGCTCGCCTCGATCGCGTTGTACGGCCTGTTCGTGCTCACGCAGACCTTCCGGCACCGCGAATACTTCCTCTCGGTGGAGCCCGGGACCGAGGGACCGGATGCCGCCGGCCACGCCGGTCCGCCGACCACACGGGCTGCCACTGCCAGCCTGGCGCTGCTGCTGACCGCGCTGATCGCGGTGGTGGGCCTGGCGAAGGTCGAGTCGCCCGCCATCGAGGCGACCGTACGCGCGGCCAGCCTGCCGCAGTCCGCGGTGGGCGTCGTGATCGCGCTGCTGGTGCTGCTGCCGGAGACCCTCGCCGCCGCGCGGGCGGCCCGGCGCGCCCGGGTCCAGGTCAGCCTGAACCTCGCCTTCGGCTCGGCCATGGCCAGCATCGGGCTCACCATTCCGACGATCGCCGCCGCCTCGCTGTGGCTGAAGGGGCCGCTGCTGCTCGGACTCGGCCCGACGCACATCGTGCTGCTCGTGCTGACGGTCGTCGTGGCGACCTTGACCGTGGTGCCCGGCCGGGCCACCCTCCTGCAGGCGGGCGTGCACCTCACGCTGTTCGCCGCCTTCCTGCTCCTCGCCGTGAGCCCGTGAGCGCGGTCAGCCGCGGGTCCACTTCTGGTTGGCTCCGCCGGTGCAGTCCCACAGTTGCAGGCGTGCGCCGCTGGCGGGATTCACGTCCACGATGTCCACGCATCGGTTCGCGGGGACGTTGACGAGGTCACCGGCCGGGGTGAGCGTGAAGCGCTGGGCGCCGGTGCCGTTGCACGTGTAGAGCTGAATGGGCGTGCCGTTGGCGGTGCCGGCCGCGGCGGCGTCCATGCATTTGCCCATCGCGCGGACCGTGCCGTCACCGTTGATCATCCACTGCTGTGCGGCGGTGCCGTTGCAGTCGTACATCTGCAGCCGGGCGCCGTCGACGGGGTTCGCGCTCGGGATGTCGACGCAGCGGCCGTTCAGGTTGGACTTCAGCGCGGTACCGGTCCCGCTTCCGCCGTCGCTCGTCCAGGCGGAGACGCGGACCCAGTCGATCAGCATCGTCTGCGGGAACGACGTGGTGGAGTCGGGGTTGCCCGGCCAGTAGCCGCCGACCGCGACGTTCAGGATCATGAAGAACGGGTGGTCGAACACCCACTGGTTGCCGCGGATGTCGGCCGGTGTGACGCGGAAGTACTCCGAGCCGTCCAGGTACCAGACGATGAGGTTGGGCGACCAGTCGACGCGGTAGGTGTGGAAGGCGTCGCCGAGTGGCGCGCCGATCGTCCGGTTGCCGCCGACGCCGCTGCCACCGGAGTAGCCGGGGCCGTGCACGGTGCCGTAGACGGTGCCGGGCGTGTTGCCGACGTTCTCCATGACGTCGATCTCACCGGTGTTGGGCCAGTTGCCGCCGCCGAGCATCCAGAACGCCGGCCAGATGCCCTGACCCTTGGGGATCTTGATGCTCGCCTCGAAGCGTCCGTACGCCTGGCTGAACTTGTCGGCGGTCAGGATGCGGCCGGAGGTGTACTGGCAGGTGCCGTAGTGGCACTGATAGTTCGACGGGTTCTCCCGCCGGGCGGTGATGGCGAGGTGTCCCTGCCCGTCGTGGTACACGTTGCGGGTCGAGTTGGTGTAGTACTCCAGCTCGTTGTTGCCCCAGCCGCCGCCGCCGATGTCGAACTTCCACTTGGAGCCGTCGACGGGCGTTCCCGCCGCGGCGTTGAACTCGTCCGACCAGGTGACGGGGCCGATGGCGGCTTCGGCTCGGTCGGCGCCCGTGCCGGCGACCAGGCCGCCGGTCAGGCTGACGACCATGGCCGCGGCCATGATGAGGAGCCGGGGTTTGCGCATGGAGATCTCCGGTTGGTGGGGGGATGCCAGCAGGATCTCCGGCCCGCGCCCCTACGCGGAGGAAGGGCGCGCACCGGTGCGTCCAGCGCTTCAGTAAAGTTTTAATTCTTGAATTAAGATGCAACACCCCTACCGCGTGGACTGTCAATAGACCTTGACTGTGTTGTGTCAGCCGGGTCCGGCGACGGGACGGCGCGGGCGTACGCCGGCCTGCCGTACGGGCAGCCGGTAGGTCTCGCCGCGCATGAGGTAGTGGACCAGGTGCGACAGTCCCGCGCTCCGAACGTGCCGCTGGAAGTCCTTCAGCGGGGAGGCGAACGCCGCGTAGTCGTCGTAATGCACAGGCAAAGCGGAGTCCGGCTGTATCAGCCTGAGCCACTCCGCTCCCTGGGCGCCGTCCATGGTCACCGTGAGGCCGAGGATCCGCGTGCCGCCGAGGTGCACGATGCCGACGTCGATGTCGGGGAAGCGCCGCGGGATCTCCGACAGGCACTCGTCCATGACCGTGTCACCGCTGATGTGCAGGCGCAGGTCCACCTCGCCCGCGTGGGCGAAGTCGAGCACGCTCCCCATGACCGGCGGCATCAGGCCGTTCGCCGGACCCGGCGCGTGCCGCGCGGGCGTGGCCGTCACCGTCAGCGTGCTGTCCCCGTGGCGCTGGTGGTAGTACTCCCAGGGTTCCAGGCCGATGGCGTGGTCGAATCCCTGGCGGCGTACCCGGGCCGCCGCGTGGCGGGTGGTGACGATCGGCAGGTCCTTGTCGAGTCCGTTCCTGGCGATCCTGTCCCAGTGGTCGCCGTGCATGTGCGACAGCACGACCAGGTCCAGGGGCGGAAGCTGCGCGATCTCCATCGCCGGCTCGGTGCGGCGGCGAGTGCTCAACCCCCAGCCGAGATGGGCCCGCTGCCCCTTGTGCAGGAAGTTCGGATCCGTCAGCAGGGTGAACCCGTGAGAACGGATGATCATGGTGGCGTTTCCCACGAAGAACACGGTCGCGTCCGCTGGATCGGGCATGACGCCTCCCCTCTCCCAGACTTTCAGGCTACGTAAACCACTACAAATCACCCCAAACCGGGGGGCGGTTACCGCTGCCGCGCCCGACAAGATGCGCCGGAGGGTTCAGCCGGAGACGAGTGAGAACCCGAGCTGGGAGTACAGCTCGAGCAGGTCGAAATAGTCCCGATGGGCGGCCACGAGACCGTTCTCCGCGTGGCAGGCTCCGCAGCCGCGCACGGTGATCCGCCGGATGCGACGCGCGAGGCGCCTTCGGCGTCCCCGGGGACGACACCTTCGGCGATTCGTCCGGGCGCGCGGCTCGGCCCTGCGGCGATCCCGGAGGAGTGAGCCACCTGGGACCCCGGGGAGCCCGGGGTCCGCTCGGTGTGTGCGCCGGGGTGCTCAGGCGGGCCGGGGCCGTGCGGCACGGGCCAGGGTGACCGCGGCCACCACGCCGAGGGCCGTGACGATCGACAGCCACCGGGCGGTCGTGCCCATCGCCTCCGGCCTCGGCGGATCGGCCAGGCTCAGGAAGACGGTGCCGAACACCGCCACGCCGGTCAGCTGGCCGAACTGCATGGCCGTCGTGAGCAGGCCGCTCGCGTCGGCGGCGCGGGCGGGTGGCACGTTGACCAGGGCGTGGTTGAGCAGGCTGATCGAGATCCCCAGCCCGGCGCCGTAGACCACCAGCGCGGCCCACATCATCGGGCCGCCGGTCGCCGAGACCGCGAGACCGGCCGTGCCGAGGGCGCACAAGACCAGCCCGGACGCCGGGAGCAGCCGGTGGATCCGGCCCGGCAGCCTGCGCCAGTAGAAACTGGCCAGTCCGAACGCCGTCGCCATGGGCAGGAACGTGAGCCCGGCCCGCATCGGGCTCTCCCCGAGGCCGCTCTGCAGGTGCATGGCGAAGGTGAACAGGAACCCGCCGTAGGCGACCATCACCGCGATCAGCGTCGCCAGGCCCGAGGGCATGCCGGTCGCGCGCAGCACGTCCAGGTTGAGCAGCGGGTCGCCGCCCCTGGCCGCCGTACGGCGCTGCGCCACAACGAACACGGCGGCGAGCACGACCCCCGCGGCGATCGAGACGTACGCCCACACGGGCCAACCGGCCTCCCGGCCCAGCACGAGCGGAAGCACGATCAGGAGCGTCGCGGGCAGCGCGAGCGCGAGGCCCCGCAGGTCGAGCCCACGCGCCCCGCGCGGCCCGGACGGCGCGTCCGGAGGCAACAGCCGGGGCACCGCGACCGTCAGCAGGACGCCCGCGGGGACGTTCACCAGGAACACCGGCCGCCAGCCGGTCCCGGCGAGGTCGGCGCCGGTCAGCACCCCGCCCAGCGTCAGCCCGGCGACCGAACCGGCCGAGAGTACCGAGGCGTACGCGCTGAGCGCCGTGGCCCTGGCCCTGCCGGTGAACCGGGTCTGGATCACGCTCATGATCTGCGGGACCATCACCGCCGCCGCGGCCCCCTGGACGAACCTGAAGGCGATCAGCGTCCCGATGTCCGGAGCGAGCCCGCACAGCAGCGAGCCCGCGGTGAAGGCGGCGACCCCGATCACGTACATGCGGCGCCTGCCGTACAGCTCGCCGAGCCGGGCGCCGGTGATCAGCAGGGTCGCGTACGCGATGATGTAGCCGCCGACGACCAGTTGCAGGGCGGCCCCCGAGGCCTCCAGGTCGGCGCCGATCCGGGGAATCGCCACGTTGACGATGTAGAGGTCGAGCAGCCCCATGAACTGGCCGGCGAGCAGCACCGCCAGCATCGGCCAGGGCCGCCCGGCACGGGCCGGGGCCGGCCGGGCAGAGGCGGGGCGGGTGGTGTGGGTGGGGATCATCCTCGTCCTTTCCGTGAGCGGTTTCGCCGGTACGTACCGGGAGCGTGCGGACAACTCATCGGTCACCGATGAGTCGGCGGCGGCGAGCCGGTAGATACCGGTGACGGCGACGCGACGCGGGAGAGCGCATGTGGAGTGACGAGGAGTTCGAGCGGATCACCGGGCCCCACCGGCGTGAGCTGATGACGCACTGCTACCGGATGCTGGGCTCGGTGCACGACGCGGAGGACCTGCTGCAGGAGGTCATGCTGCGGGCATGGCGGGCGTCGGGCGACTACGACGAGCGGCGGGCCTCCCCGCGCACCTGGCTCTACCGGATCGCGACGAACGCCTGCCTCACGGCACTCGAACAACGTGGCCGCCGGGCACTGCCCTCGGGCCTGACCGGCCCCGGCGACGACCCGGAGACGGGGCCGCAACGGAGGCTGCCGGAGGTGACCTGGCTGGAGCCGATCCCCGACGCGCTGGTGGACCCCGCCGCGATCGTCGCGTCCCGGGGCGGGATCCGGCTGGCGTTCGTCGCGGCCCTGCAGCATCTGCCGCCGCGGCAGCGGGCGGTGCTCATCCTGCGCGAGGTGCTGGCCTGGCGGGCGAGCGAGGTCGCCGACCTGCTGGAGACGTCGGCCGCCGCCGTCAACAGCGCACTGCAGCGCGCCCGCGCCCGGCTCGCCACGGTCGCCCCGGCCGAGGACGACCTCGTGGAGCCGGACGACCCCGCCGGCCGCGACCTGCTCGACCGGTACGTCACGGCGTTCGAGAAGGCCGACGTCGACGCCCTCGAACGGCTGCTGCGGGAGGACGCGATCCTGGAGATGCCGCCGTTCCTGTCGTGGTTCTCCGGCCGGGAGGAGTTCGGCCGTTTCATCCGCTGGGTCTGCACCCGGCGCGGCCCCTGGCGGATGGTGCCGACGCGGGCCAACGGGCAGCCGGCGCTCGCCGCCTATGTCGACGGCGGCGACGGCGTCCCGCGGGCCCACTCGGTGCAGGTCTTCACCGTCACCCGATCCGGCGTCGCGCGGAACGTCGTGTTCGGCGATCCCGCCCTGTTCACCGTCTTCGGGCTGCCGTCCACGCTCTAGGGAAGGAAGGCGAGCACCTCGCGGACGAACGCCTCCGGGGCGTTCTCGTGCACCAGGTGCCCGGCGGGAATCGTGACGAGCGTCGCGCCGGGGATGCGGCGGGCCATCTCGGCGACCCGCTCCTGCGGGATGTGGCTGTCCGGCCCGCCGCCGATCACGAGCGTGCGCGCGGTGATCAGGCCCAGCCGCTCCAGCCACGCCGGGTCGGGCCGGTCGACCTCGGGCCTGATCGCCTCCACCATGGCCCAGTCGAACGTCAGCGGCCCCTCCGGCCGTACGAGAGGAGGCGGGACGCGCGGCACGGGGAGCGGGACGTCCTCCAGGATCAAGGTCCGCACCCGGCCCGGCCGCTCCGCGGCGAGCAGGTAGGCCACGACGCCGCCCATCGAGTGCCCGATCAGGTCCACCGTGCCGAGCGACAGCGTGTCGAGGAAGGCGAGGACGTCGTCGCGCATGAGTTCCAGGCCATAGTCGCCCGGCCAGTCGCCGGCGCCGTGGCCGCGCAGGTCCAGGGCGTACACGCGCCGACCGGCGGCCAGCACGCCGGCCACGCCGTCCCAGGAGACCATGCCCTCGCCCAGCCCGTGCAGCAGGACCAGGGGCGGGCCGCCCTCCGGGCCGTACGCCCGGTAGGCGATGCGGATGCCGTTCGCCCGGACCGTCGCGTGATCCATCACATGGCGACGATAACCCCCTGAAAACCCCTATGGGAGCAACAGGGACACCAAGTAGCATGACGCCGAAAACGGGATCACCGTTGATCACGGATACGGCCGGTCCCGCACGCGGGTGGCCGGAAGGCTGCTCGTACCGCGGGAGGTCAGGTGTCCGGACTGGGGCGTCGGTTGTGGGCGCCGGTCGCGCTCTCCTACGTCACCTTCGTCCTGGTCGGCCTGAGCTCCGGCGTGGGCGGGGTGCTGCTGCCGGCGCAGATCGACGACTACGGCCTCGACAAGGCCACGATCGGCACCCAGTTCTTCGCCTTCTCCGCCGGGTTCATGCTGTCCGGCTCGACCGCCGGTCCGCTGATCAACCGCCTCGGGATCCGGGCCTCGCTCATCCTCGGCGGCGGCACGTTCGCGCTGGCCGGCCTCTTCACGGCCGTGCGCCCGCCGTTCCTGGCCTTCCTGGTGGGCCAGATCGTGGCCGGGTACGGCACGGGCATCTTCGAATCGGTGCTGAACGCCTACCTCACCGACCTGCCCGGGGCGACGACGCTGCTCAACCGCCTGCACGCGTTCTTCGGCGTCGGCGCGCTTCTCGGGCCGCTGCTGGCCACCTGGATCTTGACCTTCCTGCCCTGGACGGCCGTGTGGCTGGTCCTGGCCCTGGTCTGCCTGCCGCTGCTGATCGGCTTCTACCTGACCCTGCCCGCCCGCGAGGCCCCGCCCCCGGGGGAACACACGGGAGAACACGCCGGGCCCGCCACCGGCGGGCTGCTGGCCACCGCCTCGCGGCAGCCCGCCGTCCTGCTGGGCGCGGTGTTCCTCGCCGTGTACGTCGGCCTGGAGATCAGCGTGGGGAACTGGGGGTTCAGTTTCCTGGTCGACGAGCACGGGCAGAGCGACCTGCTGGCCGGCTACACCGTCTCCGGTTACTGGCTCGGGCTCACCCTGGGCCGCTTCCTGATCAGCCCGATCGCCACCAGGCTCGGCCTGACCGCGACCGGGATGACCTTCGTCTGCCTGGCCGGAGTCACGCTCAGCACGATGCTGGCCTGGCTCGCGCCGGGCGCCGCCGTGGCCACCGTGAGCTTCGTGCTGCTCGGCTTCTGGCTCGGGCCGATCTTCCCCACGACGATGGCCGTCGCGCCGCGGCTGACCGTGGCCCGGCTGGTGCCGACGGCGATCGGGCTGCTGAACGGCGTGTCGGTGGTCGGCGGCGCCGTGTTCCCGTGGCTCGCCGGTGCGATCGCGCAGGGCGTCGGGCTCTGGACCCTGCCGCCCTTCGCCGTGGTGCTGGCCCTGCTGCAGCTGGTCGTCTGGTGGCTGCTGGCCGGCCGCATGGCCCCGGCCCCGACGCCGCCGGTCAGCGGTGTCCCCACGCGAGATCAAGGGGCGATATAGGGTCGTCCGGGTGACGGTAAACGACACTGCGGGGGACGGAATGGACCGAGAGCTCACCCTGATGGCTGTGCACGCCCACCCGGACGACGAGGTGATGGGCACCGGCGGGGTCTTCGCGAAGTACGCCGCCGAGGGTGTCCGTACGGTCCTGGTGACGTGCACCAACGGGGAGCAGGGAGACGGTCCCGGAGGGGTGAAGCCGGGCGAGCCCGGCCACGACGACGCCGCGGTCGCCGAGCGGCGCCTGGCCGAGCTGCGCGAGTCGGTCGGCCACCTCGGCATCGGCCACCTGGAACTGCTCGGCTACCGCGACTCCGGCATGGTCGGCTGGGAGGGCAACGGCCACCCGGACGCGTTCGCCAACGTCCCGGTCGAGTCGGCCGCCGCCCGGCTCGCCGAGCTGATGGAGCGCTACCGGCCCCAGGTGATCGTCACCTACGACGAGAACGGCAACTACGGACACCCCGACCACATCCAGGCCCACCGCATCGCGGTCGCGGCGGCCGAGATGACCGGCATCCCCGACAAGCTCTACTACGTCGCCGTGCCGCGCGAGCGGATCCGGGAGATGTTCGAGTTTCTGCGCAGCAGCGGCATGGCCCCGGACGACTTCGAGCTTCCCGACGACTTCGGCACCCCCGAGGAGCTCGTCACCAGCGTCGTCGACGTGTCGGCGTACGTGGAGAACAAGTTGAAGGCCCTGCAGGCCCACGCGAGCCAGGGCGAGAACATCCCCATGCTGCAGATGCCGCCCGAGGCCCAGCACCGGGCCTTCTCGCACGAGTTCTTCACCAGGAAGACCTCCCGCGTGGACGCCCCGGACCACGAGGACGACCTCTTCGCCGGCCTCCGCGACTGAGCGCTCAGCTGGGGACGGCCTCGCGCATGAGCGCGACGTAGCCCTCCTCCAGCGACGGCTGCACCGGGACCGCCGCCGGATCCGGCTTGGCCGGGCTGACCACGCGATAGTGCGTGCCGTCCGGCCCGCCGACCGCCGACACGACCACGCCTGTGGCCGGGGGCGGCCCCTGGGTGACGACCTCCCACGTCGCGCCCCGGGCGCGGCCGATGATGCCGGTCACCGGACCGGTGAAGATCACCCGGCCCGCCGCCATGACGGCGGCCTCCTGGCAGGTCTGTGCCACGTCCTCCACGATGTGGGTGCTCAGCAGCACGGTCCGGTGCCCCGCGATCTGGGCCAGAAGCGTGCGGAAGCGGATACGTTCCTCGGGGTCGAGCCCGGCCGTCGGCTCGTCCACCACGACCAGCGCGGGGTCGCCGAGCAGGGCCTGCGCGATGCCGACCCGCCGCCGCATGCCGCCGGAGAAGCCCTTGAGCCTGCGTCCGGCGACGTCGGCGAGCCCCACCATGTCGAGCAGCTCGCCGATCTGGCGGCGCCGGGCCGAGTCGTCGTCGAGGCCCTTGAGCAGCCCTATGTAGTCGAGGAACTCGCGGGTCGTGAGATCGGGATAGAGGCCGAGGTCCTGCGGCAGGTAGCCCAGCCGCCGCTGCACGGCCAGCCGTCCCGCCCGGGTGGTGAGGTCGTGGCCGCCCACCAGCACCCGCCCGCCGGTCGGGGACAGCACCCCGGCCAGGATGCGCATCAGAGTGGTCTTGCCCGCGCCGTTCGTGCCCAGCAGGCCGAACATCCCTCCGGGGACCTCGAGGTCGACGCCGCGCAGCGCCTCGACGCGTCCGAACCGCCTGCGCAGCCCGCTGATCGTGATGTCCATGGTCTACTTCGGTCTCTCTTTCAGGACGAGGTACGGCGGGTCATCAGGGAGCCCGCGAACGCGAGGGGCAGGGACGCGAGCACGGTCAGCAGGACGACGCTGAGGAGCGCCGCGCCGCCGCCCGGCTCGGGACGCAGGAACGGGAGCCAGCCGGAGTCGCCCGCGTAGAGGGCCTTCCCGCCCATGAGCCAGCTCGCCGGATAGTCGCCGATCGGTGTCAGCAGCGTCCCCGTCAGCGAGGGCAGATAGTTCGGGCCGAGCATGTTCCCCCAGAACCAGTAGCCCGCGAACAGCACCCGGAACAGCGGCGCCGAGATCACCATCGGGCAGACGAGCGCGAACGCGGCCACGAACGCCAGGCCCGGCAGCAGCACCACGGCGAACGCCACGAAGGCCCAGCCGAACAGCGCGACATCACCCCGGTGGGCGAACTCGCCGCCGGCGGTGACGAGGAGCACCAGCAGGCCGGGGACCGCGGTCGCCGCGACGGACCCCGCGTACTTTCCGGCCACCAGCGCGCCCGGGCGGGTCGGCAGGCTGGCGAGCAGCGGCGCGGCGCCGATCCTGTGGTCGCGGACCAGCCGGTCGGCCAGCACCATGCCGAACCCGATCGGCAGCAGCATGGAGAACAGCAGCGCCCACGACGCCATCACCTCGGCGGCGCTCGTGCCTGCCGGCAGGTAGCGCGGCCCCCGGTCGCCCTGGGCGACGGCGATCAGCATGGCCAGGCCGGCGGTGCTCACCCACAGGGACCGCTTGCGGATCTGCATCCGGAACTCGTACCGGCACACGGCGGACAGACGCGACCTCATACCTCTTCCTCCGTCAGGAGACGCTCCGGCCGGCGCAGCAGCAGGAGCGCGGCCGTGATGAACAGGACGCCGCAGGCCGCGAGCACCGCACGGTTCGTCCCCCAGCCGTCGGCGACGCCCGCGCGGCTGGTCATGAACAGGAAGAACGGGCGCGACCACGTCCCGGCGGCCAGCGCCGGGGCGAACAGTTGCTGGCACAGCCACATCACGGCGACCGTCGTGGTCGCGAGCACGACGCTGCGGCCCAGGACGGCCACGAGCAGGGCCAGGCCGGTGAGCCCCAGCAGCGGCGACGCCCAGACCAGGACCGACGCGAGGGGTGACTGCGGTCCGGTCCACGAGCCGGTGAGCCGCAGCACGGCCGAGAAGAGCACCGACAGCGCGGCGCCGATCCCCGCGACGACGCCGAGCCTGCGGCCGAGCGTGCCCGCATAGGCGGCCGGGAGCGCGAGCTGCAGCTCACGACAGCGGTCCACGCTGACCACCGTGACCGCCGCCATCGCCGCGGCCAGGGGGACGAGCGCCTCGACGCCCGAGAGGAGCACTCCGTGGACGGACGGCGGGGGCGCGCCGAAGCCGAGACTCGCCACCGCGAGGGCGAGGGTCACCAGCAGCGACGCCGGGGCAGCCAGGCATGCCGGCCATCCCGCACGCCGGGCCTCGTACCGCCACAAGGACATTGATTTCACGCTAGTGGGTACCGGCCGGGCCGGGCCGGTTCACCAGAATCTTGTTCTAATCGAAATCCGGCCCGGATCATAAGGCAACCCGGACCACAAGCGGCCCGGATCAGAAGCGGCCCGGATCAGAAGCGGCCCGGTTCAGAAGCCGATCCGGTGCGCCCGCCCATGGGGCAGGCGCGGCGACAGCAGCACCGCCACCGCGACGAGTACGGCCGCGCCGGTCAGGACGCCGGCGCCGGGGGTGCACAGCCGCTCGACCACGGCCGCCAGGGCCCGGTCGATCGCGCCCGTCATGGCGAGGAGCCGCAGCAGCCACAGCGCCATGGCCGCCCCCACGCCCACGGACGGCCGCCACAGCACCGACAGCGTGAAGCTCAGCGCGGACAGCGGCACCAGCGGGCCGAACCACGCCGCCGCGAGGCCGAGGAGCCCGGCGACCGGCTCCAGCGGCACGAGCGCCAGCGTGACGAGCAGGCTCAGTGAGCCGATCACGCCGAGCACCAGCGTGAGCCGGGCCAGCAGCACCACCCTGGGCGACGTGGGGGTCGCCGCGACCAGCTCGCCGACCGGTTCCCGATCCGTTCCGCACGCCCCCGCCACCGCGAGCGCCGCGGCGAGCGGAATCACGGTGGCGAGCACCTGAGGTGCCAGCCCCGCCGACGAGACCCGGGCGGCGACCACGCCGCCGACCACGAGCGCGGCCACGGCCAGCGCCCAGACCGGCCACCTGACCAGGGTCCACTGGCGGGTCAGCAGGCCGAGGGCCCGCCGCCACGGCCGCCGCCCCACCTCACCGGCGTACCTGGGGACCGGGTGCGTACGAACCCGCACCCGCGGCTCGGCCGCGCCGATGCGCTCCCGGATCGCGGCGAAGATCGACGGCGCGGGCGCGGCCACCGCGGCGGCGCGCCCGGCGACGGCCGAGCGGACCTTTCTCCACGACTCGGCCTCGGCGGCGCATTCGGCACACGCCCGCACATGGGCGTCCACGGCGGCCGGGTCCGGGAGGACACCGGCGGCGTAGTCGGGCAGCAGCTCGGTGGGGTGGTTCATCGGCCGGCCTCCTCGATCTCGACAGGCAGGGCGCGGGCCAGCGCGGCCCGGGCGTTGAACAGGCGGCTTTTCACCGTCCCGGCCGGGACGCCCAGCACCTGGGCGATCTCCGCATGGGACATCTCGGCGGCGAACGCGAGGTCGAGGACCTCGCGGTGGAGCGGGGCCAGCGTCCGCAACGCGGCCGCGACCGCGGCCGTGTCCGCCCGTGCCAGCGTCACCGCCTGCGGCCCGGGCTCCGGCGACGGCAGGTCGAGCGCGTCGTCGAGAGGCCGCGACGCCGGCAGATGACCGCGCATCCGCTTGAGCGCCTGGCGGCGGCAGATGCCGAACAGCCAGGTGCGCACCAGCGACCGCTCTTCGAACGCGCCGGCGCCGCGCCACACGGCGATGAACGTCTCCTGGAGCGCCTCCTCGGCCGGTCCGCGCTCGCCGAGGAGTCCTTCCGCGTACGCCAGCAGCGCCCGTGCGTGCCGGGCGTACAACTGCTCGAAGGCGTGCTCGTCACCCCTCGTGACCTGCCGCAACAGCTCCAGATCCGTCGTGTCCATCGTGATGGGTACTGTTCCGGACGCCCGGGTTCACCGCAAAACAGCCGCTTCCCGAGTGATTCACATCACACTGGCCTCGTCACAGTGGACCCGCGTCACCGGGCCCGGCACCCGACGGCATGCGGAAACCCCGCACCACCGCGTTCCGGGTCCGAAGCGGCCGGGCGTCGCCCGCTGGTCCGCCGTGACGGCGGCCGTGACTCACCTGACCGGCCTCGCCCGGCCCGCGTCCACGGCCTGCCCGGCGGCCGGAGACGTCACGCGTGGCTGATCATCACGTGCTTGACGCGGGTGTAGGCGTCCAGGCCATACCGGGACAGGTCCTTTCCGGCGGTGCCGGAGTGCTTGAAGCCGCCGTGCGGCATCTCCGGGATGATCACCTGATGGCAGTTGACCCACACCGCGCCGAAGTCGAGCGCGGCCGACAGCCGCATCGCCCGGCCGACGTCCCTGGTCCACACGCTTGAGGCGAGGGCGTACTCGACCCCGTTGGCCTGGGCGACGGCCTCGTCCTCGTCCGCGAACGGCTGCACGGTGAGGACCGGGCCGAAGACCTCCTGCTGCACGATCTCGTCGTCCTGCCGGACGTCCGCGACGACGGTCGGCGGGAAGAAGTAACCGGGGCGGCCGAGCCGGGCGCCCCCGGTGACGACGCGGGCGTGCGCGGGCAGCCGCTCGAGGAAACCCGCGACCCGCTCGGCCTGCGCCGCGTTATTGGACGGGCCGAGAAAGACGCCTTCCTCGTCCGGGCCGCCGACGGTCAGCGCCCGCGCCGCGTCGGCGAGCGCGGCGACGAAGGCGTCGTACGCGCTCTCCTCGACGAGCACCCGGGTCACGGCCGTGCAGTCCTGGCCGGTGTTGAAGAACGCGGCCGCGGCGACGCCGGCGGCGGTCGCCTCCAGGTCGGCGTCGGCGAAGACCAGCGCGGGAGCCTTCCCGCCCAGCTCCAGGTGGACGTCCTTGAGGTCCGGCGCCGCGGCCGCCATCACCTCGGCCCCGGCCCGGGTCGACCCGGTGATCGCCACCATCTCCGCGCCGGAGTGCGCCACCAGCGCGCGGCCGGTGTCCCGGTCGCCGCACACGACGTTGACCACTCCGGGCGGCAGCACCCGGGCACACAGCTCACCGAGCAGCACGGCCGAGCCCGGCGTGGTGTCGGACGGCTTCAGCACCAGGGTGTTTCCCGCCGCCAGGGCCGGGCCGATCTTCCAGGCGGCCATCATCAGCGGGTAGTTCCACGGCGTCACCTGGGCCACGACGCCGATCGGCTCACGGCGGACGAACGAGGTGTGCCCCTCGGCGTACTCGGTGGCGCCGAGGCCCTCCAGCACCCGCGCCGCTCCGGCGAAATAGCGGATGACGTCGATGGCCCCGTCCACGTCGACCCGCAGCGCGGTGCCGCGGGGCTTGCCGGTCGCCCGCACCTCGGCCTCGGCCAGCGCGTCCCGGTTGCTGGCCATCAGATCGGCCAGCTCGACGAGCAGCCGCTGACGCTCGGCCGGGGTGGTCCGGCGCCAGGCCCGGGCGGCCTCCGTGGCCGCCTCCACCGCGCTCGCCACGTCCCGCTCGCCCGAGCGGGCCGCCCTGCCGTACACCTGCTCGGTGGAGGGATCGATCAGGTCCATCCACGCGCCGGAGGCCGGCTCGCGGCTCTCCCCGGCGATCACATTGCGTACGGTGTCCACGACGGTCTCCCCTCCGGCACCCCGAGGTCGTCATCCCCCGAAACGGGCGTGCCGAACGACTGGAGACGCGGGTCGTACCGGTCGCTCCGCAGGGTCCGCGGCTCCGCCTCGTCCGGGGTCTTCGACTGTCAGCGCCCGTCCCGCACCGGCACCGCGAGCGTGCGCGCGAGCCAGCCGGTGACGAGGTCTCTCACCTGCGCGTCGATCGGCTCGCGCGCCTCACGCTTGTACGCGCGAAGCGACGGCGGCCCCGGCTGCCTGCGCAGGATGTGGTCGAGATCGGGGATCAGGCGGGTCTCGATCGGTCCCGGCACCAGCTCCGCCATGCGGGCCAGGTCCCCGGGGTCCACCTGGAGGTCCTTGTCCCCCGTGACGGCCAGCACCGGCGCCTGGATCAGGGCGAGATCGGCTGTGGGGTCGTAGTCGAGGAACTCGCGGGTCCAGCGGGCGTTCACCCGGACTCCGCCGATGCGGGCGACGTCGGTCGTCGTACGGCGGATGCGCTCGTGGTTCTTCGTCACCTTGGTGACCAGGTCGGTGCGGGTGAGGCGCAGCAGGGCCCGGACGACCGCCGGCATGGTGGGCGCGAGGCGCGCGGCCTGCCACCGCAACAGCTCCGACCCGATCTTCGCGGCGCCGGCCAGCAGCACGACGGCCGCCACCGTGTGGTCGTGGGCGGCGAGGTTCGCCGCGATCATCGCTCCCTCGCTGTGCCCAGCCGGCGCCACGCGGGCGGTATCGATCTCCGGACGCTCGCGCAGCGCGGCCAGCGCGGCTCCGGCGTCGTCCATGTTGTCGCGGAGCCCGGCCGCCAGGAAACTCCCGGTGCTGGCGCCCACGCCCCGCTTGTCGTAGCGGAGGGACGCGATCCCGGCGGCCGCGAACGCCTCCGCCAGCTGACGGGTCACCCCGAGGGGGAGGCGCCGATGGTCGGAGTCGCGGTCGATCGGTCCCGAGCCGGGGACCAGCAGCGCGGCGGGAAAGAGGCCGTCGCCGTCGGGCAGGGTCAGCGTGCCGGCGAGCCGCTCGCCGCCCGAGGCGAAGGTGAGGTCGATGTCGCGCATGCGCCGATCCCTTTCAGGCGCCGGTGAGGGTGGCGACCACGGCACGCGGGTCGTCCACGCCCAGCAGCAGGGAGGCGTAGCCGTGCCCGTCGAGGTGGATGCGCACCGCCGGCTGGCCGTCGCGCACGTCGACGAACTCCTTGCCCGCCCGGCTGTGCCAGGTGCCGAGCTTGCGCAGACCAGGCACGCCGAGCCCGGTGCGCACGCCCCGGGCCGCGCCGAGCGCGTCGTCCACGATCTCGGCGGACCTGACCGCCGAGCGCGGGACGCGCAGGTCGGATCGCAGGGCGGCGGCCTTCTCCACGGCGGTGAGGCGGACTTCGACGGCGTCGGCGGTGATGGTCACGGTGCTCATGGCATTCCTTGCAGGTTGTCGCTTCGGTGAGGCTGATTGTTCTCGATTGTGAGAATGATGTCAAATGTGAGAACGTAGGCCCATGACGACGGCCGAGTTGCTGCTGCACCCGATCCGGCTGCGCATCGTCCAGGCGCTCCTGGGCGAGCGGATGCTGACGACGGCCGACCTGCGCGCGGAGCTCCCCGACGTGCCGCCCGCGACCCTCTACCGGCAGGTCGCGGCGCTGGTCGAGGGCGAGCTCCTGGAGGTCGCGGCGGAGCGCAAGGTGCGGGGCACCTTCGAACGGACCTACCGGCTGCGTACGGCCAGCCCGCACGTCAGCGCCGACGAGGCGGCCGGGATGAGCACGGAGGAGCACCGTCAGGCGTTCATGACGTTCGTCGCGTCGCTGCTGGCCGACTTCGACCGCTACCTCACCCGGGACGACGTCGACCTCGGCCGCGACGGCGTGGGATACCGTAAGGCGGCCCTGTACCTCAGCGACGAGGAGTTCCAGGACTTCCTGCGGGACCTGAGAGCGGTGATCACCTCGAGGCTCGCCAACCAGCCCGCGCCCGGCCGCACCCGGCGCCTCCTGTCCACCATCGTCATGCCGGACTGAGACGGTCAGGCGCCGGCCTGGAGAAGACGGCGTCCGAGGGCTTCGACGGCCTCCCGCAGTTCGGGCGGCCCGACGATGCGGAAGGGCGCCCTGATCGCCGTGAGCTGCCGGGCGTACCACTCCGGTTCGTCCGTGCTGCCGACGAGGCGCGTACGATGCGCGTCGATCGGCTCGGGACGGCCGAGACTACGCGGGACCCACTCGGCCACGGCCTCGGCGGGCGCGTCGACGACGACCTCCACCTCGTGCCGCCACCCCGCCGACAGATGGTCTTCCAGCACCCGCGCCGGATCGAGATCGGCCGGAGGGACGGCCGGAACGTCGAGAACCTCGGCACCGGCCACCTTGTCCACCCGCAGCACCCGGCGGGCGTTCTTCGTGTGCGACCAGCACAGCAGATACCACCGGCCGCGGCGTACGACGACGGCCCACGGATCGACTTCCATGTCGCGCTCGTCTCCGGGCCGGATGCGATATCCGAGCCGAAGCCGGCGATGTGCCGCACAGGCCTGGACGAGGACGGCGACGGTCTCGGGCCCGGGAGCCCTGGCGCCGGGCTCGGGGTGTCTCGCGCTCAGGCTCCGCACCGCCTCGGCCGGCCCGGCGACCGCTTCTGGCAGTACGCGCAGGATCTTGCCGAGCGCGCCGCCCACGGGATCGGCCGGATCCGCCGAATCGTGCCGGCCGTCCAGCACGGCCATCACCAGCCCGAGCGCCTCGGCCTGCGTGAACATCAGGGGAGGCAGCCGGAGCCCCCGGCCGATGCGGTATCCCCCGTAGGGGCCGCGTTCGGACTCGACCGGGATGCCGGCCTCACGCAGGATGCCGACGTAGCGCCGGGCCGCCCGTTCGGAGACGCCGAGCCGGCCGGCCAGCCGTTCGGCCGTGATCCCCGGACTGTTCTGGACCAGTTCGAGGAGCAGGAGCGCCCGGGCGGTGGGGCTCTCGTCGCGTTTCATTCGGCAACCCGTCGGATTCCGGAAGGGGATCGTCCGGAATGCACCGTAGCCTGTCCACCATGCCCGAAAACATCCTTCGTGAGCCGCCAGTCGCAGGCGACGAGATCGACACCTTGCTGGGCTCGCTGGAACGCCAGCGCCGGATCTTCGCCTGGAAGTGCGGCGGGCTCGACGCGGCCGGTCTGCGGGCGACCGCCGCCGCGTCGTCCATGACCCTGGGCGGGCTGCTCAAGCACCTCGCTCTGGTGGAGGACGACATGTTCTCCCAGAAGCTGTTCGGGCGACCGCCTGCGCCGCCGTGGGACACGGTGGACTTCGACGCCGACCCCGACTGGGAGTGGCGCACGGCCGCCGAGGACACACCCGAGCAACTGACGACCTTGTGGCAGGACGCGGTGGCCCGGTCCCGGGCCGGCGTACGGCAGGCCCTGGCGGAGGACGGTCTCGGACGGCTCGCGGCGTACACCAACTCACGCGGTGAGACGCCCAGCCTCCGCCGCCTGCTGATCGACATGATCGAGGAGTACGCCCGGCACATCGGGCACGCCGACCTCATCCGCGAGTCCGTCGACGGCCTGGTCGGAGAGGACCAGCCGGCGGAATGAGGCAGGACATCCCCGAGCCGATCCCCGCCGACCGGCTCGTCATCGTCCCCGCCAACCGGGCGTCGTGGGACGACGTGCAGGCGATCCTCGGCACGATCGACTGCCATTGCCAGCGCTACAAGATCTTCACCTACCGGTGGAACTCGGTCTCCGCCATGGAACGGGCCGCGCGCCTGCGCGAGCAGACCGGCTGCGAGACCCCCGAAGCCCGGTCGACCACCGGTCTCGTGGCCTACCTTGACGGTGAGCCGATCGGGTGGTGCGCGGTCGAGCCCCGGACGGCCTATCCCCAGCTGACCCGCACCCGCGTCCCCTGGACCGGCCGGCAGGAGGACGAGACCGACGACAGCGTCTGGGCCGTGACCTGCTTCGTCACCCGCAAGGGCTTCCGCCGGCGTGGGGTGACGTACGCGCTCGCACGCGCCACGATCGACTTCGCGCGGGAGCGGGGAGCCCGGGCGCTGGAGGCCTACCCGATGATCACCCGGCCGGGCGTCGAGATCACCTGGGGGGAGCTCCACGTCGGCAGCCGTGACGTCTTCCTGGACGCGGGGTTCACCGAGGTGAGCAGGCCGACCCTCAGGCGAGCCGTCGTACGGATCGACTTCTGACCGGCCCGCGGCATGCGGTGCGGTCAGTCGGAGATCGCGATGCGGAGGCGGCGGAAGCCCCGCCCCTTGCTCTCGATCTTGGCGACCTTGATCCTGCCGATCTGCCTGGTCGAGGCGACGTGCGTGCCCCCGTCGGCCTGGGTGTCCAGGCCCACGATGTCGATGATTCGCACCTCGGGGATGTCCTCCGGCACCAGGTTCGTCGCGGTGCGGATGATGTCGGGGATCGCGAAGGCCTCCGCGCGGGGCAGCACGCGTACGTCGATCCGCCGGTCCGCGGCGATCTCGGCGTTGCACGCGTCCTCGACCGCCTCCTTGAAGCCGGGCGGCACCTCGGGGAGGTTGAAATCCATCCGCGCGCTCATCGGCTCCATGTTGCCGCCCGTGACCAGGGCACCGTAGTCGCGGAACACCACGCCGCACAGCACGTGCAGGCCCGAGTGGGTGCGCATGAGCGCCGAGCGCCGCTCGTCGGCGACCGCCGCCCGCACGACCGTGCCGGCGGGCGGGATCGGATCGTCCGGCGCCGGGACGAGGTAGAGGTCGTCGCCCTTGCGTACGCCCTCGATACGGGTCTCGACGCCCTGCCACAGCAGCACGCCCTGGTCCGGCGGCTGGCCTCCGCCGCCCGGGTAGAAGGCCGACCGGTCCAGGACGATCCCGTCCGGCGTGGCCTCCAGCACGACGGCCTCGAAGGACCGTAGATCCTGGTCGGTCAGCTCCAGCCGCCTCGTCCGCCCGTGGAGATCGAACGTCATTCCACGGAGTCTAGTCACGGCCCCCCGTGTCATCCTTCCGCGCGGGCCGATGGACGGTGAGATCACCGTACGGGCGCAGGAGCGTGGCCAGGTCGCCCGGTTTGTCACGCAAGGTGGCGTCGAGGAAGGCACTGGTGGCCGCCGTGGTGACGGACAGGCCCCCGGTGCGGCCCAGGGAACCGACAACGGACGGCACCGGCGGCAGGTAGAGCGGCGCGTCGGCGAAGGTGAGGTGCGCCGCGCCGGGGACCGTGATGCGGTAGCTCTCCGACGTGCTCAGCGAGAGGATCCGGGTGAGACGAGGGATGTACGACGGGTTGCCGGCCGGGTCGACGGGATGGGTGAGCGCGAGCACCGGCTGGTGGTAGGGCCGGGGCGCGGGGTCGTACGGATAGCCGTCTAGATCGATCACCGCCGCGAACCGGGGGTCCTGGCGGGCGGCCCGCAGGGCGGCGCCTCCGCCGATGGAGTGGCCGGTCGCCTCCGCCCGCGTGGTGTCGAGCCGCCCGGTCAGCGAGCCGGTCAGCGGGCCGGGGATCTCGCCCCTGTCGAGGCGGCCGAGCTGGGTGAGGACGAAGCTGAGATCGGCGGCCCTGACCGCCGTCCAGCCGGTCGCGAGCCGTCTGTCCTTCTCGTCGTCGCCGGTGGACACGACCCGCGTGCGGATCGTCCGTCCGTCGTCGAGCACGACGGCGGCGGAGTCGTACGGATGGTCGAGGGCCGCGACGACGTAGCCGCGGCCGGCCAGTTCCTCCGCCCACGCGGTGTTCTGGGTGCGTACGCCGCCCAGCCCAGGAGAAAACAGCACGACGGGGAACCGCCCGGCCGCCGCCGGCGCGTCGTACACGGCGCCGGTGCGGGCACGGACCGCGTCGTCCAGCAGGAAGGCGGGCACGCCGATGTAGCCGGTCAGGCCGTCGGCGACCGTACGCGCCTCCTGCTCGGTGCGGCCGAGATACCGGGCACGGGGACCGGCCGTGCCCGCGGGTGCGGGGTACCACACCTGCACCACGACCGTGCGGTGGTCGCCGGGCTCTTCGGTGGCGGGCTCGGGGCGAGATGCGTCGATCCACTGCATGACCGCGGTGCCCACCGCGTACGGACCGGACGGCCCGGAGAACACGGGCACGGGCACCGCCCAGGCGGCGGCCGTGCTCGCACAGACCAGGCCGAGGCCGGCCACGACTCCCGGCAGGACGAGCCACCGTCTCACCCTCCGGGCCGGGCGTCCGGCGAGCACCGGCACGGCGAACGCGAGCGCGACCAGGACGCCGGCGAGCGCGGGCGCCATCTGCCAGCGCAACCCTCGCACGCTCAGCACGATCCCGGACAGGACGACGACCGCCGCCGCGGCGAGCGCGACCGGCCGCCGGGCCCGGAGCGGGCACCACCGCGACGACATCAGGCCGACGACGCCCAGCAGAAGCAGGATCTCCAGGGGAGACATGCCGATCGCCGTGATGATCTCGGTCATGCGACCATCGTCGATCCCGCGCGGGGGCGCGTACCTCCCCCTGAGGTGCCTGCTTTCGTGCGACCGCAGTCGCATCATCGCGCCGACGGTGATCCCGGAGTCTGAATCACGTCACGGACACGTCTCAACCCGCCGACCCGCAGAAGACCTTCACAGCGATTCCCATGACCTCCGCGGTGGACGGGTTGCGGGTCGAGGGGTTGATCGACAGGATCAACGATCTGCCCGAGTCCGCGCGGAACGCGAACGTCATGTATCCGATCAGCTCACCGCTGTGCCCCCACACCGTGCCGCACGGCAACGCGTAGGCCTGCAGCCCGAGCCCGTAGCCGAACCCAGCTCCCGTCTCCACCGTCGTGCGCATGGCCTTCAAGGACGCCCCGCTGATCAGCTTGCCGCCGAGCAGCGCCGACATGAACCGCTCCAGGTCGGCCGCGGTCGAGATCATCTCCCCGGCGGCCCAGTCCAGCGAGGGGTTCATCCGCGTCGCGTCCACCAGGCCGGGCAGCGGCTCGTACCCCTTGGCGTGCGGTGACGGCAGTCCTGCCCGGTCGCCCGGCACCACCGTGTGGCGCAGCCGCAGCGGGCGCAGGATACGGCGCCCGATCTCCTCGCCGTACGGGCGGCCGGTCAGCTTCTCCACCAGCAGCCCGAGGACCACGTAGTCGGTGTTGGAGTAGTGCCACTTCCCGTCGTCGGGGAGCTTCTTGGCGAAGGCCACCTTGAGCAGCTCGCGCGGCTGGTAGGAGCGGAACCTGGCGTCGCCGCGCCAGCGGTTGGTCGAGTATCCCGGCTCGCTCATGTAGTCGTACAGGTGGCTGGCGTGGTTGAGAAGCTGCCGGACGGTGATCCGGTCGCCGCCCGGCACCAGGCCGGGCAGGTACGCGTCGACGGGGTCGTCGAGCCGCACCTTGCCCTCGTCCACGAGCTGGAGCACCACGGTCGCGACGAAGGTCTTGGTGACGCTGCCGATCCGGAAGTATCCGTTCGGCGACGGCCGTCCCCCGCGCTCGACATCGCGCACACCGACGGCGCCCGACCAGGTGCGGCCGCCGCCGGAGATCCGCGCCAGGGCGGCCGTCGCCCCGCCGCCGGCCACGATCTTCTCCATGTCGGGGCGTACGTCGACGGTCTGGCCGCCCGCCGCCACGACCGCCGCCACCAGCACGTTCATCATCGTCTGCATCATGTGATCGACGCTATGGAGATCGGTTTCACGGCGGAATGCGGTGCTCCGCCCGCTTCACCTGCGGAAAACCACAGCGGCTCAGGAGCCGGGGTGACGCAGCACGGCCAGGACCCGGCGGCTGTAGCCGGTGGTGTGCGACAGGGCGAGCTTGTCGAACAGCGCGTTGACGTGCTTTCCACGGCGCTCCGCGACACGTGCGGGGATTGGGCGATCGAGGCGCTGGTCAGGCCCTGGGCCGTGAGCTCCAGCACCTCGCTGGCGGCGCCGCCACCGCGGAGGTCTCACGCGATGAAGCAAACGCCGAAAAGTTTCGGCAGAGCTGTCGCTTGCGTCACAGCAGTACAGGAGCTGACTCTCGCGCTCTCCGCCCCGAAAGCCGTTGTTCCTACGAACTGACTGGTGATCGGGACCCTTGACGTACAACAACCGGGTTTCTATGGTCGGCATTACTTTCGTAATATCACCGAAACTTTCGGACATCCTCATGGCCGAAGAGGAGCCATCGTGGTCAACCGAAGCGGCCCGGGTGAGGCTGACCTGACCGCAGCACCCGTCAACCCCCACTTTCCCCCCGAGGAGTTAGTGTGCTTCGTTCCGCACTGTCCATCGGCCTCGTGAGCGCCACGGTCCTGTTGGGCGGGGTCGCTCTCACCGGCTCGGCCTCGGCCGAACCCGGTGCCGGCCCTGCACAGTCCCAGCCCGGCCGCTACCCCGCGGACTCGCTGCGCGCGCTCGGCGACCGGATCGGCCTGCGTATCGGTACCGCCGTGAACACGGACGAACTCGGCAGCAACGCCGACTACACCCGGATCACGGCCGAGCAGTTCTCCAGCGTCACCCCCGAGAACGTGATGAAGTGGCAGCTCGTCGAGCCCACCCGAGGCACGTACGACTGGGCCGCGGCCGACCGGCTGGTCGCCTTCGCGAAGAAGAACAAGCAGCTGGTGCGCGGTCACACGCTGGTGTGGCACAGCCAGCTGCCCGAGTGGCTCTCCTCCGACGGCTCCACCACCACCCTGTCCGACAACGAGCTGAAGGCCCTGCTGAAGAAGCACGTCCAGGACCAGGCGAGGCACTTCAAGGGCGACATCTGGCAGTGGGACGTGGTCAACGAGGCGTTCGATGACGACGGGAAGCCCCGCCAGACCATCTGGTACAAGGCGTGGGGCGGACTCGGCTACATCGCCGACGCCTTCCGGTGGGCGCACGAGGCCGACCCCAAGGCCCTGCTGTTCTACAACGACTACAACCTCGAGTTCACCGGGCCGAAGAGCAACGCCGTCTACGACTTCGTCAAGACCCTGAAGGCCCAGCGCGTGCCCATCGACGGCGTCGGCTTCCAGGGCCACCTCGACACCCAGTACGACTTCCCCGACCTGCAGAACAACCTGCAGCGCTTCGCGGATCTCGGCCTGAAGGTGGCCGAGACCGAGGTGGACGTCCGCACGTTCACGGAGGCGTCGCCGAACGTGAACACCCCGACCAGCCCGCTGGCCAAGTACGCCCAGGAGAGCTACTGGTCCCGCGCCCTGAAGGCCTGCCTCGCGGTGCGCGAGTGCATCTCGTTCACCCCGTGGGGCTTCGGCGACACGTATTCCTGGATCCCCGGCTGGTTCGACGACCCGCAGGAGGGTGCCGCCCTGTTCTACGACGCGGACCTGAAGCCCAAGTCGCAGTACTACGTGCTCCAGCAGGACCTGGCACTCGCCGCCGGTGCGCCGCGTCGTGCCGACGGGGGCCCGGGCCGCCACTGACCCATCGCGCCTGACACGACGCCACTGGCCGTACCACCACTGGCCGTACCGCCGGGCACGGGGCCGCACTCCACCGCGCGGCCCCGTGCGCCGTATCGCGCCGTACTGTGCCACCCTTGCGCCGTACTATGCCGCCCTTGCGCCGCCCTTGCGCCGTACTGTGCCGCCCTTACGCCGCCCTTGCGCCGCGATCCGCGGTACGGCCCGGGGCGGCGTGATCGGCGGCAGGACGGCTCCGTTATCGCGCGTCGCCGCGGAGCCCGAGAATGTACGTCGCCGTGAGCGCGACGGCACGGTCGTCGTCATGGGACAGATCCGCGAGGGCCCGTGACGCGGTGGGCCCGGGGATGTCCGCGAGCGCCTGTGTCAGCCGTCGGCGCGCGGACGGCTGAACGGCGCTCTGGGCGAGACGGTCGACGAGCCCGGTGGCGATCCGATCCGCCAGCACGGGATCACTCGCCAGCGCGCTCAGCGCGTCGGCCGCATCGGTGTCGTTCACCCCCTCGACGATCATGTCGACGAGCGTCGGGACGGCGTCGGCTCCGCCACGTGTACCGAGCGCCAGAGCGGCACACCTGCGGACCACGATGTCGGGGTTCATGAGAGCGTCCCGCAGCAGTGCGGTGGCCGCACCGTACGGAATCTCGGCGATGGACTGGACGGCACGTTCGCGCACCTCGGCCACCGGTGAGCCGAGACCCTCCGCCAGCAGTGCCAGTCCGTCGTCTCCCGATCGCGCCAGAGCCCACCGAAGGGCTCCGGCGACGTTCGTGTCCGTCTCGCTCAGCACCGCCTCGACCAGGGCTTCCACCGGCAGTGGCGCCTCCGTGACCGACGACAGGGCCGCGCGCTGGCGCTTTCCGGCGCTCTCCGACCCCAAGGCCTGGAGGAGTTCGACGATCCGCAGGACGTCCTCCCAGTCGGCGGGTTCCGCGGCGTCGATCCGGACAAGCCGCGTGAGCAGCTCCGTCTCACGCGCGATGCGTTCGCGCGTCTGGCGGATGAGGTCGTCGACGAGCTCCGAGGGCGTGAAGCCGGGATCGTCCAGCGCGCGCCCGACTTCACGAAGCGACAGCCCCAACGACCGCAGGCTCTCGATGTGGAAGATCCGCCGGATGTCCTCGCTGGAATACTCCCGATAGCCGGCCTCGCTACGACCCGTCGGCCGCACCAGGCCGAGCGACTCGTAGTGCCTGAGCATGCGGGCGCTGACCCCGGACCGCCGTGCCACATCCCCGATCAACACCGCCTGTCACGCCTCCTGGCCGGTCGTGCCGAGAGCGACGATGCGCTTCGCCTCCTCGACCGCGAACTCGAATCCCGCATCCGGGTCGCGCGACAGGCGGTCCGTGGCGATCGCGTGCTGACGCACGCGAGGGTCGCGATCGGTCGTCGCGGCGCGCAGGATCGGCGTGATCGCCTCGCCGAGCGCGATCAGCGCCCGGCTGAGGCTCAGCTGCGTCTCACGCTCCCCGCGCCCGAACTGTGTCGCCAGCACCGCGGCCAGCTCGCCTTCCTCACCTTCGGGCACGAGTACGACCGCCGCCCGCCAGGCGGTCCGCGCCACCTCGTCGTCGGCGTCGGTCAGCAGCGCCCGGGTGATCGCCGGCCACGCCCGCCGATCCCCGATCTTGGACAGCGTGTGCAACGCCTGGCTGCGCGCCTGCGTGCGCTCCGAACGCAGTTCGGCGACGAGCGTGGGGACCGTCAGCGACGACGGGTGGCGAGTGAGCGCCCACGTGAGCATGTCGCGCACGAAGAAATCGGGCTCGATCGCGCATCGTTCGACGAGCTTGCCGACGAACAGCGGGTCCGGGCTCGTGCCGGCCGCCAGCGCCGCCCGCAGCCGCACCGACGAGCTGCCGTTCTCCAGCTCCTGAAGAGCCCGCATCGTGTTCGTGTCCTCTTTCGGTACGGCCATCGGGACCACCTCCGTGGCCACAGTGAAGACCTTGTCACCGTGTCAAGGTCAAGCGGAGCAACACCGTGAGGCGGCGCTCACTCCTCGGCCTGCTGCTTGTCGGGTGGGCACAACCCGCCGGACAGGAGAGCTCAGAGCGTGCCGCTCCATCGACATCACGCCCGTTTCATAGGCCGGACTCCTCGGGCTCGGCGACGCCGTTCGCCCGGGCCGGCAGGAGCACGGCGCTGATGACCACAGCCAAGGACAGCACCGCGCCGATGATGAAGGCCAGCCGCATGCCGCCGAGATCGGCCAGCACCTCCGAGACTCCCGCGGATCTCAGGGCGTCGGCTCGCGCGCTCATCACGGTGATCACGAGCGCGGTGCCGAAGGCCGCCGCGACCTGCTGCAGGGTGCTGAGGATCGAGCTGCCATGCGAGTAGAGCTTCGGGGGAACCGCTCCGAGCCCAAGGGTGAACACCGGGGTGAACGTCGCGGCCAGACTTACCATCAACAGCGCGTGCAGCCCAAGGAGCTGCCAGAACGGCATGGTCATGGTGACCTGTGTGAAGCCGGCGAGCGCGAGGGCGATTCCGATCGCGCCGGGGATGACCAGCACCCGGCCACCGAACCGGTCGAACAGGCGGCCGACGGTCGGCCCGAGGAGCCCCATCGCGAGGCCGCCCGGCATCACGAGGAGTCCGGTCTCCAGAGGGCTGAGCTCGCGGACGTTCTGCAGATACAGCGGCAGCAGGATCATCGCACCGAGCATCGCCATGAAGGAGACCGCCATAAGGATCAGCGCGATCGTGTAGGTGCGGTGGCGAAGAGTGCGCAGGTCCATCAGGGGCACATCGCGCTTCTGCAGCGCCAACTGGCGGACGACGAAGACCGCGATGGCGACCAGGCCCGCCGCCACGATCGAAGCGGCCACGCGGACGTCGCCGCCCTCGAAACGGCTGAGCCCGTACACCAGGCCGCCGAAGCCGGCGGCGGCGGTCGTCACGCTCAGCCAGTCGATGGCGCTGGCCTGGGGCTCCCCGACGTTCTTGAGCTGCCGCAGACCGCTCCACGTGATCACCGCGGCGATGGGGAGCACCACGGCGAACAGCAGCCGCCAGGATCCGAGCTGGAGGATCACCCCCGAGACCGCCGGGCCCATCGCGGGCGCGACCGAGATGGCCAGGGAGACGTTGCCCATCACACGGCCGCGATCCGCCTCCGGCACGACCTGCATCAACGTCGTCATCAGCAACGGCATCATCACGGCCGTCCCGGACGCCTGGATGATGCGAGCGCCCAGCAGCACCTCGAACGACGGCGCGACGGCGGCCAACGCCGTGCCGAACAGGAACAGTCCCATCGCGGTGGCGTACGCACGACGGGTGGTGACCCGTTGCAGGAACCATCCGGTGGTCGGGATGACAGCAGCCATGGTCAGCATGAAGGCGGTCGAGAGCCACTGCGCGGTCTGCTCCGAGATGTGCAGTGCGCCCATCAACCGCGGAATAGCGTTGATCAGGAGCGTCTCATTGAGAATGACCACGAACGTGGCGAGCACCAGCAACCGGATCACGGGCGGAGTGCGGCCCGAAACCTTGGTCACGGGTGTGGTAGGCGGATCAAGTTGTGCGATTGACACGGTGCCTCAATCAGGGTTGTGGGTGAATGATATGGCCATGGCTGGCGCCCCAGCCTGGGGACCCAGTCCCACAGGAGTTCGTGGTCATGGCAAGCCTGACAGTCGCCACCGACAAAACTCATCGCCGTGCCCAGGGTCCCGGCGAGTGACGCGAAATGTCATCCGGTTTTCCACCGGCGGACAGCGGACTCCGGCGCGTCCACGGAGGCGCCGGACGTGTGAGCTTCCGCCCGAGCTGAGACCGCCCGCCGCACCGGCTGCTTCTCCCTCGAGCAGGAGAGGCCGTGGACGGGGTGGGACCTGTGGAGAACCCCCCGCCCCGGCAACGGAGTGGGACGCGTGTGGCTAACCGCCCGGACACTCGTCGCCGCCCCCGCTGTGCTCGATGCAGTGGTGGGCGGGCGACCATTCGGGTGTGGGCTCCCCGCGGTGCCTGTAGCCGATCAGGATCACGACGAGCACGAGAGCCACCATCGTGAGGACGGTCGCCGCGATGGCGTAAAGCGCGGCGCCCACCCTCCACCGCTGGCCGAGGCAGATGAACAGACAGATCAAGGGAGCGCCCACCCCGAGGACCGCCGCCGCGATCAAATACGGATCCCCGATTTCCGCACGAACAGGGTCACCGAAAAGGGGCGCCCCCATCATGATTCCGTCGATGGCCAGACGGGGGGTTCCGCACAGCCAGGCAAAAGTCAGAAAGGAAAGGCATACGGCGGCCCATGTTCGAGTGCGGTGCCGGTCCATACCGAGGCTCTCCCCTCACCACCGACTCGAACCTCAGACGGAAGAAGCATCAAATCCTGATCGAAGACATCGTAGATTTTCAGACACACTGCTGCGATCCGTCGATCGTCTGCGATGCACGCATTCGTGTGCCCGCCCGGCCGCTCCCGGGCGAGGAGCGGCCCCCTGCCGGGGGACGGGCACGGAGTCTGTGGAGGCGCCGTACGGGGTTTTGCGTGAGAGTGGCGCGGGGACGGCCCTGCGGCGTGTAGTGTCGCAAGCAGAGGTTGTGTCGAAGTACCAGTATGCGTTGAAGCGCCTGCTGAGTTATGACAGCGGGCGTTACCGTATGGAGCCGAGGCTTTCCCAAGGCGGTCGGTCGCAGCAGCCCGAGGATCACGTCCGTGGCTCTCGAGATCGTTTCATCAGAGGAGAAAGCATCATGGCTCAGGGAACCGTCAAGTGGTTCAACGCCGAGAAGGGCTTCGGCTTCATCGCCCCCGACGACGGCACTCCGGACGTCTTCGTCCACTACTCGGCCATCGACGCCGGCGGCTACCGCTCGCTGGAGGAGAACCAGCGAGTCGAGTACACCGCGGGCCAGGGCGCCAAGGGCCCCCAGGCCGAGCAGGTTCGGCCGCTCTAAGCAGCCACGGTCGCTGCCGGGCCCACTGAGATGTGGCCCGTCACCGACGGCACCCGGGCCCCGGGGCTTCTCACGAAGCTCCCGGGGCTTCGTCGTACGGACGCACAATCGTCAGCGGCGGAGGCCACGCTTCTCCCAGCGTTGGCCGCACGACGCCTCCAGACCGCCCGGCCGCGTCAGCGGCGTACCCCGAACTTCAGGTGCAGCACTCCGTCGCCCTGGATGACCACGTGGGGATCCTCCAGCAGGTGCTGCCCATGGATGCCGCCGAAGTAGCGTTTGCCCGACCCGAACACCACCGGCACCACATCCATCGCCACCTCGTCCACGAGACCGGCCGCGAGGATCTGGCCGCCCACGTCGCCGGCGTTCACAGCGACGGTTCGCTCCCCGGCGAGCTTCTGCGCCTTGTCGATCGCTGCCGTCACGCCGTCGACGAAGTGGTACGACGCCTCGGGGTGCCAGCCCTCGGGCTTGGGCCGGTGGGACACCACGACCACGTGGTCACCCGCGGGCGGTCGGCCCTCCCAGCCGTTCACCAGGTCGAACAGATGGCGGCCCATCACGATCGTGCCGATCGACTCCCACATCGTCCGGACATACTCCGCCGACGTACTTGAGACCCTGAAGTCACTGCCCGAACCGGAATGGTCGTACTGCTGGTCGCCGCCTTGGACGATCGGGGTGTCCCCGTTGAAGTACCAATCGTGGAGTGGCCCGACGTCGTCGTTCTCGTCGGCGATGAAACCGTCCACCGACACCACGTTGTGCATGATCACTGTGCCCACGGGTTCTCCTCGATCCTCTTCGCGCGTTCGCCCACGATCCTGTCGGTCCCGGAGGCGACCGGGCTTGTAGAAAATCAATCAGCAGGCATCGGACCGTGGTCCGGCGGGAACCCCCGCTCGACGGGGAATCGGCGCCGCAGGGCCAGGTACTCCGTCGGGGTGTGACCGGTGAAGTCCTTGAACTCCCTGCTGAAGTGGGCCTGGTCGAAGTAGCCCGCCGTATGGGCGAGTTCCGACCAGTCGACCGGGCGGAGAGCGTCGACGGCCAGGATCAGCCGCGCGAAGCGGTAGATTCGCGCCACCCGCTTCGGGGTGATCCCGACATGAGACTTGAACTGCGTGGCCAGGTGATTGCCGCTCACCCCGGCGGCATCGGCCAGCACGCCGACCGGGATCGCGCCGTGAGAAGTCTCCAGACGCCCGCCTGTGTGCCGCACCAGGTCGAGACCGCGCGACGCCTCCGCGAACCGCGACCGTAGCTCCTCCTCCAGCACCCGCAGTGTCTCGGTGGCCGATGCGCTGTCGCCGACCCGGTTGCGAATCCGGTCCACCGATCGTCGCCAGACGGCGTCGACCGGCACCCAGCGGTCCCGCAGCTCGATCGCGGGCATCTCGACGAACGGCGACATCCCCCAAGGTTTGAAGTGCACCCCGACGAGCCGCACCCTTGCGGGGTACTCGAAGAGGAAACGCCTGGTCCACACACCCATGAACCACCCGTCGGTGAACACCACAGGCGGCACCGCAGGGTCGGAATCCCACAGGCGGGCCGGTCCGTCCAGGTTCACGAACAGGTGTGCCGACGGCATCGGCGGGACGTTCATCCGGCGGTGTCGCGGCACCCCGGTCAGGCAGTAGATGTCGTCGATGAACTGGTCAAGCGGCGGCGCGGGCACCCGGCCGACGTATTCCATGGAGTCAGTGTGGCCGACGCGAGCTCGATTCGCGAAGGGAGGTCGGCGGCCCTCAACTCTGCGGCCTGCCGAGGTGTCGATTTCGGCGTTACTACAAACCCGCCGTTTACCACGACTACCGAGCCGGTATCCGCGTCGCCGGGCCGCGAAAAACTGCGGTCGACTTCGGCCACGTTCGAGGATGGCGACGGCAATCGCCGTAGGGGAAAGTCATCCCACCAGGTCTGGGGTATCGAAAAGAGCGCCGGATCAATAGCATTGATCGGTGGTCACTCCCTCTCTGCGGCTCCGCGTAGGCCCGTCCGCCCTGGCGAAGACCGCTATTCCGGCGACCACGCTTCTCATCCTCCTCTACCTGGCCATATCCGCGCTCACGCTCATGCGGTCATCCACATCTCAGGAAGCCGCACATGGCCCGGCCCTCTGCGCGTACATCCCAGATGCTCCGCCAAGCCGGCAGGAGGAAATAAGGGACCAGTTGGGCTGCGGGCCTTCGTCCGCGTCGGTCCTGTTCGCGGGTGTCGCGTTGATCGGCCTCGTTCCCGCGATCGCGATGACCTATCTGAGCGTGCGGGTATTGCGCTTTCGCGCCGACCTCTTCGGCACAGTGCTGGTCATTCAAGGCGCCGTGAAGGCCAAGCGCTTCGACCTGTCCACGGCGCACGTGCGCCTGGATGCCACAAGCGGCAGGCGCATCCCCTATCTGCAGATAGTGGAGTCCGCCTCTGCCGGCGGGCGGCTGTACCTTCGCGATGCACGCACCCCGCTGATGCCCTCCGATGATCTTCTCGCCGTCGCCGAAGCGATCGAGTCCGGTAGACGGCCCGAGCCGTTCGCCGGCCAGGCGACCGAGACGGCCACGGCCCTCCGTCGCCTCGCCTCTGATCCAGTCATCCGCTCAGTCGTCTGAGACCGGCGGAACGACGGAAAAGCCCCACCCGCGACTACCGGCCCCGGTGCACAGGAAACCCCCGAACCCGTAGGTTCGGGGGCAGGCACGGCGGTGACCCGAGGTCGAAGCACCTCTTGAGAACGACCTCAAGAGGTGCTTCGCGGGGTCATTCCGAAAGACCGATCATCCTCGGCACTTCCAGCCGAAGGCGTTCCAGGTCACGATCACCGCCTTGGTGCCACGGTGCGTGACATTGCAGTACTTCTGCATGTCAACGCCCCCGAGTGTGGTGACCGTCACCCCCACTCCCGCAGGGACCGACGCGGAATACGAGTTGACCCGGCAGACCCACGAGAAGGGGTTGCCGTAATTGACGTAGTCCGCCCATGCCGAGTAGTTGTTGTACGTGTAGCGGCAGGCCTGGGTGACGTTGATCTTGTAGTCGGTCGCCGCCGAAGCAGAGCCGGCAGCAGCGAGAACGGTGACGAGCGAGCTCACAGACGCAAGGACCGAGAGTCCAATGCGCTTACGCCATTTGACGGCGGCGTTCATGGTCACTCCCTTTTCGTACGCGGATTTCATGATCGTCCTCATCTGAAGGCGCTGGACGGCAGGACGCCGTACGCGTGACGACAACGGGCGGGGCGAACCAGGTCAGCCGACAGTCGCAGCCATTCGGCCATGTGGTTCCGGCCCGATTCCTCCCTCCGATCCCGCGCGCTTCGTCCGAGGACACCACGGTCTCCCGTGCGAACGTCCGTGTCAGCCGGGAAAACCCGGTACTTGAGCCACACGCCTCCCGATCGTCGCCCAACGCCGCGGATTCAGCGTGTTCCAGTCCCTTGAGCGGCCTCGCCCCCTCCGGGGCCACGGCTTCGCTCGAGCTCGCGAAGAAGGGACCACCCCGTTGATTGGGAACTCCCGTGCTTCAGCGCCGGCTGCGGCCACGACTCCAGGGCATGCGTCTCGCGATGCGACCGAATACGGGACGCTGACCGGCCTCATCGTTCACCAGATCGCCGGGGCCGATCCCGAGATCGTGCACCAGCTCGGCGTATCCCTTCTCCCGGCTCACGAGTTCGGCCGCGAAAATCTGCTTGATCTTTTCCTTGTGGTCTTCAATGGTGCGGACGGATCGCTGACGCCGTTCGGCGATTTCCGCATTGCTCAGGTTGCTTCGGAGCAGGATGAGGGTCTCTTCGAGAGTCCCGGACAGTCGTATGTCGGGGCAACTGCGGATCAGGCACCTGAGTTCGTCGTGAAGTGATTGCGTGACGATCCGGCCGTTCCTGCCGATCTCCTCGATGGCCTGGACGACTTTGGAGGTGTCTGGGCCGTACTTGCTCACGTAACCGGCCGCCCCCGCAGCGACGCATCGGCCCACAGGTTCGGGTCGCTCCTCGGCGGAGTACACCAGAACCCGCTGATTGAACTCTTCGACGAGTTGCCGGATCGCTCTGACGCCCTGCAGCACGGCCTTGTCTCCGGTCTGCCTGTTCAGGCAGAGATCGAGCACCACGACATGGCATGGTTCGCGCTGCAGGGCAAGAAAGTCCTCGACTGATCGATATCCGCCCACCTGACGAATTTCGCCAGCGGTGCCGACACCGAATCCCTGGCGGTATAGGGGTTCGTCGTCGATGACGACATAGCGGACCGGCTCGTGTGCCGTTGCCAGCGTATTCATCCCGTCCTACCTTGGTACGACGATTTCGACTGCCGTTCCTCGTCCCGGAATCGAGTGGACGGAGGCTCTGCCACCAACAGCAGCTAAATGCCTACCGAGAATCTCGGTCATGCCGAACCCGGGTCGGTGCAGCGGGGCGCTGAAGCCTGGACCGTCGTCCAAAACCCTGACGGTCAACCTGTGCGGATCGGTTGCGGCCGACACGACGACGTGCGCGCCCATCGCATGCTGCTCGACGTTCGCAAGAGCCGTATCCAATGCCCTCTCGAGCCGCTCGGCCACGTCCTCCGGCAGCTCGACCGGCTCGCCGATGTCCATCGCGATCCGTGCCGAGAGCACCTGATGAATCCCGACCACCCGTCGGACCAGCGCCTCGATGTTCGTAGGACCAAGGTTTCCGTCCACATACGAGCGCATCTGTTCGTACTTCGCCCGCCGCTGGCCGGCGATGTCGGGACGCGCCCTCTCGTCCATAGTGGCGGGGTCGTCCAGCTTCAGATACGGCAGCAGGTCGTGCACGATCGCCCTGCTGCGCTCACTCTCCAGTTCGGCGATGCGCAGCCGAGCGTCGTCCGCGCTTTTGGCTAGTCTCCTGACGAACCGGGTGAAAAAGAAGGCGACCGTCGCAAATCCCGGATACGCGACCGAGTTCGCCAGTGCGGTCGCGAGATCGGAGCGGTTTTCCGTCAGGGGAAGCGCCGTCACGGCCAGGTAAGTGGCCGCGAGGACTCCCGAAGAGATCAATACGTTCCTCCCCCGGCGACAGACGCCTCCCACAATCACCGCCGTCGAGAGAGTCACGGGAAAGGCCCACATGGTCCAGACCATGAGGCGCTGTTGAGGTGCTATATAGAGGGCAGCCGAAGCGAGCGCGGCAAAAGAGAGCAGAAAGTCGACGACATAGGGCCAGGCGAAGGGCAGGACGGACCGCCGCTTGATCAGCCAGAGCCCCAGCCCCAGTGACTCGAGTGAGACGAGAGTCAGCAGCCCACCATCGAGTAGGGGGCTCGTGGACTCGCCGATACTCCCGGTAAGAACGGAGATTAGGGACTGAATTAGGTCAAATGCCCTAATTCCGACACCTATCGTTACCAGACTGAACTCCACACCTTCTGCTGTAGCTGGGGCCTGGCGTTCTGAGCGCATTCAGCCTCCCATATGGGCAGAGCGCTCAAGATACTACGATGTGAACCACCATGGCGAGGTTCGCGGCATGTGCGAGCCACCATCGAGACAGCGATGACTGGCGAGAGATAAGAGCAGCATGCCCGCAATGTAACTAATGCACTATTCGGCATCTATACGACCATTTGTATGGCTTCAAAAGTCCAAGCCGGCAAGCCGCTGTCAAAGACGTTCGGGTTATAGGGCGCCTTCGGCGTGAGCCGGCAGACGGCCAGTGCGGTGCCATTGATCTTTGACGCCACCACCAGCGGCGGCATACCGTGACGGATCGCCAGGAGGTGCCGGAGGGCGTTCGGTCAGCGATGGAAGGGCGTTGTCTCCTCCAGAGGCTCGCGGCCGACGGTGACCGCGTTGATCGCGGCCGCGGGGTCCGCGTAGCCGAACGAGATACCGAACAACAGCCTTCCGCCCGTGATGCCGAGCGTCTCGCGCACCGTTTCGGCGTAGAAGCTCAGCAGCCCTTGAAGGCAACTGGACACCCCATAAGCGGCCATGGCAAGCAGCAGGGTCTGCGCGTACATGCCGACATCGGCGGTCAGTCGCGGGTCGCCCGGGTCCGGCGCGTACAGGAGCGCGACGTGAGGCGCGTCATAGAAGCGGAGACTCTTGGCGTCGTAGGCGGCACGCAGATCGTAGGAGTCGCGGCCGATACCGAGCGCGGCGTAGATCGCGGCGGCGCCGCACGCCGGCGTTGGTGCGCCGGTGTGTAGATGTCCTCGCTGTAAGGGAAGTCGACTGTTCGCCGACCGGCTCGGCCGGCGGACACGAGCGCCTCTGCGAGATTGTCCCGTGCGACCCCGCTGACCACCTCGACGTGCCAGGGCTGGGCGTTGGCGTTCGACGGCGCGGCACCGGCCAGGTCGAAGATGGCCCGAAGCGTCGCCTGCTCACCCGTGAGATCCCCGCCGTGCCGAACATCGGATGGAACATCGTCGATGTCCGTGACATCGCCGAACTGCACATACTCGCCATGACCAGCCCAACCGCCGCAGGCCGGCGCTTCCTCGGGTCGGGCAGCTTCTGGTGGTATCGGATCCTGCGCGAAAAGCTCCCGGACGAAGCCGCCAAAGTGCCCACGCGCACCATGCCCGACATCGTCGTCAAGCTCCTCGCCCGCCTGAACCCGCAGATGGCGATGCTGCGCCCCGAGCTGGGCCGCACAAGGCTCGTCGACAGCAGCAAGGCCCGCACCCAGCTCGGCTGGCATCTCCGCCCCACTGAGGAGACCATCATCGACACCGCCACCGCGCTCATCGCCAACAACGCACTCGGCAGGTAGCCGCCGCCATCGCGATCCGGAAGCCGGCCCGCAACGCCGCCTCGATCCGGGCTCAGGCCGGCCGGGCGGCGGGCCGGAGGCCGTCCATCAGGAGGTCCAGCAGGCGACCTGCCTTGGCTTCATGCTCGCGCCGGGGGGCCACGGTGAAGATGCCGATGAGGGAGGCGGCGATGTCTTCGGCGGTGACGTCGGAGCGGAGGTCGCCCGCCGCGCGACCGGCGTCGAGAATCGTGGTGATGGCCGCCAGCAGCTCGCTCCGGGTCTGCGCATGGGCGATCTCGCCCGACTCGATCATCACAAGCAGCGTGTCGAGCATGCCGTTCTTGGTCGCGATCCAGTCCCCGAACAAGTCCATCCAGCGCCGCATCGCCGCGGCCGGGGGCAGCCGGCCGAGCAGCTCGCGGGCGCCGCTCGTCAGCCGTACGACCTGGTCCCGGTAGACCGCGTCGACCAGCGATTCGCGGGTCGGGAAGTGCCGGTAGAGCGTGGCGATGCCGACTCCGGCCTCGCGGGCGATCGCACGCATCGACGGCTCGGCATCAGCGGACGCGAACACGCGGGTCGCCACCGCGAGCAACTGGTCGCGGTTACGGGTCGCGTCCGCCCGTGGCGCGCGCATCTCCGCCTCAGTAGAAACGGAACGCGCTCCGGTTGTGTTAGGGTCATCCATGGAAACGGAGCATAGTCCGTTTCCACACGTTCCCTCGGTCCCCAAGGAGACAGGCCTACATGCAGGAACAACCGCCGACGGGCAGGAGCAGGGCGGTCAGGCTCGATTCATTCGGCGGCCCCGAAGTCCTGGACATCCGTGAGGTTCCCGCTCCGCACGCCGGCCCGGGACAGATCCGCGTGCGGGTCACCGCGGCCGGTCTGAACCCGATGGACTGGATCATGACCGCCGACGCGGACACCGCCGCCCGGTTCGGCTTGAGCCTCCCGGCCGGGTTCGGGACCGACTACGCGGGGCTGGTCGACCAGGTCGGCGAAGGGGTGACCGGCTTCGCGCCCGGCGACCGGGTGTTCGGGGGCGCCCTGTCCCGCGCGGTCGCCGACTTCGTGGTGATCGACCCGGCCGGGGGAATCGCGGCGAACGAGGCGCATCACACTCCCGACGGCGTCGACGACCGCACCGCCGCCGCCCTCACCATCGCCGGCCGTACGGCATCCGCCGCCCTCGCCGTGGTCGACCCCGGCCCGGACGACACAGTGCTGATCGGCGGCGCGGCGGGCGGGGTCGGGGTGTTCGCCGTCCAGCTGGCCCGGATCGCAGGAGCCCGCGTGATCGGGACGGGATCGGCGACATCATCCGATTTCCTGCGCGATCTCGGAGCCGAGCCGGTCGCCTACGGCGACGGCCTGGCCGACCGGGTCCGAGCCCTCGCTCCCGGCGGTGTCACCGCCGCCATCGACCTGCACGGGACGGAGACAGTGCGCGCCGCGAGGGAACTCGGCGTCCCGGACGGCCGCATCTGCACCATCGCCGCGCAAGTCGACGGCGTGCCGGCGGCCAACGGCGCGAACGCCGCCCCCGGCGCCCTGGAAGAGGTCGCCCGCATGGTCGCGGCGGGCCGACTTCGAGTGCCTATCGCGGCGACCTTCCCGGTCGAGCAGATCCGCCGCGCGGCCGAGCTCCAGGCCGGCCGGCACGTGCATGGCAAGGTCGTCATCGACCTTTAGATCACCGGGCCGAGCGACGCTACCCTCGGCGAGGTGATGGAGAGAGAGTTCACAATCAGTCTGACGCAGGATCAGGCCCTGGTGCTCTCTGACTGGCTCGACCGAATGATCGGCACCGCGGAGTTCGACGACTTGGTCGGCGAGGACCGCGCGGTCTGGTCACCGCTACACCTGATCGCCGGGACACTGGAGACCGCGCTGGTTGACATCTTCATGCCGGACTACAGCGGACGCCTGAATGCTGCCCGGAAGCGGCTCACGCAGTCCCTCGGGGAGCTGGGTCAGCCCGTGGACAGATCGTAGCGAGCCTGGAGAACGCCTGCCGGCATGGTTCTTTCCGTAAGCCCGGTAAACGCTTGTGATCACCCCACCAGTCGATCGGGGCGGCCTCGGCCAAAGCTGTACTGGTGTCGGCCGAGGGCTGCTCAGGGTGGCGTACGGCTGCGCACGGCCGGAACGAGCGACGGCGTCCGACCGGTGCGAAACCGCTGGTCAGACGCCGTTTTGGCTGGTTGAGCGGAGAGCGTGGGATTCGAACCCACGAGACCGGTCACCCGGCCTAGCGGTTTTCAAGACCGCCGCCATCGTCCACTAGGCGAGCTCTCCCCGGCGCCCCGCGGCTGGAGGCGCCACGCAGCAGCCTAGTCTGTCACTCCCCGGCACGTGACCGCGACCGCGAAAGAGATCATTCCCGGCCCGCGATCGGCTACAGGTGATCGGGAATTTCGGAGAACCTGCGCTCGGTCAGTGCCTGCGGCCCGGCGAAGCCATCGCCCACGGAGGCGGCCAGACGGAGGTAGGCGTCCCTGGTGGCCTGCTGAAGGCGGTCGAGATCGATCTCCGCCCCCTCCTCCAGGTGGGCGTCGTACGGCACGCGGACCACGGTGCGGCAACGGGCGGCGAAATGAGCCTCCAGCTTGTCGAGGTCCACCGTGGACTTCGAGCGCTGCCGTACGCTGCACAGCACCACGGTGGCGGCCCGGACGAGATCGCCGTAGTGGTGCGCCTCCAGCCAGTCCAGCGTGGCCGAGGCCGCCCGCGCGCCGTCCACGGACGGCGAGCTGACCAGCACGATCTGGTCGGCCATACCGAGCACACCTGACATGGCGGAGTGCAGGAGGCCGGTGCCGCAGTCGGTGATGCAGATGGAGTAGAAGTTCTCCAGCACCTGCGCCACCGCGTGGTAGTCCTTGGCGCTGAACGCCTCCGACACCGACGGGTCGCGGTCCGACGCCAGGATCTCCAGCCGCGACGGCGTCTGCGACGTGAAAGCCCTGATGTCCACATACCGCTTGATCTGCGCGCGCTCGTTCAGCAGGTCGCGTACGGTGGCCGCGGTCTCCAACTCGACCTTGTCGGAGAGCGTCCCGCGGTCGGGGTTGGCGTCGACGGCGATGACACGGTCGCCGCGCACCTGCGCGAGCGTGGCGCCGAGGCCGACGGTCGTCGTGGTCTTGCCCACACCACCCTTGAGGCTGAGCACGGCGACCCGGTGATGGCCGGTGGCGACGGGCGTGCGGGCGCGTTGCACCAGTTCACGACGCCGCCGCACCTCCGGGGCCTCGCCCGGCTTGATCAGTCCGGCGGACGCCTTGTAGACCAGCCGCCGCCAGCCCGTCGCGGGAACGTTCCTCCGTCCCCTCAGCAGCGTGACCGGGTCGAGGCTGTCGGCGGTCGGCTTGGATCCTGCCGCTTTCGACCCTGCCGTCTTCGACCCTGTCGTACGCGCCGGCGAGGCGAAGGCGTGGGCAGGGGGAGCCGGTCGGCGGGGAGATTGGTACGCCTCCCGCTCTGCCACCGCGTCCCGTTCCGCGACGAGCGCCTGCTCGGGTGCGAGGCTCGGCGTACGCTCGGGCGCGGGCTCCGGCATGGCCTCCGGCATTGGCGAACGCGCGGGTGCGGGCGCGGGCGCCGCGACAGGACCCGGCTCGTACGGCTTTCGCTCCTCGGCGGCCAGATCCTCCCGCAGCGAACCGGTGAAGCGGTCGTCCTTGATGTCCGGAGGGGCCTCGGCGCGCGGGGCGGCGAAGGGAGACGGGATCTCCGGCGGCGCGGGCTGCTCTTCCGGCTCGGGGGCGGTGGCGGGTTCCTGCTGGGCGGCCGGCACCGGCACGGCCGGCTCCAGCCAGCCCCGCAACGGCTCCTGGGACGCGGACGGCGTGCCGGGCTCCGACGAGGAGAAGGGCTCACGCGTCTCGCTGTCGGAGAAGGCTCCGACGTTGTAGCCGTCGGTGTCCGCGGGCGAGCCGGAAAAGGCGCCGAAGGCCCGTTCGCCGAACAGAGGGGTGGTGAAGGACGAGGAACCGTCCAGGCCCCCCTGCGACGAGGTGGGGCGGCCGTCGTCCTCCGGCTCCTGGTCACCGCTCGGCGACTCCGACATCGTGCCCGAGGACGTCGCAGAGGGCTCCGATGCCGCACCGAAAGACGCGCCGAAAGAGGGCGCGAAGGACGACTCGGACGCCGCGCCGAAAGACGGCTCGGGCGACGGAGGGCTTACGGGTCCGGTCGACGACGCGGACGTCTCCGCGGGCTCACCGAAAGCCGTACCACGGCCGGACGTCTCCCCAGGGTCACCGAAAGCCGTACCACGGCCGGACGTCTCCCCAGGGTCACCGAAAGCCGTACCACGGCCGGACGTCTCCGCATGCTCGCCGAAGGCGTCGCCTCGGGCCGCCGTCTCCCCAGGGTCACCGAAGGCGCCGCCCCGGCGAGATGTCTCCGGATGTTCACCGAAACCGCCGCCCCGGGTGGTCGTCTCCGTAGATTCGCCGAGAGCGCCGCCCCGGAGGGACGTCTCCGGGGACAGACCGAAAGCGCCGGAGGACTCGGTCGGCGGCGCGTCCTCACACTCGTCCGCAGGCGAGGAGCCGGGCCTGGTCACGAAGGCCGTCGTGTCGCCGAAGGCCGATTCGCCATACCCCGAATCGACTCCATAGCCCGACCCAAACCCGGACTTTTCCACACTTTCGTACCCAAAGCCGCCCGAATAGCCGGAGTCGCCGCCGAAGTGGGACTCGCGGATGGGACTGGTGGACGACGCCTCGGAGGCCTCCGCGGTCTCCTCGTCCTCCTGCCGCGGGGCACCGTACGCGGAGCCGGTCGCGCTGTCGGCGGCGCCGCGGATCAGACCGCCGGACGCGGGCTCGGCCGGGACGAGACTCCAGGGGTCGGCGGGGTACGGGGAGACGGGCTCGGGTTCGGCGGACGACGGCGGTGGAGAGGCGACGGTGGCGGAGGTGACCGCGCTGACGGCTATCTCGACCTCGTCGGGCATCTCCTTGATCGCGTCAAGCCACGCGAGCTGGTCCTCGAGAGAATGGGGATCCTCACGATCATGTCTCGCCACCGTGTACCCCCTCGGGCTGGGCTAATGGGGTAGCAAACACATTGCAGATTAGCGCCCCGTAATGCGGTGAATACGGGCAACCGCCTACTTCCCCGCCACGCTACTTTAGGTCACATGCGTGCGATCGTGATTTCCGAACCCGGCGGACCTGAGGTTTTGGCTTGGGAGGAAGTGCCGGACCCGCATCCCGCCCCAGGTGAGGTGGTCATCGACGTCGCCGCCTCGGCCGTCAACCGGGCGGATCTGCTGCAGCGCCGCGGCTTCTATCCGCCCCCGCCCGGCGCCTCCGAGATCCCCGGACTCGAATGTTCGGGAATGATCATTGAAGTCGGCGGGAATGTCCCTCATCTCGCGCCCGGCGATAGGGTCTGCGCCCTCCTTGCCGGCGGCGGATACGCCGAACGGGTGGCGGTTCCCTGGCAGCAGGTGATGCCGGTGCCGGAGGGCATTCCCCTGGACGAGGCCGCCGGTCTCCCCGAGGTCGCCTGCACGGTGTGGTCGAACGTCTTCATGACGGCCCGCCTGAGGAAGGGCGAGACTCTGCTCGTCCACGGTGGCGCGAGCGGCATCGGCACCATGGCCATCCAGCTCGCCAAGGCGTACGGCTCGCGCGTGCTCGTGACGGCCGGGTCGGCGGACAAGCTCGCGCGCTGCCGCGAGCTGGGCGCGGACGAGGGCGTGAACTACCGCGAGGAGGACTTCGCGGAGCGGTTCGAGGGCCAGGCCGACGTCATCCTCGACATCGTCGGCGCGAAATACCTGCCCGGGAACCTCCGCGCCCTCGCCACCGGCGGCCGCCTGGTCGTCATCGGCATGCAGGGCGGCGCAAAGGGCGAGCTCGATCTCGGCACGCTCCTCGCCAAGCGGGCGGCGGTCCACGCGACCGGGCTGCGCAACCGTCCGGTGGACGACAAGGGCGTGATCTGCCGGGGCGTGGTGGACAACGTGTGGCCGCTCGTCACGGCCGGGGCCGTACGGCCCGTGGTGCACGAGCGGATCCCCCTCGACCAGGCCGCCCACGCCCACCGCATGCTCGAAGAAGGGCAACACGTGGGCAAACTCCTGCTGGTGAGGTGAGCTAGGTTGATGGGGTGAGCACGGTGTGCCCCGGCGAATCAGGAGATGTAAGCGATCGATGAACGCAGACGAGAGCACGCCGCAGATCGTGGTCGTGGGGCCGCAGGGCCTCTCGGTCTCCGGCGGCAACGGTAATGGCGAGCACGAGGAGCGGTCCGTCGCCGACCTGGTGGAGCAGCCCGCCAAGGTGATGCGGATCGGCAGCATGATCCGCCAGTTGTTGGAGGAGGTGCGGGCGGCTCCCCTCGACGAGGCCAGCCGCAAGCGGCTCAAGGACATCCACCAGAGCTCGATCAAGGAGCTGGAAGAGGGTCTCGCCCCCGAACTGGTGCAGGAGCTTGAACGGTTGTCCCTGCCGTTCAGCGACGAGACCGGCACCGCGCCCAGCGACGCGGAGCTGCGGGTCGCGCACGCCCAGCTCGTCGGCTGGCTGGAGGGCCTGTTCCACGGCATCCAGACCACGCTGTTCGCCCAGCAGATGGCCGCCCGCGCCCAACTCGAGCAGATGCGCCGCGCACTCCCCGGCGGCATGAACCCGGGCACGCAGGACGACCAGGGCCACCGCGCCGGCGGACCCTACCTGTAACGCTGGGCCCTGCCTTCACCTCAGAACAGGTTCTCCAGCACCACCGCCACACCGTCGTCGTTGTTGGCCGCCGTCACATGGTCGACGGCGGCCAGCACGTCGGGATGGGCGTTCGCCACGGCGTACGACGTGCCGGCCCAGGTCAGCATCGGCAGGTCGTTCGGCATGTCGCCGAAGGCGACCACCTCCGCGGGCTTGATCCCGCGCTCGTCGGCCAGCGCGGCGAGGGCCGTGGCCTTCGTCACACCGTGCGCGCTCATCTCGATCAGCGCCCGCCCGCTCGAGTGGGTCGGGGTCACGATGTCGCCGACGATCTCCAGCACTCCCCGGTGCAGCTCGTCGGGGTCCATCGAGACGTGCTGCGCGAGCAGTTTGGCGCACGGCCGGGACGTCAGCGCCGAGATCGCCACTTCCTGTCCGTAGGACAGCTCGCGCGAATCCCAGCCGCCCAGCGCGTAGTCGGACTCGTGCGCGAAGCCCCCCTCGTACTCGACCGAGAACGTCAGGCCGGGCACCTGCCGTCGCAGGCGGGCGACGCACTCCTGGAGGACGTCGGAGGCGATCAGATGCGCCTCGACGATCTCCTCGGTGTGCAGGTCGTACACGAGCGCGCCGTTCGCGCAGATCGCCAGCCCACGGTGCCGTACGGCTCCCGCCACGGTGTGCATCCACCTGGGCGGGCGGCCGGTGACGAAGACGAGCGTGCCGCCGGCCTCCTCCACCCGGGCGAAGGCGGCGGCGGTGCGTGGAGAGATCGTTCCGTCGGTGCGCAGAGCGGTGCCGTCGAGATCCGTGGCGACAAGGCGGGGGCAGGTCATGACAGGTTCCAGTGTGCACCGACATACGCCCGGGGACGCCCCCGGCCGCCCTCGGCACGAGAAATCTCCCCCGGACGTGGAACACCAACGGGCTACATAGTGTTAGATGTGAAGGCGTTGTATTAGCTGTTCCCGTAGCGAAAACCAGTTTGACTGTATGAGCCACCCGGGGAGCTGTGCGACACACCCGGGGTCCACGAGGTGTGGTCCCCAAGATTCACTTCCTTAGGGAGAGCAGTAATGGCTCAGGGAACCGTCAAGTGGTTCAACGCTGAGAAGGGCTTCGGCTTCATCGCACCGGACGGCGGCGAGCCCGACGTGTTCGTGCACTTCTCCGCGATCACGGGCAGCGGCTACCGCAACCTGGAGGACGGCCAGCGGGTCGAGTTCGAGGTCATCGCCGGTCCGAAGGGTCCGCAGGCGTCGAACGTCCGTGGCCTCTGACCTGACGACTTGAGAGAAGCGGGGCTCGCCGTGGCGAGCCCCGCTTTTCGCATTCCAGGGGCCGACCGGGCCCGAGGTGCACGCCCTCGGCCACCCCGCCAAGCCCGTCGGCGGGCGCCGCGAGGCCTGGCGGGAAGAACGCAGCACCAAGACCCCGCCGAGGCCGAGCCGGTGGCTCTGCGCGGGATTGAGGGCCGTCTGGGGCTTCTGAGGCCGTGTGCGGGGCCTTGGGCCGAGCTGAGGGCCGGTCTGAGGCTCTGAGTGGCTCTGAGCCGGGTTTGAGGGCCGCATCCGGGGCTGCGGCACGTGCTGCAGGCGGCAGCGGGGCCGTGGGCATGGCGTGAGGGTGGGCATGGCGTGAGGGTGGGCATGGCGTGAGGGTGAACGTGCCGCCGCCCAAGCCGCACACGTGGAGCGCGACGTACCGGACGGCCTTTGCGCATGAAAGTTTCACGATGAGGGCCTTCTCCGCGCCCCAACCTCGCCGAAACAGAGAGATTTACATCACATCTGACATCCCCTGCCGCCAACGCGCATATCGCATCCTTTGCCACCTCTGACGCTTTCGGCCCCCCAGGCCCCCCATGGGGCGTTCCGCTCGTATTCGGCCGGCCCGCACGGCAGGGCCGGGATTCGCCGGCCACGACCCCGGACATTCGGGCCGTCACGGTGAAACACGAAGACCTCCGGACGTGGCAGGCGGCACCACGCCGGAGGTCCTCATTCAGAGCGGGTCGATCGACTCCCTAACGGGACAGCGGCTCCAGCACGTCGAGCCCCACGTACGGCCGCAGCGCCTTGGGAACGACCACAGAGCCGTCGGCCTGCTGGTGGTTCTCCAGGATCGCCACGATCCAGCGGGTGGTGGCGAGCGTGCCGTTGAGAGTGGCCACGTGCTGCGGCTTGCCGTCCTCGTCCCGATAGCGCACCTTCAGGCGGCGGGCCTGGAAGTCGGTGCAGTTGGAGGTCGAGGTGAGCTCACGGTAGCGGCCCTGCGTGGGCACCCAGCCCTCGCAGTCGTACTTCCGCGACGCGGACGAGCCGAGGTCGCCACCCGCCACGTCGATCACCCGGAAGGGGATCTCGACCTTCTCCAGCATCTCCTTCTCCCACGCGAGGAGCCGCAGGTGCTCCTCGTGCGCGTCCTCGGGACGGCAGTAGGAGAACATCTCCACCTTGTCGAACTGGTGGACGCGGATGATGCCCCGGGTGTCCTTGCCGTACGACCCGGCCTCGCGGCGGAAGCAGGACGACCAGCCGGCGTACCGCATCGGCAGCGACGCCCGGTCGAGGATCTCGTCGGAGTGGTAGGCCGCCATCGGCACCTCGCTGGTGCCGACCAGGTAGAGGTCGTCGGCCTCCAGCCGGTAGACCTCGCTCGCGTGGGCGCCGAGGAAGCCGGTGCCGGCCATGGCCTCGGGCTTGACCAGCACGGGCGTGATCATCGGCGTGAAGCCGGCCTCGACCGCCTGCTGCATCGCCATGTTGAGCAGCCCGAGCTGGAGCCGCGCGCCGACGCCCTTGAGGAAGAAGAAGCGGGCGCCGGACACCTTGGCACCGCGCTCGGTGTCGATCGCGCCGAGCAGCTCGCCCAGCTCGACGTGGTCGCGTGGCTCGAAGTCGAAGACCGGCTTCTCGCCGATCTCCTCCAGCACCACGTAGTCGTCCTCGCCGCCGGCGGGCGCGCCCTGCTCGACGATGTTCGGCACGGTCATGAGCAGCTCGTCGAGCTCGCTCGCCAGCGCGGCGGCCTCGCTCTCGGCCGCCTTCACCTGCGCGGCCAGATCCTTCGCGCGATCGAGCAGCGCCTGGCGCTCGTCTCCGGACGCGCGGGACACCGACTTGCCGATGCTCTTCTGCTCGGCGCGCAGCGACTCGAAGTTGTTGAGCGCGGCACGGCGGCGCTCGTCGAGCGACAGCAGGGTCTCCACGACCGAGTCGTCCTCGCCGCGGACGCGCTGCGACGCCCGGAGCCGGTCAGGGTCCTCACGAAGGGTTCGCAGGTCAATCACGGCTCAAAGGCTACCGGAGCCGGTGCGGCTCCCGCCCGTTAAGCGAGACCGGCGCGGATCTTGGCGAGCCATTCTCCGGCCTCGGCGAAGTCCGCGTCCGCCGTACCCTCCCTGACCTGCGTCGCAACGCGGTCGGCGCGCGGATAGCTGCCGAGGAAACGCACGTCGTCGCAGAGCCGGCGGAGCCCGGTGACGGCCTCCCCGACCCGGGCGTCGGCGATGTGACCTTCCAGGTCGAAGTGGAAGAAGTAGCGGCCGATGCCGTCTCCGGTGGGTCGCGACTCGATGCGGGTCAGGTTGACCCCGCGCACCGCGAACTCGCTCAGCATCTCCAGCAGCGCGCCCGGGTGGTCGTCACGGAGGAAGGCCACGAGCGAGGTGCGGTCGGCGCCGGTGGGCTCGGGCAGCGGGCCGGGACGGTTCACCTTGATGAACCGGGTGACGGTGTCGGAGCGGTCTCCGATGTTCGAGGCGGCCTCGTCGAGCCCGTAGTACTCCCCGGCGATGGCCGGGCTGATCGCCGCGTCGTACGGCGACTCGGGAGAGGCGACCTCCTGCGCGGCGGCGGCCGTCGAGGAGGCCGCGATCACCACGGCGCCGGGCATCTCGCGCTCGATGAACCCACGGCACTGGGTGTGCGCCGCCGGATGGGTGATGATCCGCTTGATCTGGGCCAGCTCGGTGCCGGAGCGCACCAGCAGGGAGAACTCGACCGGAAGCAGCCACTCACCGGTGATGTGGAGCGGCTTCCCCCCGGCCAGCTCGTCGAGGGTCTGGGTGATCGCCCCCTCCACCGAGTTCTCCAGCGGGACCACCGCGCCGTCCGCCTCGCCGTCGCGGGCGGCGTCGAGCGCGGCTCCGACATTGGCGCAGGGCAGACGCTCGGCATTCGGCTCCAGAAGTCGTAGAGCCGCTTCACAGAAGGTGCCCTGGGGCCCTAGATACGCGAGCTTCGACATGTCATCCAGAGTATCCGCCGGCAGGTGTCGCGGTCGCGCGACGACACTCCTGTGGAAAACGTCCTCGTCAGCCCCGCCCTGTGGACGCCTCCCGCCCTCCGCCGTCCCACCTCAGCGTCGGACGCGATGCGGCTCGACCTCAGGACCCATGCCGAGTCTGGCCGCCCGTACGGCCCGGTCCTCCTCCGGCGACAGCGGCTGCACTCCCCTCCCTCCGCGTACGGCGCGGGCGTACGTGCGGGTCTCGGTGCGCCCGTTGATCGACGTCAGCACGACGCCGTCACCGAAGCCGTTGATGAGCGCGAGTGAGAACGACAGCCTGCCGGTCATCTCGTCGAGCGCGTCGTACCGGTACAACGCCACGTCGCGAATCGCCCTGGCGTCCACCCGCCCCTCGACGGCCGCCCGCCGGGCGAGGACGTCCAGGCATCGCCACACGGAGCGGCGGGCGGCCCGCAGCGCGATCAGGCCGATGACCATGCCGGTCGCACCCGCCACGACCCCGGCCAACCCCACAACGGTAACCAGCACGGCACCGAGAGTAATGAATTGGTCAAGTCGCCGCAGCGGGAACGGCGACAGCGGCCCGCCGCCGCGGCAACCAGGAGCCGAGGAGCCAGACGAGACCGATCGTGCCGAGCCCGAACGCGTTCTGCACGACTTTCCCCACGACCGGGCTGAGCACGGGGATCTCCAGCGCTTTGAGCGCCACCCCCCACCACGGGACGGGCAGCACGTAGTAGAGCCACACGCCCGCCGCGACCAGCAGCCGGACCGGGTCGCGCCCGGACCCCGCGAGAGCCGCGAGCACGACCACGACCCAGGCGATGTGGTGGATCCAGGCCACCGGCGACAGCAGCACCGCCATCAGCCCGGTGAGCGCCACCGCGGTCGTCACGTCGCCGTCCAGGTATGCCCGCCGGGCACGGCGGAAGCCGTACCAGCCGATCACGGCGACGGCGGCGAGCCAGAGCACCGTGGTCAGCCAGCCGGGCAGGTAGAGCCTGAGCAGCATGCCGCGCAACGACTGGTTGGTGGTGGCGGCGTTCGCGCCCAGGCGCTCGGAGTCGAGCAGCGCCCCGAACCAGAAGTCCCGGGCGTCGTCGAAGATCACCAGGAACGGCAGCAGCGTGAGCAGGGCCGCCGTGAACACCGCCATGAACAAGGCCCTGCGCTGTCCCTCATCCCCCTTCCGGGCGGGAAAGGCGGTGATCGCCAGGTAGACGAGGAACACGCCGGGGGTGAGCTTCACCGCCGTGGCGAGGCCGATCAGCATGCCGCGCGGCCACCACGGTCTGCGCGCCACGCAGTCGAGCAGGCACAACGCCAGGAGGAACAGGTCCACCTGGCCGAACCTGAACTGGTCCCTGACCGGCATCAGATACGTGCACGCGGCGCACAGCACGGCGAACAGCAACGGCGCGGCCAGTGCGCCGCGCACGCCGTCCAGGAAGGCGCGGAAGGCGTGCCGGACCGTCACGGCGAGGACGGCGACGAGGGCCGCGGTCCACACCCACTGCGCGACCGGCCACGACATCATGGCGAGCGGCACCGCCAGCATCGCGGCCACCGGCGGATACGTGAACGGCAGCAGTTGGGGAGCCGGCGTGATCACGTCGTAGACGGGCAGCCCCCGCAGCAGCGCCCAGCCGCCCGTACGGTAGACGTCCAGGTCCACCAGACGCTGGTCCTCCGGATTGGTCAGCCAGAAGGCGATCAGCGGCGCCGCCGCGGCGGCCACCGCCACCAGGGCGAGCGCCCATGCCCAGGCAGGCCGGCGGCCCCCGGCGATCCGGCCAGTCGTCATGACCAGGCAGGCTACCGTGGACCGTGTCCGCACCGTTATCGATCATGAGGGAGCGCGGGACAGTGCCACCTGGATCAGCCCCGGCTCCGGGCCCGGCGGCCCGAGCCGCGGCGGGGATCTTCGCGTCGATCCTGGTGCTCGTCGTGGCGGTCTTCGTCCTGCCCGCCTCTCCCGCGTCGGCGTCACGTCAGCCCGCCGCGGTGACGGGCCGGGTCGTGATGATCGGGGTGCCCGGTCTCCGCTGGGACGATCTGGATCCTCGGCGGACCCCCGCCCTGTGGGGGCTGGCCGCCCGCGGCTCCAGCGCGTCGCTGTCCACGAGGGCCGTCCCTCCCGAAGGGTCGCCCGTGACCTGCCCGGCCGCCGGATGGCTCACGGTCTCGGCCGGTCAGCGGGCGGGTGCGCCCGGCTCGGGCTGCACGCCCCTCCCCGGGCCCGTCACCGGCGCCGGCGGCACGGCCGCGATCCAGAACTGGTCCGAGCTGGTCGCCGTGCAGCAGGCCGGCCCGTTCAAGGCCCGGCTCGGGCTCCTCGCCGACGCCGTGACCGCCGCCGGAGGCCGCATCGCGGCCATCGGCCCGGGAGCCGCCCTGGCCGCCGCCGATTCCTCCGGCAGGGTCGCGACGTACGCCGCGACGCCCGCCGCGCTGCCCGACCTCACGCCGTACGCCCTCGTCGTCGCCGAGGCGGGGGAGATCACCGGGATCGAGACCGGCGGGCAGGGGCGGCGGGCGGCCGTGAGCGCGGCCGACCGGACCGTCGCGGAGGTGCTCGCCAAGGTGCCCGCCGGTGCGACCGTGCTCGTGGCGGGGCTGTCCGACTCCCCCGGCCGCGGCGAGGGCTCCGTCGCCCACCTGCACGTCGCGATCGCCGCGGGCGGGCCGTACGGGCACGGGTGGCTGACCGCCACCTCGACCCGGCAGCGGGCGCTGGTCACGATCACCGACGTCACGGCGACGGTCACGCACCTGCTCGGCGTTCCCACTCCCGAGGGCGTGGTCGGCAGGCCGTGGTCGGGCGGCGGCGCGGCCCCGCCTATCGCCGGGGCGGCCCGTCAGCTCGCCGACGCCGATCTCGCGAGCCAGGTGCTCAGGGAGGTCAGGGAGCCGTTCTTCATCACGCTGGTCGTCGCGCAACTGCTCTTCTACGGCCTGTCCGCGGTCGTGGTCAGGCGCCACCGGCGCATGCTGACGACCACTCGCGTCGTGGCGACGGTCAGCGGCGCGCTGCCGATATCGATCTTCCTGGCGCAGCTCGTGCCGTGGTGGAGCTTCGCGCACCCGATGCCCGCCCTGCTCGGCACGATCCTGGCCTTCGCCCTTCTGGCGGCGGGGCTCGCGTACGCCGGGCCGTGGCGCCGCCACGTGCTGGGGCCGCCCGCCGTGGTCGCCGGGATCAGCTCGCTCGCGCTCCTCGTCGACGTGGTGACGGGCTCGCGGCTGCAGGTCAACGCGGTGGCCGGGTATGAGCCGGTGACCGGCGGCCGGTTCTACGGCTTCGGCAACATGGCCTTCGCCGTCTACTCGACCGGCACGATCCTGCTCCTGGCGGCCGTCGCCCACGCGCTGCGCCGCCGGCCGCGGCTCGCCGTGGCCGTCTGCGTCGCGTACGGCCTGCTCGCGATCGCCGGGGACGGCTGGCCGACGTGGGGCGCGGACTTCGGCGGGGTGCCGTCGTTCGTCCTCGGCGTGGCGGTGTGCGTGCTGATGGTCGCGGGCAAACGGATCTCGGTCGTCCGGCTGGGGCTGATCGCCGTGGCGGGCGGCGTGCTCATCTCGCTGATCGCGGTGGCCGACTGGCTGCGTCCCGCCGATCGGCGCACGCATCTCGGCGCGTTCGTCGAGCAACTGATCGGCGGCGAGGGCGGCTCGGTCGTGGGACGCAAGCTCGGGGCGATGCTTCACACGCTGGGCAACCTTCCGCTGACGCTGCTGTCGCTGGTCGCACTGGCGTTCCTGTTCCTCGTGCTGGCCCGGCCGTCGCGGTGGGGCGCGCCCGCGCTGAGCCTGGCGTACGAGCGGGCGCCGGAGCTGAGGGCAGGACTGTTCGGCGCGCTGACCGCGGCGTTCGCCGGGTTCCTGATCAACGACTCGGGGATCGCGATTCCGGCGATGGCCCTGACGGTCGTGGTGCCGCTGGCGCTGGCGGCGTCCGTACACGCCCTCCAGCTCGCGCCGCCCACCACAACAGCACGATCGTCAGCGCCAGCAGAAGCGACGGCGCCACCCACTGCCTGACCACGTCGACGAGCCACGACAGGTCGTCCGGCTGGTGCGCCTTGCGCGCCGGGAGATAGGCCAGCGAGAGCACGGTGAGCCGGGCGACCAGGAACGCCTCCAGGCCCGGCCAGGCGACCAGGGCGAGCAGCGCGAAGCCCAGCCCGTCGTACCACGGCAGCGCGTACGGCGTGGCGAACAGCCAGGCCACCGCGACGGCGAGGGCGACGACCGGCCCCTCGCGCTCCGCCGCCGGACGGCCGCGCAGCATCAGGACGGCGAGCGCGGCCAGCAGGAGCAGCGACCCCGCCTGGATCCACGCGTGGTACGCCCCGGGTTCGAACACCGCCTGCAGCGCCTTCTTCGCGAGCGCCCACGGGGTGGCGAGCGAGACCAACCTGCTGGCGTTCAGCAACTGGTCGAGCGAGTGGGGCCCGGCCAGCAGGTACGCCACGACGACGGTGAGCGTGGCGAGCCCGGCGACCAGCGCGAGCCGCCGCGGGTTGCCGCGCAGCTCCCACGCCGTGCCCAGCGCCACCACGCCCACGGTGGCCTTGACCGCGACGCCGAGGCCGAGCGGCACGCCCCGGCGGGCGACGAGCCCGGCCACGACGAGCGCGACCGCGAGGGTGTCGAGGTGCATCCCGGCCACAAGCTGGTAGACGACCAGCGGGTTCGCCGTCCAGAGCAGGGCCGCGCGGCGCTGCCGCACGGGATCGCCGGCCGTGGCACGGTGCAGCAGCAGGCCGGTGGCGACGAAGGCGGCGGCGTTGACCAGAGCCATCACGAAGACCGTCAGGCGGACCGACTCGCCCCCGGCGTGACTCGCCAGCGCCTGCACGGCCGTCGCGACCGGGCCGTACACGCTGGGGGTGTCACGCCACTCCTCCACGCTGCCGACGACGGGATCGGCGGGCAGGTCGGCGGGCACGGTCGCGTACGGGTCGTAGCCGAGGGCCGCCAGCCGGCCGTACGCCGCGTAGTTGAGGTGGTCGGCCGACCCGGAGGGCGGCAGGAACGCGAGGACCGCGGCGGCGGCGCACCCGGCGACGACCAGCGTGCGCGCCCGCGGCATCCGGTCGGCGTACGCGAGGCCGGCGGCCAGGCCGAGCGTGCCGAGGACGAGCGCCGCGGCGGCCATGGCGACGACGAGATGACCGTCGGGCGCGACTTCGAACGAGTAGGAGGGCTGCCACGGCCGTCCGGGCAGCCGGGGCACCATCGCCGACGGCCCGAGGGCGCCGATCGCGATCGTGAGAAGGATCGAAAGACCGCCGGCGGCCGGGGCCAGCCGGGCGGCGATCCGTGCGAGCCCCCGCGAATCCACCCGAGAATTCCACCACATGAGGCCGCCGCCACCGGCCGGGCCGGCGTGCCTGTCGGCACGGCCGGGCGGCGTGCCCGGCGGCACCGGCCGGGCGGCGTGCCCGGCGGCACCGGCCGCGCGGAGGAAGACCATCGCCGCGCCGGCACGGCCTCTGGGGTGAGGCGCGGGTCAGCGGCGCGGGTCAGCGGCGCGGGTCAACGAGCCCCGGTCAACGAGCCCCGGTCAACGAGCCCCGGTCAACGAGCCCCGGTCAACGAGCCCCGGTCAACGAGCCCCGGTCAACGGGCCCAGGTTGGCGAGCCCGGGCCGGCGAGCCCAGGCCGGCGAGCCCAGGCCGGCGAGCCCGGTCAGCGGCGTGGGGAGCGGAGGGCGGCTCGCGCCTGGTTCACGGCGGGCTCGCGGGCGGCCAGGGCCAGGCCGACGTCGCGGAGCTGCTTGGCCCTGTGCATCTGCGAGCGCCAGTCGGTGCCGGTCGCCCGGTGCGACATCTCGACCTCGACCTCGGTCACCCTGAAGCCCTTCCTGAGCAGGTCGACGGTCATGCCTGTCTCGACGCCGAAACCGTGGGCGAGCGGCCGGGCCGCCTCGAACGCCGCCCGGGTGAGGCACCGCTGCCCGTTGAGCGGCTGGGTCGCCTCCCAGCCGGTGAGCCGCTTGATGCCGTCGCGGGCCAGCCGTACGACCATGCCGTGCCCGCCGAGCTTGACCCTGGTCGCGAACCTCGCGATGGTCATGTCGGCCTCACCCTCGCGGATCGGCGCGATCAGCGGAAGTGCCGCCGCCGCCGTTTCGCCCAGGTCGGCGTCGAGGAACAGCAGATGCCGGGGACGGTCCTCATCCAGGAGGCGTACGGCCTCGGCCCCGCTCTCCATCGCCGCGGCCTTGCCCCGGTTTCGGCTGTGCCGTACGACCCGGGCGCCCGCCGCCCTGGCCACCCGGCCGGTCTCGTCGGACGAGCCGTCGTCGACCACGACCACGAGATCCACGCCGGGCAGCTTCAGAGCGGCGGTCACGGTGGCGCCGATGCGGTCAGACTCGTCCTTCGCCGGGATCACCACCGCGGTGTCCGGCTCCGGCACTGCCATCTCCCCCATTCGCCTAGCCCTGATGCTCGGCCGTGAGCAGGTCGGCGGGCACCGTGTCGTGCACGGTGAACACCGAGTCCAGTCCTGTGACCTGCAGAATCTTTCGTACCGCCGGTCTCGGCGCGGCCACCTCCAGTGTGCCGCCACGCTCGCGCAGGCGCTTGAGCGCCGACAGCAGCACGTTCATGCCCGTGGAGTCGCAGAACTCCACTCCGGACATGTCGATGACCACGCGGTCCGGCCCGGTCTCCAGCAGACGGGTGAACTCCGCCTGCAGCCGGGGCGCCGTATATAGGTCGATTTCGCCGAAGACGGCCATGACGGCCTGACCGGCGTGGGATTGCGTCGCGACTTTGAGCTCCACGAGGCGCACACTAGCGTCGTCCCGGCCCCGGGTCACGCTCCATCGGATTCGTCGAAGAGTCGTCCGCCCTTTGTCCCCGATTCCGGCCCCATGTAAACGCCGAGTGCGCGAAGCTTGACGCTACGCGACACCGGCGTCGCCGGATGGAGGGCCCGGAACCTCCGCGTCTTGGTCGTCACTTCGCGAAGGAGGGCGGGCGCCGAGCACAGCGGGCCCGAGAGCAGATGAACAGTGAAATACCCGAGGATCCCCAGCGTCGAGTGCTGCGTGAGCATCTGGAGACCATCCAGGTCCGCACCGAGAAGGCCTCGTCGTGGCGTGACGCGGCCGAGCCGCTGCGCGGCCTGGTCAACCGCGAAGGGTACGTCCCGGTCAGCGCCCGGCTGGCGGCCGAGGACCTCGACTTCCTCGCCGAGGCGCGGGAGGAGCTGCTGAGCTTCTCTGAGCTCGGCATCCGGCTGCTCGACCTGCACCAGCCCAGGGACGCGGGCGGCATCTCGAGCGACTTCGCCAACCCCATCCTGCGGTGCCGCAGCTGCATGTGGCGCTGGCCGTGTCCCACGTTCCGCGCGATGGCGGAGGCGTTCACCCCGCGCCGGCGGGAGACCGCCCCGGACGTGCCCTCATGGCGCGGCCAGCTGGAGCACCAGGGCGACGACACATGACCTACATGCGGGCCGGCACCCCGCCGGCCTGCGCTTTCGCGCGGGAGCCCACGGCTCCAAGCGCCATCAAAGTCATCGTTAAGTGTTCTCCATGGAGGCGCTCGTAACTTCCCCTGTGTGAGGGCCGGCGTGCGGAGACGGACGCCGGCCGAGACAGACGAGGACCGCCGGGCCGCGGCACGGCTCGCCGGGTTCCGGATGGGAAGAGCGTCATGAAACTGGTCTACAAGATCCTGGCCTCGCTGGTCGCGGCCGAGGTCGCCGTGCAGGCGATGATGGTCGTGCTCGGCGACGCCGGCCTGTTCAAGTACGTCGAGCAGGGCGGTGTGATCGACAAGGCGGCCGCGGAGAGCGGGAACATCCAGTTCCCCGAGTTCTTCGCCTTCATGGTCCACGGCATGAACGGGATGATGGTCATCCCCACGATCGCGCTGCTTCTGCTGATCTCCTCGTTCTTCGCGAAGATCCCCGGAGCGGTGAAGGGGGCCGCCCTCGTGGTCCTGCTCGTCGTGGTCCAGGTCTCCCTGGGCCTGCTCGGCCACGAGATCCCCGCCCTGGGCGCCCTGCACGGCCTGAACGCGCTGCTGCTGTTCAGCGCGGCCGTCCACGCCGCGCGCCGCGGCCGCAAGGCGGCGGCGGACACGACGGCGAGCGCACCCGGCCAGTCGTACGCCCGTGCCGAAACCGTCGCCTGACGAACTCCCATGAACGCGACTCGCCGTCGCGGCGCCCGTCTCCGTCTCGTCCTGGCGGGCGCCGCGACCATCGCCCTGCTCGGCCCGGTGGCCTGGCTGTGGCAGGACAGTCTCATGCCCGGTGCGTACTCGGTCATGGACATGGGATACGCGGACCACGGCGGCGCCCTGACACACGTGGCCGGCACCTCCGCACACTCCGCACACTCGGGGCACGGCGGGCACGGCGGGCAGATGGCGCCGGCGCGCAGCCTGACGTCGTTGACCGCCGATCCGGAACGCACGCCCGACGTCGCGGTCACCCTGGTCGCCCGCAAGCAGCGGTTCCGGCTGCCCACCGGCCGCGAGGTGGACGGATACACGCTGAACGGCACCTCGCCCGGTCCGGTCATCCACGCGACGGTCGGACAGCTGGTGCAGGTCCGCCTGGTCAACGAGTCGGTGCCGGACGGCATCACGCTGCACTGGCACGGCGTCGACGTGCCCAACGCCGCGGACGGGGTCGCCGGCGTCACCCAGGACGCGGTCGGCGTGGGCCGGTCCTTCACCTACCGCTTCGTCGCGGATCGGGCGGGCACCTTCTGGTATCACTCCCATCAGGTGTCCCACGAGCAGGTGCGCCGCGGTCTGCTGGGCGCCCTGGTGGTGGCCCCGGCGGCGCGACCGCCCGCCGCCGTCGACGTCGTGGCGCTGCTGCATCTCTACGACGGAGCCCGCACCGTCAACGGGCGGGAGGGCGACGTCCGCACCGAGGCGGCCCCCGGCGCACGGGTGCGCGTGCGCGTGATCAACACGGAGAACGGCCAGACGCCCGTATGGGTCGGCGGCGCCCCGTTCCGGCTCGCCGCCGTCGACGGCACCGACCTGCACGAGCCCGCCGTCGTACGGGACACCGCCGTGCTGGTCACGGCCGGGGGAAGGGCCGACATCGAGGTGACCATGCCCGAGGACGGCTCACCGGTGCGGGTCCACGTCGGCGGCCCGACCGGCGTCGTGCTCGGTTCGCGGTCGTACGACGCGCCCGCCGCCCCCCGGCCCGCGACCACTCTTGACCTGCTCTCCTACGGCACGCCGGCGCCGCTGGGCTTCGACCCGGACCGGCCCGACCGGCGGTTCGACTACGAGATCGGGCGCCGCCCCGGCTTCCTCGACGGACGCCCCGGGATCTGGTGGACGATCAACGGCCACATGTTCCCCGACGTGCCGATGTTCGTGGTCGCCGAGGGCGACGTGGTGCGGGTGCGCATCGTCAACGACAGCAGCGAGCCGCACCCGATGCACCTGCACGGCCACCACGCCGTGGTGCTGAGCAGGGGCGGCGTGCGGGCGACGGGCAGCCCGTGGTGGGTGGACTCCCTCGAGGTCGGCACCGGCGAGACGTACGAGATCGCCTTCGTCGCCGACAACCCCGGCGTCTGGATGGACCACTGCCACAACCTGCCGCACGCGACCGAGGGTCTCGTCGCCCATCTCATGTACGAGGGAGTCACCACGCCCTTCACCGTGGGCGGGACGGCGGGGAACGAGCCGGAATGACTTCGGGGGCGAGGGCGCGCGACGGCACGGCACCGAAAGCACGCCGTCGCCCCGCGATCTCGGTCTCGCGTGTTGGAACGCTCCGCCCTCGGCCGTGAACCTTTCATGACAGACGATGTCAACGACACTCCGGCTCTCGTGCAGACCGGAAGGAACGCCGCATTCCACCGCAATGGAACCCCTGACAACGCTTCTCACTGACCACCTCGCGAAGGCTCATCGGTTGATCTCCATCGCCTCGATGAGAACGTGAGGGCGGCTGCTCGAACGAGCGGCCGCGAAGGGAGGAGTGTCGATGGTTCGCACGTTCCAGTCCTGGGGTGACCGCCTGCTCGCCCGCCTGGTGCCCCGGACCGAGGCGTCGGCCGCCGTGCCGTGCTGGTGCCCCGGATACAGCCAGCCCGGCCCGAACTGCCCCTGCAACAACGGCGTACGGCAGGTCTGCTGCTACGGCGGCAGCTACGGCTACTACTGCTACAGCCAGGCCTGCTGACATCCCGCCGAGCCCGGCCGGGGTCTCGGTGCGTGGGACGCGCGCGGGCGACGCCCGAGCGCGTCCCGAACCCAGCCGGTCCGCGCTTCCCGGACCGAACCGGCCCGCGTGTCCCGGACCCAGCCGGCCCGCGTGTCCTGGGCCGATCCGGCCCGGCGGTCGATGCGCGGCGGAGTCGAAGCCGAAAGGGGATCCGTGACCTACCTGCTCCTCGCCTGCCGGATGACCGTCGGGCTGACGTTCCTGGTCTCACTCGCCTCAAAGCTGCGCGGGCGGGAGCCCTGGTCGCGGTTCGCCGACGCCACGGCGCGGCTGCTTCCCGGCCGTACGCGGGCCCTGCGAGCGGAGCGGCGCCACGGGCTCGCGGCCACGGTGGCCGTCGCGGAGGCGGCCGTCGTCGTGCTGACGGCCGTCCCGGCCACGGCGTCCGCCGGGTTCGCGGTGGCGCTGGCCGCGCTGGCGGCGTTCTCCTTCGTCATCCGCACCGCGATCCGCAGGGGTCTCGCGGTGCCCTGCCACTGTTTCGGCGACCGGAGGCTGCCGGTCGGACCCGCCGACCTCGCGAGGAACGCCGTCCTCGGGTCGATCGCCCTCACCGGCCTGGCGCTGACGGTCCTCGTTCCCGCACGCGGGCCGGCCGAGCTCGCGGGAGCGGCGGTCGCCGCCCTGGCCGCGCTCCTGGTCACGGTCCTGGTCGTGCTGACGGGGGAGATCGTCGACCTGTTCGGGCTAACTCGGGAAAGCAGGTAGCGATGGCCCATCCGGCCCGGGTGCGGCCGATCCTCCTTCCTGGCGTGGCCGTGGCGCTCTCCGGCCTGGCCGTGGTCGCCCGGCTGCGCCGGGCCGCCCATCTGGTCGTCCTGGGCGACGACCGCCGCTCCAGCCCGGACTCGCGCCGGCGCGGCTTCGTGCCCGCCGACCGGGTCCTGGGCGTGGTCCTGCGGCGGCTGCCGCCGGACCACAGCCGATGAAACCCACGGCCCAAGCAGGGAGATCTCATGCCGTTCCTCATCGCCTTCGTCACGGTCGTCGGCGTCCTGTGCGCCGTGGACCTCGTCCTCTCGGTGGGCGTCATCCGCAGGCTCCGCGAGCACTCGGAGGCACTGGCGGCGTTGCGACGCGGCCCCGAGGTCATGGCCCCGGCGGGATCGGCCGTCGGACCGTTCGCCGCCGTGACCACGGACGGAGAGACGGTGTCCGACGACACCCTTCCCGGGACGCCCACGCTCGTGGGCGTCTTCTCCCCGGGCTGCCCGGCCTGCGCCGAGCGCATGCCGTCGTTCGTCGACGCGGCCAAGAACCGCGCGGGCGGGAGGTCGTCGGTCCTCGCCGTACTGGCCGGCCGCGAGGAGGACGTCGCGGCGGAGCGGGCCGCGCTCGAACCCGTCGCCCGCGTAGTGATCGAAAGCTCCGGCGGTGGCCTCACACGGGCGCTGTCGGTGTCCGGGTTCCCCGCTTTCGCACTGGTCGACGCCTCCCGCACGATTCTCGCGAGCGGCACCAGCATGGAGGGCCTGGGCGCGTGAGGGCCGTCCGGGCGGCCGTACGGCTGGCGTGGGAGGCGGGCAGGGCGCGGCTGGCGGTCTACGGCGCGCTGATCGCGGCCGCGGCGGTGATCCCGCCGGTGATCGCCTGGCTGACCAAGACCGTGCTCGACCTGGTCGCCCACGGGACGGCGACCGCGGAGTCGATCGCCGGGCTGGGCGCCGCGCTCGCCGCCTGCGGGACCGCGGCGGCCGTCGTGCCCCAGGCCACCCTGTATCTGCGGGAGGAGATCGGCAGGAGGATCGGCGTCGTCGCGCAGGACCGCCTGTTCGCCGCCACCGAGCGGTTCGTCGGGCTGTCCAGGTTCGAGGATCCCGCCTTCCTCGACACGCTCAGGCTCGCGCTGCAGTACGGCGGCGCCACGCCCGGCATGGTGGTCATGGCCGCTTTCGGGGTCGTCAGGTCGGTCGTGGCCGGTGTGGGCTTCCTCGGCGCTCTCGCCCTGATCAACCCGTGGATGGCCGTCCTGGTGGCAGCAACCGCCGTGCCGGGCCTCGCGGCCGAGGTCTGGCTGTCCCGGCGCCGCGCCGCGATGCTGATCGGCATAGGCCCGAACGAACGCAGGGAGTTCTTCTTCCAGGACCTCCTGCTGAGCGCCCAGGCCGCCAAGGAGATCAGACTGTTCGGCCTCGCGGGCCACCTTCGCGGCCTGATGCGCGAGCAGCGTGTGACCGCCAACGCCGAGCGCCGCCGCTCGGACCGCCGGGAACTGGCCGTCCAGAGCGTCATGGCGGGCGCGAGCGCGCTGCTGGCGGGAGCGGGTCTGCTGTGGGCCCTGCTGGAGACCCTCGGCGGGGGCCGGACCGTGGGGGACGTCTCGCTGTTCGTCGCCGCCGTCGCCGGGGTCCAGGCCGCGATCAGCGGTCTGGTCGGGGAGATCGCGACGATGCACCAGCAGGCCCTGCTCTTCGGTCACTACCTGACGGTTCTGATGGCCGCGCCGGACCTCCCGGTGCGGCCCGCGCCGGTCACCGTGCCCGAGCCGCGGCGGGGGATCGAGTTCCGCGACGTCTGGTTCCGGTACTCCCCCGAGCACGAGTGGGTGCTGCGAGGCGTCTCGTTCACCATCCCGTACGGGCACTCGGTCGGCCTCGTCGGCCGAAACGGGGCGGGGAAGAGCACCGTCGTCAAGCTGCTGTGCCGCATGTACGACCCGGAGCGGGGCGCGATCCTCTGGGACGGCGTCGACCTCAGAAACCTCGATCCCGCCGATCTGCGGCGGCGGATGGGCTCGGTGTTCCAGGACTACATGACCTACGACATGAGCGCGGCGGACAACATCGGCCTCGGCGACCTCGACGCGCTGGACGATCGGGAGCGGATCGCCGAGGCCGCCGGCCTCGCGGGTGCCGACGGTTTCGTCGGCGCGTTGCCACGGGGCTACGACACGCTTCTGTCGCGGATCTTCCTCGACGGCGGCGAGGCCGGGGTCCATCTGTCCGGCGGCCAGTGGCAGCGTCTCGCGCTGGCGCGCGCCTACCTCAGGGGCGGCCGCGACCTGCTGATCCTGGACGAGCCCAGCTCGGGTCTGGACGCCGAGGCCGAGCACGAGATCCACCGCGGGCTACGGCGGCACCGGGCAGGGCGGACGAACCTGCTCATCTCACACCGTCTCGGGTCGATCCGGGAAGCCGACCTGATCGTGGTGCTGGACGAGGGGCGGGTGGCCGAGCGCGGCTCGCACGCCGAACTGCTGCGCCTCGGCGGCCTGTACGCGAGCCTGTTCGCGTTGCAGGCGGAGGGCTACCAGGTCGGCTGACGCCGCGCTGTCAGGCCAGGGGCAGCGTGATCTCGAAGCGGCAGCCGGGGCCCTCGTTCACCACGCCGATGTCGCCGTCGTGGGCCTCCACGATGCCGCGCGCGATGGCGAGACCGAGCCCGGCGCCGCCGTCGGGGCCGGGCGTCCGCGCGGCCTCGCCGCGGAACGCGACGTCGAAAACCCGGGGAAGGTCCTCCTCCGGGATGCCGCCGCAGCCGTCGAGCACGGACAGGCGGGCGGTCGTCCCGTCCGCCGTCGCCCGCACGACGACCGTACCCCCGGCCGGCGTGTGGCGGATCGCGTTCACCACCAGGTTCCGTACGGCCCGGCCGAGCTGTCCGGCGTCCGCGTACACGGGGACGCGCGGATCCGCCTCGCCGGTCAGACGCACGCCCTTCGCACGGGCCAGCGGCTCGACGGCGGCGAGGGTGTCCGCGACGAGGTCGCCGAGCCCGGTGCGGGTGAGCGTGGGCCGCAGCGTGCCCGCGTGGATCCGCGACAGCTCGAACAGGTCCTCGACCATTCCGGCGAGCCGGTCGACCTCCACCCTGATCTGCACGTGGTAGCGCTTGACGGTCTCGGGGTCGTCGGCCACCCCGTCCTCCAGGGCCTCCACCATCGCGCGCATCCCGGCGAGAGGCGTGCGCAGGTCGTGGCTGACCCAGGCGACCAGTTCGCGCCGCGCGCTCTCCAGCGCCCGCTCACGCTCGCGGCCCAGCCGCAGGCGCTCGTACGCCTGCTCGAGGGCGGTGCTGATGGTCTGCAGTTCGGCCGGGAGCGGTGTCGGCGGCGGGACGAACCGGCCGGAGGGCGGCACGCTCTCCAGAGCGCCGACGAGGCTCCTGCTGGCGCGCACCACCGTCCGGGCGTTGACCAGCGCGACCCCGAGGCCTACCAGGCCGCCGATGCCGACGACGGTGAGCACGATGTTCTTCGGCCGGCCGTCGATGATCATGGCGAGCGTGATGGCGACCACCCCGGCCAGCGTCGCGGAGACCGTCACGGCCGCGACGACCGCGAGCATCACGCCGATCGAGCGGCGGCGCAGCACCCGCAGCAGCGCCAGGCCGAGGCCCGCGATGACGAGGCCGAGCCCGGCGGCGACCGCGACGATCTGGACGATCACGGCAGCGGCTCGTAGCGGTAGCCGACACCCCAGACGGTGACGATCCGGCGCGGCTCGGTGGGGTCGTCTTCGATCTTCTCCCGCAGCCTGCGCACGTGGACCGTGACGGTGGAGGAGTCGCCGAACGACCAGCCCCACACCTGGTCGAGCAGGGCCGTACGGCTGAACGCCTGGCGGGGATTGCGCAGCAGGTAGACGAGCAGGTCGAACTCACGGGCGGTCAGCGTGATCTCCTTGTCGCCCAGGCGCACCTCGTGGGCGCCGACGTCCACCACGAGATCGCCGTCACGCAGCACGCCGGTGCCCGTGGGCACCAGCGCGCCACGGGCCCGCCGCAGCACGGACTGCACGCGCAGCGCCAGCTCGCGCGGGCTGAACGGCTTCGTCACGTAGTCGTCCGCACCCGTCTCCAGGCCGACCACCCGGTCCATCTCCTCGCCGAGAGCGGTCAGCATGATCACCGGGACGGGCCACCGCTCCCGCAGCTTCCGGCAGACCTGAAGGCCGTCGAGCTTGGGCAGCATCAGATCGAGCACCATCAGGTCGGGCGGGTCGGCCAGGGCCCGCCGCAGCGCCTCGGCCCCGTCACCCACGCACTCGACCTCGTGCCCGTCCCGCTCCAGGTAACGGGCCACCACCTCGGCGACAGTGGGGTCGTCGTCCACCACCAGGACGCGAGCGGTATTCGCGGAGTTCTTCGAGGAGGGCACGCCCTCAACGGTAAGTCCGCCGCGCGGCCCGGCGGAGTCCCGTCACCGTCTCGTAAGAACCGGCCTCTCGAAAACCCGGCCGAGCCGCCTGCCTCACCGCCGCCTCTGTACGTGCGGGAGCCATCACCGTCGGCCGGTGAACCGCGGACCTAACGCGATGATTCACGTGAAACCTCACGGAACGCGGGTAGGGAAACCGATTTTGGATCAAGCTCGCGATTGTCGGTCCCACCGCGTACCTTGTGGCTATGGCCCGTACCGTACTGACCGTACTGGGAATCCTCGCAGCTCTCTGGCTGGTGTTCGGATTCGTGATCCCCGCGCTGTTCGCGACGCTGAAGTTCCTGCTCATCATCGGAATCATCGCTCTCGTCGCCGTGGTCGCGGTCACCGTCGTCGGGAAGCTGTCCCGCTGAGGTGAACGCTCTCCAGGCCGCCGTCGGATCGCTCGTCTGGCTGCTGGCCGGGTTGGCCGCCGGGTCCGCGGGGCCCGGCATGCTGACCGCGGTCGGCCTGGCCGGCGTGGCCGTCCTGGTGTTCGCCTGGATGCTCTGCCGGCTGACCGGCGTCCCCGTTCTGCGTCGGGGGCCGGGCAGGTCGTCGTACAACGGTGAGACGGCGATGGTCAGGCTGCGCGATCCCGGCACGCCTGGCCGTCCCCGTCCCCGTGCACCATCCGGAAGCCACGCGCTCGCCTGACCGGTGATCCGTCCGGTCACGAGCGCCTTCGTCATGCCCTCATTCACCAGCAGAAGGTCACAGACGAAAGGCTTTCCATGTTCGACTTCGTGCTCGACCCCGCCTACCGGCTCATCGGCGCGCTCAGCCACGTCACCGGCGCCGGACTCGCGATCGTCCTGGTCACCCTCGCCGTACGGCTGGCGCTGCTGCCGCTGAGCCTCCGCGTCGCGCGGGCGCAGCGGATCCGGATGCGGCTCGCTCCCCAGGCGGAAAGGCTGCGCACCCGCTGGAAGAACGATCCCCGGCGGTTCCAGCGTGAGATCAACGCGTTGTACGCCAAGGAGGGCGTCGGCCAGTTCACCGGCTACCTCCCGGCGTTCGCGCAGTCCCCGTTCTTCATGGTGACCTACCGGCTGTTCACCGCCGCGGTGATCGCGGGACACCCGAACCTGTTGCTGGCGCAGAGCGTGCTCGGCGTGCCGCTGGGGGAGCACCTGGCGGCCGCGGTCGCCGGGGCGGGCCTGGTCAGCCCGGCGGCCGGGGTGTTCGCCGGACTGCTCGCGCTGCTCGTGGCCGTGGCCGTGATCGCCGCCCGCCGGGTCGAGCCCACGGCGCCGATGCGGCGCCTCCAGGTCCTGGCGCCGTTCTGGACCGTGGTCGCGGCGGCCTTCCTCCCGCTCGCGGCGGGCGTCTACCTGCTCGTGAGCAGCGCCTGGACGACGGCCGAACGGGCCGTGCTCCACCCGCGCACGGCGTGACGTTGGGGCGAGGAACGGGGTGACGGCGCGGCCCCGTGCGAGCCGTACGCACCGGTCGGTGCGGATGCCCGCCGGTTCGGCCACCTTCACCCGGCGCAGCCCGCGCCGTGACGGGCGGGATGGAATGCTGACCGCATGGCCTCTGATCACGTGATCGGCATCTGGGCGGCCGGGGACACCGGCGGGGAGGGCCTGCGGGCGCTTCTGGCCGCCTATCACCTGCGCACCGAGGCCGAGAAGGGCGTGCCGGTCGCCGACGCGACGCATCTGCCCGAGCGCTACCGGGTGGAGGTCGAGGATCCGGGCGCGGCGTTCGCGGACGACGTCGTGCTGGTCGCACGTCGTGGGGACGCGACGATCGGCTGCGTGGTGCTCACGGCGCCCGCCGAGGAGCGGGCGAAGATCAAACGGCTGTGGGTGAACCCGGACGAGCGCGGCAGGGGCGTGGCCGCCGGGCTCGTCCGCGCCGCGCTCACCCGGGCGCACGCGGCCGGCCTGCGGTCCGTACGGCTGTCGGTGTGGCGCTGGCGGACGACCGCGATCGCCCTGTACGAGCGAATCGGCTTCACCGTCACCGAGTCATGGGACACCCGGGACGACCTCGTCTGCATGGAGTACGCCTTCGGCCGCCTCTGACCCGAACCCCCATCGACTCAAGCCGAACGCGTCCTTCGGCCCGCTGCCCCGTGTCGCTGCCCGTGTCGCGCCCCGAGGCTCAAGTGGCCGTCAACCGACCTCGCGCAGCACCGGAGTTTCGGACATCTCGACGTGTCCGTTCCGGGCGGGCCATATGGCGGGCACGACGGCCCAGACGGTGGTCGCCTCCTCCTCGTGCCGGACTCCCCAGCGCTCGGCCAGGTACTCGACGATGCCGAGTCCACGACCGCCGAGAGACGACAGCGTCGGACGGCCCGCGCGGGGTTCCGTATACGCGCCCCCGTCGCTCACGGCCACCTCGATCTGGGTGTCCGAGCAGAACCAGGCCACTTTGAGCCGGCCGCACGGGAGAGGATGGGCGTGGCGCAGCGCGTTGCTCAGCAGTTCGCTCATGATCAAGACGACGTCGTCGACAGCGGTGGCGAGCAGCCCCGCGTGCGAAAGCTCGGCGCTGAGGCGCTGACGTGCGACGGCGACGCTCGACGGTGCGTACGGCAGCATCACGACGCTCGACGCACTCACCTCCCCCTTACCCCCGTTCTGCGGCACGAGCCCTACGACCGAAATGCCCCGCTTGCTCGGCCGGGAAACCGTGCCCCGGATCACAGCTTGTGCACATTGGACAATAGTTCAGTCCTTAAGTGGTGACGCCACGCTCCGATCTGTCTTATCAGGATGAAGATCCTGCCGAGTTCAACACCAGTCGCATCCGGGTTCCCCCACCGGATCGCGGCAGCGCGGCGACGTCCCCGCCCTGGGCCCGGGCGAGGTTGCGCACGATGTAGAGCCCGAGCCCGACGCCGCCGAATCTGCGCCGGTCGCCGCTGTCGGCCTGGACGAACCGCTCGAAGACGCGCTCCCGGTCACCGGGTGCGATGCCCACTCCCTCGTCGTCCACCACCAGCACGACCCGCTCGTCCTCCGGCCATGCCTCGACCCGGATCAGACCGCCGTCAGGGGAGTACTTGAACGCGTTTTCCAGCAACTGGGCCAGGAGGATGTCGGTGGCGAGCGCATCCCCGAACACGAAGGGGAGATCGGGCGGGATGTCCACCTCCAGCCGGTGCCTGTCGGGCAGGACCGGAAGTCCGAGCGTCGCCGCGTGCACCCGGGCGGCCAGATCGAACGGCTCGACCCTGACCTTGAGCTCCTCCGCGCCCGACCGCGCGCCGAGCAGGAGATGATCCATGAGCTGCCCGAGCGAGCGGGCGCGCTCGGCGATCGTGTGGACCGCCGAACGCCGTTCCCCGTCGGACAGGTGGTCCCAGCGGGAGTCGAGCGTGCTGGCGAAGCCGTGCACGATCGTGATCGGCGTACGCAGCTCGTGGCTGGTGGTGGCGAGGAACAGGTCCTTGGCCTCCTCCAGCTCCTTGGCCCGGGTCACGTCGCGGAAGTCGACGACGCTCTCCCCCGTCTCCCTGATCTCCGCGCACAGCACGTCGAGCCAGCGGCCGGACGGAAGCTGGAAGGTGAGCTTCTCCCCCGGCGCCGGCAGCGGGAAGGGCGGCGGCCCCCCGATCACCCCGTCGGCAGGATGCCCGGTCAGCTCGGCCGCCGCCGGGTTCCACCGCACGACCACGCCCGTGCCGTCCAGCACGGCGATGCCGTCGGCGCTGGCGTCGAAGACGGCCCGCTCGTGGGCGCGCTGCCGCACCGCCTCCTGGTACGCCATCGCGTTGGCGACGGCGATGCCGGCGTGCCCGGCGAGCAGTTCGAGCAGTTCCAGTTCCAGGTGGCTGGGCTTGCGCCGGGCGAACAGCGCGTACAGCGCTCCGTACGGACGCCCGCCCACAGCGGCGATGCCGACGGCGATCGTGTGCAGGCCGGGCAGGCGCGCCCAGATCAGGTCCGGGAAGCCCTCGGGACCGGTCTCCAGCAGCACGGTCTTGCCGGTGCGCAGCAGCTTGGCGACCAGGCTGGTGTGCAGGTCGGCGGTGGCCCCGCGCAGCGTCTCCGGCAGTTGGTGCACGCCGACCAGGCGCAGCCGCTCCCCTTCGATGGACACGAAACCGCCGGCGTCGGCGCCGGTCAGCTCGGTCAGGCTCGCGGCGATCCGGTCGAGCACGACGGGCAGGTCGAGTTCGGCGTTGATGTCGCCGACGACGTCGGTCAGCCGCCGCACCAGGCGGGCGCGGCGCACCATCCTGCCGTGCGCGGCGTCGTCGTCCTCGGCGGCGTGGTAGACCTTCACGTATCCCAGCAGAACGCCGGCCGGCGAGCACAACGCGCTGGTGTCCACCCGCAGGTCGAGCAGCCGGCCGTCACGGTGGAGACGCTTGGTGGTCACCGACACCCGGCCGCCCGCGCGTACGCGTTCGAGCACGGCGTGATGCTCTGCCATCAGCTCGTCGGGCACGATCGGGGCCCGTCTGCCGAGCAGATCGGCCGCGGGCCAGCCGAAGAGCCTCTCGGCCGCCGCGTTCCAGCTCAGCACGGCCAGGTCACGGTCGAGGGTGACGATCGCGTCGGGGGAGCCGGCCAGGATCGCCTGCGCGAGGCCCTCCTCGACACCGCCGAAGGCCTCGTCCGCGTGCCCGCCGACGCTCCCGTTCGCGGTCGCGGCGGGGCTTCCGTTCACGGTCGTGGCGGCGCCCTCGCGGGGCTCCACGCCCGCACCGGGACCGCCGCCGGGCTCCACGCCGAACCTGCCCGCGGGCGGGTCCACGGCGTCAGGGATCGCGGGGGCGACACCCGCCGCCCGGCCGTCCACGCTGCTGTCACCCACGTCCCCATCGTGCCTTCTTTCACCTTTTGATCTTGGGGTTTTCCATCACCTCGCGACCGCTCCGATACGCTGCCTGCAGTAGTGACGAGAAAGTGGGGCGCCCATGTCCACCGAGGACCTCGAAGCCCTGCTCCGCGTGACCTCGCCGGGCTACGTCGGCGAGACCCCGCCCGAGGTCGCCTTCGGCACCGCCGACGCGCCGGTGGGCCGCCTGGTCCTCGCCGTGACCGCACGCGGCGTGCTGGCCTGCACCTATGAGGACGAGCACCAGCTCTTCGCCCGGATCTCCCGCGTCGTCGGCTCGTTCATCGGGCCCGACCCGCGCCGCCTCGATCCCCTGCGCAGGGAACTGGACGCGTACTTCACGGGCAGGCTGCGCACCTTCTCCCTTTCCGTGGACCTGCGCCTGGTCACCGGCTTCAGCCGTACGGTGATCCAGCTCATGCCGGCCGTGCCGTACGGCAGCGTCACCACCTACCAGGAGATCGCCGAGCGGATCGGGCGCCCGCAGGCGCCCCGCGCCGTGGCCAACGCCCTGTCGGGCAACCCGGTCTGCCTGCTCCTGCCGTGCCATCGCGCCGTGGAGGGCCCGGGCGCGCTCGGCGGGTACGCCGGCGGCCCGGCGGCCAAGGAGCACCTGCTCCGCCTGGAAGGCGCCCTCTGACCACCCCGGGCTCCACCTGGTGCCCGCAGGGCTTTTAGAAGATCACAAGTAAGCCTTTAGCCGCGCTCGGCAGGCTGCTTCCTGTCGGCACACCGGACTCGTCCCGCCGCGGCCCTCGGGCCGTGAGCGGGCTCTCCGGGCATGCCGCCGTTCCAAATGAAAGGTGGTGAAAAGCATGTCTGTTCGCATCGACGACCTCAACGGGGACGCCGAGCTGCCGGAGGACTTCCTGGACGACATCGTCGGCGGGTTGCCCCCGCTGATGGGCCCCGAGTGCGCTTGGGTGTCCTCCTCTCTCGGAGGCGGCCAGGGCGACCCGATGGACGTCCGCATCTGACGGTCGAACCAGCACGGCGGCGTGACCGGGCGCCCGGTCACGCCGTCCCCTCGGCGGGAAACCCCGACGGGAAACCTCGCCTGGAACCTCGACGGGAAACAGTACGTTGATCTTGATTCTCAGCGCCGCGGACGACGCGTCTGTGGAGATGGTCGTCCCGCATCTGCGTGAACGCGGGGCGGAGTTCCTGTGGTGGGATCCGGGCGGCTACCCGGCCGAGAGCCGGATCACCTCCCGGCTCACGCGCGAGGGCTGGCGCCACATCCTGCACACCGGCGGCAGGACGTACGACACGTCCCTGTTCAGCGCCGTGTGGAACCGCCGTCCCTCTCCGCCCCGGGCACCGGAGTCGGTGACCGACGCCGACCACCGGCGGTACGTCGAGAAGACGGCGCAGATCCTGCTGTACGGCTGGGAGGACACCCTCGACGCCCGCTGGTTCCCCGGCCGCAGCATCGACGTCATCCGGCTGCAGAACAAGCTGCTCAACCTCGCCGCCGCGGCCCGGCTCGGCTTCATCACCCCCGACACGCTCGTCACCAACGACTCCGAGGAACTCATCCCGTTCTGGGCGGAGGCGGACGGCGAGCTGATCGCCAAGCAGGTGGAGTACGTCCCGTTCCACATCGGCGGCGAGGAGCACGTGTTCTACACCACCCCGGTCACCCGGCGGCACCTCACCCATCGGCATCGGCTCGGCGCCTCCCCGGTGATCCTCCAGCCGTACGTGGAGAAGGCGATCGAGCTGCGGATCACGGTCGTGGGAGACCGGGTGTTCGCCGCGGAGATCCACTCTCAGGGGTCGCGGACGACCCGGTACGACTACCGCCACTACGAGCGCAGCTTCTCCGCGTACGGGATCCATCGGCTGCCCGAGGACGTGGAGCGCCGTTGCCTGGCGCTGACCGCCTCGCTCGGCCTGCCGTACGGCTGCATCGACATGATCCTCACCCCCGACGGGCGATACGTGTACCTGGAGATCAATCCCACCGGCCAGTGGGGCTGGATCGAGTCGGCCACCGGCCTGCCCATCTCCGCGGCGATCGCCGACTGGCTCGTCGCCGCCGAACCCGGCCCCCGCCCCGCGACCACGATGGAAAGCGCATGACCGTTCCTACCGAGGAGACCTCTTTCGCCGGCGTCCTGGCCGAGGCGGTGGAGCTCCTGCGCAGCCTGCCGCGTACGCGTGACGGCGTGGCCGCGGCGCGGCGCGCGGCCGAGCGCTGGCGGGCCGACCACCCGGACGCGCGGGCCCAGCTCGTGACCGACGTACGGCCCGGCAGCCCCACGGTCGACTACGACCTGGTGCTCGGCCATCCGGCCGGCGGAACCGTGGCGCTGACCGCCCCGGCCGACGACGGCGTCCCCTGGACGGTGGACCACTCCACCCATTGGGCCTCGGGACGGGTGCTGACCGTCGACGGCCAGGAGCTGCTGATCCAGAACGCGCTGCTGACGCTGCGCGCCCGCGCCGAGCGGGATCCCTCCGTGCCGGAGGAGCTGGTCGACCACTGCGTCCTGGAAGAGCTGATCGCGCGTGAGCCCGAGCCGACCGGGGAGGAGCTGCAGGAGGCGTCGGACGCCTACCGGCGGCGGCGCGGCCTGCACACCCGTGAGCGGATGCTGCGCTGGCTCGGTGAGGTCGGGCTCACCCAGGAGGCCTACGACAACCACATCCACGGGCTCGCCCTGAAGCGGCGGGTGCGGGCGCGGATCGAGCGGGAGACCGCGTGGGATTACCTGGAGCGCCACCCCGAGGAGTTCGACCAGGTCTGGGCGATATGGGCCGCGGGGAGCGCGGAGCGGCTGGCCGGCCTCGCCGCGGCGCGGGAACCGTTGGCCGCTCTCGGCGCGGCCGTGCTGTCGCGGGGCGATCTCAACGTGACGGCGGCGGTCCGGGTCGCCCGCGAACTGCCGGAACCGCTCCGGGACGCCGCGGCCGGCGCGGTCGTGGGGCCGATGCCGTACGGCGCCGGGCACCTGTTCGGGGTGGTACGCGAACGGCGGCCGGCCGACCTCGACGACCCGGCGACGCGGGCCGCGGCGGGACGGGCGGGCTTCGCCGCGTTCATGGCGGCGCGCCGCGCGGCGGCCGAGATCACCTGGCACTGGCTCTGAGCGGCAGCCAACGCCGTGAGCAGCACACCCGATCGTCGCCGGTCTCGCCGGCGGCGACACGAGACCTGGCCGGCGCGTATCCCGGGCTTCCTCGGCGGCGTCGAGCCGGGGCGACGCCGATGACCGCGTCAGCCCCCGTGCCCGGGCCGGACCCCGACAGCACCCGGCCGATACCCCACCGGCCCTCCGCCGGAACCGGGGAACGGGCACACCGGCCGCCGGGCCCGCCACCGGGTGGGCCCACCCCCGGCCCGCCACCCGAGCCGGGCGGTCCCGTCCCGGGGCAGGCACGCGGCGCCTTCCGGGAGGAGGCACTGCGGCGGCACGCCGTACGGAACCGGGGGCCGCGCGTGCCGGTCGCGCTCCGCGGGCCGTCGTTCCTGATGTTGTGGATCGCGGTGGCCGTGCTGGCGGCCGCCGGAGTGGTCGTGGCGGTGCTGGTGGCGGCGCAGATATCAGCGCGGTCAGCGGTGCCGACACCGGTGAAGACGCCCATGCCTGTGCCGGGGGCGGCCCGGTGAGGCGTGTCCCGGTGATGCTGCAGAACACGCCCACCGAGTGCGGCACCGCGTGCCTGGCCATGGTGCTGTCGCATCACGGCCACCGCGTCACGCTGACCGAGCTGTCGGAACGCCTCGGTGTCGGCCGCGACGGCCTGAGCGCCCGCGCGCTCCTGCAGGGCGCCCGTGAGCACGGCCTGAAGGCACGGGGGTTCTCGCTCGACCCCGAGGACCTGGCCCGGGTGCCGCTTCCGGCCGTCGCGCACTGGGAGTTCAACCACTTCGTGGTGGTCGAGCGGTGGTCGGCCGACCGGGTGGACATCGTCGATCCCGGGCAGGGGCGGCGGCGGCTGACCCAGGAGGAGTTCTCCGCCGCCTTCACCGGGGTGCTGCTGGTCTTCGAGCCGGGGGAGGGATTCCGGCGCGGGTCGTCGTCGCTGGCGAGCGCCTGGCGGCGGGAGTTCGTGCGCACGCTGCTGCGGCGCAGGCGCGGCCTGCTCGTGCAGGTCATCGCGGCCTCTCTGCTGCTGCAGCTGCTGGGCCTGGCCATGCCGCTGCTGTCGGAGGTGCTGCTCGACACGGTCATCCCGCGCGACGCCACCGCCCTGCTGCCGCTGCTCGGCGTGGGCGTGCTGCTTGCGGGGGCCGCCCAGTTCGTCCTCGCGTACCTGCGCGCGGCCCTGCTTGTGGCGGTGCGCGCCCGCGCCGACCGGGAGCTCACCGAGGGGGTGGTCGCCCACCTCGTGGCCCTGCCGTACCGGTACTTCACCCGGCGCGGCACCGGCGACCTGGTGACGCGGGCCACCAGCGTCACGACGCTGCGCGAGCTGCTCACCGGCCAGATCGTCACCGCCCTCCTGGACGGCCCGCTCGCCGTCGGCTACCTGGCGCTGGTCTACCTGCGCGACCCCGTCTTCGGCGTGGCGCTGACCGGTGTGGTCGTGCTGCAGTCGGCGCTGCTCGCGGCCACGTCCCGCCGCGTGCACCGGCTGGCGCAGCAGGAGCTCACGGCGCTGTCGGCCTCGCAGAGCAGCCTCATCCAGACGATCAGCGGAATCGAGACGCTCAAGGCGTCGGGCGCGGAACGCAGGGCGATGGAACAGTGGTCGTCCCACTTCGCCCGGCAACTCGACGCGGACGTGCGCAGCGGGCTCACCCACGGCCTCCTGGAGGCCGCGCTGTCGGCGATCCGCGTGATCACCCCGCTCGGGCTGCTGTGGCTCGGCGCCTGGCGGGTGCTGGAGGGGCAGCTCAGCGTGGGCGCCCTGGTCGCGCTCAACGCCGTCGCACTCGCCGCGCTCACCCCGCTCGCGTCGCTGATGACCGGCCTGCAGAGCCTCCAGCAGGCGGGCGCGCACTTCGACCGGCTGACCGACATTCTCGCCTCCGCCCCCGAACCGAGCCAGGGCATCGAGGTGCTGCGCCTGCGCGGCGCGATCGAGCTGCGGAACGTCGGCTTCCGGCACGACCCGCGCGGCCCGTGGACCGTACGCGGCGTGTCGGTGACGATCCGCCCGGGTCAGAAGGTCGCGCTGGTGGGAGCGTCCGGCTCGGGCAAGAGCACGCTGGCCCGGCTCCTGCTGGCGCTGCACATCCCGGTCGAGGGCGAGATCCGCTACGACGGCGTCCCCGCCGCCGAGCTGAACCTGAGCACGCTGCGCCGCCAGTTCGGGGTGGTCACCCAGGATGTGGCCCTGTTCAACGGCTCCATCCGGGACAACATCGCGCTCAACGACCCCGACGCGCCACTGGAGCGGATCATGCAGGCCGCCGGGCTGGCGGCTCTGCACGACGAGATCATGGCCATGCCCATGGGCTACGAGACCATGCTGACCGACGGCGGCGGGCTGTCCGGCGGCCAGCGGCAGCGCCTGGCCCTGGCCCGCGCCGTGCTGGCCCGGCCCAAGGTGCTGTTGCTGGACGAGGCCACCAGCAACCTCGACAGCGCCACCGAGGCCGCCGTCGAGGCCAACCTGGCCTGGCTCCCGCAGACCCGGATCGTCATCGCCCATCGGCTGAGCACGGTCAGGGACGCCGACCTCATCCTTGTCCTCGACTCCGGACACGTCGTGCAACGCGGCACCCACGACCAGCTGATGGCCCAGGGGGGCGTGTACGCCGCGCTCGTCGCGGCCGGCCTACGCCGCCAGTAGCGCCCCCACAGCCGCCGATAGCCTCGATAGCCCTCGACAGCCCTCGACAGCCCTCGACAGCCCTCAGCAGCCTTGGGGAGCCGTCCTGGGTGATCGACCGGCCGCGGCGACGGCGCGGTCCCGCCACGCGGTGAGACCCGCCCTGCCGGCGAGCCGTGCGAGCCCGGCGTGGTGCCGCGCCGCGGCGGCGTCGTCCCCCGTGGCCGAGGCGAGCATCGCCAGGAACCAGTCCACCGGCCCCAGGAAGGCGATCGCGGCTCCCACCGAGATCCGTCCCTCATAGGGCAGGAGGGCGGAGTACGTGGCCGCGCAGGCGTGCGCGTCGCCGACCGCCGCCTGCGCGGCGCCCTGGAGACAGGTGAAGGTCAGCCACGACCAGTCGCGCGGCACCGGCCGCCACCCCTCGGCGGCCTCCTCGCGCGCCTCCTCCCTTCTCCCTTGGCCGCACCGCAGGAGCACGCGGAGCGCCTGGTCCCCGCAGGGGTTGACGCCGGCCACCGCGTCGATCAGGGGCTCCGCCCCGTCCATCGTCCCCCTGTGGTAGGCGAGGAGGATGCGGCCCAGGGACACGACGGATCCCGCGTACCACATGCCGACGTGTCCGGCCTGCCGGTCGAGGTCGGCGTAGAGGGCCTCGGCGTCGTCGTACCGTCCGCGGAGCGTGAGCCGCCCCGCCCGCCACATGGTGTGCTGGAAACGCGGCCAGGGCAGGGGCATGCGGGCCAGCATGGCGTCGCAGCGGGCGGCCGCCTCGTCCGCTCCCGCGACGTCGAACACCTCCATGCGACGGTAGGTCCACATCATCTGCGCGAGCAGCTCGAACTCCGGCGCCCGGGTCTTGTGGCCCAGGTCTTCCAGCTCCCCGGCGATCTCCCGCGCCTCCTCGGTGTAGATCGAGCTGGGGATCGCCAGATATCGGGCGTTCAGCGTGTGCATCAGCAGGTGAGGGTCGCCGAGCCGGCGGGCCGTCTCGACCGCCTGCGCGGAGTAGACGTGGCAGCGCGGGTCGTCCGACCCGTCGTACAGCTCCTGGGCCAGCCCGCCGAGCAGCCGCGCCCGCTCGGGGGCGGCGGCCTCGGGCATGGCGTCCAGCGCGCGCCCGAACCGGTGCACGAGCTGGAGCTCGACCTCCTCGTACGGATTGCGCAGGTTCCAGATCGAGGGGGCGTCCAGCGCGGTGAGCGCCCGGGCGGCCAGCACGTGCCCGTCGGGGCCGGTCACCCGGTCGGCCACCCGTATCGCCCGCGCCCGCACGCTTCTGGCGGCCAGGGCGTCGCCGGCGTCGAGCAGGGCGCGGGCCTGCCGCAGCAGCAGCTCGACGTGGTCGGCGGGATCACCGGCCGCGGCCCCGTGTGCCTCGACCGCACGGCCCCACCAGGTGGCCGCCTCCTCGTAGGCCAGGCGGAGACCCGACTGCTCGGCCATCGCGGCGGCCCAGCGCGCCGCCTCCGCGTACGCCGCGGGCCCGGCCTGGATCGCGTGATGAGCGATGGCGGCGACGTCGGCGCCGGGCCGGGCGACGAACGCGTTCATCACCTGCCGGTGGATGACGGCCCTGCGCAGCGGCGGGATCTCCCGTAGAAGGGTCTCCCGCACCAGGTCGTGGGCGAAGCCCATCCTGCGCCCGGCGGCGACGACCAGACCGGTCCGCACGGCCTGGTCCAGGAGGTCGTAGACGGGCGCCGCCCGCACCTCGTCCACGACGCCGGGATCGAACTCCCTGCCGATCACCGCGGCGATCTCGAGCACCTCGGCGACCCGCGGGTCCAGCGCCGCCAGCCGCTGGCGGATCAGGCCGGCGACCGCGTCGGGCACCGTCTCCAGCGAACGGCCCCGCGCAAGCAGCCGGGCCGTCTCACGTACGAAGAACGGGTTGCCGCCGGTGCGCCGGGTCAGCAATTGAGCGGTCCGCTCGTCGATCTCCGCGCCCACGGTCACGGCGATGGCCCGGATGGCGGGGGTGTCGAGGCCCGTGAGCCGGATGCGAAGCAGGTTGTACGGGGCGAATATGCCGAGCACGTCGTCGAGCGGACCGGCCCGGGCCGTGTCCCTGAACGCGGTCACCAGCGTGAGCGGGACATGCTCCGCCGACTCGCCGACGAGCGCCGTCACATCGCGCAGCATTCCCAGGGTCGCCGGGTCGGCCCACTGGAGATCGTCCAAAATGATCACAACCGGCCGTTCCAGGGCGGCGGCGCAGAGCCAGTCGGCGACGGCCTGATGACGCCGCTGACGCGCCCCCTGTGCCGATCCCTGCGCCGATCCCTGCGCCGATCCCTGCGCCGATCCCTGCGCCGATCCCCGTGCAGATCCCTGCGGGACCTCCTCGTCGAGGAGCCCGGCCAGTGCCTCGGGGTCGGGAGCCGGACGGACGCGCTCCAGCGCCCTCAGGACCTGGATCCACGGCCGCAGTGGCAGGGCGTTTTCGAGATCGTGACAGCTACCCCAGAGGGTCAGGTGTCCCCTCTCCGCGCACCGGTCCCGGAACGCCTTCAGCAGCCATGTCTTGCCGATGCCCGGCTCCCCGGTCACCGCGATCGTGCTCACCCCGCCGCCGAGCATCGCCTCCATCTCCGCGAGCTGCCGGTCGCGCCCGTGCGGCGGGCGCGCCTTCCCGGAGGCCGGCCGGGCGGGGGTGGGTACGACGGGCTCGCCGGGGAGAGTGCGGGCCTGCGCGGTGAGAGACGGGGCAGAAGCGGACGGGGCAGGAGCGAGCAGGGTGGGGAGAGCCAGTGGGGTGAGAGACGGTGGGGTGAGAGACGGGGCCTGCCGGAGGATGTCCTGCTCCAACGCCCGCAGCTGCGGGCCCGGATCGAGCCCGAGCTGATCGGCGATGAGACTCCTGGCGCGCCGCAGTGTCGCCAGCGCGTCCGCCTGACGGCCGGTCCTGTAGTACGCCAGGGCCAGCAGCCACCACAGCCGTTCGCGTAGCGGATGCTCCCCGGTCTCGGCCTCCAGGTCCTGGATCACCGCCTCGGGCCGGCCCAGGTCGAGCTGTGCCCGTGCGCGGCGCTCGACGGCGACCAGACGCAGCTCGTGGAGGCGGTTCACCTCGGTGACGGCCCAGAGCTCGCCCGCGAAGTCGGCGTACGGCCGGCCGCGCCAGAGCCCCAGCGCATCGTCGAGCAGCGCGAGCGCCCGGGCGGGTGGCCTGCGTTCCGCGTAGGCGACGAGCCCGCCGAACCGCAGGGCGTCGACGTCCGAGGTGGCGAGCAGATAGCCCGGGCGTTTCGCGACGAGGAGCCGGGGAGGGGTGCGCGGCGCCCGCTGCGGTTCGATGACACGACGCAGGTTCGACACGTAGACGTGGATCGACTCGAGTGCGGTGGCCGGCGGCCTGCCGTGATAGAGGTCCTCGATCAACGTGTCCGTGGAGACGACCGCGCCGGCGGCGAGCACCAGCCGGGCCAGGACGGCCCGTTGCCGCGGGCCTCCGACGCCGACCGGCACCTCGCCGTCCCGCACTTCGAAAGGACCCAGAACCCCGAATTGCACTGCCCCCACGGCCTCTCTGACGGTGAAGGCCGGAGCGGGCCTTCCCTGAGCGGCAGTCTTGGGGCGTCGTCTTGCAACTCGCTTGCCTCTGGGTGAGAAGCCGACCCGAGAAACACGCCGGCCCCAGGGCGAGGCCGGCTGGGGTGAGAGGCCGGCCGGCTCTAACGGCGCGACCGCAGGCGGCGGGCCGGGACGGACAGCGCCGCGGTCACCAGCGCGGCGACGAGGAAGGCGGCGAGCGCGGCGTTCATCCAGGGCTGGTGGACGAACCCGAGAGCGAGGCGGACGTCGGTCCAGAACCCGTCCCACCAGCCGACGGTGGGGGTGGACGTCACGATCCAGTACGCCGCGAACCCGAGGATCCACGGCGCGACCATGAGCCAGCGGGAGGGGGCGTCCTCTGCCGTGTTCCACCGGGCGGCCCCGCCGAGCAGGAAGTAGTCGACCACGAGGACGGCGAACATCGGCACGAACACCGCCCCGATCACGCTCAGGAACGCGCCGTAGGAGTTCACGTCGGCGAACAGCGCGATCAGCGTGGTGAGCACGCCGATCACCACCGAGATCACCCGGCGGTCCCAGCGCGGGGCGAGGTTCTGGATCGACACCGTCGTCGAGTAGACGTTCGCGAACGACTGGTCGACCTCGCGCAGCACCAGGATGCCGAAGAACACGACGCCGAGAGGAGCGGCCACGAACGGGTCCCACACCTTGTCGCCGTCGTTGCCGACCAGGGCGAGCGCGGCGATGCCGAGGGCCAGGCAGGCGACCTGGGCGATCGTGTATCCCGCCACCACGCCGGTGAACGCCGCGCCGCTCGACCGCGAGTGCCTGGCGTAGTCGGCCGCCATCGGCACCCACGACACCGACAGCGCGATGACGTAGTCGACCGCGGGGGCGAAGGCGTCCCAGGAGCCGCCCCCCACGGACGGCCCCTGAGCGAACAGGGCGACCGACAGCCAGATCATCGCGATCACGACGCCCGCGGTGACGTAGCGGCGCAGCAGCCGCAGCGCGCCGAGCGGCCGGATCGTCAGCGCGATCGTCAGCGCGCCCGCCGTGACCGCCCACACGGCGTACGGCACCGCCGTGCCGAACAGCGCCTGCGCGCCGTTGGCGATCACCCACAGCTCGAAGGCGCCCCAGCCGAGCATCTGCACGATGTTCAGCACGGTCGGGATGTACGAGAGCCGGGCCCCGAACAGGCCGCGCAGCAGCACCATCGCGGGGCGGCCGGTCCGCGTGCCGGGGATCGCGGCCAGGCCGACCATCGCCGTCCCGACCAGGCTGCCGACGACGGCGGCCAGGACCGCGGCGGTGAACGTGAGCGGCTTCCCGCCCAGCGGGTCGAGCAGGAACAGCGCCCCGGAGAAGCCGAGAAGGCTCACCCCGAGGTTGGCCCAGAACGCCCCCTGATCGAGCAGGCCCAGATTTCTCGGGGCCTCCTCGTCCAGGGTGAGCGGAACCTCCGCGTGCGCGTCGTCGACGACGGCAGAAGTCATCACACGCTCCCTACGCCGGCATTATCCGGACAGGTTCATGCGGTCGGCGGCACGACTTCGATCCGCCCTCTCAGCCCGGTCACGCCCGAGCTCCCGCGGGTATTGATGATGTCTTTGCGATTATGGCACTACTTTGACCGTTCTCCTAAGCCTGCGCCGCCTGTTTCCGCGCCGGCCTGGTTCCCGCGCCGCCCGCTGCCCGCGCCGGCCTGGGTTCCTACGCGACGTAGGGCGCCGCGCCGGTCTCGCTCACCATCGGGCGTCCGACCGCGGCCCAGGACTGCATGCCGCCGTCCACGTTGACGGCGTCCCTGCCGATGTGGTTGAGCCACATCGCCGCGTGCGCCGACCGGCCGCCGACCCGGCAGACCACGTACACCCGCCGGTCGTGCGGCACCTCGTCCAGCCGCACCTGCAGCTCACCGAGCGGGATGTGAACGGCGCCGGGGGCGTGGCCGGCCACCCACTCCTCGTTTTCGCGGACGTCCAGCAGGTACGCGTCGTCGGGCAGGGCGTCAGGGGTGATTTCCGGCAATGTCATGCGCCCATTGTGGCGGCACGACACCCGTGCCCGGGCCCGGACCTGCAGCTGTGATCCTCGGTGGTCGCCGACGCTACTTCAGCGGCCGCTACTTCAGCAGGCGCGACAGCCGGCGGTCGGCCAGCGGCTTGCCACCGGTCTGGCAGGCCGGGCAGTACTGCAGCGACGAGTCGGCGAACGACACCTCCCTGATCGTGTCGCCGCACACCTCGCACGTCTCGCCCGCACGGCCGTGCACACGCAGGCCCGACTTCTTCTCCGACTTGAGGTCCTTGGCGGCCAGCCCCCTGGCCCGCCCGACCGCGTCCCGCAGCGTGCTCACGATCGCGTCGTGCAAATCGGCGATCTGGCCGTCGGTCAGCGTGCCGGCGACCTTGAAAGGGGACATCTTCGCGACATGCAGCACCTCGTCGGAGTAGGCGTTGCCGATGCCCGCGATCACCTTCTGGTCCCGCAGCAGGCCCTTGATCTGCGCGCGGCTGCCGCCCACGATCGTCTTGAGCAGGTCCGGGGTGAACTCCTCGGCGAGCGGGTCGGGCCCGAGGCCCGCGATGCCGGGGACCTCCCCGGCATCGCGCACCACGTAGACGGCCAGGCGTTTCTGCGTGCCGGCCTCGGTCAGCTCGAACCCGGGGGCGCGGCCGTCCTCGCCCGGCGACAGCCTCACCCGGACCGCGAGCGGGCCCTTGCCCGGCCGCACCGGCCGCGCGCCCGTGAGGTCGTCGCGCCAGCGCAGCCAGCCGCCCCGGGCCAGGTGGGTGACGAAGTGCAGGCCGTCGCAGTCGACGTCGAGGAACTTGCCTCGCCGCGCCACGCCGGTGACGAGCAGCCCTGCGAGCGCGGTGACGGGCGGGTTCACGGTCTTGAGCGCCTGGATGGCGGTCACGTCGACGCCGACGACGGCATGGCCGACGGCGTGCTCGCGGAGGAACTCGGCGAGCGCCTCGACCTCGGGCAGCTCCGGCATGCCTTCACACTAACCCGCGCGGTCAGGGGACGTCCCAGAACGCGAGCTCGTGCTCCATGCCCCGGACGAACAGCTCCCTGGCGCGCGCCGGGTCGGGAGCCGCCTCGTCGATCATCACGGCGATGCGCTCGGCGAGGGTGGCGAACCCGGGGTCGGCGTAGGTGTCCACCCACGCCTTGTACCGGGGCTCGGCGGGCGGGTCGGCGGCCAGGATCCGGCCGAGCGTCGAGTAGCCCCACATGCAGGGGTACAACGCGGCCAGGCCCTCCGCGTAGTCGGCCGCCGCCTCCAGCAGGAACGACGTGTACGCCGCGCAGGCCGGGCCCTTCACCGCGCCGTCGAGGTCGGCGCCGAACTCGGCCGACAGCGACCGGTGCAGGTCCAGCTCGTCGTGCCAGGTGGCGTACGCGAGGTCGACCAGGTCGCCGAGGTGGGCGTCCGGGGCCTGCCAGGCAAGCCGGCTGAACACCCGGACGTAGTCGAGCAGGTACAGATAGTCCTGCTCCAGCCACGACCGGAAGACCGGCTCGGGCAGGTCGCCCGCCGCGATGCCGCGTACGGTCGGGTGCGCGAGCTGGGCGTCCAGCATCGGCCGGCCGATGGCATGGAGGTCCGCAGAGATTCCCATAAGCGCCCATTCTGGCCCTGATCGGAGAGTTAGGCTCGTCTGCGTGACGCTGACGATCGCCGAGGAAGTGCTGCTGCTGGCCTACCGGGAAGACACCGGAAAGCCGGTCATCGGGTCGGTGGAGCTCGACTGCGCCCTGGGGGGTGCGCTGCTCGCGGAGCTCGCCGTACGCGGCCGGGTGGACCTCGACGGCGCGAAGGTCGTGCCCGTCGACCACACCCGGCTGGGCGAGGAGGAGCTGGACGCGACGCTCACCCGCATCGCGGAGGAGCCGCGCCCGCACAAGGCCGACTGGTGGGTGGGCAAGCTGCGCGCGGGCAGGCTGCGCAAGCGGCTGCTGACCCGCCTGGCCGCCCGGGGCGTGCTGAACGAGCAGCAGAGCAAGATCCTGGGCATCTTCCCCACCACGCGCTATCCCGAGCTCGACCCGAGCCCGGAGAAAGGCGTGCGGGAGCGTGTCCAGAGCGTGCTGGCCGGGGCCGAGCCGGACGAGCGTACGGCGGTCCTGATCGCGGTCATGCACGCGGCCAAGCTCGACCGAAAGGCGTTCCCTGACGCGCCGAAGGGCCGGATCAAGGAGATCGCCCAGGGCCAGTGGACGGGCGAGGCGGTCCGCAAGACGATCGCGTCCGTGCACGCCGCCGTGGCCGCGGCCACGGCCGCCGCGACGGTCGCCGCCACCGCCGGAAGCTGAGCGCTGCCCGCTCACCCCTGCCCGCTCGCCCCGCCCACCCCTGCCGCCCGTGCCGCGCGCGGAGCGCCCCGGACGAGCGGCCGTGTGAGCGGCCGGGACGGGTCGCATGGCCCGCACGGACCACCCGGAGGCTCCGGGAACGACCCCGCCGGGGCTACTTGGTGATGACGTCCTTGGGGACCTGCTTGTCGGCGGCGAGCGCCTCGAACAGGCGCAGCGCCTTCTGGGTGTCCCACTTGACCACCGCCTGCCCGCCGATCGTCGGCAGCGAGCCGATCGGCACGGCGGTGGCGATGGGGCCCTCACGCATGGCCAGGCCGACCGACAGCAGGTCGAACAGGCCGGAGCCGGGGTCGACGGACACCGAGTCGGCCGCGCTCAGCGCCAGCGGGACCGAGGTGAACGGGTTGATCAGCGTGCCGGGGCTCGCGGCCTTCTGCACGACGGCGGAGAAGAACTGGCGCTGCCGCTGGGTGCGCTCGAAGTCCGGGATGGCGCCGGTGGCCCGGGTCCGCACGTAGCCGAGCGCGGTGCCGCCGTCCATGTCCTGGCAGCCCTTCTTCAGGTCGATGCCGGCCTTCGGGTCCTTGATGTCCTGCTTCACGCAGATGTTGACCCCGCCGATCGCGTCCACGATGCCGACGAAACCGCCGAAGCCGATCTCCATGTAGTGGTCGATCCTGATGCCGGTCACCTGCTCGACCGTCTTGGCCAGCAGCTTCGGGCCGCCGAAGGCGTACGCCGCGTTCAGCTTGCCGCTGCCGTGCCCCTCGATCGGGACGTACGAGTCGCGGGGCAGGCTTACCAGGGTCGGCCGGCCGCTCTCGGGGATGTGCAGCAGCATCATCGTGTCGGTGCGCTTGCCGACCGCCTTTCCCGTGGCCAGCTTCCTGCGCTGCGCCGCCGTCAGGCCCGCCCGGCTGTCGGAGCCGACCAGCAGCCAGTCCGCGCCCGGTGTCTCGGCGGGCCGCCCGTTGTAGTCGGTCAGCGACTCGACCGGCCGGAGCCGGGAGCCGATCCAGAAATATCCGGCCACGGCGGCGATGAGCAGGAGCACGACCAGCACCACGACGCCCCGCAGGATGATCCTGCCGGTCCGCCGCGGTCCGCGGCCGCCGCCGCGGCCCCGCGGCCCGCCACCGCCCCCGCGCGGGGCGCTCTGCGGCTCCCCCGCCTCCTGTCCGCTCCCGCCGAGCGGGCGGACCGGGGTGTTGCCGGAACGTGGCTTTCCGTACACCTTCGAGCGAATGCGGGGGACCGTGTCCTCCCTGCCCGACCCCGCCGGAGCCGCCTGCCCGGGCTGTGCCGGGGGCCGGGCCGCCGGACGTTGCGCTGCCGGGGGCTGGGCCGTACGCCGGTACGCGCGGGTCGCCTCGTCCTCGTCGGCCACGTGAATCCCCAGCCCCTCAGCGTCCTTACGCGTGCTTTGAACGCAGCGGCCGAAGTGTTTGCCGATGCGCCCCCTTCTTCACGGTACCCAGACGCCTTCTAAGCAGTCGGTAAAGCCTGCCGGGAAACACAGGAGAGATTCCAGCCGTTACGGTGGTATACCACCACGCGAAAGGATCGTTCGTGTCCGTTTCGGACCCCTGGAGTACCTGCCCGTGCACAGGCACGGGATCTCATGATCGCACGGCGGGCGCCCGATGAGCGCCGCCCTCGGCCTTGTGGCCGTCCTCCTCCTGACCCTGGCCACCGGATTCTTCGTGGCGCAGGAGTTCGCCTTCGTGGCGGCCGACCGCGGCGTCCTGCGCGAGCAGGCCGCGGCCGGCGACGGGGCCGCACGCCGGGCCCTCGACATCACCGGACGCCTGTCGTTCATGCTCTCCGGCGCGCAACTCGGGATCACGATCACCACCCTGCTGGTGGGCTTCATCGCCGAACCCGCGGTCGCCGGCGTGCTGCGCGGCCCCCTCGAGGCCGCCGGGCTCCCCGGCTCGGCCGTCCCCGGTGTCTCCGTGGCCCTCGGCGTCGCCATCGCCACGATCGTGCAGATGATCCTCGGCGAGCTGGCCCCCAAGAACCTCGGCATCGCACGGCCCGACGACGTCGCGAAGTTCCTCTCCCGCCCGACGCACGTCTATCTCGTGGTCGCCGGGCCGCTCATCCGCCTGTTCGACGCCGCGGCGACCCGGCTCGTGCGCCTGTTCGGCATCGAGCCCGTGGAGGAGCTCGAACACGGCGCCACCCCGGAGGAGCTGTCGCGCATCGTGACGGAGTCGGCCGCGGCGGGCGAGCTGCCGCCCCGGCTCGCCGACATGCTGGAGCGGGCGCTGGAGTTCGGTGACCGCACCGCCGAGGACGTCATGGTCCCCCGCCCGCGTGTGGTCTCGCTGCGCGCCGAGTGGCCCGTCGCCGAGTTCCTCGACGCCCTGCGTACGCACGGGCACTCCCGCTACCCGGTCCTGGGCACCGACGCCGACGACGTCGTCGGAGTGGCCGGGCTGCCCGAGTATCTGAAAGCCGGCTCTCCCTCCGACGGGCTCGTCGGCGGCATCACCCGCGCACCGCTGCTCGTCCCCGCGACGCTGCCGCTGCCCGAGCTGCTGCGGCGGATGACCTCCGCCGGTGAGACGTTCACCTGTGTGATCGACGAGTACGGCGGGCTGGCCGGCGTGGTGACGCTGGAGGACCTGGCCGAGGAGCTCGTCGGCGAGCTGGTGGACGAGAACGACCCCGAGCCGCTCGGCGTCGTACGGCGTGGCGACGACGTCTGGGACGTGCCCGGCACCCTGCGCCTCGACGAGGTCGAGCGCGCGACCCGCGTCCGGCTGCCCGAGAGCGAGGACTACGAGACCGTGGCAGGTCTCGTCCTCGCGCTCCTCGGCCGGATGGCCGAGCCCGGCGACCGGGTCGTCTCCCCCCTCGTGCCCGAGCCCCACCTCTTCGACGAGGAGGAGGACGCCGAGCGGGCGGTGCTCACGGTCCTGAGTGTGCGCCGCCGCGTCCCCGAGTGGGTGCGGGTGTCGACGGAGACGTCCGCGGTGGAATCGGCGCAGGCGCCGGAGGAGGAACGGCCGGAGCGGGAGAAGGCCCGCACGGCCGCCCGCGCCCCGGGCGGCGCCGACTACGCCACCGAGCTGTTCTCCGCGCTGTTCCAGGGCAGGCCCGCATGAGCGAGCGGAGCGAGCGAATCATTGAACACAGCGTTCGGCGAGGTACCGCCTTGCGCGCCTCCGGCACGACCGGACTCCGAGCCGAAGGCGAGGAGGTGGCATGAGTTCTCTCACCGGCGTTCTGCTCGGCATCGTGCTGCTGGCCGCCAACGGGTTCTTCGTGGCGGCCGAGTTCGCCTTCGTCTCGGCCCGCAGGCACCGGCTGGAGGAGGTCGCGGGCAGCGGTGGCCGGTTCGCCAAGATCACGGCCCGCGCCGCGGTCAGGGGCGGGCGCGAGCTGTCGCTCATGCTCGCCGGGGCGCAGCTCGGGATCACCCTGGCCTCCCTGGGCCTCGGCATGGTCGCAGAGCCCTCCATCGAGCACCTGATGGAGCCGGTGCTGACGCTGCTGCCGGAGTCGCTGCGCACCCCCGTGGCGTACGTCGTGGCGCTCGCCCTGGTGACGTTCCTGCACATGGTCGTGGGCGAGATGGCGCCCAAGTCGCTGGCGCTCACACACCCCGAGCGCGCGGCGATGGGACTGGCGTTGCCGTTCCGCGGCTTCGCCTGGGTCGTCCGCCCGATTCTGGCCGTGCTGAACGCGCTGACCAACGGCGTCCTTCGGCTGGCGGGCGTACGACCCCGTGACGAGCTGGCCACCACCCGCACGCCCCGCCAGCTCGCCATGCTGGTGGCCGAGTCGGGCCGGATGGGCATGCTCGACCGTGACGAGCACGACCTGCTCACCCGCGCGCTGCGGGTCCACTCCCAGCCGGTCGAGCGGCTGATGGTGCCTGTCGGCGAGGCGTCCTCGGTGCCCGCGAACGCCGACGACCTGCTCGTACGCCGGACGGCGGCCCGCGGAGGCGGCCTGCGCATGCTGGTCGTCACCCCCGACGAGGTGGTCGGCGTGCTGCATGTGCGGGACGCGGTTCTCCAGCCGGGACGCCGGGCCGGCGAGCTGGCGACCCCGGTGCCCCGCATGGCGAAGGACACCACGGTCTCCGACGCCGTGACCCTGCTGCAGGAGGCCCGTGCCCAGCTCGGGCTCGTCACGGACGCCGGGGGCACGCCCGTGGGTGTGATCGATCTCACTACTCTGGTCGGCGAGCTGCTCGTCGCCTGAGCGGAACAGCCGCGGCGTGCCCGCCCGAGGAGCGGGCACGCCGGGCCCTGTTCGGGAGGCCCCTGCCCGTCCCCGCTCCTGCGACTTCACGACAGATCTCTCATCGTGAGACATGTGCTCTTAAAGAGCGGGACAAAAGGTAAAGGTCGCCGCCTGCAAGCGCGGGGAAAGTGGTTTGAAAGTCGGCCTCCTGAGAATGTGCAGTGCGCGACAGGCCCGGTCCGGTCCGACGGGGCCCCTGACGCGACACCACACACGGGCCCGTGCCGTACGGGCCGGAGGGAGGCCCGGAGGTGCACGACGGCGACATCGTCACGACGCCCGCCGGGCGAGGCTTGTCCTCCGGGCAGGGGTTCCAGAGAGTCGTCCCCCTGGGCGGCACAAAGAAAAAACCCCGCCGGGCTGTTGCCAAGCGAGGCGTGTCCTCCGGCCGGGGGTTCCAGGGGGTCGTCCCCCTGGGCGGCACAAAGAGAAAGCCCCGCTGGAAGGAAGCTGTGCTTCCGACCACGCGAGGCTGCTTTCTCGTGGGCAAGGGGGGAGTTGAACCCCCACGTCCTTTCGGACACACGGACCTGAACCGTGCGCGTCTGCCATTCCGCCACTTGCCCTTGCGGTTGGCCCCCATCTCTGGGTGCCTGGAAAGGTTAGCACGTATCCGCCCGTGCTTACGAACCCGGATACGATCCTTCTCAACGACGATGCGAAGGAGCTCAGTGCAGCACCGGAGCGGTCGCGACCGTAGTGGCAATGGAAGGGAGGTATCCGGTGGGAGTCCTTCAGCGCTTCGAGCGCAGGCTCGAAGGGTTGGTTGAAGGGGCCTTCGCGCGGGCGTTCAAGTCCGATCTCCAGCCGGTCGAGGTTGCCAGCGCCGTGCAGAGGGAGATGGACGAGCGGGCCGCGATCGTCGCTCAGGGTCGCACGCTCGTGCCGAACGACTTCGTGGTGGAGCTGTCGACGACCGACAGCGAGCGGCTGGAGGTGTACGCCGACAGCATCAGCCACGAGCTCGCCACTCTCGCGCGGGAGTACGCCAAGGAGCAGGGCTACTCGTTCGTCGGGCCGGTACGGGTGCGTTTCGAGACCGCGGACGATCTCGCGGTGGGACTCTTCCGCATCCGGTCGGGTGTGATCCGCGGCGCCACGGTGGAGCAGGACGAGATCCGTCAGCCGCCGAGCGACGTGCCGGCAGCCCGGACCAGCGCGTTCCAGGGCCGTCCCCGGCTGCTCGTCTCCACCCAGGACGACCCCCAGGGCCAGCGCTCGTACGAGCTGACCACACCGGTCACACTGCTGGGCCGCGGAACCGATTGTGATCTTCGGCTGGTGGATCCCGGCGTATCACGGCATCATGCCGAGCTAAGAGTGGAAGGGCCGCAGGTCGTGCTCGTGGACCTGGGGTCGACCAACGGCACCTTCGTCAACGGCCAGCCGATCCGCAGGATCGAGATGCAGGACGGGACGAGAGTGACGCTCGGCCGTACGACACTGGTGTTCAGGCGCGATTAGAGGTAGACAGACGGTCCATGTCCGAGCTAACGCTGCTGCTGATCCGGCTCGCCTTCCTGGCGGTGCTGTGGTTCTTCGTGATCGCCGCGGTCGGCGTCATCCGGACAGACCTGTTCGGTCCGCGTACGGCCCCCGCGCCCGCACGCAAGCCGGTCAAGCAACCCCGACCGGTTTCCAAGCCCAAGAAGGGCGAACCCCGCCAGCTGATCGTCACCGGTGGTCCCCTGCAAGGGACCATCATCAACCTCACGGAGACGCCAATCACCATCGGCCGGGCGAACGACGCCACGCTGGTTCTCAGCGACGACTACGCTTCGAGCCGGCACGCCCGGCTCTTCCCTCAGGACGGCCAGTGGATCGTGGAGGATCTCGGCTCCACGAACGGCACGTACCTCGAACGCTCGAAAGTGACCCGCCCGACCCCGGTGCCCCTCGGAGTTCCGATCCGCATCGGCAAGACCGTCATCGAATTGCGCAAATGACCATCGCACTCCGCTACGCCGCTCGCTCGGACGTCGGGCTCCTCCGTGAAGGCAACGAGGACTCGGCGTACGCCAGCGGCCGCCTGCTTGCCGTCGCCGACGGCATGGGCGGGCATGCCCACGGCGAGGTGGCCAGTTCGGTCGCCATCGCCGCACTGTCGTCCCTCGACCGGGACGCCTCCGGCGGTGACCTGCTCAGCGCCATCGAGGCGGCGGTCCGGGACGCCAACCACCAGTTGCACGCGATGGTGGCCCGGGACCCCAGCCTTAAGGGCATGGGCACCACCCTCACCGCGATGCTCTGGAGCGGCTCACGCTTCGCGCTGGTCCACGTGGGCGACTCCCGCGCGTACCTGCTCAGGAACGGCGAGCTGTACCAGATCACGCACGACCACACCCTGGTGCAGTCCCTGGTGGACGACGGACGGATCACCCAGGAGGAGGCCGCCAACCACCCCCAGCGCTCGATCCTGCTGCGCGCGCTGGACGGAAGCGGCGAGGTCGACCCCGACCTGCAGGACCGGGAGGCCCAGGTGGGCGACCGTTACCTGCTGTGCTCGGACGGCCTTTCCACGGTGGTCAGCGCCGAGACCCTGCACCACACCCTGACCACGCTCGACGATCCCGAGGACGTCGTCCGGCAGCTCATCGACCTGGCCAACCGGGGCGGCGGGCCGGACAACATCACCTGCGTGGTCGCCGACGTGATCGAGGTGGACGACCTGCAGCCGCCGCCGGGGATGGCGGCGGTCGTGGGCGCGGCCGGCTCCGGGCGGGTCCGCTCGGCGCCGCCCGACACCCCCGCGGGCAGGGCCGCCACGGTCACCGCGCCCCAACCGGTGATCACCGACGACGACCTGGACGACGAACCCGTGCGCGAGGCCCAGTCCTCCGCACGGCGTTCGCGCAAGGGCCGATCGGGGCCGAAGGTCGCCGTCGGGGTGCTGGTCGCCGCCGCCGCGCTCGGGGCCGGCGGCTATTTCGGCTACCAGTGGACCCAGAGCCAGTTCTACATAGGCGTTCAGGGGGACGAGCTCGTCGTCTTCCAGGGCGTCGACGCGGAGGTGGGCCCGGTGTCCTTCAAGAAGGTCGCCTACACCGATCACCTCCGCGTCTCGTCGCTGCCGGCCGTACAGCAGGACCAGGTCCGCAGCGGCATCCCGGTCGACGACCTGCAGGCCGGGATCAGCAGAATGAAAAGTTTCGGCGCCTCGGAGGCTCCCACCCACGACACCGAGGCGACGCCGACCCCCACGAGGTCCGCTAAGTGACTGCTGTCGAAGCCACGCCCGTACCGATGACCGCGAAGAGGCGGGGCGCCCAGCTGGGCATGCTCGCCTTCGCCGTGCTGATCGTGATGGGCGCGTACGCCGGCGTCGGGCTCGGGATCAACGGCAAGGTCCCGTCCGGCATGCTCGGCTACGGCCTCGGCCTCGGCGGTCTGATGCTCGCGGCCTATCTGGTGCTGGCCAAGTGGGCACCGTGGGCCGATCCCCTTCTGCTTCCCCTCGTGACGCTGGTCAACGGCATCGGCCTGGTGATGATCTACCGGATCGAGCAGACGGGTCAGGTAGGCGCCTCAGCCACCAACCAGCTCATGTGGACGGCGCTCGGTGTGGTGATGTTCTCCGCGACCCTGATCGTGTTGAAGGACCACCGTGCCTTGCAGCGCTTCACCTACACCGCCGGTTTCGTCGGAGTCGTGCTGCTCATCCTGCCCGTGCTGCCCGTCGTCGGTACGGAGCACTACGGCGCCAGGATCTGGATGAACCTCGGCCCGTTCTCCCTGCAGCCGGGTGAGTTCGCCAAGCTGGCCCTGGTCGTCTTCTTCGCCGGCTACCTGGTGGCCAAGCGCGACGTGCTGGCCCTGGCCGGTCGCAGGCTGCTGTTCATCGACCTGCCCCGCGCCCGCGACCTCGGCCCGGTCCTGATCACCTGGGGCGTCAGCATCGCCGTCCTCATCGCCGAGAAGGACCTCGGCACCTCGCTGCTGCTGTTCGGCGCGTTCATCGCGATGCTGTACATCGCCACCCAGCGCACCTCCTGGGTGCTCATCGGGCTCCTGCTCTTCGTCGGGGGCGCCGTCCTCGCAGGCCAGGTCTTCAGCCACGTTCAGGCCCGCTTCGACGGCTGGCTGCACGCCGACTCGGCCGAGGTCTACGGAGCCGGCACCAGCTACCAGCTCATGCAGGGGCTGTTCTCGATCGGCTCCGGCGGCATCCTCGGCACCGGCCTCGGCCAGGGCTACCCGAGGGAGATCCCCTTCTCCTTCTCCGACTTCATCTTCGACGCCATCGGCGAGGAGCTGGGCCTGACCGGCCTGATGGCCATCCTCATGGTGTACGCCCTGATCGTCGAGCGTGGGCTGCGCACGTCGCTGGCGGCCCGCGACCCGTTCTCCAAGCTGCTGGCGGGCGGCCTGTCGTTCCTCCTCGCCTGGCAGGTGTTCATCATCGTCGGCGGCGTGACCCGGTTGATCCCGCTGACCGGTCTCGTGACGCCGTTCATGTCCGCGGGAGGCTCGGCCCTGCTGGCCAACTGGATGCTCATCGCCCTGCTCGTACGGATGTCCGACGCGGCCCGCCGGCCACCGCCACAGGCGATCCAGGACGAGGGGATGACGCAGGTGATGCAGCGATGAACGGCACGATCAAGCGCATCTCCGTGGCCTGCCTGCTCATGTTCGGCCTGCTCATGGCCAACGTGACCTACCTGGGCGCGGTGAAGGCCGACGACCTGCGCAACGACTCGCGCAACGTCCGGATGCTGTACGCCCGTTACAAGGTCGACCGCGGCTGGATCACCGCCGACAACGGCAAGACCACGCTGGCCAAGACCATCGACACCGGAGACAAGACGTACCGGTTCGAGCGGGAGTACCCGCTCGGCAAGCCGTTCACGCACGTGGTCGGGTGGTTCGCGCCGGAGAGCGCCTCGGGCATCGAGGCCGCGATGAACCGCTACCTCGACGGCAGCCACCCCGACCTGGTGGTGCGCCGGGCCATCGACATGGTCAGCGGCAAGCCCGCCAAGGGAGCGAGCGTCGACCTCACGCTGAACACCAAGGCTCAGGAGGTCGCGTACAAGGATCTGGCGAACACCGGCAAGCGGGGCGCGGTCGTCGCGCTCGAGCCGAAGACCGGCAAGATCCTGACGATGGTCTCGGTGCCGTCCTACGACCCGAACCCGCTGGCCAAGGCCAACAAGGACAAGGTCAACAAGGCGTACAACAAGCTGAACAAGGACGAGAACAAGCCGCTGCTCAGCCGGGCCATCGACCTGACGTTCGCCCCGGGGTCCACGTTCAAGACGGTCACCTCGGCGGCCTACCTCAGCGACGACACCTCCCGCGACGAGAACACGCAGGTCGACGCGCCCGACTCGCTGCCGCTGCCGGGCACGAGCATCTCGCTGCCCAACTACCACGGCGAGTCGTGTGGCGGCCGGGCGACGCTGGTGCAGGCGCTCACGATCTCCTGCAACACGCCGTTCGCCATCATGGGCATGGACGTCGGCTACGACAAGCTCAAGGAGCAGGCGGAGAAGTTCGGGGTCGGCCAGCCGCTGGAGATCCCCCTCGGCGTCGCGGCCAGCAACATCGGCCCTGACGAGGGCAAGGCGGCCCTCGCCAAGACCGCGATCGGCCAGCAGAGCAACCAGATGACCCCGCTGCAGATGGCGATGGTCGCGGCCGGCATCGCCAACCAGGGCACGGTCATGAAGCCGTACCTGGTCAACAAGATCATGGGTCCGGACGGCGCGGAGATCGACGGGACCGACCCCGACGAGCTGGACGAGGCCGTCAGCCCCGAGGTGGCCGGCGAGCTGACCAAGATGATGATCGGCGTGATCGAGCACGGCACCGGCGGCGCGGCCAAGCTCCCCGGCATCACCGTGGCGGGCAAGACGGGCACGGCGGAGACCCTGCCGGGCAAGCCGTCGCACGCGTGGTTCATCTCCTTCGCCCCGGTGGAGGACCCGAAGGTCGCCGTGGCGGTCTTCGTGGAGTCCGGCAGCGCCGGCAACGACGCCACCGGCGGCGCGGTGGCCGCGCCCATCGCGCACGACGTCATGCAGGCGGTGCTCGGACAGTGATGGACTCATGACCGACACGGTGCTCGGCGGGCGGTATCGGCTGACCTCTCCCATCGCCGCGGGTGGGATGGGCGAGGTCTGGCGGGCCGACGACGAACTGCTCGGCCGGGAGGTGGCGATCAAGCTGCTCGGGCGCCATGTCGCGGGCGACGCCACCTTCCGCGACCGGTTCCGCTCCGAGGCCAGGATCACCGCCGCCCTGACCGACCCCGGCATCGCCCAGGTCTTCGACTACGGCGAGAACGACGGCCTGGCCTACCTCGTGATGGAACTGGTGAGGGGTGAGCCGCTGTCGGCCATCCTCGCCCGCAACGGCACGCTCGGGCCGGACGTCACGCTCGACGTCGTCCAGCAGACCGCCAAGGGCCTGCACGCGGCGCACCGGGCCGGGGTGATCCACCGCGACGTCAAGCCCGGCAACCTGCTCGTCACCGAGACCGGGCAGGTGAAAATCACCGACTTCGGCATCGCCCGCGCGCGGGAGGCCGCGCCGCTGACCGCGACCGGCACCATCCTCGGCACCGCCCAGTACGTGAGCCCCGAGCAGGCGTCCGGCACCACCCTCACCCCGGCGAGCGACATCTACTCGCTCGGGGTGGTGGCCTACGAGTGCCTCGCGGGCCGGCCGCCGTTCACGGCGGAGACCCCGGTGGCGCTCGCGCTGCGGCACCTCAACGACACACCCCCGCCGCTGCCCGGCAACGTGCCCGCGCCGGTGGTGGCACTGGTGATGTCCATGCTGGCCAAGGACCCGGCCGCACGGCCGGAGACCGGGCCGGTGCTCCTCGACAGGGTGCGGGTGTTGCGGGAGACCCTCGCGGGCACGGCCGCCTCGACCGCGGTGCTCGGCTCGCTGACCGATCCCCAGGGCTTCCCCGCGACCGGCGGGGCGGGCCGCGCCGCCACCGCCGCCGCGCCCGGCCTGACGGCGCCTCAAGGTCAGCCGGCAGGGCAGCCGACGGGCCGGGGAACTCGTCCCGGCGCCACCGCGCCACTGGGCCCGGTCCCGCCCTCCCCGCGCAGGGCACCCGCGGGCGTCCCCGACGACCGTACGCGGCGCCCCGGCGGTCCTGAGGGGCCCGCCGGGGGGCGTCGCCGCCGTCCCGCGATCCTGCTCCTCGCGACGGCGGGCTGCGCCGCCGCGGTCGGCATCGGGGTCCTGGCCTTCACCGCCGCCCGGAACGGGGAAGCGCCGCCGGACCCGGGTGAGACGGCCGCGCCCGTCTCACCGTCCCCCTCTTCGCCGTCGCCATCGCCGTCGCCGGCGCGTACGCACAGGTCAGAGGTTCCACGGACGCATCAGCCGACCGCTCCGGCGGCGTCGGACGAGCCGAGCGCCGTTCCGTCGGCTACCGTAAGCAGGTCGGCATCAACCACCCAGACGCCCACACCGGCTTCGTCCCCGACCTCGACCCCGACTCCGACGTCCACCCCGGCCACGGAAACCAGTGAGACTCCGCCCCCTACGGACGCCCCACCCGACACGAACCCTCCGGATGAGGGGGAGTGATGGAAAGAGGGGTCGATGATGGAGACCGGTGGCACCCCACGATGAACGGCAAGGGACAGTGCAGGAAATGACTCAGCCACGACTTCTCGGCGGACGCTACGAGCTGGATGGCGTCGTGGGGCGTGGCGGCATGGCCGAGGTGTATCGCGCCCGGGACATCCGGCTGGACCGTATCGTCGCCATCAAGACGCTCCGCTCCGACCTCGCCAGGGACCACACGTTCCAGGCGCGCTTCCGGCGTGAGGCGCAGTCCGCCGCCTCGCTCAACCACCCGTCGATCATCGCCGTGTACGACACCGGCGAGGACATGATGGACGGCACGCCCGTGCCGTACATCGTGATGGAGTACGTCGACGGGCGGACGCTGCGCGACCTGCTGCGCGCCGACCGGCGGCTGCTGCCCGAACGGGCCACGGAGCTGGTGGACGGCATCCTGCGGGCGCTGGACTACAGCCACCGGGGCGGCATCGTGCACCGGGACATCAAGCCGGCCAACATCATGTTGACGGTCAACGGCGAGGTCAAGGTCATGGACTTCGGCATCGCCCGGGCCATGGCCGACTCCGCCGCCACGATGACCCAGACCGCCCAGGTGATCGGCACCGCGCAGTACCTGTCCCCCGAGCAGGCCCGCGGTGAGCGCGTGGACGCCCGCAGCGACATCTACTCGACCGGCTGCGTGTTGTACGAGCTGCTCACCGGCCAGCCGCCCTTCACCGGCGACTCCCCTGTGGCGATCGCCTACCAGCACGTGCGGGAGGACCCGATCCCGCCGTCGCGGATCGACCCGGAGATCCCGCAGTGGGCCGACGCCATCGTGCTCAAGGCGATGGCCAAGGACCCGCTCCACCGCTATCAGAGCGCCGCCGAGATGCGCGCCGACATCCAGCGGGTCATGTCCGGCATGCCGGTCGACCCGCAGACCATGGCGATGGCCACCCAGCAGTACAACGGGTACGGCGGGGCCGACCGCACGCGGACGATGACCACGGCCGGCGGCGCCCCCATGACGCAGAACACCCGCGCCATCCCCGACTACGAGTACGCCCAGGAGGAGCGCGGCGGCGGCCGGTACGACGGCAGGCGGCGCAGCGGCGGCGGCAACACCGCGGTGAAGACCGCCCTGTGGATCCTCATCCCGCTGCTGGTGATCGGTGCCATGATCGGCGTCGGGTACGCCTTCCTCGGGGGCGGCGGCTCCTCCGCGGCCGACAAGGTCGAGGTGCCGCGAGTGAGCAACCAGACGAAGGCGGCGGCCCAGAAGGCGCTCGAGAGCCAGGGGTTCAAGGTCGCCTTCGGGCCGGAGGAGTTCAACGGCGACGTGCCCAAGGGCGCTGTCGTGAGCACCGACCCCCCGGGGGGCGAGCAGGCCGACCGGGGATCCACGGTCACCGTCATCGTCTCCAAGGGCGAGGAGAAGGTGACGATTCCCGACACCCTGATCGGGAAGTCGCCGGAAGAGGCCCGGGCCGAGTTGGAAGCGCTCGGTCTCAAGGTCAGCATCGTGCCGAAGGCCTCCAGCAAGCCGCAGGGCCAGGTGTTCGGCACCAAGCCCGAGCAGGGTGAGAAGGTCGAGAAGGGCGCCCTGGTCACGCTGTACGTGCCGAAGGAGATGACCGAGGTCCCCGGCGTGATCGGCCAGACGCTGGAGGACGCGACCCAGACGTTGAAGGGCGCCGGCTTCAGGGTCAAGTCGCAGGAGCGGCCGAGCGACACGGTGCCGCAGGGCAGCGTGATCGACCAGTCGCCGCCGGAGGGCACCAAGCTCAACCCCGGCACCACCATCACGCTGACCATCTCAAGCGGCCCGCCCCAGGAGCAGACGCCGACCCAGCCGCCCACCGGCGACACGCCCACGGAGGGCACCGGAGACGGCGGTGACGGCACCGGAAACAGCGGTGACGGCTCCGGAGACGGCACCGGAGGCGACGACGGCGGCAGCGTCCAGGTCGGACCCCCGGGAGAGGGCGGGGACAACCCGTTCGGCAACTGACGACACGAGCGGACGGCGGTCACCGCGCTGCGGTGGCCGCCGTCGGCGTTTCCGGCTGCCGGATCGCGGTCATACAGGTCGCGGTCAGGACGCGGACATGAGGAAGGGCTTCCGCCACTCGGGGGCAATGGCGGAAGCCCTCACTCTTGTAGTCGTAACGAGAGCGGAAAGCGTTACACGATCTGCGCGAGCCAATTTCCGAGCAGCCGATGGCCGTGCTCGGACACGATCGACTCGGGATGGAACTGCACGCCCTCGACGGGGGCCTCGCGGTGGCGCAGGCCCATGATGACGCCGTCGGCGGTGGTGGCCGTCACCTCCAACGCGTCCGGCACGGTGCCGGGGACCACGGCGAGCGAGTGGTAGCGCGTCATCGTGACCGGTGAGGGCAACTCCAGGAACACGCCCCGCCCGTCATGGGAGATCAGGCTGGTGCGGCCGTGCATGAGCTCGGGCGCCCGGTCCACCACGGCCCCGTACGCCACGGCGATGGCCTGATGACCGAGGCAGACCCCGAGGAGCGGCAGGCCGCGCTCGGCGCAGTGCCGTACGAGGGGAACCGACACTCCGGCCGCCTCCGGCGTGCCGGGCCCCGGCGACACGAGCACGGCGTCGAAGCCGTCGGCGTCGCCCACCGTGACGCGGTCGCGCGGCCGTACGTCGCATTCCGCGCCGAGACCGCGCAGATACTGCACGATCGTGTGGACGAAGCTGTCGTGATTGTCGACCACGAGCACCCGGATCGGGCTCATGCGTGTCTCCCGCCTCACCGGGACGGCTGCGTGTGCGGAGCGGAAATCGGACTTTCAGCGTACGTCAATTCCGCATGGGGGATCGCCCGGCGGGGGCCGCGCCGACTATCCTGGCTCGGGACTTCACCGCCACAGCGATTACGCTATTGAGACCAGCCCGCACGACCGCGCGGGTACCCACCAGGAGACGCTCCCGTGCCCAAGTCGAAGACCCGCAAGAAGCCCGTTTACACGCCGCCGCAGAAGGCGCAGACGGTGAAGGTCAGCCCCCGTTGGCTCGCCCCCGTCATGGTGGCCTGCTGGATCATCGGTATCGCCTGGATCGCGATCTACTACATCGCGCCGAGCGTTCCCGGTATCTCCACCCTGGCGAACTGGAACCTGCTGATCGGTTTCGGGCTCATCATCGTCGGCGTCGTCCTGTCGACGAAGTGGCGCTAGACGTCTCAAATTCTTTCCACAGTTTTTATCCACAGCCTGTGGGCAACAGGTGACCGACGGGTGCGTGCCGCCCGATCCCCGCATGGCGCATGCGGGCCGGGCGGCTGACCCGTCCGGGCCCCGACCTGGAGAAACTCAGCTCCGGCCGAGCATCTCCGCGGTGAGGACCTGGCCGCCGAGGCCCCAGCCGCCGTCGGGAACCTCCTCGACGAGGACCAGGGTGGTCGCCCGGGCGCGCTCGCCGTACACGGCCGCGTACGCGTCGGTGACGGCGTCGATGAGCTTCTTCTTTGACTCGGGGGTCAGGGTGTCGGCGGGCACCTTGAGGTTGGCGAACGGCATGGTCGTTCCTTTCGGGGTGTTTCGGGTGTTGCGTTACCGGAATGTGGCTGCGTTACCGGAATGTGGCTGCGGAGTGCGGCGGGGTCAGACGATGCCGCCGTTGGCGCGCACGACCTGCCCGTTGACCCAGTGCCCCGCGGGGCTCGCCAGGAAGGCGACGACCTCCGCGATGTCCTCGGGAGTGCCGAGGCGTTCGAGCGGAGGCTGCTTGGCCATGCGCTCGATGGTGGCCTCGTCCTTGCCGTCGAGGAACAGTTCGGTGGCGGTCGGGCCGGGCGCCACCGCGTTGACCGTGATCTGCCGCCCCCGCAGTTCTCGGGCGAGCACGAGAGTCATCGCCTCGACCGCGCCCTTGCTGGCGACGTACGCCCCGTAGTTGGGCAGCTGCAGGCCCACGACGGACGTGGACATCGTGATGATCGTTCCTCCGTCGCGCACGCGGCGCGCGGCCTCCCGCGCCATGACGAAGGTGCCGCGGACGTTGGTGCGGTGCAGAGCGTCGAGGTCGGCGAGGTCGAGGTCCGCGATCGGGGACAGCGACAGCCGCCCCGCCGAGTTGACGACCACGTCGACCCCGCCGAACTCCTTGTCCGCCGCGTCGAACATCGCCGCGACCGCGTTCTCGTCCGCGACGTCGGCCTGGGCCGCGATCGCCCGGCCGCCGGCCGACGTGACCGCGCCGACCACCTCTGCCGCGGCGGTGGCGGAGCCCTGATATCCCACGACGACGGCGAAGCCGCGTGCGGCGAGCGTCGTCGCGATCGCCCGGCCGATCCCACGGGAGGCGCCGCTGACGACGGCCACGCGCTGATCACTCATTGGGAAAACCCCCTTCCCTAGCGCCGATATGGCTCATCCATATCGATGTTACGCAGGAAACGTTAGCACGGTCTCCGTATCGGCGCTAGCCAGAGTCCGTATCATTGGTTACATGGCAGGTGCGGACACCCTACGAGCGGCGATGATCGAGGCCGCCGAGAAGCAACTGGCGTCGTCGTCCGACAACGACATCGCCACCCGGGCGGTCTGTGAGGCGGTGGGCGTCACCCAGCCCGTGCTCTACCGGCTGTTCGGCGACAAGCGGGGGCTCCTCGACGCCGTCGCCGACCACGGGTACGAGCGCTACGCCGCGCTCAAGGCCGCGCAGGAGCAGACCGCCGACCCGGTCACCGACCTCCGGGCCGGCTGGGACGGCCACATGGCGTTCGCACGGGAGAACCGGGCCCTCTACCAGCTCATGTTCGCCCCTCGGCCGTGGTCGCGGTCCACGGCTCGCGAGCGGGTGTTCGAGCTGTTGGAGGCCACGCTCGTACGATGCGCGGCGATCGGCGCGCTGAGGGTCGAGCCGCGGATCGCCGCCCGGCTCATCCTGGCCGCGAGCGTCGGAACCGCCCTCGACCACATCGCCAGTCCGGAGCTCTTCGACGACCCCGCGATGTCCCACCGCATGCGCGACGCGGTGTTCGCGCACGTGCTCACCGAGGCGACCGCGCGGCAGGACGCCGATCCCCTGCGCGAGGCCGCGCTGCGCCTGCGCGCGCAGCTCGACCTCGCCGGCACCGAGGCCCTGGAGCCGGTCGAGACCGCCCTGCTCCGGCGGTGGCTCGACCGCATCACGCAGCCCGGCGCGGGGAACGTCAGGTGAAGGCGCCCTCCAGCGGGCTGTGCGGCGGGAGCATGGTGATGAGCAGGACCAGCGCCACCAGCACGGCGACGGCGACGCCGGCCTGTACGAGGGTCCGGTTGCGCGGCGGGGCGTAGGCGAAGCCGGCGGCGACGATCACGCCGGTCACGAGCCCGCCGAGGTGGCCCTGCCAGCTGATGCCGGGCACGACGAACGTGAGCACCACGTTGATGCCGATCAGCCAAAGGACGCCGCGCGCGTCGTACCCGAGCCTGCGGGCGACGACGAACAACGCGCCGAACAGGCCGTAGATGGCGGTCGAGGCGCCAAGGGCCTCGGTGCCGAACAGATAGACGGCCACCGAGCCGCCCAGCGCCGACAGCAGGTAGAGCGTCGCGAACCGGCCCGAGCCGAGCCTGCGCTCCAGCTCGGGGCCGAGGGCGTAGAGCGCCCACATGTTGAACAGGATGTGCCAGAAGGACGGCGGCGGGGCGTGCAGGAAGGCACTGGTGATCAGCCGCCACCACTCGCCGTTGTGCACGCCGAAGGACCACATCTCGAACTGCCGGATGACCTCGTACGGCCGCAGGACCTCGGCCCCGTACGCGAGCACGTTGAGGACCAGCAGCGTCCAGGTGACGCGGGGCGTGGTCACGGCGGCGCCGCCGAACGTGGCGCGGGTCTGCCGCACCTCACGGTTGCCCTCACGGACGCACTCGGGGCACTGGTGACCGACCGCCGCATCCCGCATGCAGTCGGGGCAGATCGGGCGCTCACAACGCTGGCAGCGGACGTAGGTCTCGCGGTCGGGGTGCCGGTAGCAGGTGGGCACGGCTTGCGCCCCCGGCTGCGGGGGCGGCGGAGGCTGGGAGGTCATGGGGGTCCTTTCCTGGCGTGTCCCTGTGCGGGAGCGCATCCACGAGCCAGCCTATAAGCCGGAAACGCCCCGGCCGCGCTTTCGCTGCGGCCGGGGCGCCGGGATCGGACGACGCGGCGTCAGGACCGCTCGATGGTGACCTCTTCGAGGACCACGTCGTTCACCGGGCGGTCGTTGCGGCCGGTGGGGGTCTTGCCGATCGCGTCGACCACCTCGCTGCCCTCGATCACCTCACCGAAGATCGTGTGGCCCTGGTTGAGGTGCGGCTGCGGGCTCATGGTGATGAAGAACTGGGAGCCGTTGGTGCCCTTGCCGAACCGCTTGCCCGCGTTCGCCATGGCGAGCAGGTAGGGCCGGTTGAACTGGTTCTCCGGGTGGATCTCGTCGTCGAAGCTGTAGCCGGGCCCGCCGACGCCCTGGCCGAGCGGGTCGCCGCCCTGGATCATGAACCCGTTGATGACGCGGTGGAAGATCGTGCCGTCGTAGAGCTTGACGTTCGTCTGCTTCTCGCCGGTCTCCGGGTGGGTCCACTCCCGGGTGCCCTCGGCGAGTTCGACGAAGTTGCGCACGGTCTTCGGCGCCTTGTTGGGGAAAAGCTGAACGCGGATCGTGCCGTGGTTCGTACGCAGATTCGCGATGAGGTTGTCAGCCACGAGGGCCGCCCCCTTTGTCTGATCGTGTTTGTTGTCCGTGAACAGGGTAGCGAGCATGCCTTCAAGCACTGCTCGTGATTGAGCCGCGACCATCCGGGAAGGGGTCGTCTCGGGGCCCCGTCGATTGGGGAGGTTGATCGTGTCCCTGACAATGAACAGAAGGCGCCGCGCCGAGGTAGTCATCCCGCAAACGTGGCTGAGCAGGATGAGAGACCAGGCGAGGAAGGCAAGCGGCCGGATGAGCCCGGTGGCGGAGACCGCACGGGATCTCGCCACGCACCGGCTCGAGGACGCCAGAGTCTGGGCGGCGCCGAAGCTCGACCAGGCGGCTCAGTCGGTCGAGGAGCAGATCGCTCCGATCGTGAGCGCGTTCCTGGCCGAATTGGCCCGCCGGATCGATGTGAGCAGCGCCAGGAAGACCCGCCGGCGCTGGCCGGTCGTCGCGCTGCTGGGTGGAGTCGCCATCGGCGCCGTGGGCGTGGCGATGTACCGCAACAACGCCCAGCGGTGGACCGAGACCATGCGGGAGAGCATGCGGCACACCGGCTCCGACGCCAGCAAGTGGGTCGGCGACAAGGCCGGGGAAGTCGGCGAGAAGGCCGACAAGGCCGCCGACGAAATCTCGGGAAAAATGTCCTAGCCCGTCCCTCACAGCCACCCGGTGCGGCCGGCGTTCCCCCAACGCCGGCCGCACCGTGTTTCCCGCTTCGCCATCGGGACGCTCACTCCCGGTGGGGTCGTGCCGGAGGCGCGCCGGGGGCACGCCCTCGTCACGTGCTCGCTCGTTCCTCGCTGCGCGCGTTCCTCAGTCCAGACACCGGCGCGCCCCTCCGGCTCGCTCGGCGTTTCCCGCTTCGCTCATCGGGACGGAGCGAGGGAGCGGAGCGGAAGGGAGCGAGGACCGGAGCGAAGGCCCAGCGGAGCGGGCTTCGCGAGGACCGGAGGTTCCTTCCGGCGCAGTGACCGGCCCGCCAACGCAGTGACCGGCCCGCCAACGCAGTGACCGGCCCGCCAACGCGGTGACCGGCCCCTCGACGCGGTGACCGGCCCCTCGACGCGGTGACCGGCCGGGCTGACGACCGCGAAAATCCGTTAGCTGATCGGATTCTCCAAGCGGTGCAGGACGGCGGGGAGGCGGTCCTCGTAGACCACGGTGAGCCGCCGGGTCGCCCGGGTGATGGCGACATACAGGTCCTGGCCGCCCTGCGGCGACTGGCGCAGGATGCCTTCGGGATCCACGACCACCACCGCGTCGAACTCCAGGCCCTTCGAGCCTCGGACGGTCAGGACGGCCACCGGGCTGTCCAGCGGGTCGACGGCCTCGGGGAACAGCGCGGCGACCTCCGCGTGCCGGGCGTCCGGCGTGACGACGCCGACCCGTCCCTCTTCGATCTCGCGCAGTTCCGACTCCACCAGCAGCCGCAGGTCGGTGCCGTCGGCGGGCACGGCGCGGGGGCGGGCGCCGCCGAACCGGACCGACTCGGGCGGCTCCTCTCCGGGCGCCACTGCGCGCAGCACGTCGGCGGCGACCTCCATGATCTCGGCCGGCGTGCGGTAGTTGACCAGCAGGCGCTCCTCCCGCCAGCGTCCCTTCACGTACGGGTCGAGCATCTCGCCCCACGACCGCGCGCCCGCCGCCGAGCCGGTCTGGGCGATGTCGCCGACGACCGTCAGGGAGCGGGCCGGGACCCGCCGCATCACCGTCCGCCAGGCCATCGCCGACAGCTCCTGCGCCTCGTCCACGATCACGTGCCCGTACGCCCAGGTGCGGTCACGGCCGGCCCGGTCGGCCGTCGTCACGTACGGCCCGTCGTCGCGGTTGCGGCCGGCCAGCAGGGTCGCGTCGAGCACCGGATCGACGTCGGTGATGGTCAGGACCTCCCTCGCGTACAGTTCCTCCTCGCGCCGGTCCTCCTCCGCGCGGCGCCGCCTGGCCCCGGCGCCGTAGTCGTACTCGCCGAGCAGTTCGGCGGCCTCGTCCAGCAGGGGGACGTCGCCGACCGTCCACGGCGCCTCGCGAGGCCGGAGCAGGAGCATGCGCTCCTGCTCCGACAGGTGGGGCCTGGCCGCCGCGCGCAGCCGTTCCTCGTCCGACAGGAGCTCGCGGACGAGCCGCTCCGGGGTGATCTCCGTCCACAGGGCGTCGAGCGCGTCGCGCACCGCCCGGTGCTCCCACAGGGTCGTTGCGGCGTGCCTCAGGTCGCCGTCCTCCAGCGGCCGGTCGAGCCGTGCCGCCTCGTCCAGGGCCAGTGCCCGCAGCACCTGGTCCACGAACGTCCATCGGGCGATGTTGTGCTGACGCCGCAGGCCGCGGGCGCGGTCGCGGGCCCGCAGGCAGATGGCGTGGTCCACCCGCAGCGTCATCTCCTCGACCACGACCTCCACGCCGCCGCGCACCGACGTACGGATCGGGATCTTCACCTCCAGGTCCCCCTCTGGCACGCGCTCGCGGTCGCGCACCGCCTCCTCGATCACCTTGGCCATCCGCAGGTCGCCCTTGACGACGGCGACGGCCGGCTCGTCCTCGGCGGTGGCCCGCACCCCGGGGTGGAGCCCGCCCATGCTCGTCAGCACCACCTGCGTCTCGCCCAGCGCGGGCAGCACCTGGCTGATGTAGCGGGAGAAGGTGGCGTTGGGACCGACGACGAGCACGCCGCGCCGCTCCAGCGTGTCGCGGTGGGTGTAGAGCAGGTACGCCGCCCGGTGCAGGGCGGCGACGGTCTTGCCCGTGCCCGGCCCGCCCTGCACGACGAGCGCTCCCGCCAGGCCGGAGCGGATCACCCGGTCCTGCTCGCGCTGGATGGTGGCGACGACCTCGCCCATGCGTCCGGTGCGCCCCCGGCGCAGCGCCGCGAGCAGCGCGGCCTCGCCGACGAGCGTTCGGCGGTCTCCGTCGGCCATCCGGTCGAGGTCGAAGACCTCGTCGTCGATGCCCACGACATCGCGGTGCCGGGTGTGCAGGTGCCGGCGGCGTACGAGGGCGCCCGGGTCGCTGGGGGTGGCGACGTAGAAGGGGCGCGCGGCGGGGGCCCGCCAGTCGACGAGCACGGACGTGTGGTCGTCGTCGCGCAGCCCGACGCGGCCGATGTAAAGGGTCTCGCCGTCGGCATCGTCGATGCGGCCGAAGCACAGGCCGCGTTCGACCGCCGACAGTTGCGCGAGGCGGCGGGCGTGCTCGCCCGCCGCCACCTCCCGCTCCACGACGGCCTGCCGGGTTCCCGTGCCGCCGCGGGCGAGGACGTGCCGCATGCCGCGCTCGGCCCGTTCTCGGGCGATGTCGAGGCGGTCGTACAGCATGGAGACATAGGACTGCTCGATCCGCAGGGCCTCGGCGCGAGCGGAGTCGGATTGACGGTCACTCATCCCTGTGATAAACTCCTAGTGAGAGAGGTTTATTTTTCCACTGGCCTGGAAACTCTCACTATAACTCATCGCGCGCCTCGCATAGTGTCCGCGTTGTGCCGCAATCCACTCCGTTTCGGGGTGGATTTTTTCTTTTCCGGGGCTTCTGGGACGGATGTGAGTGATGTCGCGTCCGTCCTGGGTAGCCGACGTTCGGCGCAATCGACCAAGACGCATCGCCACGTTTCGTCCGAATTACGTCGCGACCTGGTCAACCGCCGCGCACCGCGGGACGTCTTTGCAAACAAGGAGGCCCGGATGGACGTCCTCGACAGCCTTGTGGACGACGAGCTCCGCCTGGAGCTCGTCCTCATCGAGGCATTGCACCATGAGGCGGAACGGCTGGCCGCCCCAGCCGTACGCTGAGATCGCCCCGCCCGCCGCCTCACCTCGGGGCGGCGGGCGGACTCCACCTCACGCCCAGGGGCGGAAGACGGCGCGGACGCAGCCGTCCTTCTTGTGCTTGAACATGTCGTAGCCCTTGGGCCCCTCGTCGAGCGACATGGTGTGCGTCGCGAGGTAGGAGGTCTTCAGATCGCCCTTCCCGATGCGGTCCAGGAGCTTCGGGATGTACCGCTGGCCGTGCTGCTGCGCGCCCCGCAGGGTGAGGCCCTTGTTCATCAGCGCGCCGAGCGGGAACTTGTCCACGAATCCGGCGAAGACCCCCAGCACGAACACCGAGCCGCCCTTGCGGCAGGCGTGGATGGCCTCCCGCACCGCGATCGGCCGGTCCTGCTCCAGGCGGAGCTGCTGCTTGACGCCGTCGTACACGCGCTGCATCCCGGTGCTGTCGGCCTCCATGCCGACGGCCTCGACGCACACGTCCGGGCCCCGCCCGCCGGTGCGCTCGCGCAACTCGGCGGTGACGTCGGTGCTCGTGTAGTCGATCACCTCGCAGCCGACGTGGCGGGCGGTCATGGCCAGCCGTTCCGGGTAGCGGTCGATCGCGATGACCCGCTCGGCGCCGAGGAGCATGGCGGCCCTGGCGGCCATCTGGCCGACGGCGCCGCACCCCCACACCGCGACCACGTCTCCCGGCTTCACCCCGCCGAGCTCCGCGCCCATCCAGCCGGTCGGGGCCGCGTCGGAGGCGAACAGGGCGTCGATGTCCGAGACGCCCTCGGGAACCGTGAACGCGTTGTAGTCCACGAAGGGCACGCGAATGTACTCGGCGTGGCTGCCCCGGAAGCCGCCCATGGCGTGGGAGTAGCCGAAGATGCCGGCGGTCGTGCCACCCCACATCAGGTCCGTAATGCCCGGTTTGGGGTTGCTGTTCTCGCACAGCGACCACTCGTCGTGCCGGCAGGCCCAGCAGCGGCCGCATCCGATGATGGAGCAGACCACGACGCGGTCGCCCGCCCGGTGCCGGTTAACCTCGGGGCCGACCTCGACGATCTCGCCGATGAACTCGTGCCCGATGACGTCACCCGCCCGCATCGCGGGGATGTATCCGCCGAGCAGGTGGAGATCGGAACCACAGGTGGTGCTCGCCGTCACCTTCACGATCGCGTCCTGGGCGTTGAGGATCGCGGGGTCGGGCACCTGCTCGACCGACAGCTCGTTCACGCCCTGCCAGCACAGCGCCTTCACAGCCGCCCCCCTTCGGACGCGCGTCCCAGCGCCATGTCGAGCACCTTGCCCGGCACCGTCGGCCTGGTCGTGCCGATCTCCTCGTCCGACCGCAGCACGTCGCCGGTCTCCAGCAGGGACTTCGTCTCACGCAGGGCCGTACGGACCACGGTGCGGGGATCCTCACCCCGCAGCCGGGCGAAGACGCCGTCGGCGCCGGCGCGGTGCTGCCTCGGCCGGGCGTAAAGCTCCGTGCCCCGGTCGCCGGGCGCTTTGTTCATCCGCACCTCGGCGTCCACCCGGGCCAGCGGCTCCGGCAGGTGCCCGCTCGGAGCGACCTCGTCGGGCGGCCGGTTGATCGTGACGCCCAGCCAGCGGCCGGCCTCCAGAGGGTCCTTCGCCGGGGACGGCACCCGGCCGCGCGAGGCCGCCCATCGCGCCATCCCCAGGCCCGCGGCCGCAAGAACCGCCGCTCCGGCAACGAGACGTTTCATGACTTCGCCCCCTCCACGGCCGACTCCTCGGGTGCTACCCCCGGCTCGTGGGCTCTATCCCGCCCGTGGCGGCACCTGTGGAGGTGTTGGCCGCGCGATGGCGGACCGGCGGGCTACTCCTGGTCACGGGACGGCGCGGCGGCGAGGGCGTCCTCGACGGTGGGGAAGACCGGAACATGGGAGGTCAGTCCCGTGATCCACAGCGCGCGGGCCGCGCCCCGCTCGACCGCGACGAGGGCCAGCCAGCCTCCCTCGTCCAGCGCGCGCTTCCAGCAGGTGACCAGCAATCCCGTCGCTCTGGAATCGAGGAAGTCCAGTTCGAGCAGGTTCACCACGAGATTCGGCCCGAACTGGGCGAAGGCCTTGTCGAAGAATTCCGTGGCCGGCTCGTGCGTGGTGAAGTCGAGCGTCCCCCGCACCGTCAGCACTCCGATGCTTCCGCTGCTCTCCGCGGCGAACGTGGTCTCGGCTGCCGAGATGTTGGGAAGATCAGACATCAGGACACTTCCAGAGAGTTCGGCAAAATGCGCGCGACCAGAATGCAGGTGTCATCGCCGGTGTTACTCGGCGCCAGGGCCTCCATGACCGCCGCCACCCTGTCCTGGGGCGGCACCTGCGGCACTGTCTCGGCGATCGCCGCGCTGAGGATGTCGAGGCCTTCGAACAGGTCCCGGCCCGGCCGTTCGATGAGACCGTCGGTGAACATGAGGAGCAGATCATCCGGCTCCAGCCGGATCTCGGCACAGCTGTAGGTCACGTCCTCGAAGACGCCGAGGAGCACGCCGGGGTGCAGCAGCCGATGGACCTTGTGCCCTCGGACCAGCAGCATCGGCGGGTGACCCGCGTGGGTCCACCTCAGCGTGCGGTCCTTGGTGCGGTAGCGGGCCACGACCGACGTCGCCAGCACGTCGGGACGCATGCGCCGCAGCAGCCGGTTGAGCGCCACGAGGATCTGCGCGGGGTCGTGGTCGGCGAAGGCAAGCCCGGTGATCGCATGGCGCAGCTTGGCCATCGCGGATGCGGCGGCCAGACCGTGCCCGGCGACGTCTCCGACGGCCAGCAACGCCTCCTCGTTGTCGAGGTGGATGGCCTGATACCAGTCGCCGCCCAACGGCGCCGTCTCCGCAGGGAAGTAGCGCACGCCGATCTGCAGCCCCGGCACCGCGTCCTGCACCGGCAGGATGATGCTCTGCAGCCGCGCGGTGAGCTGCGACTCCTCCTCCAGCCGCTGGGTGACCTCGGCGAGCTCGTCGGCGGTCCTGCGCCAGTCGGTCACGTCCTGCACGACGCCGTGAATCTCGACGGGCCGGCCGCCCGCGTCCCTGCTGACCTCGGCCGTGGCCCTGATGTGCCGGTATTCGTCGCGGACGCGAATGCGGATCTCGAACTCGTGCGGCCCGCCGGTGCTGGTCAGCGTCGTGAGCGCGTGCTCCACGACCGGGACGTCGTCCGGGTGGGCGATCTCGCGATAGTGCTCCAGCGCGAACGGCCCCTCGGCCGGGTCGCGCCCGTGGATGACGTAAAGCTGGTCCGACCACTCGGCCTCGCCGGTGATCAGGCTCCAGTGCCCCCATCCGAGATGGCCGAGGCGCTCGGTGTGGAGCAGCCGGGCCGACAGGCGCTCCTCCCTGTCGTGCCTGTCGTGGCGCACCCAGGAGGTGAGCAGGCCGCCCTGCAACCGGGCGAGATGGACGCCGTAGGTGGACGGCTGGGGGACGTCGTCCCCGTCTTCCCGGTGCACGTAGGGGTCGACGTCCTCGACTTCCCCGGTCTCCATGACGCGGAGGTACGCGTCCCACAGAGCAGAGCCGGCGATGCCCGGATACGCCTCGAGCGTGCGCAGGCCCACGAGCTCCTTGCCGGTCCGGTTGTGGATATCCCGGGCTTCGGGACTGGCAGCGAGCACCTCGAAGTCGAGGATCACACCGGCCTGATCGCGGATGGGCATCACCCAAGCGCCCTGGATCGGAGCCGCATCGAGCATGGCCTGCACCAGCCCGGCCATCACTTCGACAGACGACTCGCCCGAGTCGACAGACTGGCCGCTCGCTGGATGAAGCCGCAGGATGCGATCACCTCCGCTCATTTGATCCGCCGGCCACCTTCCGCAAGGCATCCACAAGAGCGGACGTTCGGGAGGATCGCTCTTGCCTTCCCGATGAGGTTACCCTCCACTGCCCAGGATAGTGCTGGACGCCCCTTGGTCTCCCGGCGATGTTCCGACCTCCGCGTTCCGCGCGATCCGTCTGAGGGGACGCCCGACTCCCGGCGCCCGCTTCGCGTGCGGCGATAAATGGGGTGACGAGCAGGAACCGGAGACGGCACGATGGACTGTCCCCCCTTCTTCGTGTTCCACGTCCTCCGGAGTTCTCCCATGCCTGGCTTCCGCCGAGATCTCGGCCTGCTCAGGGATCGACGGTTCGCCCTGCTGCTGGCGGCCCGGACGATCTCCGTGCTCGGCACCGCCTTCGCCCCGGTGGCCCTCGCCTTCGGCGTGCTGGGGCTCCCGGGCGCGGACGGCACCACACTGTCGGCCGTGCTCACCGCCGAGGCGCTGCCGATGGTGCTGTTCATGCTCGTCGGCGGCGTGATCGCCGATCGGCTGCCACGCCACCGGGTGATGACGACGGGGGAGTCGATCAACGCGGTGGCGTACTTCTGCCTGGCCGCGATGATGCTGACGGGTTGGACGCCGCTGCCCGCGCTCGTGACGGCCAGCGCCGTCAGCGGCATCGCGACCGCGATCCTGTTCCCCGCGCTGACCGGCATCATCCCCGACGTCGTGCCCGCCGAGCGGTTGCAGACCGCCAACGCGCTGCTGGGACTCGGCCAGAACATCTCCCGGGTCGCCGGTCTCGTGCTGAGCGGCGCGGCCGTGGTGCTGCTGGGCGGCGGCTGGGCGCTGGCGGCCAGTGGGGCGATGTTCGCCGTCGCCGGCGTTCTGATCGCACTGCTGCGCCTCACGCCGGCCGAACGCGCGCCCGGCGGGGGGCACTCGGTGCTGACCGAACTGCGGGACGGCTGGCGCGAGTTCGTCTCCCGGCAGTGGCTGTGGGTGGTCGTCGCCCAGTTCTCGATCCTGGTCATGGCGCTGCAGGCCGCCCACGGGGTGCTCGGGCCGCTGGTGGCCAAGGAGTCGCTGGGCGGGGCGCCCGCCTGGTCGGCCGTCCTGGCGGGGGAGGCCGTCGGCATGATCGTGGGGGTGGTCGTCACGCTGCGCCTGCGGCCCCGGCGGCCGATCCTGGTCGCCACGCTCGTCACCCTGCCCACGGCTCTGCCGTACCTGCTGCTGGGCATGAGCGCACCGCTGTGGACGGTCGTCGGCGGCGCGTTCGTGATGGGGGTGTGCTTCGACATCTTCGGCGTGCTGTGGCAGACCACGATGCAGCGCGAGATCCCGGCCGAGTCGCTGTCTCGGGTGAGCTCCTACGACGCGCTGGGTTCCCTGATGTTCGGGCCGATCGGCCTGCTGCTGGCCGGGCCCGCGGCCGTCGCGGTCGGGCCGCGGCCGGCACTGGTCGCCTGCGGGACGATCATCGTGCTGGTCACGCTGGCCGCGCTGCTGGCCCCCGGCGTACGGCGGCTGCGGGTGGTCGACGAGAAGCCCTCGCCCGTGCCGACCCCGTCCTGAAACCGCACGCCCTAAGTTGACGCCGGTCGTGCGGGCCCGAGCGGCCCTGCCCGGCGCCGGAACACGTGCGTCCCGGCTCCGGGCAGGGCCCCGGCGTCAGGCCGGCCTGGTCAGCCGGACCTCGACGCTGATCCCCTCCGTGCGGATCTCGCAGGTGCCGAACGCGCTCTCGGCGGCGAGGCGGGCGAACAGGCCCCGCGAGTAGGCGCGGCGGCGCAGCGCCAGCAGCGGCACCTTGGTCATGAAGGAGTTCAGCGGCGTGAGGCCCATGCCCCTGACCTCCTCGTCGATGTCGGCCCTGGACGCCTCCCGGCTCATGTCGTGGATCACCGCCGTACCGCCGGAACGCAGCACCCGGTGCATCTCGTCGAGCGCGCGGACGGGCCGCCCGAAGTTCTTGAACGCGGCCTGGCAGACGACCAGGTCGAAAGAGCCGCCGGGGAAGGGGAGGTCGGCGGCGTCGCCGTGGCGCACGTCGACGCGCACCCCCGCCCTCCGGGCGTTGTCCGCGGTGATCTCCACGAACGTGCGGCTGAGGTCGAGCGCGGTCACCGCACAGCCGAGCCGCGCCATCTCGACGGCCAGGTAGCCCGGCCCGGGAGCCACCTCCAGGACGTCCGCCCCCGCCGGCAGACCGGCGGTGACCTGCGCGGCATACCGCCGTACGGCGGCGATCTGGGGCGCCGAGGCGCGCTGCCGCGCGTACCACCGGGCCATCGCGCCTTCCATGCCGGGCGCCTGATTCTGCGTGATCTTCTCCATGGTCTCCTCCGGTTCCGGATCGCGGGTGTCCGAACCGGCCCGTGGAGGGAGCCCGGCTATCCTTGCGGTTGCCACTTTCCGACCGGATTCCGCCCGCGGGTTTCGGTTCGGGGGTCACGGGCTCCGGCCAGGTGTTCCCGCACCTCGCCGGGGCCCGTATCAACGAGTTCAGTCCGTCGTGCGGCCCCTTTCGGCGAGTTCGGCCACCTCGGGCGGCATCTGCCCGGACTCGTGCCACGCCCGCCACAGAGGCAGGTCGGGGAACGACCCCGTGGTCAGCTCCTCGAGGAAGGACCGGACCCAGGACGCCTCGGCCTCACGGACGGCGAGGTCGTACTCCGCCTCGACGAGGAACAGCCGGGGCACCGCCTCCCCGCGCGACGCGTCGAGCATCTCCCGCTGGGCGGCGACGTCCTCCTCCAGCAGGGCCAGCCGCCGCCGCAGCAGGCCGGCCAGCTCGTCCGGCGGGAGCACGGCGCTCACCGACAGCCCGGCCTGGAAGCGTGACCGCTCCCGTTCCGGCGTCGCGATCAGGTCGCGCACCCAGTCGGCCAGCTCCGCCCGTCCCGCGTCGGTGATGCGGTAGATCGTGCGTTCGGGGTGCGCCCCCTCCCGTACGGTCCCCTCCACGGCCAGGAACCCGTGTTTCTCCAGGTTGCGCACGACCGTGTAGAGCGAGCCCCACTTGACGTCCATGTCGCGGTCCTTGCCGCGGGCACGGATCAGCGTGGCCATCTCGTACGGGTGCATCGGCCGCTCGACGACGGTCGCGAGCACGGCCAGGCCCAGAAGGTTGTTCACCTTCCGCCCTCCGGCCATCGTCCCCACCTCATTCTGATACTCGCTGGCGAGTATACGTATGCGAGTATTACTCGTCCATCCGTGAACTCGGAGAGGGACGAGTGGCGAGACACGGCTGTCAGATCCCCGACGGTTAGGCCGGCTCGATGCCATGGTGTCCTTGATGATCCCCCTTGCCGCCTCGCGCATGGACTCGGATTTGATCGCCGAGTCCAGGGCGCGGCCCGAGGCGTTCGCGGCGCTGTTCGACCGCTATGCCGGGATGCTCTACCGCTACGTGTCCCGCCGGCTCGGGCCAGAAGTCGCCGAAGACCTGGTGGGCGAGACGTTCCTGGTCGCGTTCCGGCGCCGGGACCGCTACGACCTCACCCGCCCGGACGCCCGTCCCTGGTTGTTCGGGATCGTCAGCAAGCTCGTCTCGCGGCACCACCGCGACGAGGCCGCCCGCTATCGGGCGCTCACGCGCAGCCCGCTGGACGACGTCGCGGAGTCCCCCGCGGAACGGGTCGAGGACGGCGTGCGCGCGACGACGGTCCGCCCCCTGCTCGCCTCGGCGCTCACGCGCCTGTCCAAGGGCGATCGCGACGTCCTGCTGCTCATCGCCTGGGCCGACCTGTCGTACGACGAGACGGCGCAGGCTCTCGGCATTCCCGTGGGCACCGTGCGCTCACGCCTGAACCGGGCCCGCCGCAAGGTGCGCGAGGCGCTCGGCCACACCAATCCGCTGCGGGACGAGGAGTAGCCATGGACGACCTGACGATGCTCCGCGATCTCGGCCGCGGACTCGAACACGACCCTCCCGCCGGTCTCGCACGCCAGCGGCGCCGCCTGCTCGACGAGGCGGCGGGCGGGCGCCGGCGGCGCCTCACGAGATGGACCGGCGGCCGCCGGGCGGGGTGGATCGCTCTGGCGGCGGTCGCGGTGGTCACCGCCGCGCTGGTCGTGGTGCCGACCGTGCTGTTGCGCGGGACGACCGGTGCGCACATCGCGGCACACACCGTGGCGCCGCCCGCGGGGGACCGTCCGCCCAAGAAGGGCGGGGCGCTGACCGTGCTGCTCCTCGGCTCCGACCGGCGTCCGACGTCCGCCAAGGTCGGCGACCTGGGCGAGCGCAGCGATCTCATGATCATCCTGCGGCTGTCGGCCGACCGGAAGCGGGCGACGGCCGTCAGCCTGCCCCGCGACTCCATGGTCCGGATCCCGCAGTGCCGGTCGGCCGACGGCCGCACCGTCGCCGCACATGAGGACATAATCAATAAGGCGTACGCGATCGGCGGCCTGACCTGCGCCTGGAAGACTGTGGAGATCACCACGGGCGTGCGCGTCGACCACGCCGTCGCCATCCGCTACGACGGCCTGGCGAAGCTGGTCGACGCGCTCGGCGGCGTCGAGGTCACCCTCCCCCAAGCGGTGAACGACCCCAAGGCGAAGCTGAGGCTGCCGGCCGGCCGCTCGGTGCTCGACGGCGAGACCGCGGTGGCCTACGCACGGCTGCGGTTCGCGTTGGGCGACGGCTCCGACGTCGCCCGCATCAAACGGAACGTGGCACTGATGCAGACGATGCTGCAGAAGGTCTCGCGTCTCGGCGATCCCGCCGCCCTGACCCGCCTCGTCCGCGTGACCGCGGCGTCCGTCACCACGGACGCGGGGCTGGACCTGGACACCATGCTCACCCTGGCCCAGGACGTGCAGCGGGCCGGCACCCGGGTCTCGTACGTGACCGTGCCGTGGCGGCCCCACAAGGAGGATCCCAACCGGATCGAGTGGAAGCAGCCCGAGGCCTCCCGCCTGTTCGCGCGGCTCGCTGACGACTGAACCCCCGGCCGTGCTCCCGCGGTGCTGGGGCTGTCAGCGGCCCCGGCCACGCTGGCGGCATGGAGACCACGGATGCGGTCCGGCTGGAAGCCGTCCGCAAGATGTACGGCGGGGGCGGCGGAGCCGTCGAGGCGCTGGCCGGTGTCACGATCGGCTTCCCGAAAGGCACGATGACGGCCGTCATGGGCCCCTCGGGGTCGGGGAAGACGACGTTGCTCCACTGCGCCGCGGGGCTGGACCAGCCCACGTCGGGCTCGGTCACGCTGGAGGGCCGCGAGATCACCGGCATGAGGGAGAAGGCGCTCACCCGGCTGCGGCGCGAGCGCCTGGGCTTCGTCTTCCAGGGCTTCAACCTGCTGCCCGCCCTCACCGTGCTGCAGAACGTCACGCTGCCGCTGCGGCTGGGCGGGCGCCCGGTGGACGACGCGCAGGTGGCCGCCGTGATCGAGCGGGTGGGCCTGGCCGGCCGGGTCGGCCACCGCCCCGCGGAGCTGTCCGGCGGCCAGCAGCAGCGCGTCGCGATCGCCAGGGCCCTGGTGACCCGGCCCGCGGTGATCTTCGCCGACGAGCCGACCGGCGCCCTCGACACCCGGACCGCGCTGGAGGTGCTCGGCCTGCTGCGGGAGATCGTGCGCACCGGCGGGCAGACGATCGTGATGGTCACCCATGACCCGGTGGCCGCCGCACACGCCGACCACGTCGTGTTCCTCGCCGACGGCACGCTCGTCGACCGGCTCGACCGGCCCACCGCCGACGCCGTGGCCAAGCGGATGACCGGTCTCGGCGCGTGGGGGCGGTCCTGATGTGGTCGCTCGCTCTCGGCACCCTGCGGCGGCGCGGCAGCGCCTTCGTCGCCACGTTCGTGGCCCTGCTCGTCGGAACCGCGATCGTCGCGGCCTGCGGCGGACTGATGGAGACCGGCATCACGCTCGCCGTCACACCTCACCGGCTCGCCGCCGCGCCGGTCGTCGTCACCTGCGACCAGACGTACGACCTGCCCAAGGCCGACCCGGCCGACGAGGAGGAGGACGTCGAGTCGGCCGTACTGCCCGAGCGGGTGCGCCTGGACGGCGACGCGCTCGCCCGGGTCTCCCGTGTGCCCGGCGTGCTGCGCGCCGAGGCGGACCGCGAGAGCGGCGCCGTCGCCGTGTGGACGACACCGGACTCCGGCGAAGCGGTCGCGGACCGCATCGAGCGGGCGGTGCCGGGCACGGTCGCGCTGACCGGGGACGAGCGGGGGCTGGCCGAGCACCCGGAGGCCCTGCTCAGCCGGGAGAACCTGGTCGTCCTGGCGGCCGTGTTCGGGGCGATGGCCGTCATGGTGGCGTTGTTCGTCGTGTCCACCACACTGGCTCTGGCGGTGCGGCAGCGCCGCCGCGAGATGGCGTTGCTGCGGGCGGTCGGAGCCACCCCGTCGCAGGTGCGGCGCATGGTGCTGATCGAGGCGCTGGCGGTCGCGGCGCCGGCGACCGCGCTCGGCTGCCTGGCCGCGCCGTTCCTCGGCCGGTGGCTGCTCGCCCGCCTGGCCGGTGCGGGCGTGGTTCCACCGGTGGTCGAGTTCCGCCAGGGCCTGATCCCCCCGCTGGTCGCCGCCGGGGTGGCCGTGCTGACCGCGGTCGTCGCCGTCCTGGCCGGCGTGCGCGGCACCGTGCTCGCCCGGCCCACCGAGGCGCTCGCGGAGGCGGCCCTGCCCGCCGGACGCGTCGGGCCGCTGCGGCGGGCGCTCGCGGCGTTCTGCTTCGCGGGCGGCGTCGCGCTGGCCCTGGTGAGCGTGCTGTTCATGCCGGTCTCGCTGGTCAGCAGCACGGCCGGGCCTGCGGTGCTGCTGTGGGCCGTCGGCCTGGCGCTGCTCGGCCCGGCGCTCGTCAAGTGGATCACGAACGCGCTGCCCTGGCCGTTCCGCGGTCCGGCGGGTCATCTCGCCATCCTCAACTGCCGCGCCCGCGCGGTCACGCTGGCCGCGGTGATCACTCCAATCACGCTCGCCAGCGGGATGGCCACGGCGAACCTCTACATGCAGACCACACAGGCCGGCGCCGCCTCCGCCGCCTACGCCCACACGCTGCGCGCCGACGCGGCGCTGTCCCCCGTCTCCCCCGGCCTGCTCGACCGCGTACGCGCCGTGCCGGGCGTCGAGGGCGCCTCCGAGTACGTCACCAGCACCGGCTTCGTGGAACGGCCGCACGACAACTGGCAACGCGAGGACGGCTGGCCGCTGTGGGGAGTGACCGCCGAGGGCGTGGCACGCACGATGGCGTTCGACGTCGCCGCGGGCTCGCTCGCCGACCTGCGGGGAAACACCGTGGCGCTCACCATCGAGCACGCCCGCGACATCGGGCGCGGCGTGGGCCTCGGCGACACGATCACCCTGCGCCTCGGCGACCGTACGGCCGTCGACCTGCGGGTGGTCGCGCTGCTCAGGGTCGAGACCGGCGCCGAACTGTTCGTGCTGCCCGCCGCCCTGCTCGCGCCGCACACCACGGCCGGTGTGCCCGAGAGCGTCCTGGTGAGCGCGGCGCCGGGCACCGACCTGGGCGGGCTCGGGGTGGACGTGCGGGACCGCGGCGCGCTGACGGCCGCGCACGACGCCGGGCAGAGCACGCAGGCCTGGGTGAACTACCTGCTGATCGCGATGATCCTCGCCTACACCGCGATCTCTCTGGTGAACACGCAGGTGATGGCCACCGCGCAACGACGCCGGGAGTTCGCCCTGCAACGGCTCACCGGCGCGACCCGGGCGCAGGTGATGCGCATGACCGGGCTGGAGAGCCTGCTCGTCACCGGCGTCGGCGTCCTGCTCGGCACCGTGGCCGCCGTCGTCAGCCTGGTGCCGTTCGCCGTCGCCGTCGCCGGCACACCGTTCCCCTCGGGACCGGTGGCGATCTACCTCGTGATCGTCGCGGCCGCGGCGGCGCTGGTGCTCGCCGCGACCTGGGCGCCGGCCTGGGCGACGACGCGCGGCCGCCCCGCCGACGCCGTGGCAGAGGTATGAGCACGACAACCGGGGGCTCAAGACCCGATAATTCGGGACATGCGGTTCGGGATCTTGGGCGAGACGGAGGTCTGGGCCGGGCCAGACCGGATCCCCGTCGGCGGCGCCCGGGTGCGCGCCGTCCTGGCGCTGCTGCTGCTCGCCCCGGGACGCCTCGTCACCGCCGAGCACATCATCGACGGGGTGTACGGCGACGCCCCGCCGACCGGCGCCGGCAACGCCGTCCAGTCGCAGATCGCCCGGTTGCGCCGCATGCTGGGCGACGACGGCCTGATCCGGTCCCGCGCGGGCGGCTATGTCCTTGAGGCCGGCCCCGACGACGTCGACGCGCACCGCTTCGAGCGCCTGGCCGCCGAAGGGCGGCGGATGCTCGCCGCGAGCGACCACCGGGGGGCCGCCGGGCTGCTGCGCGAGGCCCTCGGGCTGTGGCGCGGGCCGGCCCTCGCCGACGTCGGCCCCGCGCCCTTCGCCGCCGCGCGGATCGCGCGCCTGTCCGAGCTGCGGCTCGCCGCGACCGAGGACCGGATCGAGGCCGACCTCGCGGTGGGTGAGCATCGTGGCCTGGTGCCGGAGCTGGAGGAGCTGGTCGCCGCCCATCCCGTGCGTGAGCGCCTGCGGGCCCAGCTCATGCGGGCCCTGGCCGCCTCCGGGCGGCAGACCGAGGCGCTGGAGACGTACGCGGACATGCGGCGCGTCCTCGCCGACGAGCTGGGCGCCGATCCCTCCGCCGAGCTCGCCGCCGCGCATCTCGCCGTGCTTCGGGGACAGACCGGGCTTGGGGAACATTCAGGGCTCGGGGAACATCCGGGACTCCGGGCAGAGGCGGGCGGGGAACGGCCCGCGCGGCCGTCCGGTGGAGCCGGAGTGCCCGTGCCGCTGACCGGCATCGTCGGCCGCGACGACGAGGTGGAGCGGGTCACCGGGCTGATCGCCCGGCATCGCCTCGTCACCCTGACCGGGCCCGGCGGCGTGGGCAAGACCCGCCTCGCCACGGAGGTGGCCGGCAGACAGCCGGGCGAGACGTACTTCGCCGAGCTGGCCGCGCACCCCGACGTCCTGCCTGCGCTTCTCGACACTCTCGGTCTGCGCGACGGCGGGCTGGGCGCCCCCGCCACCGGGCCGGATCCGCTGGAGCGTCTGGTCGCCGTCCTCGCCGGCCGTCCGGTGCTGCTGGTGCTGGACAACTGCGAGCACGTCGTGGACGAGACGGCGCGGGTCGCCCAGCGGCTGCTGGCCCGCTGCCCCGGGCTGCGTGTGCTGGCCACGAGCCGCGAGGTGCTCGCCGTGACCGGCGAGGCCGTCGTCCCCGTCCAGCCGCTCCCGCTCGACGCGGCGGTCCGGCTGTTCACCGAGCGGGCCACGGCCGCCCGGTCGTCGTTCGCCGCCGACCCGGCCACGCTGGAGCGGATCTGCGAACTGCTCGACCGGCTGCCGCTGGCCGTCGAGCTGGCCGCCGCACGCCTGCGCACGCTGCCGCTGGCGGACATCGAGGCCCGCCTGGACGACCGCTTCGCGCTGCTGTCCCAGGGCAGCCGTACGGCGCAGCGGCACCACCGCACCCTGCGCGACGTCGTGGAGTGGAGCTGGAACCTCCTCGACCCCGCCGAGCAGGCGGCGGCGCGGCGGCTGGCCGTGTTCGCCGGCGGAGCGACCACGGCGGCGGCCGGGCGCGTGTGCGGCGCGGGGGCCGCCGAGGCGCTGTCGTCGCTGGTGGACAAGTCTCTGGTGGACTTCGACGGCGAGCGGTATCGCATGCTCGCCACCATCCGTGCCTTCTGCTGGGACGGATCGCCGGAGGCCCGCCGCGCCCACCTGGACTACTTCCTCGCTCTTGCCGAGGCCGCCGAGCCGTGGTCGCGCCGCGCCGAGCAGGTCGAGTGGCTGGCCGCGCTCACCGCCGAGCACGCGAACCTGAACGCGGCCCTGCGCTGGGCCGCAGAATCGGGCGACCTGACGGCGGGGCTACGGCTCGTGGCCGCGCTGGCGCCGTACTGGATGCTCGGCGGCCGGGGCGGCGAGGCCGGCCGTGCGGCGGCGGAGGTGCTCGGCGGCATCGCGGAGCACGACCACGCGGAGCGGGTCCCTGCCGGGCTTGAGGAGGAGTACGTCCTGTGCGTGCTCATCGCTGCTGCGGTCGGCCTCGCGCCGCCCTCGCATGTGGCGCGGGCCCGCGCCCTCATGGAGGGCCGGGCGCCGGCGGAGAGCCGGGCGGCCCGTCCGTTCCTGACCTTTCTGTGGGGCAGTTTCTCCGGCATCGCCGACGGACCGGCCGACCTGCGTGCCGCCACGGATCCGTGGACGCGGTCGCTGCTGCACTACGGCCTGGGACTGCGGTCGTGGTGGGTGGAGTCCGACCAGGCCGAGGCCGAGCGCGAGTTCGGCCTCGCTCTCGGCGGGTTCCGGGGGCTCGGCGAGCGCTGGGGCATGGCCACCACCCTCTCCGACCTGGCGCTGCTGGCCGACGCCCGGGGCGACACCGCCGCCTGCGCGGCCATGGCGGAGGAGGCGCTGGGCCTGTTCGGCGCCCTCGGCTCGACCGAGGACATGGCGCGCCTGCTGTGCCGCCGGGGGGACGCCCGCCGTGCCCGCGGCCTGCTCGCCGACGCCACCGGCGACTACGAGCGCGCCGCCGGGCTCGCCGGACGCGCGGGGGCGCCGGGCATGGTCGCCATGGCCCGGCACGGCCTCGCCGAGGCGGCGCGGGAGCGCGGCGATCTGCCGCTGGCCCGGCGGTTGTGCCGGGACGCGCTCGCGGCCTGTCCCGCCGGCTGGGTCACCGGCGAGGAGACCCGCGCCAGGATCCACCTCACGCTGGGCGAGATCGCCCGGGCGGAGGGCGACGCCGGTGAGGCCAGGACGTGGCTGCGCCGCGCTCTCGGATCCCAGAACCTCGAGACCAGGACGGCCGCCACCGCCGCCCTGGAGTCCCTCCCCGACCCGGCGGTCAGCCCCGGCCCGGCCGCCACCGCCCGCCCGTCGACCGGCTGAGCCGCGGTCAGGGCACGGCCGGTTCCCAGAGACCGGCGGCTCGGGCTGCGACGAGACCGCCGATGTGGGCCAGCGCCTCCGCGGCGAGCATCGCGTCCAGGGCGCGTCCGTCGCGCAGGCGCAGCGCGACCTCGTCGCCCGCGGCCTCCTTCGCGGCGATCACCGCCTGGTAGGGCGGTCGCCGTCACATCGAAATGGGGCCGAGGTCGGCGGCGGTCTGGGCCAGTGCGCGTATGGAGGGGCTGTCGGCGGTGGAGCGCCACGTCAGGGCCCATTGGAGGGCGGGAGCGTCACGGATGGGCAGGAAGACGACGCCGGGCGGCCTGTTGTAACGGGCGGCGAGATCGCCCAGCGGGTGGACGCAGTGTCCGGCGGCGACCAGGGAAAGGATCTCGTGGAAGGTCCGCGCGGCGGGCCCGCGTGGGATGCGGCGGCCGAGCGGTGTACGCGTTGGAACCATGGACGTGACCCAGTACTCGGGAGCGTCGGGGCCGAGGTCGACGACATGGTTGTCCGCGAGGTCCTCCAGGGAGGCGGTGCCGCGCTCGGTGAGCGGATGGTCCGCCGGCACGGCCAGCACGCGGCCTCCGGTGAGCACGGTGGGGCCGACCGTGAGGTCCGGTTCGGCGACGGGCAACCACAGCACGTTCACGTCGTGCTCCCCTGTGCGCAGGGCGGTGAACGGATCGCTGCCGTAGATCTCGCCGAACTGGACGTCGGCGCCGGGGTAGCGGGCGCGGAACGCGTCGACGAGGGGACGCAGTTCGTGTCCGGCATGGCCGAAGACGCCCAGCCGCAGGGTCCGGCCCGCGCCCAGGCCGGCCGCCTCGGCGCGGGCGAGTCCCGCCTTGAGCAGGTCGAGGGCCTGCTGGAGGTCCTCGCGGAGGCGCCGGCCGACAGGGGTCAGGGTCACGCGCCGGCTGGTGCGATCGAACAGGGCCACGCCGAGGCGCCGTTCCTGCCTGCCGATGGCCTGGCTGACGCGGGCCTGGGACACATGAAGGCGCTCCGCGGTACGGCCGAAGTGCAACTCCTCGGCCAGCGTCAGGAAGATCTCGATGTCGCGTAGCTCCATCAATAACTCCAAAGTTATGGATCGCCCCACGAAGCGTACATTGTTCCGCCGCTGACCTGCCTCGATGCTGGACGCATCGGCAGCGGACAGGCGGCACACGCCTGCCGGCACATGGACAAGGCAGGGAGACCGATGAGCGACACGCAGGCCGTCGTCGACCGCTTCGAGATCGAGGCGCTGCGCGCCGAGCTCACCGACGCGGTGACGATGCGCGACCACGACCGCGCCACATCGCTGTTCACGCCCGAGGCCGCGGTGCGGTGGCCGCACATCGGCAGGCAGTTCGTCGGCAGGGACGAGATCCGCGCGGGGATCGAGTGGGGGCAGGGGCTCTGGGAGTTCTTCGTGCAGCACGTCCACCCGGGCGTCATCCGGCTCGACGGCGACACCGCGACCGGCCGTGCGTACATCCAGGAGTTCGGGCGGATGCGCGACGGCGGCTCCCATCTGAACTACGCGCTGTATCACGACCGCTACCAGCGCACCCCCGACGGCTGGAAGTTCAGCGAACGCGTCTACGAGGTCAGATATCTCGACTCCACCCCCCTCACGGGCTCGCCGCCCCCCGTGGCCGCCCGAGTCCCGGACGCGGCTCACGACCGGCCCGGAGCCGGACGATCGGCTCTTCCCCCTTTCCCCCAGGAGCGACCAGAGTGACGACCACAGCTCTGACCGGCGACTACACCCTCGACACCGCCCGCACCCGGATCGGCTTCGTCGCCCGGCACACGATCGGCCCCGAAGTCCGCGGACAGTTCGAGAAGTTCGAGGGCAGCGCGCACCTGGACGGCGACGACCCGGCCAATTCGAGCGTCGAGCTCACGATCCAGGTCGGCAGCATCCAGACCCGCAACGCGCGGCGCGACGACACGCTGCGCCGCAAGTTCCTCAAGCTGGACGATCATCCGACCATCACCTTCGTCTCGACCGGCGCTCGGCAGGTCGGCGAGAGCACCTTCGAGCTCGCCGGCGACCTGACCATCCGCGGCGTGACCAAGCCGGTCACCGTGGCTTTCGCGCGCATCGGCGCCGAGCACGACCCGCAGGGCGATGTCCGGATCCGCTTCAGGGGCAGCGCCACGATCGATCGCAAGGACTGGGGCGTGCGCTGGACCGCCGCCGCGGGCCTGGTCGGCGGGAAGGTGGCGCTGGAGCTCGACGTCGCCGCGATCCGGCGGCCCGGAGAGGACGCCCTATAGGTTGTATTCCTAACTAGGTCGCTCTATCGTCTAGCTCGTAACCTGACGTAGCAAGGGCGGCAATCCATGAGCATCTCTGCGAGCTTCTCGTCCCCCGGCCTGTTCCTGACGGTCGCGCTGACGGCCTATCTGGCCTTCGTCTCCCCGTGGCTGGGCAGGCGGCAGTACGACCGGCTGGCGAGCCGCCGCGCCCACGATCCCCGGGCGCTGACGCGCGCGTACCGGCTGTGGATCGCCGAGGAGTGGGTCTGGGTGACCGTGCTGGCCCTGATCCTGGTGCTGTCGCCGGGGATCGATCTCGCGGACGTGGGCCTCGCCAAGCCGGACAACCTCGGCCGGGTCGCCCCGATGATCGCCGGTATGTCCGGCGCCCTCGTGATCGGCACCGTGCTGCTGCGCCACCTCGCCCGCACCGGACGCGCCGTGCCGGGCCAGGCGGCCGTGGCGGAACTGATGCCGCGCACATCCGGCGAGCGGTGGCACGCCCTCGCCATGGCGGTGACCGCGGGAGTCTGCGAGGAGATCGTCTACCGCGGCCTGCTCATCGCGTTCGGCGTCGGCGTGCTGGGCCTCGGCACCGCCGCGGCGGCGGCCCTCGCCCTGGTGGTCTTCGTCGCGGGTCACCTCTACCAGGGCTGGAAGGGCCTGGTCGTGGTGGCACTCCTCGGCTTCTGGCTCACCACCGTGTACCTGTCCACCGGCAGCCTGCTGCTCCCGATCATGGCGCACATCCTGATCGACGTCCGGGGTCTCGTGTGCATGCCCGCGCCCACCCGGAAGACAGTCGGTCACGCCGCCTAGGTAGCACCCCTACCGTGCGAGGATGAGGGAATGGCGACCGACCGCCGCGCGAGCTGGCTCAAGGGCGTCCTCGACCTGCTGGTGCTGGCCAGCCTGACCGAGGGCGAGAACTACGGCTACGAGATCGCCAAGATGCTCGCCGGCTCCGGACTCGGCCAGATCCGGGGCGGCACGCTCTATCCCGTGCTCAACCGGCTGGAGGAGGCGGGCCTGGTGTCCGCCGAGTTCCGGGTGACGGAACGAGGACCGGGCCGGCGCTACTACCGGCTGACAGAACAGGGCAGGCAGACACTGGCCGAGCAGGGCCGCCTGTGGCTGGCGTTCGACGAGTCCGTACGCACCGTGCTGGCCTCGGGAGGGCTGAAGTGAGCGGCTATTTCGACGAGCTCTCCACCCTGCTGCGCGCGGGCGGCGTGCCCGCGGAGCAGGTCGAGGCCACGGTCTCCGACCTCGCCGCGTACGTCGCGGAGACCGGCGCCGACCCGGAGGAGGAGTTCGGCCCGGCCGGTGACTTCGCCGGGCAACTGCTGGCGGCGCGCAGGCCCGAGGCGGACGCGGCGGACGCGACGGAATGGCGGTGGACCGCCGACGTCTTCGCCGAGCGGCAGATGCTCGCCCGGCTCGGCGACCAGGGCTGGGAGGTCGACCGGGTCGACCACCTCGGCAGGTTCGTCAGCCATCGCGACCCGGAACGGCCGCAACGATGGGAATACCGCAGGGAGCTGGTGCCCCCGGGCGGCGCCGGCGCGCTGGTCGCGCGGCTGGCGCCCGACGGCTGGGAGCCCTGCGGCACCTGGATCTGCTTCGAGTACTTCAAGCGGCCCAAGGCCGCCAGCGTGGGGCCGGCCGCGCAGCTCGAATCCCCGCCCGCGGCCCCCGGCCGGAACGTCTTCTTCAGCCGGCGGTTCTATCTGGTGCTGGCGGTCCTCCTGCTCGCCCTGATCGTGCCCGGGATCATATTGGGGTCCTCGGACGGCGACGCGGCGGACTTCTACGCCGGCATGACCGTCGGGGTCTGTGTCGCGGTCGCGGTCCTGACGCTGATGTGGCTCTGGACGGCCCGCCGCCGCCCCTGAGCGCCGTCGCCGGGTCCCCCGCTCGGACCGGCGCCGTTCGAGCGTGACCCCTGATACGGCATAGCCTGAGGCGCGATGGACCGTATGACGACGGCGCGGGGAGACTTCGACCTCGCCCGGTTTCCCGAGGATCCCCGCGACCCGCTGCGCGCGTGGGACGCGGCCGACGAGTATCTGCTGCGGCACCTCGATGAGCGCGAGGACGGGCCGGTGGACCTGTCGGGGACCGTGGTCGTGCTGGGCGACCGGTGGGGCGCCCTCGCCACCACGCTCGCCGCGCGCCGTCCCGTCCACCCGCCGGTGCAGATCGGCGACTCCTTCCTCGGGCAGCGGGCCACCCTCGCCAATCTCGAGCGCAACGGCCTCGACGCCGGCGCCGTACGGCTGCACACGACCAGAGACGCGCCACCGGGCCGGATCGACGTGCTGCTGGTGCGGGTGCCCAAGAGCCTCGCCCTCCTGGAGGACCAGCTGCACCGCCTCGCCCCCTCCGTGCACGAGGGCACGGTGATCGTCGGTGCGGGTATGGTCACCGAGATCCACACCTCGACGCTGAAGCTGTTCGAACGCCTTGTCGGGCCCACCAGGACCTCGCTGGCCGTGAAGAAGGCGCGGCTGATCTTCTGCTCGCCGGCCCCCGGCCTGCCGCGAGAGGCCGATCCGTGGCCGCGCGGCTACGCGTTGCCCGCCGACGCCGGGGTGGTCTCCGGCCTGACCGTCGTCAACCACGCCGGTGTCTTCTCGGCCGAGCGCCTCGACGCCGGCACCCGGCTGCTGCTGCGCAGCCTGCCCGCGCGTACGGGCTCCGGGCACGTGGTCGACCTCGGCTGCGGCAACGGGGTGATCGGGCTCGCCGCCGCGCTGGCGGGCGACGAGACCGAGGTGACGTTCATCGACGAGTCGTACCAGGCGCTGGCCTCGGCGGAGGCGACGTTCCGGGCGAACGCCCCGGCGGGCGCCACCGCCCGGTTCGTCGCGGCCGACGGCCTGTCGGGCTTCCCTCCGGGCACGGCGGACCTGGTCCTGAACAACCCGCCGTTCCACACGCACCGGGGCAGGACCGACGCCACCGCGTGGCGGATGTTCAACGGCTCGCGTGCCGCGCTGCGCCGGGGCGGCGAACTGTGGGTGGTCGGCAACCGCCACCTCGGCTACCACGTGAAGCTGCGCCGGCTCTTCGGCAACTGCGAGGTCGTGGCGAGCGACCCGAAGTTCGTCGTGCTGCGGGCCGTGAAGCGCTGACTCAGAACAGGGTCAGCGGCTCCTCCGGCGCGTTCGGCATGGGCTCGGGCAGCGGCTCCACGCCGGGCACCTCGGCGCGTACGTCGTCGTGGAACCGGCGGGCGAGCGTCAGCGCGTCGGCGTTGTCGGGGGTGTGGACGAACACCGTCGGCGAGCGCCCTTCACGCAGCCACCCCGCGACCTCGTCCACCCAGTGCCGCCAGCCCTCGGCCGTACGGTCCGGGTCGTCGCGGCCGATGTAGCGGACGATCGGGCGGTCGGTGAGAGCCGTGGTCCGCAGCGGCACGCGCGGCTTCTTCGACCAGGCGTCCCGTTCGGCGTCGCTGGTCGGCGGGCTGCGGAACAGGACGGTCGTGTCGAACGGGATCCACTCGGCGTCCGCCCCGGTCAGCACCCTCTCCAGGAGCCGTACGGCCCGGGGGTCGTCGAAGAACGCGCGGTGCCGGACCTCCACGGCGTATCGGTACGACCGGGGAAGGCGGCCGAGGAAACCCGCGAGCGCGCCGACGTCCGCCGGGCCGAACGAGCCCGGAAGCTGGATCCACAACGCGTGGACACGCGGGCCCAGCGGCTCGATCGCGTCGAGGAACGCGCGGAGCTCCTCGTCCGCCCCGATGAGGCGCCGCTCGTGCGTGATCGGCCTGGGCAGCTTGACCACGAAGCGGAAGCCGGGATCGGTCTGCCGCGCCCAGGACTCGGCCGTGCTCCGCGAGGGCGTCGCGTAGAACGTCGTGTTGCCCTCGACCGCGTTGCACCAGCTCGCGTAGGCCCGCAGCCGCTCTCCGGGAGGAAGCGGATGCGGCAGGAGACGCCCCTGCCACGGCGCGTGCGTCCACATCGCGCATCCCACATGAAGCCGCATGGCCCCGACGCTATCCGGTTCGGATCACTCCCTGGCTCACTCCCCGGCTCACTCCCCGGCGACGGGCGGCGGCACGTCCGTCACCGACCACGTGACGCGGTGGCGCAGCACCTCGCCGGGCGCGAGCGAGGTCAAAGGCGACATGGTCTCGGCCTCGACCAGCCGGGCGGTGGGACGCAGGCCCTCCAGCCCCTCCAGCTCCTCCTCCTTGGGGTACTGCATCCAGACGGCGATCTCCGAGCCTTCGTCGGGGTAGGGCGCGCCCGGCCGCACGTCGAACCGCTGCGTCAGCGTCGCCCCGCCGGGCGCCACCACGGCGAGCCACCCGGCCGTGCCGCCGATGCCGATCTTGCCGACCACGTCGCGCACCGGCACCCGGCCCGCCGAGGGGGAGACCCGCTCCAGGACCGGCGCGCCGTCGGGGGCGAACAACGTCACCGGCGCCCGGTGCCGCTCGGTCAGCCCGACCCACACCCCGCACCGAGGGTCGTCATCATCGCGGAACGACTCGGTCGCGAACTGGGTCACCGTCCAGGCCGCCCACCTCACCGGATGGTCGGTGACGTTCTCCAGCTCGCTGTCGACCACGAGGACGGGCTCGCCGGCCGACATCGTGACCGTGCGGGTGACGGCCAGGCCGGTGCGCGGGTCGTCGCCGCTGCGCATCCGTACGCGCAGGTCGTCGTGCTCCAGCACGGTGTAGGCGCCGGCGTCGAGCACCGGGTCGGGCGGCCCCGCCCACTCCTGCGCCGACGACCATCCCTGCGGGGCGGGCCAGGTCTTGTCTCCGCCCCAGTTCGCCCAGCTCGCGAACCCTGTGGGGGCGGGCAGCCGCCGCGCGGCGGAAGTGAGCCCGAGCGACGCGTCGAGCAGGTCGGGGTTGCGCCACAGCCACTCCCGATCCGCGGCGCGCAGCGCGATGATCCGCCCGCCGCGGCCCGGCAGGACGACCGCCTCCCCCCAGGGCGCGGCCAGCCTGACCAGCGGCTCCGGGCTCATCATGCGCTCTGCGTGGGAACCAGGCAGACCTTGCCGGTCCGCCCCGAGTCGGCCAGGCGGTACGCCTCGTCGGCCTTCTCCAGCGGCAGCACGTCGGTCACCAGCCGCTCCGGGCTCGCGCCCCACCGCACCAGGCGGAAGGCCAGCTCCTCCATGGCCTGCAACGAGGTGACCCAGGAGGCGTACAGGGTGAGCTGGCGGTGCAGCAGCAGGTCGGAGACCTCGGTCTCCAGCCGGCCGCCCTCGCCCACCAGGGAGACGCGACCCCACTCGGCCGCGCCCCGGATCGCGACGCTGCGGCCCGCGGCCGAGCCCGAGCAGTCCATCGTCACCGAGCAGCCGCGTCCCCCGGTGGCCTCGTCCAGGGCCTCGGCGACCCCGTCGTCGGCGATCAGGACGTCGTCGAACAGGCCGAGCGACCGGGCGTGCGCGGCGCGCTCGAGCGAGCGCTCCACGCCGAGCACCCGGGTCGCGCCAAGACCGCGGGCGATCATGGCGGCGGCCAGCCCGACCGGCCCGAGGCCGACCACCAGCAGGTCGTCGCGCCCGCCGACCCCGGTGCGCAGCAGCCCCTCGTACGCCGTGCCGAACCCACAGGCGATCAGGGCGCCGTCCACGCAGGACAGCTCGTCCGGCAGCGGCACGGCCGTGCTCTCCTCGACCAGGATGTACTCGGCGTGCCCGCCATCGCGCTGCCAGCCGTACGCCGACCTGCGCTCGGGGTCGGAGCAACTGATCATGTGGCCGCGGCGACAGTTGGAGCAGCGCCCGCAGCCGGAGATGTGGTAGACGATCACGCGGTCGCCCACCCCGAAACGCCGGCAGCCAGGACCGGTCTCCACGACCTGGCCGCTGGGCTCGTGCCCGGCGACGACCCCCTTGTACGCCGCGCCCTCCTGGCCGACGTGGGTCTTGTGCCCCCGGTAGATGTAGGACAGGTCGCTGCCGCAGATGCCGGACGCGCCCACCCGTACGAGCAATTGGCCGGGACCTGGCGTGGGCACCTCGACGTCGCGGAGCACGGCGGTGAAGTCGCCGGGCAGGAAGACGCCTTTCATGGTGGTCATGAGCTACGGGCTCCGTTCCGCTGGGAGAGCATCACGTTGATCAGCACGGCGCCGACGATGATGACGCCGCGAACCACGTCCTGGAAGAAGGCGTTGACCCCGAGCAGCACGAGGCCGTTGCCGATGATGGTGATGAAGGCGACGCCCAGCAGAGTGCCGAGCAGGGATCCCTTGCCGCCGGCGAGAGAGGTGCCGCCGATCACGACCGCGGCGATCACGTCGAACTCGAGGCCGACCGACGCGCCGCCGTTTCCGGACCCGAGGCGTGCGGCCAGCAGCAGGCCGCTGACCGCGGCGAGCAGGCCGGTCGTGGCGAACAGGATCACCCGGATCCTGGAGACGTTGATTCCCGCGAGACGGGCCGCCTCGGCGTTGCCGCCGACCGCGAAGACCGAGCGGCCGTACGCCGTGCGGTTGGCCACGAAGAGGAACACCACGAACAGGACCGCCATGATGATCGCGGGGGTCGGGATGCCGAGGATGCTCCCGGACAGGACGTCGAGGAACCCGTTGGCCTCCAGCGGGACCGGCAGGCCGTCCGTCATGTACTGCGCCAGTCCGCGCAGGGCGCTCCACAGGCCCAGCGTGGCCACGAACGACGGGATGCCCCAGCGGGCGCGCAGGAAGCCGGCCCCGGCCCCGAGCAGCAGGCCCACCGCGAGGCAGACCGGTACGGCGAGGGCGAACGGGATGTGCCACTCCCCGGTGGCCTTGGCCAGCAGGACCGAGGAGAACGCCACGGCCGGGCCGATGCTGATGTCGATCTCACCGGCCACGATGACGAGGGTCATCGCCCACGCCACGACGCCGATCGTCGCCGCGTCACGCAGGATGGCCAGCTGGTTCGTCACGGACAGGAACCCCGGCGCCGTGGCCGAGAGCACCACGAACAGCACCACGATGGCCCCGATGAGCCCGATCTCGTTCAGCCGTTGCGTGTTGCGTCCCAGCAGTCCGCCCCGGGCGTCCGCCTTGGCCACGGGCGGGCCCGTGGGCGTGGTCGTGCTCATGTTCTCCCTCACTCCTCGGCAATCGCCAGGGCCATGACCCTGTTGAGCTCGATCTCGTCGCCGCTCAGCTCGGCCACCGCACGCCCGCCGCGCAGGACGACGATCCGGTCGCAGACGTCGGCCAGCTCCTCCACCTCGCTGGACACGAAGACCACCGCGCGCCCGTCGTCGGCCAGCCGGCGCATCTGGTCGTAGATCTGGCGTTTGGCCTCCACGTCCACGCCGCGGGTGGGCTCGTCGAGCAGCAGCACGTCGCTTCCCGCGTGCAGCCACCGGGCGAGCACGGCCTTCTGCTGGTTGCCACCGCTGAGCGTGCCGATCGGCGTCCCCGGACGGGCCGTCTTGATCGCCAGGCGGTCGATGAGCGCCCGGGCCGCCTTCCGTATCGCCCGGCGGTCGAGCACGCCCGACCTGCTCACCCCGCGCAGGTCGCTGATGACGATGTTCTCGTCGACGCCCATCAGCGGCACGATGCCCTCGCGCCGCCGGTTCTCCGGGGTCATGCCGAGCCCCCTGCGGAGCATCGCGGCGAAGGCGCCGGGCCGTACGGCCTCGCCGCGCAGGCGGATCTCGCCGGAGGCCGGGCGGTCGAGCCCCACCAGGGCGCGCAGCGTCTCGGTGCGGCCCGAGCCGAGCACCCCGGCGATGCCCAGGATCTCGCCGGGACGCACGTCGATGTCCAGGCCGTTCAGCCGGTCGCTGACCAGGCCGCGCGCCGACAGCACCGGCGGCTCCGCGCTCGGGCGACGGGTCCGGGCCGCCACGGCCTCGGGCGCCGTGCCGAGCATCATCGCGACGATCTCGTGGGTCGAGGCCGTGCGCACCGGCAGCGTCTCCACGATCCTGCCGTCGCGGACGACCGTGGCGGTGTCGGCCACCTGCCGGATCTCGTCCATCCGGTGGCTGACGTAGATGACCGCCACGCCCTGCTCCGCGACGGTCCGTACGACATCGATCACCTGCCGCACCTCGGCCGCGGCCAGGGAACTGGTCGGCTCGTCGAGGATGAGCAGGGTCGGCTTCTGGGCGACGGCGCGGGCGATCTCCACGAGCTGCTGCCCGGCGGCGCCCAGCGAGCCGACCGGGCTGTCGACGTCGATGTCCACGCCGATGCGCGCCATCGCCGCCTTCGCGTCGGCGCGCATCCTGCGCAGGTCGAGCCCGCCGCGGGAGCGCGGCCAGGCTCCGAGGAACAGGTTCTCCGCGACCGTCATCTCCGGCACCAGGCTCAGCTCCTGGTAGACGGTCGCGACCCCCAGGGCGGCGACGTCCCGCGTCCCGAGCCCCGCCAGCGGCTTGCCGCGTACGAGCGCCTCACCGGAGTCGAGGTGCTCGGCACCGGACAGGACCTTGATCAGGGTGGACTTGCCTGCGCCGTTCTTGCCCAGCAGCGCGCGGACCTCGCCGCGCCGCACCGCGAAGTCGACGTCGCTGAGAGCGGTGACGCCGGGGTAGCGCTTGGTGCCCGCACGCACCTCCGCGACGACGTCGGTGTTCGACATGGGAGCCTTCCTGGGAGCCTTCGGTGGGGACAGGGGACTGCGCCTCTGACAGGGGGACGGCTTACGGGATCCCGTCGGCGTGCTCGGTCAGCCACTTCTCGTTGGTGGCCTTGTCGTCGGCGGTGTAGAGGACCGGGTCCACCGGGATGACGAACGAGTCGTTCTTGGCGCCGCTCGACGCCTTGCGTGCGGCCTCGTAGGCCAGCTTGCCCACGGTCTGCGCGGGGACGTCGATCTCCGCCTTGAGGATGCTGCCGTCGACCAGGGCCTTGGCGATGTCGACGGTCATGTCGCTGCCGAACACGACGGTCTTGCCTACGCGGGAGCGCGTGGTGACGGCCTTGATGCCGGCCAGGGTGCCGCCGCCCGCCACGGCGTAGAACGCGTCGAGCTCGGGGTTGGCGGTGATGATGTTCTCGGCGACCGGAGTGGCCTTGTCGACGACCGCGCCCTCCTGGTCGGCGACGTACTGGGCGCCCGGCACCGACTCGGCCAGGCCGTCCTTGAAGCCGCGCTTGCGCTCCTTGCAGACCTCCACGAAGTCGCAGTTCAGGATCGCGATCTTCGGCTTGTCGATCTTCTGGGAGGTGAAGTACGTGCCGGCCTGCTCACCCAGCTTCTTGCCGAAGACGTACGGGTCGGACAGGACGTAGCCCCAGACGTACTTCTTGGCGTCCGCGTCGTTGATGCAGGTGTTGTAGCAGACGACCGGGATCCCGGCCTTGCTCGCCGCCGCGATCGCCGGGGTGGACGCCGTGGCGGAGACGGCCGAGGTGATGATCGCGTCCACGTTGGAGGCGACCAGGGTCGACATGAACGAGGACTCCTTGGCCGCGTCGCCCTGCGCGTTGTTGCCCAGCAGCTTGAGCTGCGAGTCCTGGGCGGCGGCGGTCTCGATGCCCTTCTTCACGCCGGCGTAGAAGCCCTGCGAGTCCAGGTAGATCACGCCGACGCGCAGCTGTTCCTTCGCGCCCGAGGCGCCGCCGGACCCGGCGGTCTGGCCGCAGGCGGCGAGCACGGCGCCGACGGCCAGCAGGGCGATGCTCCGCATCGCCGTGAGTCGAACTGATGCCACGAATGGCCTCCCATGAGTCTGTCTTCGGTTGGCGACGCCACCGGGTAGGGCGCGCTGCGCCACGTTCCAGATGATGAGGCGGGCGTAACGCGCCTGTCAATAAATTGTCATAAAAAAACACTTATCGTAGAGTGGCGGCGTGAACCTCCCCGGACCTTCCACGGAGGCCGGATGCTGCGCGGTCGTGACCGGCGCCGCCTCCGGCATCGGCGCGGCCACCGCCAGGCGCCTCGGCGCGACGGGCACGCCCGTCCTGCTGTGCGACATCTCCCCGGCAGGGGAGGACGTCGCCGCGGCTGTCGTCGAGGCGGGCGGCACGGCAAGATTCGTGCGCATGGACGTCAGCGACGAGAGCGCGTGGGGGGAACTCCGCCGCGTCGCCCACCGGGAGTACGGCCCGGTGCGGCACCTCGTCAGCAACGCCTACGTCGTGGACGTGAGACCCGTCCACGACCTGGGCGCGGCATCGTGGAACCGGCAGCTGGAAGTGAACCTCACCGCCTCCTACCTGGCCTTTCGCACGCTACACGAGGATTTGAAAGCGACGTCGGGGGCGGTCGTCCTCGTCTCGTCGGTGCACGCCCTCGTCGGCCTGCCCGGCCACCCGGCGTACGCCGCGACGAAGGCGGCGCTGGTGGGTCTCGGCCGCCAGCTCGCCGTGGACTACGGCCCCGGCGTACGCGTCAACACCGTGCTGCCCGGGCCGATCATGTCCCCCGCGTGGGACCGTGTGGCGGAGGACGACCGGCGCCTGAGCGTGGAGGCCACGATCGCCAAGCGGTTCGGCGAGCCCGCCGAGGTCGCCGCGGCGATCGCCTTCCTGCTCTCGGACGAGGCGTCCTACATCACCGCCACCACCCTCGTCGTCGACGGCGGCTGGAGCGCGACGAAGAACTCCTCCTGAGAGGGATGACCGCAGAGCATGAGCACCTACAAAGGGCGTGGCATCCACGGCCAGGTCGTCGAGATCATCGGCCGCCGCCTCGTCACCGGGAAGTTCGCCGAGAACGGGCGCATCGACCTGGTCGAGCTGGAGGCCGAGCTGCAGGTGTCCCGCACCGTGGTGCGCGAAGCGCTGAAGGTGCTGGCCGGCAAGGGCCTGGTCGACTCCCGGCAGAAGCGGGGCACGGTGGTGCGCCCCCGCAGCGAGTGGAACCTGCTCGATCCCGACGTGATCAGCTGGGAGTTCGAGAACCGGGGCAACGAGATGCTCGGGCAGCTCGCCGAAGTGCGGCAGATGTTCGAACCGGCCGCCGCCGCGCTGGCCGCCGACCGGCGCACCGACGCCGACCTCGCCGAACTCGAGGCGGCTCTGGAGGACATGACCGCGGCCACGACCCCGGCCGAGGCGGCCTCCGCCGACCTGCGTTTCCACCGCGCCGTCCTGGCCGCGACGGGCAACGAGCTCCTGGTCCGCATGGAGGTCGTCATCGAGTCCGTGCTCGCGGAACGGGACCGCATCGTCCACGACGTCGTCACCGCCGACGACCCGGTGCCGAGCCACCGCGCCCTGCTCGACGCCATCCGGGCCGGGGACGGCGAGGCCGCCAGAACCTGCGCGCTCGCGCTGCTCGACAAGTCCATGGCCGACGTCGACCGCGCGGCCCGCCTCCAGGGAGACCGGTGAAGATCACGCGCATCGAAACGTTCCTGGTTCCGCCCAGGTGGCTGTTCTGCCGGGTGGAGACCGACGAGGGACACGTCGGCTGGGGCGAGCCGGTCGTCGAGGGACGGGCCGGCTCGGTCAGGGCGGCTGTCGGCGAGATCGCCGAGCTGCTCGTCGGCGCCGACCCGCTGCGCATCGAGGACCACTGGCAGGTCATGACCAAGGGCGGCTTCTACCGCGGCGGACCCGTGCTCGCCAGCGCCGTCGCCGGCCTCGACCAGGCCCTGTGGGACATCGCCGGCAAGGCACGCGGCGTCCCCGTCCACGAACTGCTCGGCGGGCCCGTACGCGACCACGTCCGCGCGTACGCCTGGATCGGCGGCGACGAGCCCGGCGAGATCGAGGATGAGGCCCGCCGCCAGGTCGAGGCGGGCTTCACCGCGGTGAAGATGAACGCCAGCGGCCGCATGTCCCCCATCGCGGGCCCGGGTGAGATCGACGAGGTCATCGGCCGCGTCGCGGCGGTCCGCGAGGCGCTCGGCCCGGGCCGCGACGTCGCGGTCGACTTCCACGGCCGGGTGTCCTATGCGAACGCCCGGCGGCTGCTGCCGCTGCTCGAACCGCTCACGCCCCTGTTCGTCGAGGAACCGGTCGTGCCGGAGTCGATGCCCCAGGTGCGCAGTCTCGTGGAGGCGTCCAACATCCCCATCGCCCTGGGCGAGCGGCTCTACTCCCGCTGGGACTTCCTGCCGGCGTTCCAGGCGGGCGTCGCCGTGGCCCAGCCCGACCTGTCCCACGCCGGCGGCATCTCGGAGGTCCGCCGCATCGCCGCCCAGGCCGAGGTGTTCGGCGCCCTGCTCGCTCCCCACTGCCCGCTGGGACCGATCTCCCTGGCCTCCAGCCTCCAGGTGGCGTTCGCGACCCCCAACTTCCTCATCCAGGAACAGAGCATCGGCATCCACTACAACGACGGCAACGAACTGCTGGACTACCTGGTCGATCCGTCCGTCTTCGCCTTCACCGACGGCCGGATCTCCCGGCCGACCGGGCCCGGGCTGGGCATCGTGGTCGACGAGGCCGCGGTGCGCGAGGCCGACAAGCGGGGCCACACCTGGCGCTCTCCGATCTGGCGTTACCCCGACCACTCCTTCGCAGAATGGTGACCGGCGTGCAACCACACGATCTGCTCGACCTCCTCACGACCAGGCGCCTCCTGGCCATCGTCCGCGGCGACGACCCGGCGGCGGTGCTGCGCAGCATCGACGTCCTCGCCGAGGAGGGCGTGACCCTGATGGAGGTCTCGCTCAGCGGCGCCGACGCGCTGTCGGTCATCCGGAAGGCGGCCTCCACCCTGGGTGCGGGCGTGCACCTCGGCGCCGGGACCGTGCTGACCGCGCGGGACGCCGTCGCGGCCAGGGACGCGGGCGCGACGTTCGTCGTCACGCCCGGCCTGGGCGAAGGAGTGGACGAGGCGCTGCGCCTCGGACTGCCCGTGCTCGCCGGGGCGATGACCCCCACCGAGGTCATCGCCGCGACCGCGCGGGGCGCCGCCGCCGTCAAGCTCTTCCCCGCCTCGGTGGGAGGGGCCTCCTACCTGCGCGCGCTGCGCGATCCGTTCCCCGCCGTGCCGTTCGTTCCGGTCGGCGGCGTCGGCCTCGACAGCGTGCACGCCTATCTGGAGGCCGGCGCCGTCGCGGTCGGCCTCGGCTCGCCGCTGCTCGGCGACGCCCCGCGCGGCGGCGACCTGGACGGCCTGCGCCGCCGGGTAAGGAAGGCGCTCGACCTGGTGGGCGCTTCGTGAGGGCGGACGTTCTGACGGTCGGCGAGGCGATGGTCACGGTCCGCTGCGCCGGATCGCTACGGCTCGGCGGCGACTCGCGGGTGTCCGTCGCCGGCGCGGAGGCCAACGTCGCGATCGCCCTGTCCCGCCTTGGACACTCCGCCCGCTGGGCCGGCGCCCTCGGGAACGATGAGCCGGGCGAGCTGGTCCTGCGCACGCTGCGGGCCGAGGGCGTGCTGACCGACCACGTCGTGCGGCGCGCGGACGCCCCGACCGGCCTGCTGCTCCGGGACGTGGCGGCCGGGGCCCGGGCCCGCGTGCACTACTACCGCAGGGACTCGGCCGCCTCGACGCTGTCGTGGGACGAGGTGCGCCCCGCCGTCGAGGCGGGCCAGGCGGGCCTGCACGTCACGGGCATCACGCCGGCGCTGGGTCCCGCGCCGCTGGAGGCCGTCGCCGCCGCCGCCGAGCAGGCGCACCGGTCGGGCGCCTGGGTGAGCCTCGACGTCAACCACCGTTCGCTGCTGTGGACCCGGGAGGCCGCCGCGCGGGCGCTGCGCCCGCTGTTGCCGTACGTCACGGTGCTGATCGCGTCCGACGACGAGCTGGACCTCGTGGCGGACGGCGACGGCGAACGCGACCGCGTGGCGGCCCTGCTGGACGCCGGTGTCGAGGAGGTCGTCGTCAAACGCGGCGCGGCGGGCGCGAGCTACCACGACGCGCGGACCTCGTTCGACGTCCCCGCTCGCGCGGTGCCCGTCGTGGACGTCGTCGGCGCGGGCGACGCGTTCACCGCCGGATACCTGTCCGGGCGGCTCGACGGGCTCGACGCGTACGGCCGGCTCGGACGGGCGACCCTGCTCGGCGCCGCCTCCGTGGCCTGCGCCGGAGACTGGGAGGGCCTGCCCACCCGGGCCGAGCTGCCCGCGCTGGCCCTGCCGGAAGGGGAGACACTGCGATGACGGCTTTCGCGGACAGCGCGCGAATGCTGGTCCAGGCCGGTCTCGAGCTCGGCGAGGGCGCCCGCTGGCTCGGAGACCGCTGGGTCGTCGTGGACATCCTCGACGGCGCGCTGTATGAGGTCTCAGAAGGACCCGGCGCGTCCCTGACGCCGCTGCTGCGCACCGGCGGAGAACCGCTGGGCGCGGTCGCCCCGCTCAGGGACCGCCCCGGGCACTGGATCGCGGCCGTCGGCGAGGGCGTCGCCGTCCTCGGCCCTGACGGCACGGCGGACTGGCTGGCGCGCCCCGAAGCGGGCAAGAGCGTGCGCTGCCGGATGAACGACGGCGCGGCCGATCCGGTGGGCCGCTTCTGGGCCGGCAGTATGGCCTACGACGGCACGCCGGGGGCGGGCAGCCTCTACCGGGTCGATCCAGACGGGACCGTGGTCACCGCTCTGACCGGAGTGACCGTCGCCAACGGGCCCGCGTTCTCCCCGGACGGCACCAGGCTGTATCTCGCGGACAGCGCGCGCGGCGTCGTCAGCGCCTATCCCCTGGACCCGCGCACCGGAGCGCTCGGCGCCCCGGAACCGCTCATCCGTCTGGACGGCGCGAGCCCGGACGGCATGACGGTGGACGACGAAGGCTTCCTCTGGACGGCGATCTGGGGCGAGTCCCGTGTCCTGCGCGTCAGTCCGTACGGCGAGATCGACCGCGTGGTGCGCCTGCCGTGCCGGCAACCGTCGTCCGTGGCGATCGGCGGTCAGGACGGGACACGGCTGCTGGTGACCTCGGCGCGGTACGGCCTCGACGACCCGGCCCCGGCCGACGGCGCGTTGTGGACCTGCGACGCGAGGGTGACCGCCCCGCCGGCCCGCGCCGCCGTCCTGTCCCGCTACCCCACGTCCCCGGCTCGCTGATTCGGGCGGCGGGCCGGCGGGTGCCGCCGGTCGCGTGAACGGCATGTACCCGGGCCGGCAGCCGCGCCGCTCGTCGTCGCGGACGTGGATGCGCCGCCGGATGGAACCTCGCGCGGCCCCCGGCCGTATGGAGAACGACATCGCGGCGGTCCCGGACGTGGACGCGGAGCCGGTCGGGCAGAGCCCTGCCGCCGGTGCGGACGACGTTCGCAGGCCGGGAGCCGCCGCAACGTTCCCGATGAGGGCTCCCGCCGTCGTCCCGCACGCGGGCCGGGACGGACCGCGGGCTCCCTCCATGAGGAGGTCGGTGTGGTGATCAGACGTGGCCTTTATGCCCTCGGCGCGCTCGTCGTGACCGCCGGGTGCTCGGCCGGCGGCCAGGCGCCCGAGCACCGGGACGCCCGGCGGCCGTCCGGCTCGTGCGTGTCCACCGTCAGCAGGGACGCGCTGCCGACCTGGGCGCGAGCGGGCTTCAGCGACGATGGATCGGGAGTTCCGCACGTGTTCGGCGAGCGCGGCGACATACTCGCCGTGCTGTTCGAGTATCCGCCGAAGGCGTCGTCCGATCCCGACGACGGCACCAAGATCTTGTGGGTCTCGCGGCTGCCGCAGCAGCCGATGCGGCCGCTGACGATCGAGGCGCGCCTCGACGGGACGGCGACCTCGGTGACCCGCGAGATCACGGGAGGCGCCGGCCCCTCGTCGGTCGACCTGCCCAAGGCGGGTTGCTGGCGCCTGACCTTGAACTGGTCGGGACACACCGACGCCATGACGCTCACGTTCGTCTGACCGCGCGACCGCCTCAGCAGTGGGGCGGTAGCCGGAAAGGCTGTGCCGCCCGCCCCGGACCAAGCCGTGGAGAACCGACAAAAAAAACTGTCTTGACAATCGATCTGGTCGGCTGCGAATCTTGAGTCACCCGAACGCGAGACAGAGGAGACCCGAATGCGCAGGATCGTCGCCAGCTTCTTCATGTCCCTCGACGGTGTCGTCGAGTCGCCCGACCAGTGGCACTTCCCGTACTTCAGCGACGAGATGGGCGCTGCCGTCGGCGCGCTGATGACGGAGTCCGACGCGATGATGATGGGCCGGGTCATGTACGAGGCCTGGGCGGCCTACTGGCCGGGCAAGACCGACGCGGACGACCCCTTCGCCGGCTTCATCAACAACGTCCGGAAGTACGTCGTCTCATCGACCCTCGACACGGTCGAGTGGCAGAACTCCACGCTCGTCAACGGCGACTTCGCCGAGGAGATCACCAAGCTCAAGCAGCAGCCGGGCAGGACCATCGGCATCAGCGGCAGCACGAACCTCGTGCGCTCCCTGCTGCGGCACAACCTGCTGGACGAGCTCCGGCTGCTGGTCCATCCCCTCGTGGTCGGCAAGGGCCAGCGCCTGTTCGAGGACGGCCTGGAGATCCCGATGAAGCTCACGTCCTCGCAGACCTTCTCGACCGGCGTGCTGTCCCTCGCCTACCAGCCCGTCGCTCTCGAGCCCGGGGAGAAGTGATCGTCGCGGCCGACGACGCCCCGCCGCCGGGCCGGAGCGTGGGTAGTATCCGGCCACATGACCGAAGCGCAGCCCGTGATCCGGCAGGTCTCCTCTCGCATCGTCTACAGCAATCCATGGATGACGGTGCGAGAGGACGCGGTCGAGCACCCTGACGGGTCTCCCGGCCTGTACGGGTATGTGGTCAGGCCCGACTTCGTCCTGATCGTGCCGGAAGAGGACGACGGCTTCCACATCGTGGAGGAGTACCGGTATCCGATCGGCCGCCGCTCGTGGAGCTTTCCCCAGGGAGTGGCCTAGGCGGACACTCGCGAGGACGAAGCCCGGCGTGAGCTGGTGGAGGAGGCCGGGCTCCTGGCCGACCGGCTGCGCTACCTGGGGCGCATGGACAGCGCCCACGGGATGACCGACCAGGGGCTGCACGTCTACTGGGCGACCGGCCTCACCAGGGGTGAGCCCCGCCGCGAGCACACCGAGCAGGACATGCGCCAGCGGTGGGTGCACCGCACCGAGTTCGAGCAGATGATCCTCGACGGCGTCGTCAGCGACTCGTCGTCCGTCGCCGCCTACATGCTCTGGCGGCTCCGCCGAAAGTGATCGCGGCGCCGTACGGCCGGTGTCGTTTTTGTACAAGACCGGGGCGAGGGCTTCCCCCTAGCCTTTCATTCGCAGTCAGTTATACGACACGAGGAGCAAAGCAAGTGGCCAGGATCGTCGCGAACTTCTTCATCTCCCTCGACGGCGTCGTCGAGTCGCCCGACCAGTGGCACTTCCCGTACTGGAACGACGAGATGGGCGCCGTGATCCAGGCGGGCATGCAGACCTCGGCCGGCATGCTGATGGGCCGCAAGCTGTACGAGGAGTGGTCCGCCTACTGGACGACGACGGACCAGGACCCGGAGATCGCCGCGGTCTTCAACAGCGCCCCCAAGTACGTCGTGTCGAACTCCCTGGAGAAGGCGGACTGGAACAACACCACCGTCGTCAACGGCGACGTCGCGGCCCGGTTGCGCGAGCTCAAGGAGCAGATCCAGGGCGGCGACCTCCAGATGTCCGGCAGCGCGACGACCGTGCGGTGGCTCCTCGACAACGGGCTGCTCGACGAGCTGAACCTGCTCGTCCACCCGATCGTCGTCGGCCACGGCCAGCGGCTGTTCGAGGACGGCCCCACGCACAAGCTGAAGCTGGTGAAGTCCGAGACGTTCAAGACCGGCGTGCTCAACCTGTCCTTCGTGCCGGACGCCGGCTGACGGACGCCCCGCCCCGGTCTCGCGGGCCGGCCGGGGCGTCCGGCGGCACCGCCGTCAGACGTAGTAGCCCTCGACCGGTACGCGTGCCTCCTCGAAGAGCGCCGGCCCCTCCTGCCGGAAGGACGATGGGCCGGCGGGCGGCTTGAGCGTTCCGAGCTGCTCGCCGGAGAGCGCGAAGACGACCCGGCCGAGCCCGGAGCGCTCGATGGCGCCCGCGCACATGCCGCACGGCTGGCAGCTCGTGTACATGGTCGTACCGGCCGCGGTGGCCGAGTCGAGCTCGCGGGCGGCCCAGCGGGCGAGCTTCAGCTCGGGATGAGCCGTGATGTCGGAATCGGTGAGCGTGGTGTTGCGCTCCTCGGCGAGCACGTCGCCGTCCGGGCCCACCAGCAGCGAGCCGAACGGCGGGTTACCGCCCGCCCGGGCCCCGGCCGCCAGCTCGATAGCCCTGCGCAGGAACTTCTCGTCGTGGGGTGTCATGAATGCTCCGCTTTCGTGTACGCGGCCACTGTTTCGAGCATGTGCCAGGCCGTCTCCGGATGGTTCGTCTCCTCGGGGTCCCCGCAAAAGGGATCGAGGAGCACGGTCTCCGCACCCAGGAGACGCAGCCGTTCCAGGTCGTCCATGACCTGGTCGATGGTGCCCTCACCGGCCCGGCGTCCCTCGCCGCTCACGGGTGCGCCGGTGATCCGCAGCAGGATGCGCGGGGCCAGGACGGGGACGGGGCGCCCCAGGCTTTCCGCCACCGCGGCCAGCCGGCCCATCCGCTCGTCGAGCCACGGGAGCGTGAAACGCAGCGGGTGCCAGGCGTCGCCGAGGAGCACCGCCCGGCGGAGAGCGGCGTCGCCGCCGCCGCCGACCCAGATCGGGATGCGCCCGGCCCGGTAGTCCTCCTCCCCCTGCCAGGCCAGGCGCATCGCCCGCAGGTGCTCGTCGGTGAGCGCGCCGCGCCGCCCGTACGGCACGCCGAGCGCCTCGAACTCCTGCCGGGCCCAGCCCACGCCCACGCCGAGAACCAGCCGTCCCCCGCTGAGGTCCTGGAGATTGGCCGCCATCCGGGCGGTCAGCAGCGGGTGCCGGTAGGGCAGGATCAGCACGGTGGTGCCGAGCCTGATCCGGGTGGTGATCCCGGCGAGCCAGGACAGCGTGGTGAAGGGCTCGTAGAACGGCCCGGGATACTGCTCGGCCACGTCGGGGGTCACTACGACGTGATCGGAGACCATGAGCAGGTCGAACCCGAGCCCCTCGGCCGTCTCGGCCCAGCCCCGCAGCACGTCCGGCCGGGTGCCCGGCCCGAAGTTCGGGACGTTGACGCCTAATTTCACCGGACCAGCGTATTCAGTCGAACAGGCCGTCCGGAAGAAAGAACCCCCTGGTTGGAGGCGGTTTCGCCGTGAATTCCACGGTATATTCGGCCGATGGCCGAGAGTCTTGACGCGACGGACTGGTCGATCCTGGCCGAGCTGCAGCGCGACGGCCGCGTACCGCTCACCGAGCTGGCCCGGCGGGTGAGCCTCAGCGCCTCCGCGACCACCGAGCGGGTGCGGCGCATGGAGGCGGCCGGCGTCATCAGCGGCTACCGCGCGGTCGTCGACCTGGGAAAGGCCGGATACGCCGTGCTCGCCGTGGTGCGGCTGAAATATCCGGGCAGCCGGCACGAGCCGCTGCACCGGCTGCTCGGCGAGCGTACGGAGATCCTGGAGTGCCTGCGCACCACCGGCGACGACTGCTACACGCTCAAGGTCGCCGCGACCTCCATGGCCCACCTGGAGAAGGTGGTGGACGAGCTCGCGCAGTTCGGCAGCACCACCACCAACATCGTCTACAGCGAGACCCTCTCGTATCGGGGACCGCACGCCCCGTGACATCGAGCGAGCCTGAGGGGCGCGCCACCGGTCCGGACTGAGGAACGAGCGAGCACGCGAGCCATGGCGACGGCGCTCAGGACGAGACCGCGACGGGACGGCAGAAGGTCGACGGGTCGTCGAGGCGGTCCACCACGAAGGCGGCCAGATCGGCGCGGGAGGTACGGTCGCCGACCCGCCCGGTCGCGCCGATCGAGACGCGCGGACGGCCCGTGCCAGGCCGGTAGGTCAGGCCGGTCGGCCGCACCGCCGTCCACCTGAGGCCGCTCCCGGCGAGCAGCTCTTCCATGCGGGCCATGTCGGCGTACGTGTCCCGCATCAGGCGATGCAGGACACGTCCGAGCAGCCGGGTTCCCGGTCCGGCGTCCGCCGGGACCGCGAGACCGGCGGACGAGATCACCATGAGACGGGCGTCCGGCGGCAGCGCCGCGACGATCGCGGCCGTCCCGGCCGAGTAGACGGTGGTGGGTCCCCGCCCGGCCGAGCCGAGCGCGGAGACCACGACACGCAGTCCGGTGAGGGCGTCGCGGAGCGCGCCGGGGTCGAGCACGTCGGCGGCGCTGCGGGTGAGGCGCGGATGGTCGAGGCCGAGGTTCTCGGGGCGGCGGGCGACGGCGGTCACGTGGTGCCCGGCCGCCAGGGCGCGTTCGACGACGAGGCGGCCGGTGCGGCCGGTGGCGCCGACCACGGCGAGACGGGCCATGGGAGTCCTCCTCCGGTCGGTGCTGATCAGGCGGCGGGCTTGGTTGCGGGCTGAGCCCGGAAGGAGATGGCCTCCATGAGGGCCTTGTGCTTGGTGTTCTGGAAGGCGGCGACCTTCCAGCCGCCGTCCGCCTGGCGGACCAGCGTGTAGGTCTGGATCTTGCCCAGCTTGCCGGGCCTGCCCTTGTGGACGTCGCCGCGGGTGACGACCAGAGCGGTGTCCGGGCCGGCGAAGCGGATAGCGACGATCTCGCAGGCGAGCCGGGTGCCCTTGAGAAAGCTGCCGAAAAGCGCCTGGTGGGCGCTGCCGATCTCGGCGCCGCCGACGTAGAGGGTGCCGACGTAGGTGATGTAAGTGGCGTCCGCGGTGAACTCAGCGCCGTAGGCGGCGCCGTCCCCGGCGTTCCAGGCGGCGGTGAGACGGTCCAAGACGGCGGTGACAGCGGCGGTGTCGGCGGCGACGGAGGCGTTCATGAGCCATACCCTCTCGTGATAGCTTCTTTGCAGCATTTACTTTTCGAAAGATTTCTCTTTTCTGAGGAAGAGATTAAGGAAGGAGTGAGGTCGTGTCAACAGCCGACGACGCGGGAGCGGTGTACCGGCGCTACCTCAGCGCCGTGATGCTGCACGGTCACGCCGGTGCCAAGGCCGTCGGCCTGGGCGCGACCGACCTGTACGCGCTGAACATCCTGGGGCTGGGCGGCGCGATGACCCCCGGCGAGCTCGGCCGGCGCACCGGCCTGACCACCGGGCCCACGACCCGGCTGATCGACCGTCTCGAGCAGGCAGGCTACGTGCGCCGCGCGCCCGACCCGGACGACCGCCGCAAGGTCATCGTCGAACTCCTCGCCCAGCCCGGCGGCCTCGACGAGGCGCTGGCCCCGGCCCGCCGTAAGATCGGCGCCATCGTCCAGGGCTACTCGCCCGAGCAGCGGGCCGTCCTGTTCGACTACTTCGCCCGCGCCGCCGACGCGTATCTGGAGGCCACCGCGGAGCTCCACGGCAGACGGACCGACTGACGGACGTCGACGGGCCGGGACGCGCCGGACCGGGTCATGCCTCCTGTGTCAGTCCGGCCGATCTCGCGACGGCGGCGCAGCGGTCCTCGCCGGGGGCCGCCCCGGTCGCGGCGTGCTCCAGCAGCGCCCGGAGGACATGCCGGTCCTCGGGCGGGAGGGTGGAGAGCAACTCGTCCTCGGCCTGCGCGACGCGCGCGTCCACTTCGGCGAGGACCCGCCGGCCGTGGTCGGTCGGCACGATGCGCCGCGCCCGGCGGTCGGACGGGTCCTGCCGGCGCTCCAGGAGATCGCACCCCTCGAACTTGTCGAGCAGATAGGTCATGACCGTGCGGTCGATGCCGAGGCGGGCGGCGAGCGCGGCCTGCGTGGGCGGGGCGTCGTGCACGACCGCGGAGAGCACCTGGTAACCGCGCACGCCGTGCGGCAGGTCGCGTGAGGCGTCCTCGACCCGCGCGCTCCACTCCCGCAGCAGCACGGTGAGGGACCACCCGAGCACGGAACCGTGTGATGACGAACCGTGTGATGACGAACCCTGCGATGACGACGTCGTGGAGTCGGCGGGTTCGCGAGTGGTCACATCATCCACTCTAACCCGGAATACGATGATGCTCCGATAAGTTGTGCCGCATATCGTCTGTTCGACAGATTACTTCTCGGAGAGGCCCGGCATGACGGACTACGGCCACGAACTGGCCTTCGGCACGTTCCTCACCCCGCAGAACAAGGACCCCCAGGGGCCGGTCCGGCTCGCACAGGTCTCCGAGGCCGCCGGACTGGATCTCGCGACTTTCCAGGACCATCCGTACCAGCCGGGTTTTCTGGACACCTGGACGCTGCTGTCCTGGGTGGCCGCGCGCACCGAGCGCATCACGGTCTCCGGCAACGTGCTGAACCTGCCGCTGCGTCCGCCGGCCGTGCTGGCCCGCGCCGCGGCCTCGCTCGACCTCCTCTCCGGCGGCCGGTTCGCACTCGGCATCGGCGCGGGCGGCTTCTGGGACGCGATCGAGTCGATGGGCGGCACCCGCCTGACGCCGGCCGAGTCCGTGACCGCGCTGGAGGAGGCCATCGAAATCATCCGCGGCATCTGGGACGTCAGCGAGCGCCGCATCCTGCGCGTCGACGGCGAGCATCACCACGTCGCCGGGGCCAAGCGCGGCCCGGCCCCCGCGCACGACATCCCGATCTGGCTCGGCGCCTACAAGCCGCGGATGCTGCGCCTGGTGGCGCGCGAGGCCGACGGCTGGCTGCCCTCGCTCGCCTACCTCAAGGACGGCGACCTGCGGCGCGGCAACACGATCATCGACGAGGCCGCCGAGGAGGCCGGGCGCGACCCCGCGCAGGTGCGCCGCCTGCTGAACATCGGTGGCGCGGTCACCGAGGCCCGTCAGGGCTTCCTGCGGGGGCCGGTCGGGCAGTGGGTGGAGGAGCTGACCGCTCTGGCGCTGGAGGACGGCGTCGGCACGTTCATCCTGGGTACGGACGACCCGCGGCTCATCCAGGTGTACGGCGAGGAGATCGCCCCCGCCGTACGGGAGGCGGTGGCACGCGAGCGCGCGGCCGCCGGCACCGTCTCCGCGGCCGCCCGCCGCGGCGCCGCCGCGATCGCGCTGCGCCGCGACGGCATCGACTACGACAACGTGCCGGCGAGCCTCGCGGCCGACGCCGTCGAGCCCGGCGACCGCGCCTACGAGTCCGTGCGGCACAACTACCTGCGCGCGGGGTCTCCCGGCCTGGTGCTGCGTCCCCGGACGGCCGGCCAGGTCGTCGAGGGCCTCGCGTACGCCCGCTCCCAGGACGTGCCGCTCGGCGTACGCTCCGGCGGGCACGGGATCAGCGGCCGTTCCACGAACGACGGCGGCATCGTGCTCGACGTCGGCGCGCTCAACGCCGTCGAAGTCGTGGATCCGGCCACGCGCCGGGTGCGGCTGGGCGCGGGCGCGACCTGGGGCGAGGTGGCCGAGGCCTTGGCGCCGCGCGGATGGGCGATCAGCTCGGGCGATTTCGGCGGCGTGGGCGTGGGCGGCCTCGCGACGACGGGCGGCGTCGGCCTGCTCGGGCGCAAATTCGGCCTGACGATCGACCACGTCGTCGCGGCGGAGGTCGTGACCGCCGACGGGCGGGTGCTGCGTGCCTCCCAAGAGGAGAACCCCGACCTGTTCTGGGGCCTGCGCGGCGCCGGGGGCAACCTCGGAGTGGTGACCTGGGTCGAGGTCGAGGCGATGGAGCTCGGCGACGTCGTCTTCTCCCAGATGACCCTGGACGCCAGTGACACGGCCGGGCTGCTCGAGCGCTGGGGCGCGGCCGTGGAGAAGGCCCCGCGTGAGCTGACGAGCTTCCTCATCCTCTCCCCGGCGCGCCGCGGCCAGGACGCGGTCGCCCAGCTCATGACCGTGTACGCCGGAGCGGACACCGAGGCCGCGGTGAGCGAGCTCGAACGGCTCGCCGAGGCGGGCCCGCTGCTGGGGCACCAGGGATACGTGCTGCCCTATGCGGGCGTGGTGCAGCCGGCCGAAAAGCACCACACCGGCGGCGGCAGCCCCGCCGTACGTTCCGGCCTTGTCACCCATCTCGACGGGGACGTGAGCCGCGCCTTCGACAGAATGGCGCGCTCCGGCCTGTCCTACTTCCTGCAGATACGGGCCACCGGTGGCGCCGCGCACGACCTGGCTCCCGACACGACCGCGTATCCGCACCGGCACCAGAACTTCCTGCTCACGGCCATGGGCGCCGCGCAGCCGGCCCTGAATGCCGCATGGGACGCCGAGGTCGCGCCGTACACCGACGGCCTCTACCTCTCCTTCGACACCGACACCCGGCCCGAGCGGCTGCTCGACGCGTTCGGCGCCACCAACCTCGCCCGGCTGCGGCAGGTCAAACGCGCCTACGACCCGGACAACCTGTTCCACGCGAACTTCCCCATCCAGCCGGCCGACGACTGAGCATCGTGCGAGTGATCCATTTGCCGACTACCCTTCGGACATGACCGGCCGGAAACCGACCTCGCCCCCGCGGCCGATATCACCGGGGGACATCGTGGCGACATTCTCCGAGTCTCTCGGCGCGTGGACGGCCGCACAGATCACCGACCTCAATCCGGACTGGCGGACGGCGGGAGTGCTCGAGCTGGACTGGTCGGGGCCGGAGCCCGCCTCGGTGGCGGACCTCGGCGAGGTGTCACCCCTGGTGCTGACGCATGCCAACTGGGCCGACGGCCTGTCCCACTGCAATCACGAGTGGGTTCTTCCACGCAGCTACAAGGTCATCGGCACGCTGCCGCTGTTGCGCACCACGCCCTCACAGAGCTACTCCATAGGCTGGCGGCTCGGCGACCAGCTCGCTCGGCAGAGGCGCTGGGACAGGGGCGAGCGTGGCCCCTGGCCGGATCCGCGCGAGATGATCACCACGGGCGCCGACCTCGACCGGATGACGTACGACCCCGGCGAACCCCGGCGAGACATCCATCACCTGCGCGTCACACAGGTCGAGTCGCTCGACTGCGACCGGCTCGCCGAGCGCTTTCCCGAGCTGAGGACGCTCTGCCTGTCCGGCGACCTCGGCCTGCTCGTCCACGCGTCGCATCTCAACCGGCTGGCATCGCTTCGAGAGCTCTGGATCACCGATCTTTTCGGCATGAGCGCGCCCGATGCTCTGCTGCCCGAACGCGTTCCCGCGCTGGAGTTCTTGTGCCTGCGCAGCATCCCGCACGAGTACGCCGTGGCGATGCGGTCGAGATGGCGCCCCCAGGTCGCGTACGGCACCTACGTCGACATCACCGCTGCCCGCACACCCGAGTGGGTCGCGGAGAACCGCGGCAATCCGTTGCGCGACTGGGATGGCCGCGAGCAGATCAGCAGAACCTGCTTCAGAAAGGCCGTGGCGCAGTACAGGAAGACACGGGCGGCGCTGATCACGGCCCTGTCCGACGGCTCTCCGGAGGACCGCGCGGCCCGGCTGTACGAGATCGGCCGCGAGTACGGCGAGGGCTTCAACCTGCTCGACCGCCGGACGGGGTTCATCGAGACCGAGGAACGCGAGGAGCTCTTCGCCGCCCTCGACGTCATGGTGAGTGACGCCGAAGCGGCTCTCGGCGTACGGCTCGAATCGGCGGCGGACATGCTCGCCACGGGCGTGAACGCGGTACGCGACTGGTAGAGCCACTCCCAGTCCGGGTGTCAGCAGGCCCGTTGGAACCGGGCCCCCCACTCATGGATCTCGTCGAGCAGTTCGGGCGGGGCGAGGACGCGGAACTCCGCGCCGGCCATCCCCAGTGCCATCGCCGGCCAGTGCAAGGAGTGGGTGACCATCCGGATCCGGCAGCGTCCGGCGTCGACCTCCTCGACCGTGCACCAGTGGCCGATCCGTTGGCGCACGGTGGCCGCCGGAGCCTCGGCGAGCGCCTCCACCCGGTACGGACGGGGCAGATTGTCCATGGCGGCGCGGACGAACTCGGCGGCGTCGGCGGCGGGCAGGTCCCGGGGACGGAACCGGGAACCGGTCCCCTCGGGCTCGGCCAGCCGGTCGACCCGGAAATTCCGCCAGTCGTGCCGGGTGAGGTCGTACCCGACCAGATACCAGCGGCGGCCGAGACGGACCAGCCGGTGCGGCTCGACCTGCCGGTCCGTCCGCCGGCCGTCCGCGGAGGTGTAGATGAAGCGAAGCCGTTCATGGTCCCGGCACGCCAGCGCGACCGTGGTGAGCATGTCCGGGTCGACGCTCGTCGCGGCCTGGCCGTCCCACCCGGCGGGTACGGTCATCGTCCGCAGCGCCTCGACCCTGTGCCGCAGCCGGGTGGGCATCACCTGCACCACCTTGGCCAGCACCCGCACCGAGGACTCGGCGATGCCCTCCACCGCCCCCTGGACGGCGGTCTGCAGTCCCACGGCCAGCGCGACCGCCTCCTCGTCGTCGATCACCAGCGGCGGCAGCGCGGCGCCCGCGGCGAGCTGGTAACCGCCGTCGACACCGCGCTGCGCCTCGACCGGATAGCCCAGCTCTCGCAGCCGGTCGATGTCCCGGCGCAGGGTGCGTACGGAGACTCCCAACCGTTCGGCCAGTTCACCGCCCTGCCAGTAGCGGTGGGTCTGGAGCAGGGAGAGCAGCCGCAGTGTCCGCGTGCTGGTGTTCGCCATGGTCGCGATTGTCTCGTCGATTCAGGTCAGAAAGTGACCGTTATGGCTCCTAGCGTGGTCCTCGACCGAGCGGAACAACGGAAGGCAGACGATTGTGACCGTCAACGAGCCGGCCACCTCCGACCACGCCGGCACGCCGGCGGGCAGCGGCGAGCGCGCCGACCTGCTGGCGATGCTGGCCAAGACCCGCCACTTCCTGCGCCTCACCACCCGCGACCTCACCGACGAGCAGGCCGGGCGGCGGACCACCGCCAGCGAGCTGTGCCTGGGCGGCCTGATCAAGCACGTCACCCTGACCGAGCGGAACTGGGCGAACTTCATCGTGGAGGGCCCGTCGGCGATGGGCGACGCCACCGCCATGACCGAGGCCGACTGGGCCGCGTGGGCCGGCCAGTTCCGGATGCTGCCCGGCGAGACACTCGCCGGCGTGCTGGCCGGCTACGCCGAGGTGGCTCGCCGTACGGACGAACTGGTGACCGGCCTGCCCGACCTGGACGTGACCTGGCCGCTGCCGAAGGCCCCGTGGTTCGAGGCCGGCGCGCGATGGTCGGCCCGGCGGGCGCTGATGCACATCATCGCCGAAACCGCGCAGCACGCCGGCCACGCCGACATCATCCGCGAGTCCCTGGACGGCGCCAAAAGCATGGGCTGACGCGGGGCTTCCGCCGATGCCGCGGCGACCGCGCCGGCCGCTCCAGAAGTGACCGTGGCCGGGTGGACGAGGTGATGACCACGGTGTCGCCTCGTCTCTACGCCGCTTCCTTGACGATGTGGCCCGCCGCCGCCCGTTCCCTCGTGACAGGGCGGCGCCGGGCCGGCAGCCCGAGCATCGGGTTGGCCACGGCCCAGGCCGCGCCCTTGCAGATGAGCTCCTTGTAGACGGCGGCGAGCCGTCCGGTCAGGACCGCCAGCACGGCCCGGTCGTCGGCCGTGACGTACTGGATCAGCCCATCCTTGCGGCCCAGCGAGATGCACTGGTTGAAGTAGCGGATCGGCGCGTTGGGGAGCTTTCCGCCGGTCAGGCGTGCCGCGATGGCGTCGGCGGCCTGCCATGCGGCCGGAGTGCCGGAGGCGCACGACATCCGCAGCGGCTTGTTTCCCGGGCCCATCGCCATGGCCGCGTCGCCGACGGCGTACACGTCGGGGTGCGAGACGGAACGCATGGTCCCGTCGACCACGATCTGACCGGTGCCGGTGACCTTCAGTGTGGTCTCCTTCGCGATCGGGTGGACCGCGAAGCCGGTGGTCCACACGGTGACCGCGGCCGGGATGGCCGTGCCGTCGGCGGTGACGACGCGATCGGCGTCGACGCCGGTGACGACGGTGTGCTCGCGCACGGTGATCCCGAGCGTGTGGAAGACCTTCCGCAGGTGCTCGCGGCCCTTCGGCGAGAGCCAGTCGCCGAGGTCGCCGTCGGCCACCAGGGTGACGTCGAGGTCGGGACGGGTCTCGGCGATCTCGGCCGCGGCCTCCAGACCGGTGAGGCCGCCACCGACTACGACCACGGTCTGCCCGGCGGTCAGGCGGGCCAGGCGTTCGCGCAGCCGGAGCGCTCCGGCGCGGCCGGCGATCTCGTAGGCGTGCTCGGCGGCCCCGCGGACGCCTTGCGCGTTCCAGCCGCTGCCGAGGGCGTAGACGAGGGTGTCGTAGGCGAGCTCTTCGGCGCCGGACCCGGGCGCGATCGAGCCGGCGCCGAACCCGGGCGCGATCGAGCCGGCGCCGAACCCGGGCGCGATCGAGCCGGCGCCGGACCCGGGCGCGGTCGGGCTCGCGCCGTTCGCGTCGACGACGGCGACGGTCTTGCGGTCGACGTCGACGCCGGTGACCCTCGCGAGCCTGACTTCGACGCCGGTGCCCGCGAACATCTCGCCCAACGGCCGGGGGGTGAGATCCTGCCCGGCCGCCAGCTGGTGCATGCGGACGCGTTCGACGAAGTCGGGCTCGGCGTTGACGAGCGTGATGGCGACGTCCTCGCGGCGGAGCCGCTTGGCCAGTCGACCGGCGGCGATGGCTCCGGTGTATCCGGCTCCGAGGACGATGATGCGGTGCTGCATGCCCGTCTCCTGTCTTCCGCGATGTGCCACCTGAACCGGACAGCGCGCCGTTTCCTGACAGGATCGTGGTGTGAAGCACCTCACATAGCGATCAGAGGGCCGTGAACAGGGGTTCTCCGTGGTCGGTGGCGGCCCACCGCGTGGTCGCGCGTTCGAGCTTGTCGGGATTGATCTGGTTGCGGACCGCGGCGACGCCCTCGGCGGTGACCTCCAGGCACATGATGCCCACGACCCGGCCGTCCACGACGGCCACGACGGCGGGGTCGCCGTTCGCGGTCCAGATGTGGACCTCGGGCGTGCCGCCGATCATGGCGCGCTTGACCTCGGCCGGTCTGAACAGGCCCCGCAGGAACTTCGCGACCGCGACGGCACCCTCGAACGCCTTGGTGCGGGCCGGGATCTTCCCGCCGCCGTCGCCGACCGCGATGGCGTCCTGGGTGAGCAGGCGCACCAGCGGCTCGATCCGGCCGCTGGTGGCGGCCGTCAGGAACTCCTCGACCACCCGCCGGGCGGCGACCTGGTCGATCCGGGCGCGGGCCTTGCCCTCCGAGACGTGCTTCTTGGCACGGTGGAAGATCTGCTGGCTGGCGGCCTCGGTGATGTCGAGGATGTCGGCGATCTCCCGGTGCGGGTAGCCGAAGGCCTCCCGCAGCACGTACACCGCCCGCTCACTGGGAGACAGACGCTCCATGAGGGCGAGAACCGCGTACGAGACCGATTCACGCTGCTCGGCGCTGTCGGCCGGGCCGAGCATCGGGTCGCCGGCGAGCAGCGGCTCGGGCAGCCATTGGCCCACATAGGTCTCGCGGCGCACCCGCGCGGAGGTGAGCTGGTTGACGCACAGGTTGGTGAGCACCTTCGTCAGCCAGGCCTCGGGGACCTCGACCCGGCCGACGTCGGCGGCCTGCCAGCGCAGGAACGTCTCCTGTACGGCGTCCTCGGCCTCCGCGGCGGAGCCGAGCAGCCGGTAGGCGATGGCCTCCAGACGCGGCCTGGCCGCCTCGAAGCGGCCGACGTCGTCCAGGGTCAAAGCCATGCCCCGATCCTAAGTCGCGCGGCACGAATCGGCCGTCCGGGCTCCTCGCATCGAACGAGACGCTCAGGGCCGGGAGTCGCCGGGGCACCGCCGAGCACGCCACTCACACCTCGCGGTGCCGGGCCCACTGGATTGTCACCGTCGATCGGCATGATTCGGGAGTCGTCCTTCGAGGAGCCTCACATGCGGAAGTCCATGCCCTCCGACTATCTCTGGCAGAACGGAGACGCCCCGCTCGGCGAGATCTACACGATCACCTTCGTCAGGGGACTCGGCGACGCCGAGACGCTCGAACGCTTCAGCCCCGACCCCCTCGACATCAGGCGGTTCTCCGAGGACGAGGTCATGGCACGCGTGGAAGAGACCCAGGGCTGCTGCGACATCATCGGTGTGAGACGGCTGGCGGGCTGGACCGTGGCGTACGAGTACTGCGGGTGGGAGGGCGCCCGCAAGGAACTCCAGCGGGAGTTGTCACGCGACGGCGGCGAGGCCGTCACCGTCTGCCGGCACGATTACGGGCACGACCGTTTCTCCTATTCGGTGGACGGCGAGATCGTCACGTCTTTCGACCCGATGTTCCCGGAGGACCGCTGGGGAACCGGCCCCGACCGCCTCCTGTCCCACATCGCCGAGCTCGGGCTGGATCCCGATCGCGCCCCCGGCGAGTCCGTCGCGAACAGGATCGCCGCGTCGCTCGCCCTGGCCGGCCGCGTCAGCGGTGTCCTGGTGCGTGAGGACGACCTGACCTGGCCGATGCTGGGAGCTCGAATCACCACCCATGTCCCCAGCGATCCGGCCGCACCGTGGCGTAGAGGCCCCAGGGGCGGATCGGGCACGTGACGAGTGCGGAAGAGTGGCCTACGGCTCACGCGGTGAGCGGCTCGCAGGGCCGGGCTCACGCAGATACACGGGGAGTTCCTGGTGACCGTTGCTGATGAGGGTGGGTATCGGCCGCAGCGCTGCGGCCGGCACCGCGAGTGACATGCCGGGGAAACGCTCGAAGAGCCGGCGCAGGACTTCGGCGACTTCGAGGCGGGCCAGAGGAGCGCCCAGGCAGAAGTGCACGCCATAGCCGAACGCCAGATGGTCCTTGGCTCTGCGGGTGACGTCGAAGGTGTCGGCGTCCGGCCCGTGCCAGTCCGGGTGACGGTTGGCGGCCCCATAAGCGGCGAGGATGGGGTCTCCCGCGGAGATGACCTGTCCGTCGGGCAGCTCGACGTCGGTGACGGCGAAGCGCATCGGCAGATACTTGATGGCCGGCTCGAGGCGGAGGGTTTCCTCCACCACGTCGTCCCAGGTGGCCTGGCCGGTCCGGACGAGGTGAAGCTGTTCCGGTGACGTCAGCATCGCGAAGACGGCCTGGTCGATGACGTTGACGGTCGTCTCGTACCCCGCGTTGATCATCAGGACCAGCGTGTCGCGTAGTTCCTGATCGGTGAAGCCGGCGCCGTCCGACTCCTCGTCGCGCGCGGCGATGAGGAAGGAGGTCATGTCATCGCCGGGGTTGTCGCGCTTGGTGGCGATCAGCTGGTCGATGCGCTCGTAGAGACGCACGACGTTGGCCTGGGCCTGCTCAGGCGTGAGCGTGCTGTCGAAAACGCGGTCGACGATCTGCCGGAAACCGTCCCGCTGGTCTTCCGGCACGCCCATCAGGTGGCCGATCACGGCGATGGGCAGCGGAAAGGCCAGTCGCTCGCGCAGGTCCACCACCTGACCGCCGGGCACCGCGGCGAGGTCGTCCACCAAGCCGCCGACCATGGACTCGATGACCGGCTTCAGCTTCGCGATGCGGCGTGCGCCGAAGGCGGGAGCCACCATCCGCCGTAACCTGCGGTGGTCGGCGCCGTACGCCGTGAGCATGCTCTGCACCTCGATCCACAGGGCGAGCGGCCACGTGCTGGTCGTCCGCTGAAAATCCGGGTAGTGGGCGCGGCCGTCCTTGGAGACGCCGGGACTCGTGAGAAGGGTCTTGAGGACCGCGGGGTCGCTGACCGCCCAGGCACGCAGGCCGAGGATGTCCACGGGGGTGGCCGGGCCCCGGGCCCGCAGTGCACGGTATTCGGCATGCCGGTCGGCGCCGGTGGGATCGATGACGAACGGGAGGGGCTGTGACGATGCCTGAACCTGGACCGGCTGCCGAGTCACGCCGCCCGAACGGATCGGCCCGGAGGGCTTTCCCGCCGCGGAATCGCCGAGATGGTCGAGACGTGGATTCACTGTCATCTCCTCGCCGTGGTGGGGATACACACGATTGACCGGACAGCCCGGCAATGCGTGACAGAAAGGCGGAGATGACGTACGTCTCGCCAAAGCAAGCTCGGCAGCGCGTACGGCATAGGCGAGTTCACCGAGGCCGTGCAAAGCCCGTGGTCGAGGGCTGCTCGACCGGCGACCACGCCCGGCGCAGAGGGCGACGCACGCTCATCGGGCGTCACGGAAATCGTCAGAAGAAGTCGTACAGGTGATCCGTCGAACCGATGAGGACGGGACGGGCGTACTGATCCCTGGAGAGGCCGACTCCGGTGGCTCGTGAAGCCAGGGCGAGGGCGCCGGGGACGGGGTCGCCGCTCGCGTCGAGGAGACCGAGTTCGCGCACGTCGTCAAGGAGCCGGTCGGGGTCGTCGCCCTCGCGGAAGCGGTAGCTGTGCAGTCCGAAGGTCGTGATCAGACTGTTGTCCACCTCATAGGTGAACTCCGCTCCCTTGATGTCCACGTGCACGGTTGCCGCCTTCGTGGCGTAATCGGCCGCGGTCGCACCGCCCATCTTCTCTCCCTCGATCGGTCGTCGCACGCTACTCGATCTTGCGTGGTGTACGTGGCCCGGCCGCCGGTCGGGCGCGGGGGGAGATCGGCGTTCCGAAAGGTGGCTGGACGGATTTCCCGATGACCTCAGGCTTGAGTCTCGAGTGGCTCGAAGGTGCAGGCTCGTCCTCGTGAGTGACGGAACAGAGCTCTACACCGTGGGCCAAATCGCTCGGCATATCGGCCTTTCGGTGCACACCATCCGCTTCTGGTCCGACAGCGGCCTGATCGTGCCCACCGGCCGCTCGGCCGGCGGGTACCGCCTCTACGACGCCGCCGCCGTGGCCCGGTTCGATCTGGTCCGAGCCCTGCGCGAACTCGGCATCGGGCTGGAGGCCGTCCAGCAGATCCTGGTGCGGCAGACCACGCTGGCCGAGGTGGCCGAGGTGCACGCCCGAGCGCTGGACGCGGAGATCAGAGCTCTGAAGCTTCGTCGCGCCGTGCTTCGCACGATCGCCAGGCGCGGCGGCACGACCGAGGAGACGATGATGACGCACAAACTCGCCCAACTGTCCGCCACTCAGCGGCAGCAGGTCATCGACGAGTTCATCGAGACCACGTTTTCGGGAATCAGGCTGGACGACGACGCGAAGGTCATCGCGGAGTGGATGCGGGAACTGCCCGACGAACTGCCGGACGATCCGACGCCACGCCAGGTCGACGCCTGGATCGAGCTGGCCGACCTGGTCGCCGGCGAGGACTTCCGGCAACGGCTCCGCGCGATCGCGTCGACCGGCGTCTCGTCCGCGGCATCGCGCTACGGCTACGAGCTCCGGTCACTGACCCTGGAGCACGCTGATCGGGCGATAGCCGAATCAATCACACCGGAATCGACCGAAGGCCGGTCGGTTCTGAATCACATCATCAAGCCCGGCATACCGGCCGACGAGCGCAGCGAGCTACAGCGGTGGCTCGAAACCGTCGCCGACGCCCGCGTGGAGCGCTACTGGCATCTCATAGCCGTGCTCAACGGCCGTGAGCCCGCTCCGACGGCCATGCCCGCTTTCACCTGGCTGATCGCCGCTCTACGCGCCCACGGCTCGACAGCCCTCGCGTGAGCGAAGCTCACGAGTGGACCGGTCGCGAAAAATCGGGAAGGCCGATCGACGCTCAACGCCCAGGCTCAGGAACACGGTCCCTGATCTGGGCTTTCGATCGGGGCTCGGCGGGCGGGAACGCAACGGCAAGCGGTTCGGGCACGACGTCGAGATCCGATCAGGCACTGGTCGCAGGCCTCCACGTCCTGATCACGAGAGTTCGTGCGCTTTTCGCGTCTGCCACCACCGTGCAGTGGCGCCGACGAGCCGGCGCGACCCTCGAAACAGGAGCCGGGCAAGGCCGAAAAGGAACGCGACCTGGAATAACAGGGCGCACATGAGCATGGTCTCGTTGAGTAACTTTCCGCCGGCCCAATCACGTGCCCAATCTCCGACGACGGATGTTATGACCATGCCCAGCACGTACCCGGCCATCACCAACGCTTCGTTATACGCCGCCCGCATGAACTGATCGTAGGGCTGCGGCTAAGCCCCGGGCTTTCCCTGTCCTGATGGTTCGTCTGGTCATTCTCCCAAGCGGCAGCAGACGACCAGGCCGGGCTCCTCCTCGTACAGGCCGTCGACCGCGATCTCGGCGCCGAACGCCGAGGCTGGTTGCCCGGTGAGCATCACTCCAGGAGCCCCCCTCAAGCCGGCCGTGTCACTCGGCCATAGTGAAGTAGGCGGCCGGATCAAGAGCGTTGAGCGCGATCCAGCGCTGCGCCGTCGCTTCGGCGGGCGCCTGACCGCCGCCCGCCGAAGCGCGGAAGAAGCCCTGCACGTCGAGAGCGATGCGGGGATCGTCGTCGATGCGCCGCGCCATGTCGTAGTAGACGGCCAGTTCATGGGCGCACCGCGGGGTGCCGGCCGGGCAGGAGCAGTCGACGCTGTCGAGGACCGGCGCGGGCGCATGCCCCGCGTCGGCGACCGCGCGGTACAGATCGTCGGTGAGCAGGGGCTGAATGCCGCTCAGCTGACGGGAGATCTCGGCCGTCGCCCCCGCGGACATCGGCGCGACCTCGATCGTGACCACCGAGCTGCCGCGACCTCGCTGCACGACGGCGCGCACGGTCCGGCCGTCGAACGTGATCTGCACCTTGCCGTCGCGTGCCATGCGCCGCGCGCTCGGCAGCTGGGGATCGGGACGGGTCTGACGCAACGACTCGGCGAACCGGACCCAGTCCTTGCCCCACGTCGTGTAACCGTAGTCGTGGTCGGCCATGGTCAGTTGACTCGCTTCCGGCGCAGGACCTCGATGAGACGGTCGTCGTCCAGGCGGGTCAGCTCGGCGACGCTGGACATGTCGGCGATGTCCGACAGTGCGGACTTGCGGTCGTGCATGGCCGCGATGTGCTCCTCGACAGTGGTCCCGGTGGTCAGGGTGGTGACGGTGACCGTGCGGGTCTGACCGATCCGGTGGACCCGGTCGGACGCCTGGGCCTCCACGGCCGGGTTCCACCACCGGTCGAAGTGGATGACGTCGGCCGCGCGCGTGAGCGTGAGCCCGGTGCCCCCGGCCTTCAGGCTGAGGACGAGCACCTTCGGACCGTCACCGGACTGGAACCGGCGGACGATGCCGGCCCGTTGCTCCGGGTTCAGCCCGCCGTGGAAAAACGGCGTACTCACCCCGAACTGTTCGGCGAAGTGCCGGACCAGCAGCTCACCGGTCTGCCGGTACTGGGTGAAGACGAGGGTCGGAGAATCGTTCTCCAGGTTGTTGGCCACGATGTCGGTGCACAGGTCGAGCTTTCCCGACCGGCCCGACAGCTCACCGAGGTCGTCCGTGATCAGGCCCGGATGGTTGCAGACCTGCTTGAGCGAGGTCAGGACGGCGAGCACCTTGGTCTGCCGCTGGGCGCCACTGCCGAAGCCGTCGTCGATGACCTGCTCCAGCAGCCGGTCGTACAGCCTCTCCTGCTCCTCGGTGAGGTCGCAGATGAGATCGGCGTGGATCTTGGGTGGGAGCGACCCCGCGACCTGCGATTTCTTCCGCATCAGCACGATCGGCTCGATGGCCCCCCGCAGCCGGGCGGAAGCGGCCTGGGAGCCGTCCGCGATCGGCCGCACGAAACGACGGCGGAACTGCGTCCGGTTCCCGAACAGGTGCGGTGCGACCAGATTGAGCAGGGCCCACAGCTCGTCGAGGTGATTCTCGACGGGCGTCCCGGTCAGGGCGATCCGCGCGTCGGCCGTGATGGTGCGCGCGGCCTTCGACACCTGCGTACGGGGGTTCTTCAGGCTCTGTGCCTCGTCGAAGACCGCGGTGCTCCACCGGATCCCCGCCAGGGCCGGGCCGTGCGTGCGCAGCGTGGGGTAGCCGGTGAGCACCACCGTGCCGTTGTCCACCTCGGGCAGCGGCCCGCCGCGCCAGATCGTCGCCCCCAGGCCAGGTGCGAACCGCGCGATCTCGTGTGCCCAGTTCCCCACCAACGACGTGGGACAGACCACCAGTTGCGGCCCCTTCTCGGCCCGGCCGGCGACACAGCCGATGGTCTGCAGGGTCTTGCCGAGTCCCATCTCGTCGGCCAGCACCGCGCCGCCGTGCGTCTCGATGGTGTCGCGCAGCCAGCTCACCCCGCGCACCTGATACGGGCGCAGCTTGGCGGTGAGCGCCGTCCGCATCTCGGTCCCCACCGAGGTGGTGCGGCGGAAGACGCCGCTCGCGTGTTCCGCCGTCGTGACGGCGACACCCGTGGCGTCGGGAACCGCGTGCGCGGCGATAGGCAGAGCCGACTCTCCGCCCGCGATCCACGACCGCCAGACGTCCACCGACCGGCCGGGCGAGTCGAGGGGCGCGGCCACGAGCCGGTCCGGCTCGATCAGCACGCAGTCGACGTCGGACACCTTGAGCCTGCCGAGGTCCGGCGTCGGCACGACCAGGGGAACGGTCTGGACGTCACCGACCGGCGGGGGCGCCCCCACGGCGCCGTCGGCCCAGGTCCACAGGGCGAACATGTGCCGGTCGGGTAGGTAGGTGGCCTGACTGACCGACCGCGCCTCGGGGAGTTTCTGCCCGGTTCCCACGGTGTCAACAGGTGCCCACGTCGGAACGGCAAGAATCGACTGCTGCGTGGACTTCGGCAACGTGGATGTAGTCATGAATCCTTCGAATGCGATCCGGAAAAGCCGACGAGCGGACCGTAGGCGACCATCGGGCGTATGTCAATTCCCGGGCGACCGGTAATGGCCGGCGATTTTCCGGCGCCTCCGAAGGCACACCGCCAAGTGTTCTGTCAATTCTTGAAGATGTGAGCGGCCGGCGGTTCAGTGCGCGCCCGTGGGCATGCCGCCAAGCGTTTGTCAATCTCTGATCCTGCTGTTTGACTTCGTGCGAATTCCGTGCCCACCCCGTGTTCTGCCTCTGCGCCCCACCCCATCCCGTCTACCGCGTCGTGCGCCGCACCGGAAGTAGGAGGGGGGTGGGCACCGGCGCCGGTGGGCTGCTCCCGGGGCCCGTTTTGGGGCCGCCGGGAACGGCCGGGCGCCCAGACGGCTACCGCGTGCGGGCGGTCCTTTCGGCCTGCCGGTTCAGCAGGCCGAATATTCCTTCCCGCGCATTTCTGGCATAGGAGGATTGAAATTCACCCGGGTCAGTGGAACGCAAGTCGTCGAACCCCTGACTTCCTGCGTCCAAATCGGCCCGATCCTCAATAAATGAGGCTTCCACTGGGCGACATACAGTCCGCCAGTGATTGTGACTGACCTGGTTGACCGCGCCTGATGGCATGCTATTGGCACGGTCGTGGATGTGCCGATCGCGCCGTAGGACGATCTGGTTGGTCCGGCGTCAGCCGGCGAGATCGGCGATGGCTCGCAGCGCCGCGATGTGCTTCGCGTACGCCGCCTTCCCTTCGTCGGAGAGTGACAGCCACGTACGCGATCGCCGGCCGACGCGCCCCTTTTCGACGTGGACGTAACCCGCCTTCTCCAGCAGCGCCACCTGTTTGGAGAGCATCGCGTCGCTGATCTCCACACCGTCCCGCACTGCGGCGAACTCAGCGTTCGCGAGGCCGGCGAGCGCGGCGACGATCGAGAACCGGACCGCGTGGGTCAGCAGGTCGTCCAGATCATGGCGCGGGTGGCTGAGGCTCCCCGCGTGCCCGCGTTCGCTGTCTTGCCCCTGGCTCATGCGCGCCGCTCCCGGTACGCCCCGATGAGCATGGGCAGTGAGACGATCACGCTGGCGGGCAGCCAGTATGCCAGGTCTCCGATTGTCTGGCCGGCGCCTACAGCCAGCGCCACGCCGTAGAGCGCGAAGGTGCCACCCCAATAAGGGCTGATGCGCCGACGCGTTCCGGCAAGGTGGACCAGGCGACCCCGCTCCCACACCGTCATGACCACGACCATCGCCCCCCACGCGGCGAAGACGGCGGCTTTCAACAGCTTCGACTCGATCAGTCCGACGCCGGCCGTGACCAAGCCGATGCTGACACCGAATACGACAAGTTTGGTGCTAGCCCAGCGCGCCCGTGCGCGCAGCCGCTGAGACGCGTTGGCGGCGGAGCGTAGCGCGTCACGAGCCGCCTCAGGCGTAATCCCGTCATCCATGGATGCCACTCTGGCATCTACTTACCAAAATGGCAAGTAGATGTCGCTCCGGTTACTCGCCTGGTCACCACGCCCACGGCCTACCTCTGGGACGTTCACCCTGATCTGTCGTCTGCCGTCGACCCCTCGTGAAGCGACAGCGGGCCGGGGTCCGGTGGCGGGTACGAGCAGGCGCTTCCTGGCGGGACGTATTGGAGTGCTACGGCTGCCGGCAAGCGGCGTACGCCCTGTTCCGTCGCCGGCAGCGCGCCGGCGACGGGCAGAAGATCCTCACTACCCTTTCCTCTGGTTCACCCCGCCCTCTTATCGGCTGCCGACTCTGGCGAGGTCGCCGAGGTGATCGCAGGGGCGATCCGTCAAAACCGAGCGCACCGCTGTCACGCCCCGCGAAAGACCAGCATGAACGCCGACGTCGTGATCGCCACAGCAAGTGGGACAAACCCTTTGCTGGAGGCATGTCCGATTTGCGAAGATCTAGCCATGGACCTGCAGATCACCACGCTAGCGGAGCGTCCCGAACTCGAGCCGCAGCTGTGGAGCACGCCCGACAGCTGGCCGGCCTTCATGAAACAGGACCCGGCCGCCAACCTGTTCTATCCGATCGTAGGCACCCAGTATGCGGAGTTCGCGCTGGTCGCCACAGACCGAACCGAACCTGGCGCCGTCGTGGCACGCGCCTTCTCCGTCCCCTTCGTCCTCGGAGGCGACGAGCTGCCCGACGACGGCTGGGACGGCGTGCTCTGGCGCGCCACCGCGGCACGGCGACGCGGCAACTCCCCCGACGCGGTCTCGGCACTCGAGATCACGATCAGGCCCGACCTGCAGGGTAAGGGCCTTTCCGCCGTCATGCTCGACGCCCTGCGCACCCAGGCCGCCCGGCTCGGCTTCAGCGAACTACTCGCCCCCGTGCGTCCCAACAGGAAGCACCTCGAGCCTCGCACCGCGATGGCCGACTATGCCGCGCTTCGCCGGGAGGACGGCCTGCCGGTCGATCCCTGGTTGCGCGTGCACGCACGCGCCGGAGGGGTGATCGACAAGATCGCCCCGCGATCCATGGTGGTGGCGGGCACCCTCGAGGAGTGGCGAGACTGGACCGGCCTTCCGTTCCAGCAGACGGGCGACGTAGAGGTTCCGGGGGCGCTGGTGCCCGTCCACTGCAACGCCGATCACGGCTACGCGGTGTATGTCGAGCCCAACGTCTGGGTGCGCCACTCGCTCCGTTAGCCCCGCCGAGACCCGAAACTCGCCTCTGCCGTACGCGCGATCCCTCGCCTGTGAGCGATGGATATTCCCCTGGGCAGGCCCTCGTGGGGGCTTGCAGCAATACCCTTAGCCATGTGACCAACCGGTTTCGGGACGCCATGCAATTGATGCGCTCAAGCGATCCGCAGAATCAGGAAGACGGCTTTCACAGTCTTCGGCCCTACGTAGCGGATCATATTGTGGAGCCGATCGGCGAGTTCCGCGGGGAGCACGAAGACCATGGCTTACGGTGCTGGTTGCTCGAACTGATCGCCGAGGCTCGATCTCCGGAAGCGCTTTCGTTGTTGACTGAGGTGGCGCAGTACGAGGATGAGTCATTACGAGACCGCGCGCTGGAAGCCTTGAATCTTTTGGGTAGCAAGGAAGCCCGCCAAGTTTTATGGCGCATACGGGCGAATCAGCCGATCAGGTGAGCTAGAACCTCCCATCAGATGTGCTGGAACCTCTCCCTTATCAGGCAACGACGACAGGTGTTCGAGCTGGCCCTACATAATCCTCGCCTGGGGCGATCGTCTATTGCTGCGCGCCAGTGTCCGAGGTCGTCCGTCGGCGTTGTCACGCAGTTGGTCACGCATCCGGCCTTGAACAATTGCCGCCTCTGGCATGCACGCACTCTGCGGGTCGGGCTCGTGCTGGAGTGGGGTGTGGATGTTGCATCGGTCAGATCCGATTCATACGGGATGGATCTGGGAGGAAAACACGAGAGTTTTCTGTGAAGTTCTCGGGTGGCTGGTCGGCCACACGTTTGATGATCTTGACTGGACGGCGGTCGGTACCGCCCTGCCGGATACGGATGATGAGGATGGGGGACGCTGGTACAGCTACCCCCTGGTGGGCGCCAAGGCCACACTGGAACTGAGGCTGGCACAGGCGGTGGGCGGTTGTCAGTTGTCCTTCGAGGTGTTCGGATCTGCCGATGAGGTTCTCGCCGCACAGATCAAGCTTGCGGGGGACATGGCGGCTCAGTACGTGATCCAAAACCGTCTGGTCTAATGCTCTGACCGCTTTCGTCGGTTGCCGTCGTTTTCCAGTGCATTTCGGGGCTGTGTGCCCCCCAAAGTGCCCCCAGTCGCCACGCAAGCCAACACACAGGTGTGGCACAGGTGCTAAGGCCGTTCGGTGCCGTCCAGCCCCAACAAGACGATCTCTGCCGTGGGCACGGCGTCGATCTCGTAGCCGTCGTCCCGGAATGTAATCAAGGGAACATACCCGAAGGACTCCGCAAAGAGGTTGACCCGTGCGACTGCCCCCGACACGTCGTCGATGGTTGCACTCAGCTCTTGGGCTAGGACGGCGTGGTGGACAGTCTGGCAGGGTACCGAGGCAAGACGCCTGAGGATCTGCCGTGAGAGCTGTGGAAGGTTCTTTAGAAGAAGAGTGACCTCTACTTGCGCGTCAGGATGGCTATCCCATCGCCATTCGGGATTGGACGCGGGGTTGTAGCCAACCGACTCGCTTGGCGCAGGTGTCGACAACGGCTCTGACGGCGGTTCGAACGATGGCGACACACAACGGAGGATATCTTCTCTGGCCGTCTGCGGCTCGCCCATCGTCGTCCAAGGTCGTTGTCACGCAGTGATGCGCTCGCTGCCTGCGGGTTTCGCCGATCGTCGTGTGGCGCCGCACCCTCGGCTCCCGCCTCGGACCTGCCTTTGGGCGCCACCCCCACTATGATCAGCGCGTGTTCGACCTGGGACCGTTACAGCTGATCCTGTTTCTCCTATTTCTAGTGGTCCTCGGGTGGGGAATCCGTGAATGGAGATTCAGGCGTGAGGTGGTGCAGGCTCATGTCGACCTGGGGCTCATCACGCCTATTGGAGTACAGGTCCGGGCACACGACCTCCTGGAGGCGGGCAGGTATGCGGATGCCGTCAAGCTGATCCGCAAGGAAAGCCAGGTGTCCCGAAAGGAAGCGGAGGACGTAGCGAAGGCCCTGCAAGCCGGTCAAGTGCTACCCGACTTCCCGATGCCCTGGGAAGGCGACCTGAGCACACGAGTTCGCATGTTCGTCTCTTCTGGCCGTCGAAAGGAAGCTGTGTTCCTCGTGCGGAGTCAGGAGGACATGAGCCAGTCGGAAGCCGAAGCCTTCGTTGATTCTCAACTGCGGGAGCCGGGGACGTAGCTCGACAAGGGCGGGCCGGTTCAGTTGGCCGCCAGGCCCGAGGAACGGAAGCCCCGCGGCAGCAGAACACCCGCATTAGGAGAGAGGCTGGGTGATTGGGCGGCTGAGCTGCGACTTCGCCGACCGAGGACGCAGACGGGTACTCGACCGCATGGCACTGGTGTTGACCGTGACTGACCCTTGCATCTGGCACAGCTGTGGCACGAACCTCAGCCGACGAGAGTCAGCCACGACGGCAGGTGCGCCGACCAGTCAGGCGCGTGTGCGCCTCGCTGCACATTTGACTGGTGTCGGCGTACGCCTGAACGTGCTCAACCCCGTACGGGTGAACGTGCTCAATGGATGATGCACTGACCATGGGTCTCTCGTCAGTCCGCAGTGGACGGTCGACAGCGTCAGATGGCCGGGCACTTTTCATGCCACCTTGATGACAACCTTGCCCGCGGTGTGACCGTTCTCGACGGTGGCGAGGGCGGCCGGGGCGTCGGAGAGCGGATGGACCGCGGTGATTACGGGTGCGAGAAGTCCGTCGAGGGCCAGCCGGGCCGACCGCTCCAGGTTCTCGCGGTCGATGCGACGCTCGACGAAACGCCCACCGAGATCGAGCACAGACATATCACCCACAGCGATGACGTTGCGGGGATCCTGGGCCAGCGGAGCGACCGTCCGCAGCGAGGTGCCTCCGGCCAGGTCGACGATCCCGTCGAAGCCGTCCGGAACCAGCTCGCGTGCCGCGGCGGCGACGTCCTCGGCGGTGTAGTCGATGAACCGCACCCCGATGGCCTCGGCGTGCTCGCGTTTGGCGGCACTCCCGGTGCCGACCACACGCAGCTCGCACCCGATAGCCAGCCGGGCGACGGCGAGGCCGACCCCGCCCCCGACTCCGTTGACCAGGACCGTGGCACCGGCCGGGAGACTGAGTTGGTCGAGCACGTCCACCGCGGTCGTCCCGGCTACTGGCAGCGTTGCCGCCACGGTCGCTGGCAGACCCTCGGGGATGCGCGCGGTGTTCGGCGCGGACAGCACCGTCGTCTCGGCGTAGGTGCCGCCACCGGTGAGTGCGAAGCCGAAGACCGCGTCACCCACCTCGAGCCCGTTGACGTCCTCGCCCCGAGCGAGAACGGTTCCGGCTGCCTCCATGCCCAGCACGTGGGGAAACGGACGCCCACCGTCGAGCCCGTCGACCAGACCCGAGCGCAGAAGGTGGTCGAGGGGATTCACGCCGGCGACGTCGACCTGGATCAGCACCTCGCCGCGACCGGGGACAGGGTCGGGACGATCGAAGAACTCCTGCACCTCGGGCCCGCCATACCTGCCGAAACCCCATGCCTGCCCCATCTTCCGCCGCCTCTCGTCTGACCGACCCGGTGATTCCGGGCGTTGTCGCCATCCTCACCCCTGACATTGATGTGAGGGGCAACTGGCTGAGATGCAGCTCACAGCATCAGGCCGACTGCGCCACCGGTTTCGGGGCCGTGGACAGCTCCGCCCGGTGTCGGCTGTCGGCCCTGATCAGCACGTCGAGCGCATCCCGGGTCTCTATCAGGTGCGCGATGTCGGCGTCGGTCCGGTCGCGCTCGCGCATCATCGCCGTGAACGTATCCTCGGCGATGCCCAGGTCACCTGGGACGTCCACACACGGCAGCACAATCGCGATCACCCTGCTGGACATACCCGCGTCGAACAGCTGTCGGATGAGTGACACGCGTCTTTTCGGGGTGGCAACTTGCGGCGGGAGGCCAAGTGGGCGGAGCGCTCAAGGAAATGGGCGTCAAGGGCCTGCACTTCCACGACCTACGGCACACCGGCAACACGCTCGCCGCGCAGTCGGGTGCGAGCCTCGCCGACCTCAAGGCCCGGGTGGGTCACGACAGCGACCGGGCCGCGCTCATCTACCAGCACGCGACGCGCGACGCCGACCAGAGGATCGCCGACGCACTGAGCGCTCGCGTGGCGGCCGACCGGAAGGCGGCCAGCGGCAAGAAGGAGAGCAGTGCTGAGAGCTAATGGCCCGGACACCGCTTCCCAAGATCAGGAAGGCGGTGTTTTTCGAGGTGGAGCCTAGGGGATTCGAACCCCTGACTTCCTGCTTGCAAACACGTAAGCCGATCATGATTGGCCTGCGTCTCTGCTGCTGGGGCGACTGATCACGCTCTCCGTGACTCCCCGTTACTCCCCCCTGATCACCGACCCATCGGGCACGCAACGGGCACGCCGCCCGAGGGCGCTCCTCCTTTGAAAAGCTGTCCAGCGTCAGCACCTTAAGCGGGTGTGCTGCCGTCTGATCTTGCTTCTGTCCTCCCTTGTGCACCTCCATGCTCTTGCAGCAGACTCGTAGTTGCGAACAACTTGCAATAAGGGGACTGATGACTCGGTACACGCTGCCCGACATGCCCTACGACTACGCGGCACTGGAGCCGGCGATCACGGGCGAGATCCTGGAGCTGCACCACGCAAAGCACCACGCGGCCTACGTGAAGGGCGCCAACGACACCCTCGACCGGCTCGCCGAAGCCAGAGACAAGGGAGAGTTCGGCGGCCTCGTCGGGCTGGAGAAGACGTACGCCTTCAACCTGTCCGGCCACGTCCTGCACTCGATCTTCTGGCAGAACCTGTCACCGGACGGCGGGGACCGGCCCGACGGCGCGCTGGGCGACGCGATCGACGAACACTTCGGCTCCTTCGAGGCCTTCCAGAAGCAACTCACCACGGCGACGAGCACCGTGCAGGGCTCCGGCTGGGGTGTACTGGCATGGGAGCCACTCGGCCGGCGACTCGTGGTCGAGCAGGTGTACGACCACCACGGAAACGTCGGGATGAACACCACACCACTCCTGGTGTTCGACGCCTGGGAGCACGCCTACTACCTGCAATACCGCAACGTCCGGCCGGACTACGTCGAGAAGTTGTGGAGCCTGATCAACTGGAACGACGTCATCGCCCGGTTCGAGGCCGCACGCGGCGCGGCCTGACGACCGGCCCCGAGCGGGGCCATCCATGACCGCGACGGCCTGTGGGTACCCGGAAATCCTTCCGAGCACTGTTCCGACACAGGCCGTCGCTCATGAACCTTACGCCTCACCCCGAGCACCTGTAGCGCTATGGGTCGCCCTGATGGTCTTCTCTGAAGACCTCGCGCCAGCTCACCCGGCCAGGCTCGGCGAGAGCACCCCCCTCCGCCTGATCGTCCCGTCGCCGTCGTCCCACCCGCCAGGGGAGCGGGCCAGGGCCACGGGGTCAAGGTGGAGCGCCCTACTGGACGAACGACCTTGACCCCGTGGCCCTGGTCTGCTCGGCTTGTCCTGGGGCGACGGCGGCGGGACGATCAGCACCGCAACCGCCTACGGCCCTGACCTGTGCACGGGTGATCACCCCCGAGCCGGAGGCCCCCGCCGGAGGCATAATGCGGCGAGTGCTGTGTCTGAGTCCGGAACGGGGCCATCTAGCGCCTGCTGGCGGCGGTGCGGCGCTCATCAGGGGGATGCTTGGGTACGGCGGGCTGGTGTGCGGCGGGCGGCGCGAGCCGCTGCCGGCCGGGACCGGCCCCCAGGCCGCACGCCCGGACGGCGGGCGGGCGATGCGCCGCCGCCTTGACAGCCTCGCGCGAGGACAACTCAAGAGTGGATCGGGCACGCAACGGGCACGGAAGAGCGCGAAGGCCGATTAACGATCAAAGCCCAGGCGGGGAAAACGGTCCCTGGCCTGGGCTTTCGAGTGGGTGGAGCCTAGGGGATTCGAACCCCTGACTTCCTGCTTGCAAATCGGCCTGATCACCAGGGGACACGGCCCCGACCTGGGCGAGAAGCCGTCCACGAGTAACCGTGAGTGCCCCCTGTTGACCGCCCTTAATGGCCCGCTAATGGCCCGCCGCTCAGCCCGTGACCTGCCGGCGGACACGCGCCCCTGGGCCCCACCCCGTCCTCTTCGTAACCGCGAACGCCCAGGACGCAACCGCCGTCTCGATGATCAGCTCGCTGTAGACCGGAACCCCCTACCTACAGAGGTTGTGTCCGACATAATATGGGCATGAAGAAGTTGCGCTTCTACCAGTCGGCGAGGAGGCACCGCATCGGGCAGGCGCATGCCTTGCATGTTGTCCGATCTGGGCCCCCAGTGATCGTGCCGGCCAGAGACCCGACCCTGGAGGATCGATGGGTTTGGATCGGCCCCGACGATCGGGGCATAGAGCTGGAGGTGATCGGCATCCTCACCGACAAAGCTCTAGTGATTATCCACGTGATGCCGACCGCGCTACGGAGAAGGACGCCATGACTGAGCACCAGGCAGCCTGGCCACCCGAAGACATCGAACTGGCCCTGGACCACGACTCCGATATCGACAGCGACTCCGAAGAGATCCACGACACCAAAGGCAACCTGATCACGGACGAGTACGTGCGGGACGCAATCGGTGACGTTCATCGCGCGATCGATGAGGGCCGCGTACCCGTGCCGACCAGTCGTCCCGGACGTCCATCGCTCACAGGCGAGGGCACCCATTCCCCAAGGGTCTCCTTCAGACTCCCGGAGGAGTTGCGTGAACGCGCGAAGGCCCGCGCCGAGCAAGAGGGCAAGAGTGTGTCCGCGCTGGCACGGGAAGCCTTTGAACAGTTCCTCAGAGCAGGATGAACACGTGGCGGACGAGCGGCGGCACCAGGGGGCTAAGCAGCTCGACAGCCTCGCGCGAGGACAACTCAAGAGTGGATCGGGCACGCAACGGGCACGGAAGAGCGCGAAGGCCGACTAACGATCAAAGCCCAGGCGGGAAAAACGGCCCCTGGCCTGGGCTTTTGAATGGGTGGAGCCTAGGGGATTCGAACCCCTGACTTCCTGCTTGCAAATCGGCCTGATCACCAGGGGATACGGCCCCGACCTGGGCGAGAGGCAGTCCGCGAGCGACCGTGAGTGCCCCCAGTTGACCGCCCTTAATGGCACGCTAATGGCACGGCGATCACGCGACCCGACCTGCCCAGACAGGGGCCCGCGCGGCTCGTTTCCTGGTCCGCCCCCGTTCTCCTCGTAGCTGCCTGCCCCAGGCCGGGGCCGCCGTGTCAAGGGTCAGCGAAGCTGATCGCGTAGCGACGCCGTAGGCGCCCTTGACTCGGCGGTCCCGGCCGGGACACTCGGACAGCGAGGAGGACGAAGGGCCATCGGATCATGCACGGAGTAGGACATGACTGACTTGATGCCGACCCAATCCGGGACATGGCTTGTGGCGCACAAAGCGCACACCTCCCGCCCAGCAGATAACACCCGGGTCATTGCCAGTGCTGCCCTCACCGTCCAAGAAGAGCATTATATCTGGATGTCTAAAACGGACTATCAATGCACGCTTAATCCCATAAGTACCTATATGTCCGGTTTCTAGGTATCAAGAAGGGCAAGATCCAAGTCCTTCCCCTACTCGGGGATCGGTTACGCGAGTATCCTAAATAATGCAAAGGTGATGGAGGGGGGATAATGAAAAGCAGAAGTTATTCAGAGCAAACTATCAAGCAGCTCTTTGGATTAACCGCCGCAAGATGCTGTTTTCCGACTTGCCGGAAACGCGTTGTTTATCCCGCCACCGAACTTAGCGGCCCAACCGTTACGGGCGATATCGCACACATTCGAGCATTTTCTGATGGCGGCCCGAGGGCGGATTCTTCCCTAGATGGAAAAAGCCGTAACAAGTTTGAGAACCTGCTACTACTATGTGCAGCATGTCATCGTCTAGTCGACGGCCAGCCAGAGGAGTATCCCGACGAGATCCTGGCCGCGATGAAGGAAAGACATTTAGACTGGGTGAATAGCAGGCTTGAGCGCGAGATGAGCGACATCAAATTTGACGAGTTAGAGGTAGTCTGCAAAAAGATTATATCTACCTCGTTAGCCGATTCCTCGCAGATGATCGCGGTTCCTCCTGAGGAGAAGCTGACTATCAACGGCCTGAGCCCTAGGAGCGCAAAAAAGATCCAGATGGGTCTGATGCAGGCACCTCAAGTCGCGAGCTACTTAGCAAATATGGCGACTTATGTGGACGCCGATTTCCCGCGGAGACTGATCGCAGGATTTCGCGCGGAGTACGATAAGCATTGGTCCAATGGCCTGCGCGGGGATGCCTTATTTCTCCTCATAGAGCTTTTCGCGGCCGGCGGAGTACAGGATTTCGAAAGACATGCGGCTGGCCTAGCGGTGGTCTCACATCTGTTTCAGATCTGCGACCTCTTCGAGACGGTACCATGATCGCACCCAACAAGTACGTTCAGACGTCGCACTCAATCCTAGGGCAGGCGGCGGAGATTCTAACGCTTAGGCGAAGCGGAATGAGTATCTCCTCCCTCTGGGATGAAGTGAAGGCTAAAAAGCACATCTCTTATGAGCGCTTCATTTTATCCTTAGATTTTTTATACGCGGTCGGACTTGTCGACCTGCATGAGGGAACGCTACTATGGCGGCATTAAAAATACGCAAGGTTTATGCCAATCAGCCGTCCTTCCAAGAAATCACCCTCAATGACGGGCTCAACTTAATCCTCGCAGAAAGAAGCGAGGGTTCGAGCGAGCATGATTCGCGGAACGGCGTTGGAAAAAGCACCTTTATAGAAGTGCTTCATTTCTGCCTTGGCTCCTCCCTGACCGCAAAAAGCGTTATCAGCCAGCTCCGAAATAGCGACTGGCAATTCGGTCTGGAACTTGAGATAGATGGCGCCAGGATTCACGTTCGGAGATCTTTCAGCGCGCCCAATCAGGTTATTGTATCTGGCAACCTCCGACAGCTCGGACTTGAAGACGAGAACCGGATGTTCCCAGACGAAGGACAGACATTATCCGTTAAGGCATGGAAAGATTTCTTGGGGTCCGTAACCTTCGGCCTCGGGAAGGATATAGTCACACAGAAGTTTTCACCTACATTCCGGGCTCTGATTACCTATTTTGCCCGCTCAGACCGAGACGGATATATCGACCCATTCACCACCTCTCGGCAAGTTAGAACCTGGCAGAAGCAGGTTTTCAATGCGTATCTGGTAGGCCTGAACTGGAACTATGCATCACAGTGGGAGGAGCTACGAGAGGAAGAGAAAGCTATCCGTACGATCAACAAAGGCTCGGCTACCCGTAATCGCGAGCTCATGTATGAGCTTGAGAACGAGCGAGTTCGACTGATCGCAGAACAACGGCGACTCGAAGAGCAGGTTTCAAACTTCGTGGTCGTGCCGGAGTACAAGGTCATAGAGACTGAGGCCCGCGCGCTAACGCGCCAGATGCGCGATTTGGCCAACGAGTCTGCGATCCTGTCTCAAATGCTCGAGAAGTACGAAGAGCAAATGGAGTCCGAGTCGTCTGGAGACTTGGACAAGGTGCAGCAGATCTTCGAAGAGGCAGGTCTCCTGTTCCCTGAGCAGCTCAGCCGAAACTTAGACCAGGTCGTCGCTTTTCATTCACAGGTAACTCAGTATCGTCGGGACTATTTAAGTAACGAGATAATCCGGCTTCGTAAGCAGGTGCATGACAATCAGCAACGTCTTGCCGAACTGGACCAACAACGGTCCACTCGTCTACGTATGCTTAATACTGGAGGCGCAGTAGAAGAGCTTGGGGCGCTCCAAGTTAAGTTAGGGCGTACTTTAGAGCGCCTGCAGGTGGTGGATAATCGGCTGTCTAGCCTAGAGACGGTTACCGCGGATGAAGCTAACGTGGCTTCGGGTCGTCAAGCCCTGCTTAGCCGTGCCCTCCTAGATAGAGCTGAGCGAAGAGCCCGTTGGAGCGCTGTCATAGCCAATTTCGTGGCTGCCACAGAATACCTGTACGACAATCCGGGCACTTTGAATTTCGGCGTGAACGAGAACGGCTATACGTTCCAAACTAAGATGCCTCGGTCGGGCTCTGATGGCGTAGAGAACATGGCAATCTATGCTTACGACATCGCTCTAACACAAGTTTGGTCAGCGCAGCTGAACCGTCCCGGCTTCCTGGTCCACGACAGCATCCTGTACGAGGGTGTGGATGAGCGCCAAGTCGCCTTGGCTCTGAACTATGCCAAGGAGCAGGCAGAGCGGTACGACTTTCAGTACGTTGCGTTGCTCAATACTGATGACTTACCAACCGACGACCTTGCACAGCTGGGGCTCGACTGGCGCCGCTATGTCAGGAGAGAACTGGACGACTCAAACGCCAGCTCTACCTTGCTTGGCTTCCGTTTCTGATTGGTAGGTGCCTTCCGACCACAGGTACGTCTTGAAAGCCAGACGTTCCTCAGGTGAGCGTGAAATGGCATGCTCCAGAGGAGCGGCTTCGCGCTGCTGGCGGCCGGGACCGGCCCCCAGGCCGCATGCCCGGCCGCCGAGCGGGCGCAGGGCCGCGAGGCGGCGCGGAGCGCCGCCCTTGATACCTACAAGAACAATTCGGCACTACACCCGGCCCCCGTTGTGTCCTGTCCCGCGACATGCTTGACACATCAGTCCCAGGACATGTTTGACAGGTGCCGTTTTCGGTCGATCTTTCGTGCGTCGTTTGCGGATGGCGCGCGTCAGGAGGCCGGGATTGGCCCTGGTCGATTTGTCGGTTGTCGAGCAGCGTTATCGGGCGGTTTTGGCGGTCCTCGCCGGGGCGAGTGTGAGCGAGACCGCCGCCCAGGTCGGGGTGTCGCGGCAGACGATGCATTCCTGGCTGCGCCGCTATCGGGAATCCGGTTTGTCGGGGTTGGTCGACCGTTCCCGTCGTCCGAAGTCGTCGCCGTCGCAGTTATCGGCGGAGGTGGAGGCGATGGTGTGTGAGCTGCGGCGTGAGCATCCGCGGTGGGGTCCGGTCCGGCTGGTGCACGAGGCCAAGCGCCTGGGCGTGGATCCGGTGCCGTCGCGGATGGCGGTGTATCGGGCGCTGGTGCGCCATGGCCTGGTGAATCCGCGGCAGCGGCGCAAACGCCGGGAGGACTACCTGCGGTGGGAGCGGCCTGCGCCGATGCAGTTGTGGCAGATGGACATCGTCGGCGGGGTGTTCCTGGCCGACGGGAGTGAGGCAAAAGTCGTCAGCGGCGTCGACGACCATTCCCGCTACTGCGTGATAGCGCAGGTAGTGGCTCGTCCGACCGGGCGGGCGGTGTGCCTGGCCTTCGCGGCGGCGCTGCAGGCCTTCGGGGTGCCGGAAGAGGTGCTGACGGACAATGGCAAGCAGTTCACCGACCGGTTCGGCAAGGGCGGGGAGGTGCTGTTCGACCGGATCTGCCGCGACAACGGCATCACGCATCGCCTGACTCAGCCGCGTTCGCCGACCACGACAGGGAAGGTCGAGCGCTTTCACCAGACGCTGCGCCGCGAGCTGCTCGATGACGCGGTGCCGTTTGAGGACCTGGCGGCGGCGCAGGCCGCAGTCGACGCCTGGGCGGTCGAGTACAACACCCGGCGGCCGCATCAGGCGATCGGCATGGCATGCCCGGCCGAGCGATTCGCGCCCACGACCGACAGTGGGGAGGAGCTGCTGCCGCTGCGGCTGCCCGGCGCGCTCAAGGCAATCGACGGCCAGGCCGTCGATCAGCGCGCCCCGCAGCAGCCGTCCCCGTCGCCGGATCCCACTTCGCCGGCCGCTCTCGCCGAGCCCGCGGACCTGGTCGACGGCGAGGAGCCGGTCAGGGCGTGGTCGGGCGGGCCGGTGGAGTTCGACCGCGTCGTCCCGGCCAGCGGCAACATGTTCGTGGCGGGCCGGCAGTTCTGGCTCGGCCCGGACCGGGCCGGGGTGATGGTGACGTTCTGGGCCGACACCGACGTCATCCACCTGCTGGTTGCCGGAGTGCGGATCAAGAGTTTCCGCTCCCACCTGTCGAACGCCGACCTGGCCAAACTTGCCGCAGGCGGGGGACGCGCGGCCGGGCCGGCGCCGCTGCCGCCCGCCGAGCCGGGCACGGCGGTGGAGGTGGATCGGACCGTCAGCCACTCGGGCACGGTCAGCCTGGCCGGGCGCGTCGTGCTGGCCGCCGAGATTCTCAACGGCCGGCGGGTGACCGTCCGGATCGAGGAACACACGTTGATGTTCTTCGACCCCGAGACCCGCGAGCTGCTGCGCACCCGGCCCAACCCGATCGACTGGGACCGGGTACGGCACCTGCGCGACGCCCGCCCTGCTGGGCCGCCACCGAGGCCCTCGGCCGAGCCGGTCACGGTGCAGCGGGTGGCCAGCAACAGCGGCGTCATCATGGTCGTCGGGCAGAAGGTCGCCCTCGGCCGCATCCACGCCCGTGCCATCGTCACAGTGCACGTCAGCGACACCACGTTGACGATTGAGCTGCCCGACGACACCCGCGTGGTCCGCCGCGCCACCACCCAGCCCGTCCGCAGCGTCAAAGCGGCCCGGCCCCGCAAGGCCGGTCATGTTTCCTAGGGTGCCCGTCAAGCATGTGGTGGGACAGAACTGTCAATCATGTCGTGGGACTAGACAACCCGGCCCCCGTTGGCAGAGTCGCCAGTTTCTCTACGCGAGAACGTTGACCAGCATCCTCACATTCTCAAATAGCTCGTCGTACGTAATTATCTTGACATCGGGAAACCCACTTCTAAATAGTTCGAACGATCTCAACTGGGCCCCAGAGAGCCTTTCTTTTTCGGTGTTGCCAATTATCAGTACAGCTCGTGGGGCCGGTGCTCGCAAGTCACTTGCAGCTAGCGTCAGGGTTGGCAAATTGACCATCAGGCTCGACTTGTATTCGAGTAACTGCACGCAGGAGCCGACCAGGTCCCGAGACGGAGAGAACGCATTGTCGCGATACTGCGTACCCATCAGCCTCGTCGCCGGCGTTTTGATCTCTAGAACAGCGACATTATCCCGATACTGAGCTATGAAGTCCGCTATATTTCCACCAGTGTTTGCGATAGACTTACCACCCACATAGCATTTTGATTTCAGCGAATAAGCCCTACCTTCGAGCGGTACCGCAAGGACCTCTGGGTAGTTGCAAAAAAGTTGTTGCCAGAACTCCTCATCTCCGTTGCCATGCTCTTTCTCCCATATCTCCAGAGCACCTCTTAGCCTATCGGCACCTCGCGAAGTGGGCGGCAATGGTGGAGTTTCCACACGAGGAATTCCTGGAGCGCGATTAAGGCGTGAAGAAATCTCTTCCTGTATGCGGGCGACGTGATCGTCACGCATACTCGCTAGTCTTTCGGCCGTATATCTCTCTGCGTCACGATCAACCAGGACATGATGACTTGGACACAGAAGGATTAGATTGTCATACGAACGGAGTTCGACCATCGGCTTATTACTGTCATACCGAAGCCCACCCGGAATGGGAGATGATATATAGGCGACCTCCACCAATGGCGTCCCGTCATCGAGGGATCTCGGCGCCTTACAATCAGGGAAAGCACACAGCCCGCCCGATAGAGAATAAACCTTCTTCAGCTCTGCGGACGAGATCGCCCTCATGAGAAGCCTCCTCGCTATACCCCTGTCGCAGGGTAGCTTTCATGGCCCCTCGACGAATCCCTCTTCGGGAAACAGTGGCCGCTCTCGTGGTAGAACGCTTGGGTGGAGGCTCGACAGGACCGACTACGAGAGCTCGGTGAGCTGCTGCGGCGGCTGCGCAAGGATGCGGGACTGACTGGTAAGGAGCTGGCTCAGCTCGCCGGGGTGGCGCAGCCGACGATTTCGCGGATGGAGACGGGGCGGCTGTTGCCGACTCCGGAGACGGTTGAGCGGGTGGCCGGGGCTCTCCAGCTCGACCAGGACGCGCGGCGGGAGTTGGAGACGTTGCTCGTGCGGCTGCGTGATGAGGTGTCCCGGATGAAAGGTGGGTTGGCTGGCCGGGAAGCGGCGAACTCTGCGCGGGTACGCTCATCGAAGTGGATGGCGGTCTTCTCCTCGGCCATGGTCCCGGCGCTGTTACAGACGGCGGAGTATGCGCGGCTGGCGGTGGCGATCGGCCGGGATATCGATGAGGACGATGCGGCCAAGGCTGCCGCCGTACGGGTCGATGCTCAAGCCGTGCTGTTCGAGGAGAGCCGGCGGTTCGCTTTCGTGCTGACCGAGAGCGCCGTGCGTACCTGGCCGGGGACGCCGTCGTTGATGCTGGCGCAGCTCGACCGTTTGGCCCAGGTGTCGACGTTGCCGCATGTCCGGCTCGGTGTCGTGCCCTGGAGAGTGGAGGCTCCGGCCTTCCCGCTGCACGGCTTCACCATCTTCGATGGGTCCGTGAGTGTGGTGGAGAGCCTGACCGGTGACTTCACCCTGACCGAGGCGGCCGAGATCGGCGCTCATGAAGAGACCTTCGAGGCGTTCGCGGGCTCGGCCTTGTACGGGGAAGAGTTGCGGGCGCTGCTGGGCGAGATCGCGGCGGACTTCCGGGAGTTGGCGAAGCAGCTCGAGGATTGACGCATTTATGCGTCGTATTCCTTGAGATACTTCTAGTGTTGGTCATACGCTCACGTCGAAGGCATGTCTAGCCCCCTATACGACGGAGCGTGTTCCATGCCCCCATGGCGCCTGTCCCGGCACTTCCTCGGCCGTCCCACCTCGGTCACCGAAGCCCGGCGCTTCATCACCGCAACCCTCGGCGCCTGGCCGGTCGTCGAGTCGGCCGAGCTCATCGTGAGCGAACTGGCGACCAACGCCGTCCGGCACACCGCCTCGGCCCGGTTCGGTGGCAAGTTCATCGTCAGCATCCAGGCCGAACCTGATCAGGTCTGGCTCGGCGTCACCGACGAAGGCGGCCCCGAAGTTCCCCGGCTCGTCCGGCCCAGCAACGACGAGGGCGGCCGGGGCCTGCTGCTGGTCTCCAACCTGGCCGACAACTGGGGCGTGTACGGCAACCAGGCCGGCCGTACCGTCTGGGCGCTGCTCAAGGTCGACCCCATCGCAGCCGCCGCAGCAGCGGCGTGCCGGCCATGAGCTGCGTGAGCCCGCACGTCCCCGATCGGCGGCAGTCAGGATGCACGAAGCTGGCATGGTTTGAGCCCTCGGGCGGAGCGCGGGTGCGAGTGCTCGCCTGGACCTGCGACTGCCTGGCCATGGTGTATGAGCTGTGCCAGGCGGGCGGGCAGGGGTTCATCCGGCGCACCCTTCAGAAGGAGGACGCCCCCGAGATCCACGAGACCCACCGCTGGCCGCTCGCCCAGGCGCATGAGATCTGGGCGGGCTTGCTGACGGGAATGACGCGGTGAGCCCGCGAGGTGTCCCTAACCGGCGCTCAGCGATCCGGGCCGTGGACCCAACCGGCAAACCCGCCAAAAGCGTACTGTCAAGAGGGATAGACGGCATTTCGTCTAGGGCCCTAGACTCGGCTGAGCACCACCGAGGAGGAACTGTGCCACCGAGTGACCTGGATAAAATCGCCGCGATCGACGATCCCTATCTGTTGCTCCGGGTCGCCACCGAACGACTCAATGCCGCCCAGCAAGAAGTCACCGAACTGGCTCGCCTGCGCCGCCGCGTCATCCAAGAACTCCACGCCCAGGGCATGTCGTATGCGCAGATCGCCGAGAAGGCCGGCCTGTCCCGTGGGCGTATCCACCAGATCCGTCATACCGGCCCTGCACCTGAGGGCGCGTTCCTCGGCATCGGGGCGGTAACCGTGGTGACCCCGCTCCGGCACGATGCCGCGACCGGCCGCTCCATGGTCGCCCTTGACGACATGCGCGCCGGCAAGCGCCTGGAAGACCTCGCCCGGACCTTCGGCCTGACCGTCGCAACCGACAACGTCACCGTCGACGGGCAGATCGACCTCAACCGCCCAGGGCTGCTCGTCATCTGCGGCCCCCGCATGTCCGATGCCATGCGCCAGGCGTACGACGCCGACCCGGTCATTCACTGGGAGCGCGACGAGACCGGCTGGAAGCTTGTGGACACGCGTACGGGCCGCGAGTATCGATCCGGCTCCCAGCTCGACCCCGCGCAGCCGACCGACTCGGCCTTCCTCGGCCGGTTGCCGCGGCCGGACGGCAACGGTTCGTTCCTGGCCATCGCCGGTATCCACCCCAACGGCTCCCTCGGCGTCATCCACCTGCTCGCCAGCGAGATCGCCACGTTGTGGGGGCAGGTCGGCGACCGCCGCTTCTCCTGCGTGGTCGGCGTCGAATACGACCCGCAAACCGGGGAACCAGTGCGGGCGGAACTGGCCAGCCCGCTCTACCGGCACGAGGACACCTGATGCGCGTCGCTTTCGCCAGTGAACCCGCCTACCCCGGCCGGCCCAATGAAGACTTCATCGGCGCCACTGCCGACGCCGTCGTCCTGCTCGACGGCGCTAGCATCCCCCCAGGTGTCACCTCGGCCTGCTCGCACAGCGTGCGGTGGTACTCCCATACTCTCGGCTCCACCCTGCTCGCCGAGATGACCCAAAGCGCCGGCCCCCTGCCCGAACTCCTCGCCCAGGGCATCAAGCACGTCACCTCACTGCACGACTTCACCTGCGACCTGGCCCACGGCGGCTCCCCCTCCGCCACCGTCATCATGCTCCGCCAGGCCGCCGACCACCTCGACTGGCTCGTCCTCGGCGACAGCACCCTCATCCTCGACACCGGCACGCCCGAGCCGATCGTGATCTGCGACGACCGGCTAGAACAGATCGCCTCACCACACCGCACCCGGCTCGACAGCCTGCGCGGCGGCACACCCGAACACGCCGAAGCCCGCCGCGAGTACGTCGAAACCCTCGGCACCTACCGCAACCGCGACGGCGGCTTCTGGGTCGCCTCCACCGACCCCCTCGCCGCCGACCACGCCCTCATCGGCACCATCCCCGCCGACCAGGTACGCGCTGCGGCCCTGCTCACCGACGGGACTGCCGACACCGTCAGCCGCTATGGCCTAATGACCTGGCGACAGCTCCTCGACGTCCTGGCCCAAGACGGCCCGGCCGAACTTGTCCGCCGAGTCCGTGAGGCGGAGCACTCGGATCCCCACGGCGAACGTTGGCCACGCAGCAAAACGCATGATGATGCAACAGCGGCCTATCTCCAGCATCGAGCTGGGGACTTTCGATCCGTGTGACACTCAGATTTGCTGCTGGGCGAGCCGATTCACCAGACCAGCCGTAGTGGCGAGCAGTGCGAGGGCTTCGGCACGCGTGAACTGAAAATCCTTTGTGATCTCATCGTCATGTGCGGCCCCGCTGAGCAGAGAGAAAACGTCCTCAACAAGGACCGCGAAGCGCTCATTGAGGGTTCGCTCACGAGCTCGTTTCTCAGACGCTCCCTTGGCGAGACCCTGCGCTCGTACCGCTTCTAGGACTGGCTCCAGGGCCTTGCGGGCTTCGCCAAGCGCTGCATCGAGCTGGTTGTCGCGCAGCAACCGTCGTGCCTCCTGCAGACGCCGAACGGCGGCCGCATGGTCCGCGGCCTCCGGCATTGGGACCAGCACTTCAAAGAAAGAGCCTGCATCGACACGCTCGAGTTGTGAACTCCACTCCCCCGCTTCGACAGGGAAGGTGAGGTGTCCTGAGTATGAGACAAGGGTGGGTAGCTCACCATCCACCGTCCTGACGCGGAGTGCGAGAGTGAACCACAGCTCTGCACCTCTGCGTAGTTCCTCGGCGGCTCTCAACTGATCGTCACTTACGAACCCCACGAGATGGAATTCGGTCTGCCGCACTGTCGGTGCGATGAGCTGCTCGGCCTCCAATTGGCACAGCATCCTCTGGCCTTGCTGAGACCGGCTGATGTTCAGGGCCGCCGATACTGCGAACCGGCTAGCGGAGCGCGGCTCACCTGCTCGACTTGCCCTAAGTCGCAGTTCTATCTGCGCCCCTCCTATGGCGGGCATTAGACGTAGGACATTTCGGGCAGGCTCGAACTCCAGCCGTTCGTTCCCGCCCAGATCAATCGATGCCATCACTCCAAGTCACCCTCTCAAGAGGCTATGTGTGATCACTCTCCCGCGCCAACATAGGAAGCGCTACCGCATTTCGGAGTGCACTCCTTCGACTTCGGACGTCAACCCCCCTAGACAGTCGTGGAGGAGCGCTGCTATCTTCATCCGCATAGCCCCCTAGACAGTTCTCGCGCGAACCGGCCGCCACTGTCTAGGGGGGTTGACAAGGAGGTGGTGAACGATGGCGCTGCAAGGACCCATTCCGATCAGTTTCGAGCTGCTGTTCCCGCACGGTTGCTACGTCGTGGGCGAGGTGAGCGCGGCGAAGGACTTCGACGCCAAGCGGGACACCCAGGCCAAGGACAAGCTGACCGGGCTTCCGGTGTGGCAGGTCCCGGTGATGGACGCCGACCCCTCGCTCAAGGCCGCGCAGAAGACGGTGACCGTGAAGATCCTCGCCGAGGTTCAACCGGTCGTCCCGCCGTCGCTGCCCGGGGTGCCGCTGGCCCCGGCCGAGTTCGACGGGCTGGAGGTCAAGCCGTACGTGCACCAGGCGACGGGGCGGCTGGCCTACTCGATCTCGGCTCGGACGATGCGGGCTCCCCGCTCGGCATCAGCCGGCAAGACCGGCAGCGCTGCGAAGGACGCGGCGTGATGGGGCGGCGGACGGTGCGGCCTTCGGCCGTGATCAGCCTCAACACTGGGTGCGGGGCCTCGGCCAAGACCCTGCCGTACCCGGCCCGGACGCCGGTGCTGGCGCTGGACTTCGGCGCGACCTCGGTCCTCGTGACCACCTCCGACAGTGACCAGGTCAGCCCGGCCGATGTCGAGTTCGCCCGGCAGCTCGCCCGTGAGGCGGCCTCGTTCGCCCGGTCGGTCGAGCGGCGGTTTCACGGCCTGGCCAACGGGCGCGGGGTGGCCTGATGGCGCGCGGCCCGTACACCCACGTGTCGATGTCGATCGACCCCGGTCAGCGGCCCCGCATCGGGATCTCGTTCTACGCCTCGATCACTCGGGCTCGGGCTCGGGTGCTGGAGTCCGGGCGGCCGTACCTGGTCCTGGAGTCCGACGAGGCGGACGTGACGGTCTCGACCACCGGGGCCGGCCCGGTCACCGCAGAAGACCTGGAGATCGCGCGGGAGATCTTCAACGCCGCCGCGCGGTACCTGGCCGACTGCGAACGCCTGCACGCCGAACAACACGCCCAGGCCACCGACTCGGCGGCCTGACACGCAAGCGGGGCCGCTGGAAGCGGCAACTTCCGGCGGCCCCTCAGTTCTCTCCCTGACTGCGCATCACAAGAGAGGAGTTCAGCTTATGCTCAAGCGCCTTCCCGGTGGCGAGGTGCGCAACCTCGTGTCCACCACGCCGGACACGGCGGTCGTGTTCAAACCGGCCGTCGTCCAGACCCCGGCGATCCTGACCGTCCTGGTCTTCCTCGGCCGTCTGGTCGCCGGTCTCGTCCGTACCCTCGTCGTCCACCCCATCGCGGTTGCGGTGCTCGCCGTGCCCGGGGTGATCTGGGTCCGGTACGGCTGGCCCGTCGCGGTGGCCGCCGTCACCGTCCCCGGATCGCTGCTGTTCGGCTGGATGCTGGCCGACCGGGCATCATTCGCGCGATTCCTAGGCTGGCGGCTGCTGGCCTTCTGGCGCCGGGTGTGGATCTACCGGCGGCACTGGCAACCGGTGATGATCGTGTCCGGGCTCGGCCGTCACCTCCAGGGCCGCGACTACCTACCCCGGCTCGTCCGAGTCGAGTGCGACGGCTGGGCCGACCGCGTCACCGTGCGCATGCTGTCCGGGCAGGCCGTCAAGGATTGGGCCGACCGCACCGAGCACCTGGCCCACGGCTTCGGCTCCCCCTCCTGCCGGGTCGCCGTCGCCAAGGCCGGGCGGCTCGTGCTCACCTTCCCCCGCCGCGACTCACTCGCCGAACCCCTGCCCGCCATACCGATTCCCGAGTCTTCGGCCGTGGGGGCGGTGGAGATCGGCCGGTGTGAGGACGGCACGCCGTACCGGCTCAAGGTCCACGGCACGCACGTCCTGATCGCTGGGGCGACCGGGGCCGGTAAGGGCTCGTGGCTGTGGTCGACGATCCGCGGCCTGCTCCCCGCGATGCGGGCGGGCCTGGTGCAGGTCTGGGCGCTCGACCCCAAGCGGATGGAGCTGTCCTTCGGCCGCGCGCTGTTCGGCGCGAGGTATGCGGCCGATCCGAAGGAGTGCGCCGACCTGCTCGACGAGGCGGTCTCGGTGATGCAGGAGCGGGCCGACCGGTTCGCCGGCCGCCAGCGATCGCACACGCCGACCGTCGATGACCCGTTCGTCCTGGTGCTCGTCGACGAGGTCGCCTTCCTGACGGCTTACCAGTCGGACAAGGGCCTTCGTCAGCGCATCACGGCGGCCCTGGCCACGCTTACCACGCAGGGCCGGGCGGTCGGGGTCGGCGTGATGGCCGCGCTTCAGGACCCGCGCAAGGAGGTCATGAACATCCGCAACCTGTTCCCCGACAAGATCGCCCTGCGGCTGGATGAGTCCGAGCAGGTGGACATGGTCCTCGGCGACGGCGCACGCGACCGGGGAGCCCTCGCCGACCACATCTCACCGGTCCCGGAGCTGGGCGCGGGCATCGGCTATGTCCGGTTGGAGACCTCCCCCGATCCCATCCGGGTCCGTGCTACGTACGTCTCCGACACGGACATCCGGCAGATGGTCGCCGAGTACGGCGGTCGAAGCGAGGCCGCATGAACGGCCTGGCGCACTTCCTCGACGGGCTGCGTTGCTCGGTCTGCGGCGCGCTCAACGTCCTGTGGCTCGACCCCCTGCGCGGCCTGGTCGAGTGCCACGAATGCGGCCAGATCGCCCTCACCATCCCCGAGATCGCAGAGGAGGAAAGTTGATCGACACCCATCAGGCCGGGGGAGACCAGCCGACCTCCCCCGCTCGGCTCAACGACCGGTCCACGCCTCGGGCCGTCCGCATGGCTCAACCGCTGGCGCGGGACGTGGTCGAGGAGATCGCCAAGCAGTACGGGGTGTGCATTCGCCCGGTTCCGCTGCGGCGGCAGGACATCCTCACCGGGCAGGTTGAGGTCATCGACGTGCCGTGCGGGGCCACGCTGGAGAGCAAGTGCCCGCCGTGTGCTAAGCGCAATCGGCAGCTTCGGCGGGCGCAGTGCCGGGAGGGCTGGCACCTCGACCACGAACCGGACAACCTCCCCGACAACGCCGACGAGTATCAGCGTCACCTCGTCGAGCTGCGGGCCGACGCCCAAGCCTGGCGAGACGAGGTCGAGAAGGCCGGCGGCGACACCACCGACCTGGACGCCGCCATCGAGGACCTGAACGAGGAGATCAACCGGGCCGGGATGCGCGGCAACGTCCTCGGCCGAACCTCCGGCAAGCGCTCCCGGTCCACGAAGCGGCGGCAGGACGCACCGGACCTGCCCAAACGGCAGATGACCAAAACCACCCTCGGGCGAACCTTCACCGGCTCGGACGGCAAGACCTACCGGCCCTCGATGTTCGTCACACTCACCCTCCCCTCCTACGGGCGGGTGCTGGAGGGCGCGCCCCTCGACCCCGACCGGTACGACTACGCGCGGGCGGCCCGCGACGCCCTGCACTTCTCCAAGCTCATCGACCGCTTCGTGCAGAACCTCCGCCGAGTCGCCGGATACGACGTGCAGTACTTCGCCACCGTCGAACCACAAAAGCGGCTCGCCCCGCACCTGCACATGGATCCGCGGCACCCTGCCCCGCGCGGAACTGCGGCAGATCATCGCCGCGACCTACCACCAGGTCTGGTGGCCCTCGACTGACCACGTGCGGTTCGACGGTGACCACCTGCCGGTCTGGGAGGACGGGGCCAGCTACCTCGACCCAACCACGGGGGAAGTCCTGCCGACCTGGGAACAGGCCCTCGACCAGCTCGACGCCGACGAGGACGCCGAACCCTTGCACGTGCTCCGCTTCGGCGACCAGCTCGACATACAAAGCGTGCTCGCCGGAACCCCGGACGCCGACCAGCTCATCCAGTACCTCTCCAAGTACCTCACCAAGTCCCTCGGCGACGCCCTTGGCACCGATGACCCTCGTCGGAAGGCTCATGCCGAACGGCTGCTGGAGGCGTTGCGGTTCGAGCCGTGCTCCCCCACGTGTCCGAACTGGCTGCGGTACGGGGTGCAGCCCAAGGGCGCCAAGCCCGGAATGGCTCCGGGCCGGTGCAAGGGCAAGGCGCACAAGCCCGATCACCTCGGCTACGCGGGCCGTCGCGTCCTGGTCTCCCGCAAGTGGTCCAACAAGACGTTGACCGAGCACAAGCAGGACCGGCGCACCTGGGTCCTGGAAGCCCTCGGCGTCCAAGACGAGCCGGTCGACCCACACCGCTACATCTGGCGGCCGGTCAAGCCCGGAGATCCTGAACTCGTCCCGATCGGCGTGCGCCTCCTCCGGTCGGTCCATGAACGCCAGCGCTGGCGCAACCACCTCGACCGGCTCGAAGCCGAGGCGGACGGCCAAGGTTTTTCGGCAACTGAAGGGAGGGCAGCATGACGAACGCTTTTTCACCGACCACGCCACTCCCGCCAGAGGCCCAAGGTCGTCTTCTCCGTGTCGAAGAGGCGGCCGAACGGCTGAACACCTCTGTTCGCTTTCCTCGTCGGCTGATCGCCGAACGCCGTATCTTCTTCGTCCGCGTCGGCCGGAGCGTTCGCATTCCCGAAGCCGCTCTCGAAGCGTTCATCGCGGCCGGGCTCGTCGAGCCGGTCAAAGCGCCGAAGGGACGGGCGGCGTGATGGCGAACAGAGATGGTCACCGGCGTTTCGGCAATATCCGCAAGCTTCCGTCCGGCCGCTTTCAGATTCGCTATCCCGGCCCCGATGGGCGGATCCACACGGGCTCCACGACCTACGCAACCAAGACGGACGCCGACCGTGCGCTCACGCTGATCGAAGCGCAGATGATCTCAGGGGAGTGGACGGACCCCGATCGCGGCAAAGTCCTGCTCGGCGACTATGCCCGGACCTGGATCAAAGAGCGGCCGGGCCTGCGGCCCAAGACGGTCGAGCTCTACACCTGGCTCCTTGAACGGCACATCGTTCCCGGCCTCGGCGAGGTGCCGGTCGGCAAACTCACGACAGCGCTTGTCCGCTCCTGGCGAGCCGCCCTCATAGATAAAGGTGTGTCCGTGTCCACCGCTGCCAAGGCGTATCGCCTGCTGCGGGCCGTTCTCATGACGGCGGTCGAAGAGGACAAGCTGATCAGCCAGAACCCATGCCGGATCAAGGGCGCGGACAACGAGCAGACGCCGGAGCGGCCCATTCTCACCGTCGCCCAGGTCTTCGAGCTGGCAGACCAGATGGCGGACCGGCGATTCCGCGCGTTGATCCTGCTGTCCACCTTCGCAAGCCTGCGTTGGGGCGAGGTGATCGCGCTGCGGCGCTCGGACATCGACCTCAAGGCGCGGACAGTACGCGTGCGGGAACAGCTCATCGAGCTGGACGGGGGAGACATGGTGCTCGCTCCGCCCAAGTCGCGGGCCGGCAGGCGCACCGTCAGCATCCCCTCAGCTATCGTTCCGGCGCTCGTCGACCACCTCGACCAGTTCACCGGCACAGGCGAGGACGCGTTCGTCTTTCTCGGCAAGCGCGGTGCGTTCCTCCGCGGCGGCAACTTCCGGCGGGAGGCCAAGTGGGCGGAAGCGCTCAAGGAGATGGGTGTCAAGGGCCTGCACTTCCACGACCTGCGGCACACGGGCAACACGCTCGCCGCGCAGTCGGGCGCGAGCCTCGCCGATCTCAAGGCGCGGATGGGCCACGACAGCGACCGGGCCGCGCTGATCTACCAGCACGCCACGCGTGACGCCGACCGGAAGATCGCCGACGCCCTCAGCGCGCGAGTCGAGGCGGAGCGCAATGCCAGCAAGAGCTAATGGCACGTTAATGGCACGAACGCCGCTTCCCATGATCGGAGAAGCGGCGTTTTGGCTGGTGGAGCCTAGGGGATTCGAACCCCTGACTTCCTGCTTGCAAAGCAGGCGCTCTGCCAGCTGAGCTAAGGCCCCGTGGCGGGTGCGGACTACGCGAACACGCAGATCCATAGGCCGCCGGTGCGTACACCGTAGCAACAGCCCGCACCCGAGCGCCACTCGATACCGCGCCGTGCCGCCCGCCAGGCTCCTCCGCGCAGGAAAACGATGAGGAACGATCAGGAGGCCGCGGCGGCCACCGGCGAGGCGGCGGCCTCGTTGCCGAGGACGAGCGCGGGGAAGTCGGCGACGGAGTCGATGATGTGGGTGGCCCCACCACCGAGCAGGCGCTCCTTGCTGTGGACGCCGGTGAGCACCCCGGCGACGATCGAGGCGCCCGCGCGCCGGCCGCACAGCATGTCGCTTTCGGAGTCGCCCGCCACGGCCACCTGTCGTACGTCGTCGATGCCCGACCGCAGGACGGCGGTGAGCACCATGTCCGGGTACGGACGGCCGCGTCCGGCGTCCTCGGGGCACAGTGCGAGATCCAGCATGTCGATCCAGGTGAGGGTGCTCAGCACCCGCCCCAGGGTCGCGCGGCTGAATCCCGTGATCAGAACAATCTTGAGGCCCGCGTCGCGCAGTTTCCCGATGGCCTCGACGGCACCGGGGATCGGCACGAGACCGGTCCGCTCGATGGCTCCCTCGTAGGAGCGCTCGAAGGTCAGGTTCGCGGCCTGCGCCCGAGCCTCGTTTCCGGGGAAGAGACCCCGGAACACCTCGATCTTGGGACATCCCCGGGACCTGTGCACATGCACCATGGCACGGGCATAGGCGCTGGTCCCGGGGACGATGCCCTGCGTGGCGATCGCCTCGGCGAACGCCCGTTCCACCATCTCGATGTCACCGATCGTGGTCCCGGCCAAATCAAGGCAGGCCAGCTTCACGGGGGTCATTCCCGCACCCTTGCCACGATCAAGCACCATCCCTGGTGGTCAGTTCTCGCTGCCGGTGGCCTCGGTCCACAGATCGAGCTCGGCGCGGTCGGCCTGCACCTTGCGCCAGACCAGAAGCCCGCCGACGGCGACCAGAGCGAGAACAAGCAGCTTCTTCACGGTGTGACCCCACTTCTCGACGGTCTCACCTGCCGGGTGAGACAACGCCCGGTTCTACGGTTCCCTGCAGCCTAGCAAGGCTTCGGCGTCCGACCCGGATTGCCCGAAATTTCGGGGAACCAAAATCGAGATTACGGCTCGCCCGCCTGGTGCGCCGTCCGGCCCTGGCGGCCAGGCGACGAGATCAGAAGTGCCCAGCTCATAGCGGCGCTAACCCTGACGGCAGCCGGGGTTCGGGGAGTCGGAGACGTCTGGTTTCGGTCAGGCGACCCAGGCTCCGCTCTGAGCGGAAGTCCAATGACGATCAGGGAAGCGTCACGCAGAGGCGGATCGTCGTCCCCTCGGCCCCCGTACGCACGACGAGGTCGGCCAGGCGGTTCATGAGCCACAGGCCGCGTCCCCCGAAGTCGAAGCGCGTCGCCGGCTCCTCGCGTTCGAGCACCTCGTCGGGAATACCGGGGCCTTTGTCGGTGATCTCGGCCACCAGCACCCCCGCCTCTCGCCACATGGCGATCCCCCGTGGCGGCGAGCCGTATCGGACGGCGTTGGTGACCGCCTCGTGCACGGCGAGGACGAAGTCCTCCAGCGCCACGCCTTCAAGCCCGGCCTCCTGCGCCGACACCATGACGAGATGCCGCACCCTGGTGACCGAACTTCGGTCGAACTCCAGGCTGAGCAGGCTGCCCGCCAAGGTTCTCACCGCCCTCCTGCTTGCCCCACAGCGTGGTAGTACTCCACTTACCGCCCCTGCGCACCTGACACGTATTTTCGGGTACGGCTTGCGCCACCGTCTCCTGTGGGCGTATCGCAACGGAGGTCGCGCTCGCGACGCTAGCGCATCGTCACAGCTCCGTCATGAGCTGCAGCAGCATACGCTTGGTGTCCGCCGCAGGCCTCGCCTGGATGCACAGTCGTTCCATGACTGCGAGATAGCGGTCGATATCCTCCCGTTTCTCCAGGTAGATGGCGCTGGTGAGCTGTTCGAGGTAGACGACGTCCGGCAGGCCGACCCCTGCGAAGCGCAGAATGCTGAACGGCCCGCCCGCGGCGGCGTGCCCTCCGGCGGTGAACGGGATGATTTGGAGCGTTACACGGGGCAGGGCGATCATTTCGAGCAGATGCTCGATCTGGGCCCGCATCACCTCGGGACCGCCCACCGGGCGGCGCAGCACGGCCTCGTCGATCACTGCCCAAAGACTGGGAGCATCCGGGCGGGTCAGCACCTCCTGGCGGTCCATCCGCAGCCGGACGCGGCGCTCGACCTCCCCGGCCGAGGCGTCCGGATGGCCGAGTCGCACGACCGCTTCGGCGTACGCCGGGGCCTGCAGCAGCCCGGGCACGAACTGCACCTCATAACAGCGGATCGTGCTCGCCGCCTGCTCCAGGCCGACGTAGGCCTCGAACCAGGAGGGCAGGACGTCGTCGTACTTGTGCCACCAGCCGGGAGCGTTGGCCTGGGCGACGAGGGAGAGCAGCGCCTCCCGCTCGCTCTCGTCGGTGACGCCGTACAGAGTGAGGAGGTCGGCGACGTCGCGGCGACGGAACCCGACGCGTCCGAGCTCCATTCTGCTGATCTTCGAGTGGGAGGCGCGGATGGCGTGGCCGGCCTCCTCCAGGCGGATGTGCCTGCTCTCACGCAGCCGGCGCAGCTGGGTGCCGAGGAGGATACGCAGGACGGTGGGGCTGCGGCGTGATCGTGCCGCCAGATCGAGCGGGTGAGGCACACCCTCCATAGGGGCCGCAGTCATATGGGGTCCTTTGAGGTGCGCCGGTGTTTACGCCACGTTCACGATACTCGCCCTGCCGTCCCACGCAAGTGCCGAGATCATTTGTCCAAGAGGTCGTCGAATTCGCCCTCCTTGGCCGATCGGAGGAATGCGGCCATGTCCTGGCGGGGCACTACCAGCGCCGGACCTGCCGGGTGCCGGGAGTTGCGCAGAGCCACCCGGCCGTCGGGCAGCTCGGCGATCTCGACGCAGTTGCCACTCGGGTTGCTGTGCCGACTCTTGCGCCAGGCCTGCTGCCCCAGGTGAGATGAGGGCATTCCGTTGTAGAACACGGACATGGGGCGCCTCTTTCGGAATCCGAGCCCAACCGATGCCTTTCGTGCGTTTGCACGTGCATCTGTACTTGCACACGAGCATCAATGGGAGCAGTATGACTTACTGAGTCATCCCGCCACATGGTCGACATCAACCTCATAAGGCTCTCAATGACTGGTTATCGGACAGACCGCGCTTCCCTCGCAGAAGCCGATAGCGGCGCCCGGGATCCTTGGCTGGGCACGCTTGAGCAGGTCTTTCCGGATGGCAAGCGCTGGCCCTGGACCTACGGAGAGGAGCCGTGCGGCGTCCCCCAGGTGGCGGTGCACGAGTTCCATCGGGAGAGCCTCGCCGCGCGCACCGCGCGGCACTTCACCACCGGCGTGCTGCGGACCTGGTCGATGGAGGACGTCGCCGACGACGCCGCGCTCGCGGTCTGCGAACTGGTCACCAACGCGCTGCGCCACGGCCTGCGGCATCAGGCCATCCATCCCCTGCCGGTGCGGCTGTTGATGTTCCGATCGTCGCGCGCGCTGCTGTGCATGGTGACCGACCCCAGCAACGACGCGCCGGTGTTGCGCGAGCCCGACTACGTGTCCGAAACCGGACGCGGCCTGCAGGTGGTGGCCGGAGTCAGCCGCATGTGGGGCTGGACACGGCTGCGTCCCGTGGGCAAGGCCGTGTGGGCCGGCTTCACCGCGGAGGCCGACGGCTACCGCTGATCCTCCCCGGTTCACAAGGCCCGTCCGTCCCATCGCCCCGGCCGCCGTGACGGGCTCGCAACGCGACACACGTACGAATCCTCAATTTGGCCCGTCTCGCACCGGTACTATCGGTCATCAGGGCTGAACGGAGGATCATGCCGGGTTTCTCCCCGGTCGAGCCTGTGGGTTTCGACCCGTCCGTCCCGAACGAGGCCCGGGTCTACGACTACTGGCTCGGCGGGAAGGACAATTTCGCCGCGGACCGAGAGGCCGCGGAGGCGGCGCTGCTCATCGCGCCCGAGCTTCCCCTGATGTGCCGTGAGGGGCGGAAGTTCCTCCGCAGGAGCGTACGGTTCCTGGCCGGCATCGGGATCCGCCAGTTCATCGACATCGGCTGCGGCCTGCCGACGCAGGGCAACGTGCACGAGATCGCACGGGGATGCGCCCCCGACGCCCGCGTGGTCTACGTGGACAAGGATCCCGTCGTGGTCAACCACGGCCAGGCGCTGGTGGAGGAGGACGAGCGCGTCGCGGTGATCCAGGGCGACGTGCGCGATCCCGACTCGATCCTCACGCATCCGCGGCTGCGGGAGCTCGTGGACCTCGACGAGCCCGTGGGCGTCCTGCTCGTCTCGGTCCTGGCCGCGATCAACGACGACGACCTCACGAGGGCCATCACGGCACGCCTGCGCGAGGCGATCGCGCCCGGCAGCTACATGGTCATCAGCCACGCGATCTCCGACCTCCGGCCGGAGGTGACCGGCAAACTGGCCCTGCTGTTCGCCAACGAATGGGCGGCCAAGGACGACGGCCGCCTGCGACTGCCCACCCAGGCCGAGATCCTGCCGTTGTTCGGCGACCTGGAGATGGTGGAGCCCGGCCTCGTCCAGGTGCCCGAATGGCGGCCGGAGCCGGACGAACTGCGCCCGCCGAAGAACACGGTCTGGGCGGTCGGCGGCGTCGGCCGCAAGCGTTGACAGAAGCGCCGCGGCGGGACGACGCCGACAGTGGTCGTTGGTTGAATATTAATTGGCCAACCATTGACAGATGCGCGGTCAGACGGCCACGCTCAGTGAGTATTTCCGCTTCCAGCTAGGAGGTGGGACCGTGACGTCGTTCACCATGTCCTACTCCGCAATCCTTCACCCAGGATGGGCGCGCATCGCGCCGTGCACCGGTTCGCCGTACCGGTGCGTCTCGTGAGGTCGTCCGGCGGCCATCAGGGCGTTCTCTACATCGACACCTACCTCAGCGTCAGATGGTCCCCCGCGGACTCGTCGGTGATCCTCGATGGCGAGGTCGACGTGTCCAACAGCGCCGCCCTGGCGACCGCGCTCGCCGAGGCGAGAAGCAGACGTGGCGAGATCACCGTCGACGCCGGCGCTCTGCGGTTCATCGACCTTGCGGGGCTGCGGGCCCTGCTCGCTCCGGCGTCCCCCGCGGCGGGCGACGCCGTACGGCTGCGCAACGTGCCGCCCTACCTGCGCCGTCTCCTGGAGATGCTCGACGACTGACCCGCCCGCCCGCCGGGGGCTCGCACGGCCGCGCACGTCCCCGCGGCGGGACGCGCCGACCGGCGGGCTCGATGGGTACGCCGAGGGTGCGGGCAGGCCGATCGGCTGTGCGGCGAGTACGCCGAGGGTGCGGGCAATGCCGAACACCTGTGCGGCGACCGCCTCCGCTCAGCCGGCGATCTCGTTCAGCTCCTTGAGCGCCGCCTCGTCCGGCCGCCACGCCGCGGCGGCGACGTTGGACTTGATCTGCTCGGGCCGGGTCGCCCCCGCGATCACCGAGGAAACGGCCGGCTGCGCGAGCAGGCCGCCGATCGCGATGTCCAGCAGGGTCACCCCCTGCCGTTCGGCGAACTCCCGCAGCCGCTCCACCACCTCGAACCGCGCGTCGGTCAGGTACTGCGGCCGGTCCGCGAGGCGGGTGCCCGACGGCGGCTCCTCCCCGCGCCGGTACTTGCCGGTGAGCAGGCCGTTGGCGAGCGGGAAGTAGGGCAGCAGCCCGATGCCGTGGTGCAACAGCGCGGGCACCAGCTCCCCCTCCACCCGCCGGTCGAGCAGGCTGTATTCGTTCTGCGCGCTCACGAAACGCTCGAAGCCTCCGGTGCGGGCGATCCAGTCCGCGTCGGTGACCTGCCAGGACGCGAAGTTGGACGAGCCCACGTAGCGGACCTTGCCCTCCCGCACCACGTCCGTCAGGACCGACAGAGTCTCCTCGATCGGGGTGGACGGGTCGGGGAAGTGCAACTGGTAGAGGTCGATCCAGTCGGTCTTGAGGCGGCGCAGCGACCGCTCGACCGCCAGGCGGACGTACCGCCGCGAGGCCCGCGCGCCCCAGTCGGGCCCGTTGGCGCCGTGCACGTCCCCGCCGAACTTGGTGGCGAGGACGACCTGGTCACGCCGCCCCTTCAGCGCCTCGCCGAGCAGCGCCTCCGACTCGCCGTAGATGTCGGCGGTGTCGATCAACGTGACACCGGCGTCGAGCGCCGCGTCGACCACGGCACGCGTGGCGTCGAGGTCGAGCCTGCGGCCGAAGTTGTTGCCGCCCAGGCCGAGAGCCGAGACGACGAGCCCCGAGTCGCCCAACCGCCGGTAGGTCATTTCGGTCATGTCCTGCATCCCTTCTCCACGAAGCCGCTCCCCAGGGAGAGCTCTCCTCACCGTATTTCGGCCCCCTTCGGCAGCGGACGCCGGACCGTACGCGAGAGGATGCCGGCATGACCTCCGTGCGGCACGGCGTCCGGGCCATCCTGTTCGACGGCGACGACATCGTCCTGTTCCGGCGCGTACGGCCGGAGCGTGAGCCGTACTGGGTCACGCCGGGCGGCGGCGTGGAGCCCGCCGACGCCACTTTGGAGGCGGCGCTGCGCCGCGAGCTCGACGAGGAGCTCGGAGCGACGGCGGGGCCGGCGCTGCACGTGTTCACCCTCGCCGAGCCCGGCCGCCTGAGCAGCGTCTTCGCCTGCCGGCTGATGTCACTCGACCTGTCGCGCCGCAGCGGCCCGGAGTTCCTCGAACCGGACATCGGCCTGCACCAGGTGCGGCGCGTACGCCCGGAGGAGGTCCGCGCGCTGAACATGGTCCCGGCCGAGCTGGGGGAGTTCATCGCCGCGAACGCCGCGACCCTGCCCGCGCTGCTCGACGCCGCGACGTACGCCCCCGGACGGTATCGGCCGGTCGTCGACGTGCATCTGGTGCTCACGGACGGCGGGAAGGTGCTGCTCGGCCGCCGCCGGGGCACCGGCTACGCCGACGGGGAGTGGCAGATCATGCCGTCCGGGCACCTGGAGGAGGGGGAGTCGGTGGTGGACGCCGCCGTACGGGAGGCCCGCGAGGAGCTCGGCGTCGAGGTGGACGGCTGCGAGGTGGTGCACGTCATGCATCACCGCAACGCTGGTGGAACGGCCCGCATCGGGATGTTCCTCGTGGCGCGCTCGATCACCGGCACGCCGGTCAACGCCGAGCCGCACAAGTGCGCCGAACTGGGCTGGTTTCCACTTGACCGGCTGCCCGAGCGGACCGTGCCGTACGCACGGGCGGGCGTCGAGGCCGTGCGGCGGGCACTCGCCGTGCCGCTCGCTCCCGGGTCGCCGGTCTTCTCCCTGCACGGGTGGGACGTCCCCGGTTCCGCCGACCTTGCGGCCGAGGCCGTACGCGCCGGGTTCGAGGAGGTCACGGTCTGCCTGGCCGGTTGGCTCGACGGCGCGGTGCTCGTCCACTGCGACGACGAGACGGACCGCCTGCCCGCCACCGTCGTAGGGCCGGGTGAGGCAGTGGAGGCGGCGTTGGCACGGCTCGCCCCGGTGGGGAAGGTGACCTTCGCCGGCGCGGACGACTACGTCTCGGCCCGGGGACGCCCCGGCCGCCGTCTGGCCTTCTCCGCCCGGCTGACGGAGGCGCCCGAGGGCATGGTCCCGCTGCCGGCCGGGTCGCTCGGACGCCTGCCGTACTCCGAGGGGGTATTTGTCCGCGCCTCTTCGGGGCTTTTGTGCGGGTTGCCGGGCCGATAGCCTGGGCCGGGGCGTGCCGGGAAGTCTGGTCGGCGAAGGGGTCCCCCATACCCGGGGGCCGGACCGGCGACCGGAAGGCAGGATGTGAGCACAGCCACTCGCGGCGGGCAGGTGAGAGCATGCGTGCCCGCGATCTCGTAGTGCCGTTTCCCACCGTGGAACTCGACTCCCCCGTGGCCGACGCCGCGCGCCTCATGGCCGAGCGCGAACTGCCCGGCCTGATCGTGCTGGACGAGCGCGGGGCTCCGGTGTCGATCCTGCCCGGCACGCAGGTGCTGCGCCTGGCCGTGCCGAGGTACTGCCAGGACGACCCCGCGCTGGCCCGGGTGATCGACGAGGCGCACGCCGACGCGTTCGTCCGCGCGCTGGGCGAGCGCACGGTCCGCCAGGCGATGCCGGAACGGCCGCGCGAGCTCCCGGTGACCGATCCCGACGCCACGCTCCTGGAGGTCGCCGCGCTGATGGCGCGCACCCGCAGCCCCCTGGTCGCCGTGCTCGACGGCGACCGCCTGCTGGGCGCGGTCACGCTCTCCGCACTGCTCAAGCGGCTCACATGACGGTGACCGCAAGGGTGGCGGCGATCGTCTTCGTCGCCACGTACGTCCTCATCGCCAGCGAGAAGGTCCACCGGGTCAAGGCCGCCCTGGGCGGCGCCGCGATCATGCTGGTGGTCCACGCGACCGCGGCGGACTCGGCGTTCTTCTCGCAGGAGTCCGGCGTGGACTGGAACGTCGTCTTCCTGCTGCTGGGCATGATGATCATCGTCGGGGTGCTGCGGCAGACCGGCGTGTTCGAATACCTCGCCATCTGGGCCGCCAAGCGCGCCAGGGGCCGGCCGTTCCGGCTCATGGTGCTGCTTCTGGTGATCACGGCCCTGGCGTCGGCGCTGCTGGACAACGTCACGACCGTGCTGCTGATCGCGCCGGTCACGTTCCTCGTCTGCGAACGCCTCGCGCTGCCGGTCGCGCCGTTCCTGATCGCCGAGGCGATGGCGTCGAACATCGGCGGCACGGCGACCCTCGTCGGCGACCCGCCGAACATCATCATCGCCTCCCGCGCCGGGCTGACCTTCAACGACTTCCTCGTCCACCTCGCGCCGCTGGTGATCGTGCTGACGGCGGTCTTCATCGGGCTGTGCCGGCTGCTGTTCCGCAAGGCGTTCCGGTACGACCCCGAGCGAGCGGCCGAGATCATGCAGCTGGACGAGCGGGCGGCCATCCAGGACAAGGTCATGCTGGTGCAGAGCCTGTCCGTGCTCGGTGTGGTCATCGCGGCGTTCGTGCTGCATCCGGTGCTGCACTACGAGCCGTCGGTCGTGGCGCTGCTCGGCGCGGGGCTGCTCGTCCTGGTCACCAAGATCACCACCGACGACGCGCTGCGCGAGGTGGAGTGGCCGACGCTGGTGTTCTTCGCCGGGCTGTTCGTGATGGTCGGCGCGCTCGTGGAGACCGGTGTCATCACCCAGGTGTCGCAGGCCGCGGCGGAGGCGACGGCCGGGCGGCCCGGGGTGACCGCGATGGTCCTGCTCTGGGCGTCGGCCGGGCTGTCCGCGATCGTCGACAACATCCCCTACGTCGCCACCATGAGCCCCATCGTGGCCGATCTCGCGCAGCACGTGCCCGGCGACCCCAACGTCCTGTGGTGGGCGCTCGCGCTCGGCGCGGACCTCGGCGGCAACGCCACCGCCGTGGGCGCCTCCGCCAACGTCGTCATCCTCGGCATCGCCGAGCGCAACGGCACCCGGATCAGTTTCTGGCAGTTCACGAAGTATGGCCTGGTGGTCACCGTCGTCACGGTGGCCCTGTGCGTGCCGTACCTCTGGCTGCGCTATCTCCTGTAGACCGTCGGGCCCCCTCTCGAAGGGGGCCCTGTCTTGACGCGGAAATACCATAGGGGGGTATGGTGTTGTCGTCGATGAGGAACGAGTTACAGGAGTGATCGCCATGACCGCCACCTACACCGTCACCGGTATGACCTGCGGCCACTGCGTCAGCTCGGTCAGCGAGGAGGTGGGCGCGGTCGCCGGCGTGACCGACGTGCGTGTGGACCTCGCCTCCGGCCTGTTGACGGTCGAGACCGACGACGGCGTCGACGACGCGGCCATCGTGGCGGCCGTCCGGGAGGCCGGATATGACGTGGCGGGCGTCTCGTGAACACCTCCGCCCGGCTCGGCGCGTACGCCGCGGGCCTCGGGGTGATCTTCATTGCGGCCCTGGGGGCGGGGACCGCGCTCGGCGCCGGCGAGCCCCCGCGCACGCAGCCGCGGCCCGTCCACGGTCACCCCGAGCCGGCGGCCGGCCACGCCCACACGGGCGCCGAGGAGGCCGAGGAGGCCGCCACCACGGTGCCGGCGGGTCTGCAGATCAGCCAGGACGGCTACACGCTGGTCCCGCTGACCACGACGCTCCTGCCGGGCAAGGCCACCGATTTCCGCTTCACCGTCACCGGGCCCGACGGCGCGCCGGTGACCCGCTACCAGGTGAAGCACGAAAAGAAGCTGCACTTCATCGTGGTCTCCCGGGACCTCGGCGGCTTCTGGCACCTGCACCCGGAGGAGGCCGGCGACGGGTTTTGGACGGTCCGGCTCACTCTGCCGGCCGCCGGGACCTACCGCGCGTACGCCGACTTCGCCCCCGAGGGCGGGCCGGATCTGACGCTCGGCACCGATCTGAACGCCCCGGGCCCTTACGAGCCCCGGCCGCTGCCGGCACCGGATCGTACGGCGCGGGTGGACGGATACACGGTCACGCTGGCGGGCGACCTCGCGCCCGGCCGGGTGAGTAAGCTCGTGTTCACGGTGAGCAAGGACGGCGAGCCGGTCGGCGACCTCGAACCCTATCTGGGCGCCTACGGCCACCTCGTCGCGATCCGCGCGGGCGACCTGGCCTATTTGCACGTGCACCCCGAGGAGGGCACGACCCCGGCGGCCGGGGTGACCTTCGCCGCGTCGGCGCCGAGCGGCGGCGACTACCGCCTGTTCCTCGACTTCAAACACGAGGGAACCGTCCGCACGGCCGCCTTCACGGTTCACGCGGAGACGGCCGGGCACAGCCGTTGACAGCATGACGCGAGAAAGGAGTGGTGATGCCGGCGACAACCGGTGACCGGCCTACTGGCGCGGTCGAGCTTTCGATAGGCGGCATGACCTGCGCGTCGTGCGCCAACAGGATCGAGCGCAAGCTCAACAAGCTGGAGGGCGTGACCGCCAGCGTCAACTACGCCACCGAGAAGGCCAAGGTGTCCTTCCCGGTGGACCTGGACCCGCAGGCGCTGGTGGCGGAGGTGGAGAAGGCCGGCTACACGGCCACGCTGCCCGCGCCGCCCACGCCGGAGCAGACCCCCGAGGAGCCCGCCGACGAGCTCGCCTCCCTGCGCACCCGGCTGTTCGTCTCCGTCGCGCTCGCCGTACCGGTGATCGCGCTGGCGATGGTCCCCGCCCTGCAGTTCACGTACTGGCAGTGGCTGTCGCTCACGCTCGCGGCCCCGGTCGTCGTGTACGGCGGCCTGCCGTTCCACCGGGCGGCCTGGACCAACCTGCGCCATGGCGCGGCCACGATGGACACGCTCGTGTCGCTGGGCACGATCGCGGCGCTGGGCTGGTCGCTGTGGGCGCTGTTCCTGGGCGACGCGGGCATGCCGGGCATGACCCACGGGTTCGATCTGACCATCTCCCGCGGCGACGGCTCCGGCGACATCTACCTCGAGGCCGCGGCCGGGGTCACGGCGTTCATCCTGGCCGGGCGCTATTTCGAGGCCCGATCCAAGCGGCGGGCGGGCGCGGCCCTGCGGGCGCTGCTCGAACTCGGCGCCAAGGACGTCGCCGTCCTGCGCGACGGCGGGGAGGTCCGCGTCCCGGTGGGCGAGCTGGCGGTGGGCGACCGCTTCGTCGTACGGCCGGGGGAGAAGATCGCGACCGACGGCGTGATCGAGGAGGGGACCTCGGCGGTCGACGCCTCGATGCTCACCGGCGAGTCGGTCCCGGTGGAGGTGCGGGCCGGTGACGCGGTCACCGGCGCGACGGTGAACGCGGGCGGCCGGCTGGTCGTGCGCGCCACCCGGGTCGGGTCGGACACCCAGCTCGCGCAGATGGCGCGGCTGGTGGAGGAGGCCCAGACCGGCAAGGCCGAGGTGCAGCGCCTGGCCGACCGCATCTCCGGGGTCTTCGTACCGATCGTCATCGCGCTGTCGGCCGCCACGCTCGGCTACTGGCTCGGCACGGGCGAGGGCGCCCAGGCGGCCTTCACCGCCGCGGTGGCGGTGCTGATCATCGCCTGCCCCTGCGCGCTGGGACTGGCCACGCCGACCGCGCTGCTGGTCGGCACCGGCCGCGGCGCCCAGCTCGGCATCCTGATCAAGGGTCCCGAGGTGCTGGAGTCGACCCGCGCGATCGACACGGTCGTGCTCGACAAGACCGGCACCGTCACCGAGGGGAAGATGACGCTGGCCGGCGTCGTGGCCGCCGAGGGGGAGGACCCCGAGGAGGTGCTGCGGCTGGCCGGGGCTTTGGAGCACGCCTCCGAGCACCCGATCGCGCAGGCGATCGCCCGGGGGGCCGCCGGGCGGGTGGGCGTCCTGCCCGCGCCGGAGGACTTCGCCAACGTCGAGGGCCTCGGCGTCCAGGGGATCGTGGACGGCCACGCCGTCCTGGTGGGACGGCCCGCGCTGCTGGCCGAGTGGTCCCAGCACCTGCCCGCCGACCTGACGCGGGCTCTGCGGGAGGCGCAGGCCGCCGGCCGTACGGCGGTGGCGGTGGGCTGGGACGGCTCGGCCCGCGCGGTGCTGGTGGTGGCCGACGTCGTCAAGCCCACCAGCGCCGAGGCGATCGGGGACCTGCGTGCGCTCGGGCTCACGCCGGTGCTGCTGACCGGCGACAACGATGCGGTCGCGCGCGCCGTCGCCGCCGAGGTGGGCATCGACGAGGTGATCGCGGAGGTGCTGCCGGCCGACAAGGTCGACGTGGTGAAGCGGCTGCAGGCCGAGGGCAGGACCGTGGCGATGGTCGGCGACGGGGTCAACGACGCCGCCGCGCTCGCCCAGGCCGACCTCGGGCTCGCCATGGGCACCGGCACCGACGCGGCCATCGAGGCCGCCGACCTGACCCTGGTCAGGGGTGATCTGCGGGTGGCGGCCGACGCGATCCGGCTGTCGCGGCGGACACTGCGCACGATCAAGGGCAACCTGTTCTGGGCCTTCGCCTACAACGTCGCGGCCCTGCCGCTGGCCGCCGCCGGGCTGCTCAACCCCATGATCGCCGGGGCGGCGATGGCGTTCTCCAGCGTCTTCGTCGTCAGCAACAGTCTCAGGCTCCGGCGCTTCCGCTGAGGGTTACGGGGCCGGGTCGTCCACAGCCTGTGGACGACCCGGCCTCCGTCGTGTGCGGCACTGACGTGTCCGGCGGGCGGCGGATGGTCAGCGGGGCAGGCGGCGGCCGGTCTCCTCGATCACCTGCCGCAGGACCGGGGCGATCTCCGGACACTCCGTCAGGACGTCCTCGATCCGGGCCCGCCAGGCGGCGACCTCGGCGGACAGCGCGTCCTCGTGCGCCCGGCCGGCACGCGAGGCGTCTTCCCGTTGCAGGCGCCGGCGGGTGCCGGTCAGGTCGAGCGCGTATCTCTGCCCGAGATGGCGCCCGAGCGCTTCACCGAGCCACCAATAGACGTCGTCCGTGGCGGCCGCGACGAACACCCTCGCGCTGTCCCACGCCACGCGCTCCTTGTGGATAACGGCCACGTGTTCGACGGTACGCCCCGGCTCTCCGGGGGGCAATGGCCGCTTCGCCGGTCGTTCTCACACGGGATTTTGGTGTCCGGCCGGGAGTGCCCTGAGTTTGCCGCTACCGATCTTCGGATACGAAGAGTGACGATCGAGCACTTTGAGTGACATCTGAGATGAGGAATCTGCATGCACCGCCCTATCCGCCTTCTGCCCCTGGCCGCTCTGACCTGCGTGGGCCTGCTCACCGCCGCGCCCGCGTTCGCCGACTGCGGCTGTGACACGCCGAGGGCCGCCACCCCCGCCACTCTGGATCTCGACGCGAGGGCCGACGTGGGCCTCGGCCTGGGCCTGGGCCTCGCCGTGGACCTCGACCTCGACCTCGGCCTCGACGCGCGGGCCGGCGCGGAGACCACGGACTGCGCCACCCCCCCGGGTGCTGCACCGGTGCCGTTGACGGGCCGGCGTGACCCGGCAGGCGCCGGGTCACGCCTCCGGAACACCTCGTGCCCGATTGGACCGTCCACGTGCGGATAGCGGGCCAGGCTCCTACAGTGGAAGGATGACCAGCACACAGAGTGAGCAGCGGGTCCCCCGTGTCCTCGACGACAAGATGTGCTTCGCGCTCTACGCGGCCTCCCGTGCCGTCACCGGCCTCTACCGGCCCCTACTCGACGAGATGGGCCTCACCTATCCGCAGTTTCTGGTCCTGCTGGTCCTGTGGGACGGTCCCGAGGAGGGCGTCACGGTCAAGGAACTCGGCGCCGCGCTGCACCTCGACTACGGCACGATGACGCCACTGCTCAAGCGCCTGGAGGCCAACGGCCTGCTGCGCCGGGAGCGCCGCGCCGACGACGAGCGCACGGTGCAGATCACGCTGACCGAGGAGGGCGCGGACCTCCGGGGCCGCAGTGACGGCGTCTTCGCCGCGGTCGGCGACGCGATGGCGCTCGATCCCGAGGAGTTCACCCGCACGCTCGCCACACTGCGCCGCCTGACCGAGAACGTCACCGCGTACGCGAGCCGGCGGGGCTGAGGGCCGGCACCGCCCTTCTCCACGTGCCGCGACGTCATCGGCACCTTCGTGGTCTTACCGGCCCGCTCATCCCGTGGTTCATCGCAGAGTTCATCGTAGACAATTACCTTGCGCACAAGTTAATCGTGGTCTAGTCTCTAGCGCGTACCACGAAACCGGTTGCGGAATCGCAGCGAAGATCAGAAGGAGCACGCCGTGGCGTACGTCACCGTCGGCCAGGAGAACAGCACCGACATCGACCTGTACTACGAGGACCACGGCAGCGGGCAGCCGGTCGTGCTCATCCACGGCTACCCGCTGGACGGTCACTCGTGGGAGAAGCAGATCCCGGCCCTGCTCGACGCCGGCTACCGCGTCATCGCCTACGACCGCCGCGGCTTCGGCCGGTCGAGCCAGCCCACCGTCGGCTACGACTACGACACCTTCGCCGCCGACCTGAACACCCTGCTGGAGACTCTCGACCTGCGTGACGTGATCCTCGTCGGCTTCTCCATGGGCACCGGCGAGGTGGGCCGCTACCTCGGCACGTACGGCTCGGGCCGGGTGGCCAAGGCGGCGTTCCTGGCCTCCCTCGAACCGTTCCTGCTCAAGACGGAGGACAACCCGGAGGGCGTCGACGGCAGCGTGTTCGAGGGCATCCTCGAGGCCGTGACCAAGGACCGGTACGCCTACTTCACCGACTTCTACAACGCCTTCTACAACACCGACGAGAACCTCGGCACCCGTCTGAGCGAGGAGGTCGTCCGGGCCAACTGGAACACCGCCGCGGGCGCCTCGTGGTACGCCTCGGCGGCGTGCGTGCCCACATGGACGACCGACTTCCGGGCCGACGTCCAGAAGATCGACGTGCCCGCGCTCATCGTGCACGGCACCGCCGACCGCATCCTGCCCATCGACTCCACCGGCCGCCCGTTCCACCGGGCGCTTCCCCAGGCCGAGTACGTCGAGATCGAGGGCGCCCCGCACGGCCTGTTGTGGACCCACGCGCAGGAGGTCACCGACGCGCTCATCGCCTTCCTGGCGAAGTGACGCCCGGGCGGGATATGCCTTTCTGAGATCGTCGCGACGTGTTCACCCTCGCGTCCGTTTTCAGGAAGGAGGGGTTCACAGCGGAGGAATGGGATCACAGGGCCTGCCGAAAGCACCGAAAGGTACGCCTGTGAGTTCCTCCCTCTCCCGCCGCGATCTCATCCGCTCGGCCGCCGCCGGCGGTCTCGGCATCGCCATCGCCGGCAGCATCGAGGCGATCGCCGGTCCCGCCGCCGCCCGAGCGGCCCAGGCGGGGGCCGGAAAGACGATCGGGTACGGCCCGGTCGTCGCCGACCCCGCCGGTCTGCTGGCCCTGCCGAAGGGCTTCTCCTACACGATCGTCGCCCAGGCCGGGAAGACCGTGCTGGAGTCGGGCGAGCCGACCCCCAGCGACGCCGACGGCACCGGCTGTTTCCGCGGCCGCGACGGCTGGGTGCTGGTGAACAACCACGAGATCGGCGGCGGCGAGCCGTACGGCGTGCCCGCCCTGCCGGGCCTCACCTACGACCCCGGCGCGAGGGGCGGCACGACGACCATCGAGGTCGACAGGAACGGCAACCGCGTCCGCGAATACGTCAGCGTGGCCGGCACGCACAACAACTGCGCTGGCGGCATCACGCCGTGGGACACCTGGCTGACCTGCGAGGAGACCGAGCAGCGGGCCGGCGGCGCGTACCAGAAGGACCACGGGTACGTCTTCGAGGTGGACCCGTTCGACCGCGAGGCCAACAAGGACCCGGTGCCGCTGAAGTTCCTCGGCCGCTACTCGCACGAGGCCGTCGCGGTCAACCCGCGCAACTCGGAGATCTACCTGACCGAGGACGCGAGCGGCCCGAACGGCCTGTACTTCCGCTGGACCCCGCCCCACGGCTTCCGCGGCCGCAAGGGCGCGCTGCGCGCGCTGGCCCTCGGCCCCGGCGGCGACACCGCGGGGAAGCTGCAGGCCATGCGGTGCCGCAAGGGCAACAGGCACATCGCCGACCTGTCCGAGGCGACCCAGCCGGGCACCCGCTACAAGGTCGAGTGGGTCGACGTGCCGGACCGGGACGCCAAGACCACCTCGGTGCGCAAGCAGTTCGCCGACGACCAGGTCACCCGCAGCCGCAAGCTCGAGGGCGCCTGGTGGGGCGACGGCGGCGCGTACTTCGTCGCCAGCTTCGCGCGGCACGACGACGGCAGCGTAAACGAGCACGACGGCCAGGTCTGGTTCTACGACCCCGAGTCGGAGACCGTCACGCTGAAGACCATCTTCGGCGTCAACCCCGACCCGGAGCAGGACACGAACTACGACGGGCCGGACAACATCACCGTCTCGCCGTACGGCGGCGTCATCCTGGCCGAGGACGGCGAGGGACTGTCGCATTTGGTCGGCGTGACCGACAAGGGCGCTCCCTACCCGATGGCGCGCAACGAGCTCAACGACAGCGAGTTCACCGGCCCGACGTTCAGCGACGACGGCCGCATCCTGTTCGCCAACATCCAGAGCCCCGGCTACGTCTTCGCGATCACTGGCCCCTGGACCCAGAAGCACGACGACCACGGCCACGGGCACGGGCACCACTGACCCCGCCGCGCCACCGGCGAGCCCTCCGGCTCGCCGGTGGCGCCTCAGGCGAGGAGGGCGGCCAGGGCGAATCCGGCGGCGGCGGCGAGAACGCCGAGGACCAGGCTGCCGAGCGCGTTGAGGCAGGCCTCCAGGACCGAGCCCTCCTCCAGCAGCCGTACGGTCTCGAAACCGAACGTGCTGAACGTCGTGAGCGCGCCGCAGAAGCCGGTGCCGAGCAGGGTGAGCGTCTCGGCGGGCAGCCCGAGGCCGTCCCGCGCGCCGAGCAGCAGCCCGAGCACGAGCGACCCGGCCAGGTTGACCGACAGCGTGCCCCAGGGGAACACGCTGTCGTGCAGGCGCTGGACCAGCCGGTCGGCCAGGTAGCGGGCGGGCGCGCCGACCACGCCGCCGAGGAACACCAGCAGGAGGATCACCGCTCCTCACGCCCCACATAGCGGTGGACCTCCACGGGATCGACGATCACCAGGCCCTCGGTCACCAGTTCGTCCAGCTCCGCCAGGAACGCGCTGATCTTCTCCGGGACGTCCACGATGACGACGGCGACGGGCAGGTCCTCGCTGAGCGACAGCAGGCGGCTCGTGTGAATGCGGGAGGAGGCGCCGAAGCCCTCGATGCCCCGGAACACGCTCGCCCCGGCCAGGCCCATCGTGCGCGCCCGGTGCACGATCTCGGTGTACAGAGGCCGGTGCCGATACTGGTCGCTCTCCCCTATCAGGATCGTCAGTCGTTGCGCCGGGCTGTGCGGTCTCATGCGTCCCTCCTCCCGCGACGCCGTACGGGGAGGCCCGCCAGGGCGCGGGCGAGGACGATGCCGCACCAGACCGCGACCAGCCCGGCGGCCAGGCTGACCGCGGCGTACACGCCGGCCATCGGCCACGCGCCGCGCGACGCCCTGTCCACGATCTCCGCCGCGAAAGTGGAGAACGTCGTGTAACCGCCGAGGAAGCCGACCCCGAGGAACGGGCGCACGTAGCGGCGCGGCGGCCAGACGTCGAGGACGAAGACCATGAGGGCCCCCAGCGCGAGGCAGCCGGTGACGTTGGCGAGGAACGTCCCCCAGGGAAATCCGGTGGGGGTCGCGGGGAACGCCCGGCCGACGAGATATCGGGCGACGCTCCCGGCCCCGCCGCCGAGGGCGATCATCGCGAGCACGTCCCACGTGCGCCGGCGGGCAGGAGTCGCCGGACGGCGGGAGGCGTCTCGTTCGTAACGGAGGTCCGTGTCCGGGTCGACCGGCAGGTCCGCCTCTTCCTGTTCGCCGCGTACGCGCCGGCTCACGCCGTCCTCCTCACCACGCATCCGGCCCTGTCTCCCGGTCTTGTCTCCCGGCCTGTCCCGCAGGGCCGGGCGACGGTCGAGGGGAGCGGCTTCCGCACGAGCGCATCCCAGTTTACGTACGGGCTCGAAACGGCCGCCGGCCACGGTGGTCACAGCGGCCGGTGATTCATGAAGGGCGGTGGCGCGCCCCAATTCGGGAATTGCTGCCGACCGCAAATTGGGCGTCTTCACGCAACAGCAGACAGGGCTTCCGACACCTCTCGCTTTCCGGACACGAATCGCGTTGACCTGGACAAATATCGGTTCATACATATCCCCATAAACCTAGCGATTGCGTATATCTGGCTCTATTGACAACAAACCGGGGCCGCCGTTGACTGATGCATTATGTGCATGGTCGCGATGAAGATACCGGCGGAGGCATCGCCGGGGCGAAATGTCGGATTCGGACCGCGCACAACCGCGGTCACGCCTTGGTGAGCGCCATCGGCGTCCCGGGACCGGCCCGGCCCGGCCGATCGCGCCGCTCGCACCTCACCGTCGACCTACGCGGATCGCCGGGCTCGGTGTCGTGGCGGCTCCCGGAGACCGGGCCGGCCGCGGACGCCACGCCCTGCGTCGTGCTGGCCGACCGCGCGGGCTGCGCCGAGTTCGCCGTTCTCCAGGACACCCTGCACCGGCTCGGCGTGCCGAGCGTACGGATCGACGCCGAGAGCGTGGCCTCGCTGCGGCTGTCCACCACGACGGTCCCCGGCTTCACGGCGGACAGCACCGCGGCGGAGCACGGCGGGGCCCTCGGAGGCGGGGCCCTCGGAGGCAGGGTCCTCGGAGGCAGGGTCCTCGGAGGCGGGGCGTGCGGTGTGCTCGACCTGGACGGGCGCCGCATCGTTCCGACCGTCGTCTGGGCCCGTCACTTCTCCCCCCGGACCATGCCCGCGGCGGCGGCTCCCGCGCGGACCCTCCTGCGGGCCGAGTCCTGGCACGCGTTCGTCAGCCAGCTCTGCTCGCTCGCGCCGGCGAGCCTGCCCGGCGGCCGGCCGGGCCGCCTGGAGCAGCTCGCGGACGCGGCGGCGGCCGGGATCAGCGTCCCCAGAACGGTGGTCACCACCGACCCGGCGGCGGCCGCCGCCGAAATACCGGGCGGCAGGGTCGTGATCAAGGTCGTCGGGGAGCACTTCGTCGAGACCGCGCCCGGGCTCCTGACCGGGGTGCTCCCCGAGATCGCGTCCCGTGCGGAGGCCCTGCGCCGGCCCGTCCTCGACTACCCGGTCATCGTGCAGGAATACGTCGAGCACGACGCCGAGCTGCGGGTCTACCACGTCGCCGGCGCCGTCCACGCCTACGCCGTCGGCAAGCGCGCCCCCGATTCGCCCTGGCGGGAGGAGGCAGAGGTGACGGTCACGCCGGTCGCCACCCCACCCGCGGCCGCCGACGCCGTACGCATGCTCGCGAGCCTGTGGGGGCTGACCTACGGCGCCTTCGACCTGCTGCTCAGCGACGGCGAGGTGGTGTTCCTGGAGGTCAACGCCGACGGCGACTGGCGCTGGTTCGAGGCCAAGGCCGGAGGTCTCGCGGTCTCCACGGCCGCGGCTCTCGCGACAAGGACGCTCCACCTGGAGGCCATCGGGAACGCCGGGCCGCCATCGCCGCTCGAACTCGTCGATTTCCTCCTGTTGGGCACTCGCGCACGCGGCTCCTGCCGGTGACCGAGGCCGCAACGGAGACCCGGACCAAGGGAAGCGCCATGGGTGACGTGATCTCGCCGCGACTGCACTGTTCGATACTCGGCCCGCTGGAGGTCCGCGTGGCGGGCGGCAGGGCCGTCATCGGCGCACCGAAACAGCGGCTCCTCCTGGCGATACTGCTGTGCCACGCGAACGCGGTCATCCCGTCGGACCAGTTGATCGACTCGCTTTGGGGCGAGACCCCGCCGCGTACGGCACGAAAGAACCTGCAGGTCTACATGTCGGCGCTCCGCAAGATCGTGGGCGACCGGATCAGCTTCCAGGGATGGGGCTACCGCATGCGCGCCGACCGCGAGGAGCTCGACCTGCTGCGCTTCCTGGAACTGGGCAGGTCGGGACGCGCCGCCGTCCGGAGCGGAGACCTCGCCGCCGCTGCCGCCTCGCTGAGCGACGCCGTCCACCTGTGGCGGGATCGGCCACTGGAGGAGTTCTGCCATGTCCCGCTCGTGTCCGCGGAGGTGCGCCGCTTCACCGAGCTCTTCCTGTCGACCTTCGAGGACTGGGTCGAGCTGGAGATCGAGCTGGGCCACCACGTCGAGGCCCTGGGCCCCCTCGACCTCGTGGCCGGACGGTATCCCGCCCGCGAGCGCGTCGCCGCGGCCAGGATGATCGCACTGTCGCGATGCGGCCGCGCCGCCGAGGCGTTGGCTCACTTCGAGAGCCTGCGCCGCCATCTCGCCGCCGAGATGGGAATCGATCCCAGCCCCGTGATCAGGCAGCTCTACCAGACCATCCTCCGCGGTGACGGGCCTTCGCCGGCGCGGCCTCCCGCCCCGGCCGGCGGCGCCCGCCCCCGGCCCGTACGCGCCCTGGCGAACCGGCTGCCCCGCGACATCGACGATTTCGTGGGCCGCGAGGCGGAGGTGCGGCGCGTCCTGGACGAGCCCGTGCCCGTCACCGTGATCACGGGCGGGCTCGGCACCGGCAAGACCGCCCTCGCCGTGCACGTCGCGCACATGCTGGCCTCCCGCTACCCGGACGGCGCCGTGGTGATCCCGCTGCGGCGCCACGGCGCCCCCAGGCCGGCCGCGGACATCCAGCGGGAGATCCTTCAGGCCGTGGGGCTGGAGGTCCCGGGGGTGTGCGAGGACGACGTGCTGGCCTCCGTCTGGCGGTCCTGGCTCGCCGACCGGAAGGTGCTGCTGGTCCTTGACGACGCGCCCGACGAGTCGAACGTACGCCTGCTGCTGCCCGGCACCTCGGCGAGCAGAGTCCTGGTGACGAGCCGGAGCAGGCTCAGCGGTCTGGAGTCGGTGGCGCGCGTCGGGCTGGAGGACCTGTCCACGAGTGAGGGCGTCGAGTTCCTGAGCCTGCTGATCGGCCGTGACCGGGTGTCGGGTGACCTGCCCACGGTGATGCGGGTCTTCCGGCGGTACGGGCTGTCGCCCCTGGCCCTGCGCCTGCTCGGCGGAAGGCTGGCCGGCCTGTGGCACCTGCCGCTCGGCCTGCTGGCCGAACGGCTGGAACGGGCCCAGAGCGTGCTGGACGAGTTCGTCGCCGGGGACGTGTCGCTGCGCGGGCGCTTCGAGGAGTTCTACGCCCACCCCTCGTGGCCGCATCGCACCGCGTTCCGCGCCCTCGGCGCGCTCGACGGGCCGGTCTTCGGCCACGACGAGCTCGTCGCGGCGCTGGACGGCACCGAAGGGCCGGGCGAGCGGGTCATCGAGCTTCTGCTGGAGGCGGGCGTCCTGTCGATCGCGCCGGTCGGGACCGATGCCGAGGTGGTCGCCCACTCCTTGACGTACACGATGTCACCGCTCGCCCACCGGTTCGCGACCGAGCTCCGGGGAGACCGGCGCCGCTGAGGGCGCGGAACCGTCCGCCCCGCGCTCGCCCGCATCGGTACGCGTGACGCCCGACTCCGCGGCCGTGGAGTCGGGCACGTCGAGGCCGCGCAGCGCCGGGCTGATCGAGGCCAGCGCGCACCCCACCGCGAGCGCGCCGCCCACGGCCACCAGCGCGTCCGCGCCACCGACGTACTCCGCCAGCAGGCCGCCGAGCAGCGGCCCGACCGGGGTCAGGCCCATGCTGGCCACGGTGAACAGGGAGACCAACCGGCCCATCATCGCGTCCGGCACGAGCCTGGCGACCAGGACGCGCAGGACCACGTTGAGCGCCGGCACCGCGACCATCGCGAGGAAGAGCGGGACCACCGGCCAGTAAGGCCCGAACGGCAGGGCGGTCGCGCAGACGGCCAGCGCGAAGAACCCGACCACGGCCAGCATGAGCTTCCCCGGCGGCAGCAGGCGCCCGATCCTGGCCGACAGGGCCGCGCCCAGCAGGCCGCCGAGGCCCAGCCCGGCCAGCACGACGCCGGTCGCGGCGGGGTCGCCGCCGCGTGCCTCCACCATGACGATGACGGGCAGCAGCAGCGCGTTCGCGACGAGGTTGGCCACGAGGGAGAACGCCAGCCCGGCACGCAGGGCGCGCTGCCGCCACAGCCAGCCCGCCGCCTCCATGACGTCCGCCCGTATCCCGGTCTCGCGCCGTTCCGCCGCCTCCGCCGGGCGCCGCGGCACCCGCGCGAGCACCACGCAGACCAGCGAGATCAGGTAGCTGAGCGCGTCGACGGCGAAGGGGAAGGCCCGGCCCAGGCCGAACAGGAAACCGCCGAGCGGCGGCCCGGCGAGGGAGGCCGCGTGCCCGCGCGCCTCCTCCTGGGCGTACGCCTGGGGAAGCTGCTCGGGAGCCACGACGGCGCGGATCGCGGCGGCCCTGGCGGGGCTGAAGAAGGAGTCGGCCGCGCCGTTCACCACCGCGACCGCCACGATCTCCCACAGCGCCACCCGGCCGGCCAGGATGGCGATGGTGAGCGCGGCCAGGGTGAGGAACCGCACCGCCTCCGCGGCGATCACGATCCGGCGCCGGTCCCACCGGTCCACCCACGCCCCGGCGGGCAGGGAGATCAGCAGGTTCGTGGTGATCCGGCAGGCGCTGACCAGCCCGGCCAGCGCGGCCGAGCCGGTGACGGCCAGGATCAGCAGAGGGAAGGCCACCCAGGTGAGCGTCGTCCCCAGCTCCGATGCCGACGCGCCGATCCAGAGCATCTGGAACCGGAAGTTACGGCGCAGCGGCGGCAGCTCGCCACGCCTGCTGATTGGCTCGCTCCGCTCGCTCATGCCACCCCCTCGTCTGAGCGAAACGCACCGCACCTACTGATTCGCTCGCTCATGTGCCACCTTCGGTCGATCAGGTGCTCCGAGCGTCCCAACCGGCGGTTGTCGTGCAGTAGGGACGCGGTATGGGCCCGGTATGCGGCCCTCAGCGCTTCGGGCGTACGGGCAGCTCGGCCAGACCCCTGTTGAGGTGGTTGCCGCGCCAGTCCAGCCGATCGAGCGGCACCGCGGGGGTGATGCGGGGGAAGCGGGTCAGGATCGCGTGCAGCGCCACGGTGAGCTCCAGCCGGGCCAGCGCGGACCCCAGGCAGAAGTGCGTCCCCAGGCCGAACGTCAGGTGCCGCGCGGCCGAGGCGCGGCCGAGGTCGAGCGCGTCCGGATCGGCGTGCCGTACGGGGTCCCGGTTGGCCGCGGCGATCGACAGCAGGACCCGGCCGCCCGCGGGGATGACCGTGCCGCCGACGGGCACGTCCCGCGAGGCCGTCCGCATCGTGCCGAAGGGCCCCGGGGTCTGGAAGCGCAGCAGTTCCTCCACGGCCCGCGGCAACGCGCCCGGGTCCGCCCGCAGAGCGGCGAGCGCCTCGGGGCGGGCGAGCAGCGCGGCCATCGACATGCCGATCATCTGGGCGGTGCTCTCGTAACCGGCGAGCAGCAGCGTCGCGCAGAGCGAGACCACCTCGTCCCGGCTGACAGGACCGCCGGGCTCCCACGCCGAGACGATGGCGGAGACCACGTCGTCACCATGGTCGCCGCCGTGGTCGCCGCCGGGGCTCGCCCGCCGCCGCTCCACCCGCTCGTGGAAGTAGGCGTCGAGCCGGTCGAGGTTCGACCTGGCCGTGGCCCGGTCGCGCACCGGCCGGGCGAAGACCGACTCGGCACACGCGTACAGCCACGGCCGGTCGGCCTGGGGAACGCCGAGAAGCGCGCACATCGCCCGGAAGGAGAAGGCGTGCGCGAACCGCATGAGGTCGGCCGGGTCGTCCCGCGCGACGGCGTCGAGCAGCCCGGCGGCGGCCGCCTCGACGACCGGCCGGTACCGCTCGACGCGCACCGGTGTGAGCCACGGCGCGGCCAGGCGGCGCAGCCGGGTGTGGTGCGGCGGGTCGTGCCCCACCAGCGTGACGTCCAGCGCCCGGCGCGTCGGCGGGTAGGGGCCGGTCCGCCCGCCCCGCATCGACAGGCGGGGATCCAGGAACGCCTCCCGGACGTCCTCGTCACGGGTGACCAGCCACACCGGTCTGCCCGCGGGCGTCGTCACCCGGGCCACCGGGCAGCTCTCGCGGAACGGCGCGAGACGCGAGTAGGGATCTGCGGGGAATCCGGGGCCGAACGGCGTCGGCGGGACCGTCGTCACGTGTGCGCCTCCATCCGCTCCGCGTCGCGGAACCTCTCGCCGTGCGTCCCATGTCCGATTCCCTGCCGGGTCCGCTGTCCGGTCTCGGTGCCGATCTCGGGGCCGGTTCGGTGTCCGGCCCCGGAGCCGCCGGACCGCCCTGTGGCCATGGGGGACGCCGCCGCGATCACGTGATCGGCGGCCGCGACCGCGCCGTCGCCCCGGCACAGCGCGGCGCCCAGCCGCCGTGCGCGCTCGGGCAGCGGGCCGTCGAGGGCCGCCGCCAGCGCCGCGGCGCCCGAGCCCGGCGAGCCGCCGCCGGAGAACCGGACCGCCACCCCGGCCCGTACGCACGCCTCCGCCAGCAGCGGCTGCTCCGACCCGGCGGGTGCGACGGCGAGTGGCCTGCCGTGGCGCAGCGCGGTCAGCACTGGAGACGTGGTGCCGTTCGTGAGCACCAGCGCGGCCCGCTCGACCAGCGGGCCCATCCAGGGGTGGCGGACCACGAGGACGTCCGCTCCGGCGGCGGGGCTCGGGTCACCGCTGCGTCCCTGCTCGACCACCGCCTGGAAGGGCCCCTCGGTGAACGCCTCGTTCAGCGCCGGCCACAGGCTTCGCCCGCCGAACTGCCGCCCCAGATGCACGTAGACGACCGGTTTTCCCACCCGGGCCAGATGGTGATCGATCCGGTCCACCTCGCCGGGATCCGCCGCCGGCTCCCACGAGCACGGCCCGGCGTGCCACACCCCCTCGGGCAGCGCGGCGCCGGGGTACTCCAGCGCGGGATGCCCGCGCAGCAGCAGGCCGGAGCCGATGAGCGGGCGGTCGGGCCGCCGGTCGCGGCGCGGCGGGAGGCCGATCCGCTCGCGCAGCTCCCGGTAGTGACGCAGTAGCTCCCGCAGCCGCCACTCGCGCAGCACCACACGCTGCGGTTCCCCCTCGCCCCCTGAGGCGTACGGCCACAGATGGGCGGCGAAGCCGAGCACCACGACCGGCAGGCCGAGCGCCTCGCCCGCGAGCAACGCGCCGTGCCCGAGGACCGAGGTGACCAGCACGCCGGCCCGGAACTCGCGGGCGGCGTGCCGCACCGCCCGGAACTGCGCCTCGCCGCCGTGGGTCCAGCGGCCCACGGAGAAGCCGCCCGCCCCGTCGTACTCGGCCGCGTCCAGCGCCCCCAGCCCCGCGGCACGCGCCGTGGGCACGACGCCCGACCGGCCGAGGACGAGCACGCGGTGGCCCCGGCGGCGCAGTTCCCGCCCCACCGCCAGGGCAGGGTAGAGGTAGCCGGGGTCGCTGAACGAGCACAGCAGAACGTTCACGCCGGCGGCTCCAGGCCCAGGTGGGCCGAGAAGAAGGCGATCACGTCGGCGAGCAGCGCCGCCTTGCGCGACGCCGCCCTGGCGCCGTGGCCCACGTCGCGTTCCAGCCGGTACAGCACCGGCCCCGGCCCGGCCGAGGCGTGCTGGAGCATCGCGCACATCTTGCGCGAGTGGCACGGGTCCACCCTCGTGTCCGCGTCCGCCACCGCGAACAGCACGGGCGGATACCGCACCCCCGGCCGGACCGCGTGGTAGGGCGAGTAGGCGAGCAGGGCACGGAACTCGTCGGGGTCCCGTACGCTGCCGTACTCGGCCCGCCAGCTCGGCCCCATGCCGAGGCGCTCGTAGGCGAGCATGTCCAGCAGCGGCGCGACGCAGACGACGGCGGCGTACTTCTCCGGGTGCTGGGTGAGCGCGGCGCCGGCCAGCAGCCCGCCGTTCGACTCGCCCATGACGCCCAGCAGGCCGGGGCTGGTCCAGCCCCGCGCGAACAGGTGGTCGGCGGCGGCGTCGAAGTCGTCGAAGACCCGCTGCTTGCGCACTCCCGTCCCCGCCTGGTGCCACTCCTCGCCCTCCTCGCCGCCCCCGCGCAGGCAGGCGACGGCGAAGACGCCGCCCGAGCGCACCCAGGCCAGGGCGTGCGGCATGTATCCGGGGGACATCGGCACGCCGAATCCGCCGTACCCGGTGAGGATCGCCGGGCGCGGCCGGCCGGGCTCCCCGTGCGGCGACGTGGCGGGGGACAGGACGAACATGCGGACCGGCGTCCCGTCGTGGGAGGTGAAGGTCACATGACTCGTGGTCACGGCGGGGCGCGGCACGGACGGGTCCGGCCACTCCGCCCCGGTGGCGCCCGTACGGGCGTCGTAGCGGAGCACGACCGGCGGAGTGGCGTGGTCGCAGTAGGTGAACCACGCCTCGTGGCCCGCCTCGGCCCGCACCGAGAACGGGCCGGCCTCCCCGTTCCCCGGCAGGGGCACGCTCCCCAGTTCGCGGCCGTCCGCGAGGTCGTGCACGGTGATCTCGGACACCGCGTGCCGGGTCCAGCGCACCAGGGCGAGCGGGCGCGGCAGTTCCGGGCCGGTCAGCGGCACGAAGTCCGCGAGCACGGCGTCCGGCCGCCCGGCGACGAGGGTCCGCCACGTCGCGGGGCCGGGATCGGCGGCGGTCGTCACGACGACGCGTCCCCGCGACGCCTCGTGGCCGGTGTGCAGCCACAGCGGGTCGTCCGGCCCGGTCGCGGGGGCGATCCGCAGGGCGCCGCGGGCGGGCGTGCCCACCTGTACGGGCCTCAGCGCGGGGCGCTCTAGCGGGCCGCCGGACAGGTCCGCGAGCCACACCTCGGTGGCCGGATCGGTGCCGACCGTCGCGGTCACGGTCAGCCAGCGGCCGTCCGGGGTGGCGGCGACGGTGTAGAAGGAGGTCTTCTCCCTGCCGTCGCCGAAGACCACGACGTCCTCGGCGGAATCCGACCCGACGCGGTGGAGGTACACGCGGCGGTGGTACCGCTCCTCGCCGGGGTTCAGCTCCGGCGGCAGCCGCCGTACGTAGTAGAACGCCCGGCCGCCGGGCAGCCAGGCGACCGGCGACCGGCGCATCCGGTCGGTCGGCCCGTCCACCACCGCTCCGGTGGCCACGTCGAGCACGCGGAGGAGCGACTCCTCGGTGCCGCCGGTGGACAGCTGGTAGGCGACGAGGTCGCCTTCGACCGAAGGGTGCCACGCCTCCAGGACGGTGCGGCCGCCCGGGTCGATGGCCGCCGGGCTGACCAGCGCGCGGACCGCTCCGGCCTCCGACACCCACAGTGTGGGCTGCTCCTCGCCCGGCTCCCTTCTGAGGAAGAAGACCCGGCGCCCGCGCGGGCGGGGCGGGGACGACAGCGGCACCCCGCTGAGGCGGACGAGTTCCGCGTGCCAGGCCGGGAGGTGACGCCAGCCGTCCCGCTCGCGGCGGAACAACGCCTCCTGGGCCGCGATCCACGCGAGGGTCCGCTCGTCGCCGGGGTCCTCCAGCACGCGATAGGGATCGGCGACGCGCGTGCCGTGGAACTCCTCGGCCGCGTCCGAGCGCGGCGCGTCCGGATAACGGGCCGCGGTGCCCGCCGCCTCACGGCCCCCGGCCTCGTGTCCCGCCCGCCCGGTCGCGTACGTGCCCGGGAGGGCCGGCTGGGCCGCGTGCCGGGCCGGGCTCGGCGGTGGTCCCTGGCTCACGTCGCGCCGGACCCGAGCCGGCCGGTCGCGCTGAGGTAGTCGAGCAGGGCCGCGTCCACGCTGTCGTGGAACCTCGTCAGCTCGGACAGGTCGTCGTCGTACCGGTAGGACTCCTCGCAGGAGATCCACCTGCCCGCGGTCCTGTCGGGCGGCAGGTAGCCGTCCCGGACCGTGCCGACCCGCCATTCCGGCTTCCCCGCGGTCTCCCAGCAACTCGACAGCGTGCCGTCCGCGTTCACCACCGCGCCGTACCTGCCGTCGCGGTACGAGCACGCCTGGCAGGGGGCGTGCGCACGGGGGCGGGGCACCGTGAAGCCGAGGTCCAGCGCGCGGCGCTGCCAGCGGATGAAGCGGGCCGCCATGTCGTCGGAGAAGGCCAGGTCGTTGCCGTAGCCCACCCCCACGTCGCCGACGCGGGCGAAATAGAGGGAGCAGCGGGAGGGGTCGAGGTCCCGGCCGAGCCGCTCGACCAGCGCGTCGATCCCCTCATGGTTGTGGTGGGAGACGTTGACGCGGATGCCGCACCTGATCGGCGTGGCCGCCGTCATGGCGGCCATGGCGGCGACGACGTCGTCGAAGGTGCCGCCACCCGTCCGCCGCACGCGGATGCGGTCGTGGTCGGGCCGGTCGCCGTCGAACGTCACCTGCACGTCCCGCAGGCCGAGATCGGCCAGCCGCCGGGCGAGCGGGACGGTCATCAGCGTCCCGTTGGAGGTCATGCTCGCCCAGCGCAGCCCGAGACCGCCGGCCCGTTCCAGCAGTTCCACGCACGCGCGGGGGTTCAGCAACGGCTCGCCGCCGAAGAGCATGAGCACCAGGCCGTCCAGGCCCGCCTCCGCCTGACGACGGCGGGTGAACTCGAGGATCGCACCGATGGTGCCGGACGTGAGCCGTGAGGAGGCGATCCTCGGCGGCCGGCTCCCGCCGGTGACGTCCTGCTCGGTGTTCTGGAAGCAGTAGGCGCAGCCGAGGTTGCAGTTGGTGCTGGTCAGCACCGTCAACGAGTAGCTGCGGTAGGCGGGCGGGGCGAACAGCCCCCGCTCACGCAGGGCGCGTTCGGCCTGGGGGCGCAGTTCGCGCTCCGGCGTGAGGTGAGCAGGCTTCAGGCGGGCTATTCCTCCGGGGCCCAGAAACCACCAGCCGCGCTCCCCGCCGATCACGCGCGGCCGCGCCTCGGGTCCCCGGTGCTGACCTTTGTTCATCGGATCTCCGCGTCCAGACGAGGGCAGTGCCGGAGGTTCCCGGTCTCCGCCCGGTGACCGGGGGAGACCGGGAACCGCGGCGTGTCTCAGGAGAGGGACTTCTCCTGGTGCACACCGCACCAGGGGGTCTCCTCGCCCTCGTCGTCCTCGGAGTGGGCGACGACCTCGGGGGCCTCGGCGTCCTCGGGCTCGGGCAGGTTCTCGTTCTCTTCGGTCATGGCGACGCTCCTCGTGGTGTCGTGGCCAGTGCGATCCCACACGCTAGGAGCGGCCAGTTCAGGGTCAGTATGGCGACGGCATGGCGTCGCCATACTGACCCTGAACCCTCCGTCCCTACCGTTGGCGGCGTACCACAGAGGCCGGCAGGTCCCGCACGACCAGGAGGTGGCCGATGAACAGTCCCGAGGTGCAGAGCGGGCCCGCGCGGTTCGACCCGCTGACGGCCCTGCGTGAGGCGGGCCATCCGGTGGACCTGCTCAACGAGCGGCAGCGGCAGGTGTTCGCCGAGCTGAGCAGGCCGGAGGTCGAGCTGCTCAACTCGATCAAGACCCGTCTGGACGCGGCGGCCGGCGAGGTCGAGGGACAGGAGCTCAAGCTCGTATGAGCGCAGGGGCGGCCCGCCCTGCGCGCCGGAACGTGGTCGTCGTCTTCATCGACCTGGTCGGTTCGACGGAGCTCGCCGAACGGCTCGATCCCGAGCTCCTGCGGGACGTCCTCGACCGGTACTACCAGGCGTGCACCTCCGGCATCAGCGAGCACGGCGGCGTGGTGGAGAAGTACATCGGGGATGCGATCATGGCCGCCTTCGGCATCCCCGCCGGCCGCGAGGACGACGCGCTCCGGGCGGTCCGCGCCGCGCACACCGCGCTGCTGCGCGTGCGGGAGCTGAGCGAGGGCCTGGCCCCGACGCACGGCATCAGGCTCGACGTGCACTGCGGCGTCAGCGCCGGGGAGGCGGTGGTCATCGCGACTCCGGGAGCGGACCTGCGGGTCATCGGCGACACCGTCAACACGGCCGCCCGCCTGCAGTCGGCCGCGGGCGTCGGCGAGATCCTCGTCGGCGACGAGGTCGCCCGCATGGTCCGCACCCAGGCGCGGCTGGAACCAGTGCCGCCGCTCACGCTGAAGGGCAAGAGCAACCCAGTCCGGGCCTGGCGGGTGACCTCGCTGGAGCCGGACCCCGCCCACGACGACGGCCAGATCCCGCTCGTCGGCCGCGCGGCGGAGTTCGGACGGCTCCGCGCGGCGTACCGCGAGACGGTGCGGGACCACCGATGCCGCATGGTGACCGTGCTCGGCGTGCCGGGCATCGGCAAGTCCCGGCTCGTGCGCGACTTCGTCCAGGAGCTGCCCGCCGAGGTCACCGTGCTCACCGGCCGGTGCCGTTCGTACGGCACCGGGATCACCTACAGCCCCATCGTGGAGATGGTCGAGTCTCTCGGCGACGACTCGCCGGACGTCCTGCCGGCGCTGGAGGCGGCGAGCGGCGCCACCCTGCGCGGCCTGGTGACCGCCGACGCCTCGCGGGCGCCGCGCGACGGGGAGAACGCGGGTGTCGAGGAGATCTCGCGGGCGGTGCGCGCGCTGTTCGAGGGGCTGGCCCGGCGCGGGACCCTGGTAGCGGTGTGGGAGGACCTGCACTGGGCCGAACCGACCCTGCTCGACCTGATCGACGACCTCGCGACGTGGCTCGTCGACGTGCCCGTCCTGGTCGTACGGGTGGCCCGGCCCGAGTTGCTGGAGGCGCGGCCCGCCTGGGCGGACGACGCGGACCGCGCCGTCGCGTTCGAGCTGGGGGCGCTCGACGCCGCGCAGATGGAACGGCTGGTCGCCGAGCTGGCCGCCAACCGGCTGCCGGAGGCCGAGGTGGTCACCCACGACATGGCCGCCGGCCCGGCCCTGTGCCGGCGGGTCGCGGAGAGCTCCGACGGCAACCCGCTGTTCGCCGAACTGCTGCTGGAGACGCTGGCCGAGGGGGGAGAGGACGCCCCGCTGCCGCCCACCATCCAGGCGTTGCTCGGCGCCCGCCTGGACCGGCTCGACGAGGGGGAGCGCGACGTGCTCGAACGCGCCGCGACGATCGGCCACGTCTTCACGCGCGACCAGCTCGGCGTCCTGTGTGCGGCCGAGCCGCAGGCCCGGCTCGACGTGGACGAGCTGCTCGGGCGACTGATCCGCACGCGCATGATCCGCCGGGGGGAGGCGCAGGGGTCGTTCCGCTTCGCGCAGACGCTGACCCGGGACACGGTCTACGCCATGACCCGCAAGGACCTGCGGGCCACCTGGCACCTGGCCCTCGCCGACCGGATCTTCGGCCGGGCCGCCGCGTCCCCCTCCGCCTCGTCCCCCTCCACGGAGGAGTGCTCGCACGGCGACCTCGCCCACCATCTGGAGACCGCCTGCCTGCTCAAACGCGAGGTGCGGCCGGACGACCCGCTGCTGCCTTCGCTCACCGAGCGGGCCGCCCGCGCCCTCGTCGGCGAGGGCACGCAGGCGCTGCACCGCAAGGACCTGCCCGCCGCCATCGCCCTGCTGGAGCGGGGACGCGACCTGCTGCCGGCCGGGCACGCCGATCACCGGCCGCTGGCCGTGCGCATCTGTGACGCCGGGCTGGCCCACGGCGAGGCCGACCGGCCGTACGCCGCACTGGACGTGGCCGAGCGGATGCTGCCGGACGACCGGCGGGGCCGGCTCACCTGCGCCATCCAGCGGGAGACGCTCGCGGTGCGTTTCGGCACCCGCCCCGCCTCGGCCGAGCCGTTCCGGGACCTGCTGGCCGCCGACCCCGGCGACGACCTCGGCTGGTGCCGTTTCCATCATCTGGAGGCGCTGGTACGCATCGGCGAGGGCCGGTTCGGGGCGGCCGAGGCGGCACTGCGCGACGCTCTCGCCCGGGCCCGCTCCCTCGGCGACACGTATGAGGAGAACCGCCTCCTCAGCGGGCTCTGCGAGCTGGCGCAGTGGTCCCCCACGCCGCTGGCCGAAGGGCTGAGCCTGTGCGCCGGGCTGTCGGCCAGGTTCGGCGCCGACCGGGCGATGCTCGCGCCCGTCCTGGTCACCGAGGCGCGGCTGCTGGCGCTGGCCGGCCACGTCGCCCGTGCCAGAGCCGTCCTCGACACCGCCGACCGGCACGCCGGCGACCTTCACCTCGGCCTCGCGGCGACCGCGGTGCTCCAGGTGCGCGGGCTGGTGGAATCCCTCGTCGACCGGCACGACGCGGCGGAGACGTTGTTCCGCCGGGCGGCGGCGGACCTCCGCCGGGTGGGGCAGTCCGAGCCGGCCAGGACGCTGGAGCTCTACGCGGCGCGCGAGCTGCTCCGGCAGGGCCATCACTCCGAGGCCGCGCGGGAGCTCGACCGGCTGCGGGCCGAGGACGGACGGCTGCAGGCCCGCGGCGAGCTGATCCTCGCCGCGCTGGGCGCCCGGCTCGCGTCCCTCGACGGCGACCACGGCACGGCGGATGCCCTCGCCGCCCGCGCGGAGGAGTTGCTCACCCGCACCGACGACCCCTGCCTGCGGGGGGACGTGCTGGCCGACCTCGCCCAGGTGCACCGCGCGGCCGGGCGTACCGGCCCGGCGGCCCGGGCCGCGGCCCGCGCGCTGCACGGCTACGCGGCCAAGGGAGCGGAGCTGCCCGCCCGGCGAGTACGCCAGTGGATCGAGGAGGAGAAGTGACCGTGACGCAGCCCCCCTGGCGCCGGGAGCGGCGTGAGCAGTTTCCCGGCGTGCCGGCCTGGAGTCTGGCGACCTCCCGGCTGGCCCCGGAGGAGTTCGGCGTGATCCGCCTGGAGGAGGTCACCAGGGAGTGGGCATGGGGTGCTGACAGCGCGGGCGATGACGGAGCGGGCCGCGCCGACGGAGCGGGCGTGCGCGTCTGCGTGCTCGACACCGGCGTGGACGCCCGTCATCCGCGGGTCCGGGGGCTGGAGCGTTCGCTGGTGGTCGCCGAGGATCTGACGGTCGTCGACTGCGACCCGGCCGACCCCGCGGGACACGGGACCGCCTGCGCCGGGGTGATCCGCTCGATCGCCCCGGCCGTCTCGCTGACCTCGGTGCGCGTGCTGACCGACGGGCGCTCCGGCAGCGGCGCCGCCCTCCTGGCCGGTCTGCGCTGGGCCGTCGACGAGGGGTTCGACCTCGTCAACCTCAGCCTGTCCACCACCAGGAGCGAGTTCCTGCCCGCGCTGCACGATCTGACCGACCGCGCCTACTTCCGGCGCTGCCTGCTGGTGGCCTCGGCCCACAACATGCCGGTCCTCAGCTTCCCCTGGACGTTCTCCTCGGTCATCTCGGTCGCCAGTCACGACGAACCCGATCCGATGACCTATTACTACAATCCCGCGCCGCCGGCCGAGTTCCTCGCACGCGGCGTCCGGGTTCCGGTGGCCTGGCCCGGAGGCAGGGAGATCCGGAGCACCGGGAACAGTTTCGCCACGCCGCACATCACCGGGATCTGCGCGCTCATCCTGAGCAGGCACCCGTGGCTGACCCCCTTCCAGCTCAAGTCCGTGCTCTACCTGACCGCCAGCAACGTCGTCGTATCCGAAGGAGACGCGCATGTCCGTGCATGAACGGCGCTCCGACAGCGAAATCACCGAGCGCAGGCTCCTGCAGTCCACCGTCGAGGTCGCCCGGCACGTCTTCGCCTCGGCCGCGGCGTCGGTCTTCCTGGTGGACCAGGAGACGGGCGAGCTGGTCTTCGAGGCGGTGTCGGGCGAGGGAGAGCAGCACCTCGTCGGGACGCGCTTCCCCCCGGGCACGGGCATCGCGGGCTGGGTCGCGGCCAGCGGCCAGCCGATGATCGCCGACGAGGTGGCCGCGGTGCCGCAGTTCGCCCACGACGCCGCCGAGTCCACGGGCTACGTCCCCCGCAGCATCATGGCGGCGCCGGTCATCCGGCAGGAGAGCTGCATCGGTGTGCTCGAGGTGCTCGACAGATCCGCCAGCTGGCGTGGGGAGCTCGCCGACGTCGACCTCCTCGCGCTGCTCGCCACCCAGGCCGCGTACGGTCTGGAGCTCCTGCTGCGGCTGCGGCGGGCCGAGGCGGCGCTTCCCGCCGCCGGCGGCGACGACGTCCACGTGCTGCTGCAGCGCATCTCCGACCGGGTGCCGCGAGGCGGTGGGGCCGCCGATCCGACCGCGCTGAAGCTTCTCGCCGTGGCCGAGGAACTGCTGTGAGTGCACTGCTGTGAGTGTTCCTGGGCCGGCGGCGTCGCCGCGCGGGTCCCGGCTCGCTCAATCGGATCCATACCGCCGCTGAACCGAATCCGAACTCCCGGAACCTAACGTGCCAACCAACCCACCCCGACGGCGATTTGGAGCCCTGCCATGGCGAGGAGTCCCCGCGACGCCGGCAGCACGCTGACCGAGATGCTGGAGGGGCTGACCGCCCCGATGAGCGAGGACGAGGGGGCGCTGGTCCGCGGCTGGCTGAGCCGGCCGGACGGGACCGCGAACCGTGCGCTCACCGTGGGCGGGGAACGGGCGGCCACGGCCTTCACCCGCCCGCGTGACGACGACCCCCGCGCGGTGCGCACGGTGGGAGTCATCGGCGGGGGCACCGCCGGCTACCTCACCGCGCTCGCCCTGCGGGCGAAGCGGCCCTGGCTGGAGGTCACCCTGGTCGAGTCGTCCACGGTGCCGATCATCGGTGTGGGCGAGGCCACGGTTCCGCTGATGGTGACCTTCCTCCACCACTACCTCGGCATCGATCCGGTGGAGCTCTATCGCGAGGTCCGGCCGACGTGGAAGCTGGGCATCAAGTTCGAGTGGGGTCCCAATCCCGGCGGCTTCATGGCGCCCTTCGACTGGGCCGCCAACTCCGTCGGCGTGCTCGGTTCCCTGGCCGAGCAGGGGAACATCGACGCCTTCACTCTGCAGTCGCTGTTCATGAAAGCGGACCGCACGCCGGTGTTCGGGCCGGACGACGCGCCGATCTCGCTCATGAAGTATCTGGCGTTCGCCTACCACCTCGACAACGAGCGGTTCGTGCGGTTCCTCACGTCGCTGGCCCGGGCCCGGGGGGTCGGGCACGTCGACGCCAAGATCGCCGAAGCTGTGCCGGGCGGGCCCGAGTGGGTCGACCACCTGCTCACCACCGACGGCCGCCGTCTGTCCTTCGACTTCTACGTCGACTGCTCCGGCTTCCGCTCGCTGCTGCTCGGCAAGGCCATGGAGACGCCCTTCCACAGCTACGCCGACAGCCTGTTCACCGACTCGGCGGTGACCGGCAACACCGAGCACGGCGGGCATCTCAAGCCGTACACGACCGCGACCACGATGGACGCGGGCTGGTGCTGGACCATTCCCACCAGGGAGAGCGACCACCACGGCTACGTCTACTCCTCGGCCGCGATGAGCGACGAGGACGCCGCCGCCGAGCTGGCCCGCCGGTTCCCGGGGATCACCCCGCCCCGGCAGGTGCGGTTCAGGGTCGGACGGCACGACCTCGCGTGGCGGGGCAACACGATGGCGATCGGCAACTCCTACGGCTTCGTCGAGCCCCTGGAGTCCAGCGGGCTGCTGATGATCACGCAGGGCATTCTGGCGCTGGTGACCTCCCTGCCGGCCTCGTGGTCGGATCCGGTGGGCCGGGACGTGGTGAACGCCGTCCTCGGCAAGAAATGGGACGAGATCAGGTGGTTCCTATCGGTCCACTACCGTTTCAACACCCGGCTCGACACGCCCTTCTGGCGGGAGGCGCGTAGCCGTACGGACGTGTCGGGCCTGCGGCCTCTGCTCGACGTGTACGCCGCGGGCGCGCCGCTGCGCATGCGCGACACGCTGACGCGCAGATACCTCGAGCTCACCGCCCCGACGTTCTACGGGCTGGAGGGCATCGACTGCGTCCTGCTCGGGCAGGGGGTGCCCACCCGGCTGCTGCCCTCCTCCGAGCCCATCGAGCGGTGGCGGGCGCGCAAGGCGGCGGCCGACGTGCTCGTGGCGCGGTCGCTGCCGCAGCGGGAGGCGCTGGCGTTGTTCGACGCCGAGCCGCGGCTCCACGAGGAGCTGCTGAAGGACCGGGACAGCTGGCTGACGCGGTCGGCCGCCACGCTCTGATCCCTCCCCCTGGCGTGCCTTGCCCGAGTCTGGGACCGCCGCGGAGATTGCACACCTGGTCCGCGGCGGTATGAGCCAGGGCGAAAGCCACGATCGTCAGGGGGGACGACCGCTCATGGAGATGCCCGTAGTCAACCGGTGCGAGGCCACCTCGTGTGCGTACAACCGCGAGGGCATGTGCCACGCCACCGCGATCACGGTCGGGGACGCGTCGCACGCGCACTGCGACACGTTCTTCACCGCGCCCACCCGCGGCGGCGACCAGGAGACGGTGGGCCGGGTGGGCGCCTGCAAGATGTCCGACTGCCGGCACAACGTGCAGCTGGAATGTCAGGCGCCCGGCATCGACATCGGTTACTCCCTGGACGAGGCCGACTGCCTCACGTACGCGCCCGCCTAGCGCCTCCGCCCTCAGGACGAACCGGGGCGAAGCGGGCGATGGGGTTGACCAGGTCACCGGCCATCTGCAGCGCGGCCGAGGGGTCGGTCAGGTCCACCATCTGCCGGTTGTTCCGCAGTTGCAGGCGGTTGAGGCACGACAGGGCGAACGCGCCGGCGAACAGGTCGTAGCGCCGGAACCGGTCCGCCAGGTGCGGGACCGACCCCTGGTAGGCCGCCGCGCACTCGGCGACGGTCCGCCAGAAGGCGTCCTCGTCCAGCACGCCCTCCGTGGCCAGCACGGCGTTGAGGAAGCGCAGGAAGCAGTCGAAGACGTCGGTGAAGATCGACAGCAGCCGGTGCTCCTCGGGCACCTCGGCGCGGATCCGCCGGACCTCGGGCGGCAGGTCCGCGTCCGGATCCATCACAACGATCTCCTCGGCGATGTCCTTGAAGATCACCCGTTCCACCGCGCCGCCGTTCAGGACCAGGATGACGTTCTCACCGTGTGGCATGAACGCCAGGTCGTACGCGTAGAAGGCGTGCAGCAGCGGGACGAGGTAGGCGTCGAGGTAGCGCCGCAGCCACACCTCGGGGGCGAGGCCCGACTGCTCGATCAGGGCCGCCGCGAACGACCGTCCCTCTTCGTCGATGTGCAGCAGGGAGGCCATCGTGGCCAGTCGCCGGCCCGGCTCCAGCCCCGCGACCGGGCTCTCCCGCCACAGGGCCGCGAGCATCTTGCGGTACGGCGAGTGACGGTCGGTGGCCGCCTCGTACCGGCGGTTGCGGTAGCCGACGGCCGCCCGCTCACGGATGATCGTCAGGCGGGTCGCGCGGAGGACCTCGTCGTTCCCGATCAGGTCGGCGAGCCAGTCGTTGATCGCCGGGGTGCCCTCCATGTAGGCCGCGGACAGGCCCCGCATGAAGCCCATGTTCAGCACCGACAGAGCCGTCTTGACATAGTGCTTCGACGGCGCGCTCGCGTTGAAGAACGTGCGCACCGACTGCTGGGCGAGGTGCTCGTCGTCGCCGGGGCCCAGGCAGACCAGCCGCCGCTCGGCGACCTCCGCCGCGAACGTCACCGAGATCCTGTTCCACCACTGCCAGGGGTGCACCGGCACGAGCAGGTAGTCGGCCATGTCGAGCCCCAGGCCGGCGAGCGTGCCCGCGAAGCGGGCCAGCACCTCCTCGCCGAGCTCGCCGCGCATCAGCCGTTCGTAGTCGATGTCGCGTGAGCAGGTGAACGTCGTGTGGTCGCGATGAGCGGCCAGCCAGATCAGCCGTACGGGCGCGGCGGCCTCGGGAGCGTAGTTGTGGTGGTCGTCGATCCCGTAGCCGATGCGGCCGCTGTTGGCCACGAAGCACGGGTGGCCCTCGGTCATGGCGGCCTCGATCTCCTGGAAGCCCTCCTTCGCCAGCTCGGCCGCGCCGACCGGGGGCCGGCTCAGCTTGTACGCGAGGCTCGCGAGCGTGGAGGTGATCTCCTCCAGGTAGACCGGGAGGATCTCCTCGCGCAGCCCGAGCGGGCCGCGCATCTCGGTGACGAACTCCAGCGCGTCGAGCGGCAGGGGCTCGCCGGAGGGCCCGTGGCGGCTGACCTCGCCGATATGCCAGTGATCGAGGGACATCACGGTCGCGGTGAAGCGATACTCCACGTGATCGCCGCGCACGGCGAAACGGCCGTCGCCGAGCGGGCGCGGGGTGAGCAGCCGCTCGTGGGCGAACTCGGCGAGCGCCTTGCGCACCAGCCGCCGGTTGGCCTTCTCCCAGGTGGCGGGGGTGAGATGGGAGACAGCCTCCGCGACATCGCCCGGAGCGTTCCCGTGGCGGCTCATTCCCGCGCTCCCTTCCCGGCCGCGCCTCCGGCCGCACCGAAGACGGCGTTACCGGCGGCGCCGGTCGCCGCGAGGAACCGCTCCCGGGTGCAGACGCTCAGCAGGGCGTCCTTCTCCGGCTTGGCGATCGTGCCGACGACCTCGAAGCCGACGGCGGCGTTGAGCGCGTGCACCGCCGTGTTGCGCACGTCGGGCTCGACCACCACCCGCCGGGTCGCGGGATCGGCGAACAGCAGCTCCATGACGGTCGTGATCACGGCCAGGGAGAAGCCGTGCACGGGGGTGACGGCGGGCGCGCACAGGAAGTGCATGCCCACGTCGCCCTCCTCGGCGTCGTAGAGCCCCGCCAGCTCGACTTCGGCGGGGTCGTAGCGCTCGGCCAGGAAGGACGGACGCCCGTTCACCAGCCCGAGGAACGCGTCGCGATGCGGGTGTTCGACGATCTCGCGGTACTCCTTCTCCACGTCGGCCACGCCGGCGTCCTGCATCATCCAGAACACCGCCTTGGGGTGGGTGACCCAGGCGTGCACCGTCTCAGCGTCGGCCTCCGGGTCGAGGCGGCGTGCGGCGAGCTCGCCGACCCTGTCGTCGGTGCGGCGGAACACGATGTCACTCATGCCACCTCCTCGCCTAGCGGCTCGGAGCCGCATG